>NZ_JBIRTB010000014.1:0-198564 GCF_044334475.1 Streptomyces sp. NPDC020780 | reverse complement strand
CGAGGACTTCGACATCACCACCGCCGCCGAACGCTCCATGGCCTTCGAAGCCCTCGACCAACTCGCCCTGGACCACCTCCTCGGCGTCCGCTGACCTGGCCGCGGCGGGGATACGGGGGCGGGCCGCCCTGTCCCCGTACCCCGCCGCGCACCTCAGGCGCCCACCGGAGCGGGCCGCGCGTACGCCACCGGGTCCGCCAGCACGTCCTGCATCACCAGGGCCGCAGCGCCGCGCGCCGCGTCACCCGCGACGGACGACGCGCGCAGCCGGCCGCTGCCCCGGGACCAGAGCCCGGAGACCACCCGGCCCGTCAGCTCCTCGTCGGCGGGCGGCGAGAGCCACGGCATCAGACCCCGGTACACACCGCCCAGCACCACCGCGTCCGGGTCGAACAGGTTCACCGCGCCGGACAGCACCTGGCCGAGCATCCGGCCCGCTCCGGCCACCGCGGCCACCGCCCGCGCGTCCCCGGCCCGCGCTCGCCGCTCCAGTTCCATGACCCCGGTGGCTCCGCCTCCGGACTCCTCGACCCCGGCCGCCCGCAGCAGCGCGGTCTGGCCCGCGTACTGCTCCAGGCAGCCGCGCGAACCGCACCGGCACTCCGGCCCCGACGGGTCCACCACCACGTGCCCGATCTCGCCCGCGAAGCCGTGCGCCCCGCGCAGCAGCCGTCCGTCCAGGACCAGGGCACCGCCGACACCGATCTCGCCCGTCAGGTACAGGAAGCTGCGCACCGCTTCGAGCCCGCCGAACCACAGCTCGGCCAGCGCCGCGAGGTTCGCCTCGTTCTCCGAGCGCACCGGCAGCGCGGGCGTGCCGGGGCGCAGCCCGGCGAGCGCCGCGGCGAACAGTTCCTCGGCGGGCACCCGGTTCCAGCCCAGGTTCGGCGCCTGGCGCACCGAGCCGCCCGAGACGAGTCCCGGCAGGGCGAGCGCCGCCCCGACCGGGTGAAGGCTCTGCTCACGGGCCGAGTCCAGGGTGCGTGCGGCGATGCCGGCCGCCCTGGCCAGTACCTCGGCGGGCGCCGAACCGCGGTTGTCCAGGTGCTCGGTCTGCCGGACCCGGCCGGTACCTGCCAGGTCCACCACGCAGACCGAGACGTAGTCGATGTTGATCTCCACACCGAGCCCGGCCGGTCCGGTGCGGGCGACCTTGAGGGCCGTACCGGGACGGCCGGCCTGCCCGCTGAACGTCTTGCCGGACTCGGTGAGGAACCCGGTCTCCAGCAACTGCTCCACCAGCGAGGACACCGCGGCCCGGGTGAGGCCCACCCTGGCCGACACGCCCGCCCTGGTGGCCTCGCCCGCCTCCCCTTCGTCCCGTACCGCGCGCAGCACGAGGCTCAGGTTGTGACGCCGCACGGTGTCCTTGTCCGCCTTGGGGCCCAGGGGCGAGAGGTAGTTCTTCATATCGTCGGCGAGCCTATGCGATGCGCGGCGTGACGAGACCGGCGGTACGCGGCCGGACCGCCCCGCACCCGCCGGCCGCGTCCGCCACCGCGCCCGGGTCGACGAGGGTGCGGACGGCGGGCAGCAGGCAGCGCGTTCGGCACGCCGGCACCGTACTCCGGGAGCCCCGTGATCCCGGGGGCGGCGGCCCGTGCGCGGTGGTGCCGTTCCGCACACGGGCCGCCGGGTCCGGGACTCAGGGCCGCGCGCCCCGGGCCTTCAGCATGTCGGCCATGAGGGCGATCTCCGACTCCTGGGCGCGTGCCATGCCCGCCGCCAGGTTCCGGATCTCCTGTGTCCCGGCCGGACCGGCCGCCGCCCGTGCCATGTCGGCGCCGGCCCGGTGATGGACGGTCATCAGCCGGAGGAACAGCACCTCCGCGTCCCTGCCCGTCGCCGCGCGCAGCCGGTCCAGCTCGGTGTCGGTCGCCATGCCGGGCATCAGGGCACCGTCCTTCGCGGCGGCGGCCGGGTGGCCCATCCACGCCATGGGCGGGCGGTCGGAACTCTTGGGCCTGCCCCACGTCTCCAGCCAGCCGAGCATCATGCCGCGCTGATTGGCCTGGGTGTTGATGATGTCGTACGCGAGCCGTCGCACGTCCTCGTCGCCGGTGCGGTCCCGGACGAGGAACGCCATCTCCACGGCCTGCTGGTGGTGGACCGACATGTCCCGGGCGAATCCGACGTCCACCGAGGACTCCGTGGGCGCGGAGGTCCCGGACCCCGACGGGGACGCCTGGGAGGGGCGTACCACCATCAGCAGAACGAGTCCGACCGCCGCCAGGAAGACCGCGGAGCCCGCCAGGAGCAGGGGCCGGGAGGCCCGTACCGCCCGCGTCACCGGGCGAGACCGCCGCTGCACGCGGCGCCCGGCTCGGGGGTCTGCGGGCCTTGGACGTACTTGGTGAAGAACTGGGCGACCCGGGGGTCGGTGGCGCTGTCGACCGTGACCTGCTTGCCCCAGGCGCTGAGCGTCAGGGGGGCGTCCTGGCCGGCCAGCGGGCTCATCAGGGAGTAGGGCGTCCTGGAGACCCGTTCGGAAAGAGCCTTGACGTCCGCGTCCTCGGCCTCGTCGTTGTACGTGACCCAGACGGCGCCGTGCTCCAGGGAGTGGACCGCGTTCTCGTTCGGAATCTCCTTCGTGTAGACGTCCGCGTCGCAGTTCATCCAGACCGGGTGGTGGTCGCCGCCGACGGGCGGGTTCATCGGGTAGTCGACGGCCTTCTCGACGTGGTCCTGCGTCAGTTCGTCCCAGCTGCGCTCGCCGGTGACGGGGGAGGTCTTGGCCTGTTCCTCCGCCTTGTCCTGCTCGTCGGCGGCCGACATCAGGTAACCGCCGCCGACGACGAGGCCGGCGACCACCACGACGGCGGCGGTGATGGTGATGATGCGGCTGCGGCGCTCACGGGCCCTCTCCTTGCGGCGGGCCTCCTCCAGCTTGGCGCGGCGGGCGGCGGACGGGCTGTTCGGGTCCTTGGTGGAAGCCATGTCGGGTCCTCGGGTTTCGGCGCGCACAGGGTGCGCGGCGCGGGATCAGGGGGCGGGAGGCACCGCCCCGGCGCCGTGACGGCGGCAGGGGCGGTTCCGGCCCTCCTAGATCCGTTGGACCTGAAGGCGGAGACGGTTCACGGAGCCGGCGCCGTCGTCGGAGGGGCCGCGGATGCCCCCGGCTCCGGCGAGCGGACCGGGCGGGGCCACGGCCGACGGGCAGGGCAGCGCGACGGGGGCGGTGGGTCCGGGCAGCACGACGGGTGTCGAGTGGTTCGTCGCGCCGTGGCAGGAACTGCCGATCCCGCGCTCATCCGGGGCATCGGCCGTGACGACCGACACCGCAGCCGCGGGCACCGGGGTGAGCGCCCGGGCGGGCGCCACCGGGGTGGCGTCCGCGTGGTGCGCGTACGTGGCGGCGGGGGAGCAGCACAGGACCAGGGCCACGAGCATCAGCGCCCAGCCCAGGGAGGCGGGCAGCGCTGAACCGCACCGCCGCCGGCCTGTCCGCCCACTTGTCCTGGTCATCGCCGCCATCGTAATGGTGTGTGAAGCTTCAATGAGTCCTGTCCCCAGCTTGGCAGGACAACCGCGCCGGGAACAGTCCGTAGGCCGAAGAGGGGGAAGTCCTGGCGGAGGCCGAGTTCCCCGCGGCCGACGACCCCGTTCTTGGGATCCACCCTCAGGACGGCCGACCGGGCTCGGCCGCAGGGCGGTGGGTGAGCGGGGTCGGACCCGGCCGGTGCGCCGTCGCCGAGGGAGCCGGGGACGGACCGCCCGGGACGGGGTCCGTGAGTGTCGCGCGTTCTCCCGGGGCGGGCCCGCGGGCGCCTTCCTGCGCTGGTGGGTGCGGCGCGCTGCCCACGGAGCCCGGAGCGTGGGCGGTGTCCGGAAATGATTTACTGGTGTAACACCTGTTAACGTGTATGGGTGAGTGATTCAGCTGTGCGAACCCGGAAGCGACCCGTCCCCACCTTGCCGCTGACCGGTGTCCTCCGGCTGAGGGGCCCCGCCGAGACCTGGTACAAGCCCGCGCTGAGCGTGGTCGTGGCATCCGGCGTGCCGAACCTCCTGCTGTACTCCCTCGACCGCCTCGACCTGGTCATGTACACCATGGCCGGCTCGCTCTGTGCCCTCTACGGGCACAACCTCCCGTACGCCCGCCGCGTCCACACCGTCGTCCGGGTGGTCCTCGGCATGGTCGCCGGACTCGCCGTCTCCCTGGTCACCGCGGCTCTCACCGACTCGACGACCGTGTTGGTCACCGTGGGCGCCCTTCTCGCCGCCGTGCAGAAGACCTTCTGCGACGCCACCCGCATCGGCCCGCCCGGCAACGTGATCTTCACCTTCGTCACCTCAGCGGCGCTGTTCGCACCGCAGGAACCCGGGCAGGTCCCCGCACACCTCACCCTGGCACTGGCCGCGGGCGCCTTCTCCTGGCTGATCACCGTCGGCCCGGCCCTCCGGCGCAGGGAGGGGCCCGAGCGCCGCGCCACCGCCCGGGCCCTCGACGCCGCCGCGGCCTGCGCGGCCGACCCGGGCCCCCGCACGCGGCACGCGGCGGCGGCCGCCGTGCAGGCCGCCTGGCAGTCCCTGCTCGCCGCCGGCCGGCCCACCCCCGTACGCCAGGAACTCGAACGCCTCGTCGTCCACGCCGAACGCGCCCTCGCCCGGTCCGCGGCCGGCGGCCCCCGCGGCGCCGACGCCGAACGGCTCCGCGGCTGGGCCGCTCAGACCCGCGCGCGCGGCCCCGTACCCAGCACGGTGCCCGCGCCCGGCACCGTCGAGCAGCTCTTCGGGATCGACGCCGAACGGGCCGGGCAGCGGATCAGGCGCGGCCGGCGCGAGGCCCGGCGCAGGCTCCTGCGGGCCCTCGGCCCCGGCTCGCCCGTGCTGCCGATCGCCGTCCGTACCCTCGTGGGCTGCGCCCTGGCCGGCTACGTGTCCTCGGCCCTCGGAGTGGGCCGCCCGTACTGGGCCATCGTCACCGCGGCCTCCGTCTACCAGCCGAACCTCTCCCTCTCCTTCAGCCGCGCCCTGCAGCGCATCGTCGGCAACCTCGTCGGCGTCCTGGTCTTCGCCGCCGTGATCCCGGTCGCCCGGACCGGGCCGCTCGCCCTCGTCCTGTGCGTCCTGTGCTTCAACTTCGCCGCCGAGGCACTGATCACCCGCAACTACTGGCTCGGCTCGGTGGCCGTCACCCCGATGGCCCTGCTGATCGTCGAATTCGCCGGCTTCCACCCGGCCGGGGAACTCATCGGCGCCCGCACCCTGGACACGCTCGTGGGCGCCGCGGTCGGCATCCTCGCGGCGGTCGCCGTACCCAACCGCCGGGCCACCGGCCGGGTGGAACGGGCCCTCGCCGCGACGGGGGAGGCCCGGGCCTCGGCCGAGAAGCTCCTCGCCGACCCGGGGACCGGCCCCCTGACGCTCGAAACGGCACGCAGGCGCCTGACCTCGTCCCTCATCGAGCTCCGTGACGCGAGCGACATCGCCGCGGGGGAGTGGTGGCAGCGCGCCCTGCCGGAGGAGGAGATGCTCGCCGCCGAGCACGCCGGACACCGTACGCTCGCCGCGACAGCACAGCGGCAGGGACTGATCACCCTGCCCCCTGCGAACGGAGCGGCGTGAGTGACGACATCGTCGCCTCGGTGGTACGGCAGTGGCATGCCGTCAACCCGGAGCTCGACACCGGCCCGATGGAACTCATCGGCCGCATCAACCGCTGCGCCGCCCTCCTGCAGCAGGCGGAGGACGCCCCGCTGCGCGCCGCCGGACTGACCCGGGCCGAATTCGACCTCCTCGGCGCCCTGCGCCGCAGCGACCGCGAACTCACCCCCGGCGAACTGGCGCGCGAGACCTTCTCGTCCGGCGCCGCCGTCACCAAACGACTCCGCGTGCTGCAGGACAGCGGCCTGATCGACCGCCGCGGCGACGCCAGGGACCGCCGGGTCGTCCACCTCGGGCTGACCGCCGAGGGCCGCAACCTGGTCGACCGCCTGCTGCCGGAACAACTCGCCTACGAGCGGTCGGTCCTCTCCGGCCTGGACGCGCACACCCGCGAAGGGCTCAGCGCACACCTCAGTGAACTGCTCGTCCAGCTGGAGGGACGCCTCGGCGGCGGACGCCGCTGAGACGGTGCGCGGTCATCCGGGCACCCGGCCCGTGAGCAGCGGGGCGGCCGACCGCCGTAGCTGCTCCGCGCGTTCGGCCAGCGCGGCGTCGTCGCCGCGGCCGGCCGGCGCCGACGCGCCGAGAGCGAGCCGGCTGCGCCGGCTCGCACCCGTGAGGGGGACGGCGACGGCGTGCAGCCCCGGGACCGACTCGCCGCGGCTGAAGGCCCGGCCGAGCTCGCGGACCTCCGCCAGTTCGGCGAGCAGCGCGGTCCGGGACGCCAGGGTCCGGGAGGTGACGGCGGGCAGCCGCTCCCGGGGGTAGAGGACGCGGACCTGCTCCTCGGTCAGCCGGGCGAGCAGGACCTTGCCCACGGCGGTCGCGTGCGCGTGGCGGCTCCGGCCTGTCTCCAGCATCACCCGGACCGGATGCGGCGACTCGCGGCCGTCCGTGACCAGGACCCGGTCGCCGACGAGCGCGGCACTGATCACCGTCTCGCCGGTCCGCAGGACCGCCTCGTCCAGTACGGCCCCGACCCCCGCGCGCACCTCGGGACCGAAGCCCGCGGGGCTGCCCAGGCGCAGCAGTTCGGGCCCCGCCTCGTACCCGCGGCCCGACGGATCGCGGACCGCGAAGCCGCGCCCCTCCAGCGTGCTCAGGACGCGGTGGGCGGTGGAGCGGCCGATGTCGAGGCGGCGGGCGGCCTCACTGACCGTGAGTGTGTCCTCGGTGAGGAACAACTGCATCAGTCTCAGGCCGGTGTCCAGCGATTCGATGGTGTAGCCCCGGGCCGGTGTCGAGACGGCCTCCTCCTCGTACATCCGTCCATCGATCACGAATCTGCTCCTTTCGATCTGATTCGATCGGATGTGCCCCTGTCCCGTCCTGCGGTGCACTGACATACGTACGGATGAAGGAAATTCGCCCGGGCGTCTGAATGTTTGGCTCTTCCGGCTGGAAACCTGTGAGCGGGAGCGGGGTGGTGTCACCGGCGCATTGTCCCGCGTGGCGGGACACGTCGGCCCGCTTTCCGCTGATTCCCCGCCTCGTCACTCACCGCGCACGCCTGGAGGCGCTGAGTGCGAAAACTGGCGAGTGTATTACCGCCCGGGTGCTCGCGCAGGGGGTTGGGTGAATATGCCGAGACCCTGTTCTGATCTGGCTAGGCTCACGCGCAGTGAAGTCGAGTTGATATGAAATCGCGCACTTGTGCACAACTGTCCGCGCACGTGCGTACACCCCCCGAATCAACCGCCAGAGGGTTTAGATGGTTCGTGCTGAATCACCGCCGACAAGAAGAGACATCCCCGTAGTGCGCGCCGTGCTCCTGCCCGTCCTGCTCATGGCCGGAGCCACCGCGGCCGGAGCGGCGCCGGTGACCGGCGCCACCCGGGCGGCCGTCGTCTGGTGCGGTGCGATCGCCACGGTCGTGGTCGCCACGCTCGCCGTCGCGCTCGACCGCCGCGGCCGCGCGACGCGCGTCCAGCGGGCCGAGTACGAACAGCGGATCGCCCACCTGGAACACCGCCTCGCGGCCTACGACCAGGAGACCGTACGGCTCACCAACGAACTGCTGCCCGCCGCGATCCGCAGGCTGCGCGCGAGCAACTCGCCCCAGGAGGTGATGCGCGACGTCGTCGACGCGGACGAGTCCTACCGCGGCCTGCCCAAGGCCCAGCGCGCCCTGGTCCTCCAGATCCTCGACATCATCGACAACGAGGAGGCGATGCGCGACTCCGCCCAGCGCGCCTTCGTCAGCGTCGCCCGCCGCGTCCAGGCCATCGTCCACCGGCAGGCCAGTGAGCTCCGGGAGATGGAGGACCACCACGGGCGCAACCCCGAGGTCTTCGACGACCTGCTGCGGATCGACCACGGGACCGCGCTGATCGGACGGCTCGCCGACTCCATCGCCGTTCTCGGCGGCGCCCGCCCCAGCCGCCAGTGGCCCAAGCCCGTACCGCTGTTCAGCGTGTTGCGCGGCGCGATGTCCCGCATCCTCGAATACCAGCGCATCGACCTGCACTCGATCGCCAAGGTCGCCATCGTCGGCACCGCGGTGGAACCGCTCATCCACGCCTGCGCCGAACTCCTCGACAACGCCACGCGCTACTCCCCGCCGCAGACCCGGGTCCATGTGACCGCCGTCGAGGTGCAGACCGGCATCGCCATCGAGATCGAGGACGGCGGCGTCAGCCTCAGCGAGGAAGCCCGTGCCCGGGCCGAGAACATGCTCGCCCAGGCACGGGCCGGCATCAACATGAACGACCTCGGCGAGTCCCCACGGCTCGGCATGGCCGTCGTCGGCCGGCTCTCGCGGATGTACCAACTCCAGGTGTCCCTGCGGCAGTCCGCGTACGGTGGAGTCCGCGCCGTGCTCGTCGTCCCGCGCGACATGATCACCACAGGACCCGCCCCCGGCATCGCACACGGGATCGGCGCGACCTCGCGCCCCCAGAGCTCCCTCGACATGTCGCAGATGCAGCACGTGGTGCCGCCGCGCGGCAAGCGCCGGGCGCGCCCCGCGCCGACCGGACCGGTCCCGTCGGTTGGAGCCCCCGCACCGGCGGCGGCCCCTTCCGCGACCCGGCCCGCCGCCCCGGTCCCCGCTCCGGACGACGACGAGATCGTGGTGACCGAGTGGACGCCGGGGGGCCTGCCCCAGCGCCGCAGCCGGGGCCGCGCCCCGCTCGGCTCGCACAATCTCCCGCAGCAGGCGGCCCCGGCCGCCGAGCCGGCCTCCGGAGCGCACAACGGGGCGGGCGGCGGACGGCACGGTGGCGCGGAAGCACCGCCCGGTCTCTGGCTGGAGGCCTTCACCCAGGCCGTCAACGGCGTGCCCAAGGAAACGAAGAACGGCGAAGACTCCGATGAGACGTGGGACAAGGGAGACCTGAAGTGATCCAGCAGCGGGGAAACATGGACTGGATGCTCAAGGAACTGGCCGACGACATCCCGAGCATCCACCAGATCGTGGTGCTCTCCGCCGACGGTCTGCGCATCGCCCGGCACGGCGGCGACCCCGACGTCGCCGACCGCCTCGCGGCGGCCTGCGCCGGCCTGCAGAGCCTGGCGGCCGCGGTCGCCACGGAGATCCCCTACAGCGACGGCCAGATGAAGCTCGTCGTCATCGAGGTCACCGGCGGCTTCTTCTACCTGATGGCCGCGGGCACCGGCGCGTACCTCGCGGTCCTGGCCGGTGAGACCGTGGACGCCGGACTGGTCGGGGCCCGCATGCGCGACATGGTCGTGCGCATCGGCGCCCACCTGACCAGTCCGCCCCGGCATGGCGGGCAGGCCGGATGAGCGCTCCCCGCCGAGAACGCCGTACGACCGACCCGGCGCTGAGCGACCCGGAGCGGCTGTACGTGATCACCGGTGACACCGACGGCGAGAGGGCGGATCTCGACCTCGTGACGATGGTCGTCGCGCAGGCCGAGCCGTCACCCACGGTCCAGCCCGAGCAGGCCGCGATCCTGCGGCTGTGCAGGGCGCCGCTGTCCGTCGCCGAGATCTCGGCCTACCTGAGCCTGCCCTTCAGCGTGGTCACCTCGCTCCTGACAGAACTCCTGGCGACCGAACTCGTCGAGTCGCGCGCGCCGATCGTCCGCGCCGCGCTCCCGGACCGGTCCCTCCTCGAAGCGGTGATGCATGGACTTCAGAAACTCTGACACGATCACGGGCCCCCGCAGCGAGGACGTCCTGCCCACCACGGCCACGGCCGCGGTGAAGGTCGTCATCGTCGGGGGGTTCGGGGTCGGCAAGACGACCATGGTCGGCTCGGTCAGCGAGATCCGGCCCCTGACGACCGAAGAGACCATGACCCAGGCCGGCGTCGGCGTGGACGACAACATGGGGGTGGAGAGCAAGACCGCCACCACCGTCGCCATGGACTTCGGCCGGATCAGCCTCAGCGAGGAACTGATCCTCTACCTGTTCGGGACCCCCGGCCAGGAACGTTTCTGGTTCCTCTGGAACGGCCTGTTCGAAGGAGCCCTCGGCGCCGTCGTCCTCATCGACACCCGGCGGCTGCAGGTCAGCTTCGACGTGATCGGCCGGCTGGAGGAGCGCGGCGTCCCCTTCGTCGTCGCGGTCAACACCTTCCCCGACGCGCCGCACCACCCGGTCGAGGCCCTGCGGACCGCCCTCGACCTGCCGGACGAGGTACCGATGATCGACTGCGACGCCCGGCTGCGCGCCTCCAGCCGCGACGTGCTGATGACCCTGATGCGCTATCTGCACAGCCTGGCCGTCCCACTCGCCTGACGACGGCACGCGTGTCCCCGCCGCGGCTGCCGCGTCCCCCGCCCGATCCGCTGATCCTCGGAAAGCCCGACCCTGGAGCGACTGTGACAACGCCCTTCCACCACGAACCCGGAGCGGCCCCGGGGCCGGTGCCGCCCCCCGAGTGCCCCGCCCACGCCAGGGGTGCCGGGCCGGGCGGCCTGCGCCGGCTCTACGGGCCCGAGGCGGAGAACGACCCCGCGGGCCTCTACGCCAGGCTCCGCGCCGAGCACGGCACGGTGGCCCCCGTACTGCTGCACGGTGACGTACCCGCCTGGCTCGTCCTCGGGCACAGCGAGAACCTCCACGTGACCCGGACGCCCTCGCAGTTCTCCCGCGACTCCCGGCGCTGGCAGGCCCTGCGGGACGGCACCGTCGCGCCGGACCACCCGCTCGCCCCCATCTTCACCTGGCAGCCGGTCTGCGCGTTCGCCGACGGCGACGCCCACGAACGTCTCCGTGGCGCGGTCACGGACAGCATGGCGCGGATCGACACCCGCGGTGTCCGACGCCACGTCAACCGCTTCAGCAACCGGCTCGTCAACGACTTCTGCCGGAAGGGCACCGCCGAACTGGTGAGCCAGTTCGCCGAGCACCTGCCCATGATGGTGATGTGCGCGATCTTCGGCATGCCCGAGGAGTACAACGACCGCATGGTCCAGGCCGCCCGCGACATGACCCGGGGCACCGCCACCGCGGTGGAGAGCAACGCCTACGTCGTCACCGCGCTGAACCGGCTGGTCGAGCGGCGGCGCGACGCCCCGGCCTCCGACTTCGCCAGCTGGCTCGTCGAACACCCCGCCGGACTCAGCGACGTGGAGGTCGCGGAGCATCTGCGGCTCATCCTCATCGCCGCCTACGAGTCGACGGCCAACCTGATCGCCAACGTCCTGCGCATGGTGCTGACCGACCCGCGCTTCCGCGCCAGGCTCAGCGGCGGCCACATGACCGTGCCCGAGGCGGTGGAGCAGACCCTGTGGGACGAGCCGCCGTTCACGGCCGTCTTCGGCCGGTGGGCGGTGGGCGACACCGAGCTCGGCGGCCAGCGGATCCGGGCCGGAGACGCGCTCCTCATCGGGATCGCCCCCGCCAACACCGACCCGGTGGTACGCCCCGACCTCACCACCGACATGGAGGGCAACCGCGCCCACCTCGCCTTCAGCGGCGGCCCGCACGAGTGTCCGGGCCAGGACATCGGCCGCGCCATCGCCGACGTCGGTGTCGACGCCCTGCTGATGCGCCTCCCCGACCTGGAACTCGCGGTCGACGAGAGCGAGCTCAGGTGGGTCGGCAACATCATGTCCCGCCACCTGGTCGACCTCCCGGTGCGGTTCGCCCCGAGCCCGGAGCAGGAGATCGACTCCGACCCGCTGACCTCGATGGCGGCCCGGCCTCGGCCCCGCACCGACTGGGAGGTGTCCTCGCCCGCCTCGCCCAGGCCCGGCACGGCCGGGCCGCAGCCCGCACACGCGGCCCTGCGCGGTGACGCGCCCACCGGGGTACGGACCCCGGAGCCCGTGCAGGGCGCCACCGTCCCCGAGCAGCGGAGCTCCCCGCCCCGGATCTGGCATGCCGTGGCGCGCTGGTGGAACGGGCACTGACCCATCCGTGGCCCGGGGCCCCGGGCCGGTCCCGGCCACCGGACCGGCCAGCCGGGGCCCCGTACCATCGGGCAGCGTGAAACTCACGATTCTTGGCGGCGGCGGATTCCGCGTTCCCCTCGTGTACGGGGCACTGCTCGGCGATCACGCCGAGGGCCGCGTTTCCCGGGTGACCCTGTACGACACGGACGCGGACCGGCTCACCGCCGTCGCCCGGGTTCTCGGGGAACAGGCGCGCGGCGTCCAGGACGCACCCACCGTCGTCGCCACCGGCGACCTCGACGAAGCCCTGCGCGGTGCGGACTTCGTCTTCTCCGCCATCCGGGTCGGCGGTCTGGCGGGCCGGGCCGCCGACGAACGGGTGGCGCTGGACGAAGGCGTCCTCGGCCAGGAGACGGTCGGCGCCGGAGGCATCGCCTTCGGGCTGCGCACCGTGCCCGTGGCGGTCCGGCTGGCCCGGCGCATCGCGCGGCTCGCCCCGCACGCCTGGGTCATCAACTTCACCAACCCGGCGGGCCTGGTCACCGAGGCCATGTCCCGGCACCTCGGGGACCGCGTCATCGGGATCTGCGACTCGCCGGTGGGGCTCGGCCGCCGGATCGCCCGGGTCCTGGGCGCCGACCCCGGCCGGGCCTGGATCGACTACGTGGGCCTCAACCACCTGGGCTGGGTCCGCGGGCTGCGCGTCGACGGCCGCGACGAACTCCCGCGGCTGCTCGCCGACCCGGCCCTGCTGGGCTCCTTCGAGGAGGGGCGTCTCTTCGGCGCCGACTGGCTCCGCTCCCTGGGTGCGATCCCCAACGAGTACCTGCACTACTACTACTTCAACCGCGAGGCCGTACGCGCCTACCAGGAGGCCGGGCAGACCCGCGGTGCCTTCCTCCGCGACCAGCAGGCGGGGTTCTACGCCCGCATGAAGGACCCCACCGCCCCGGCGCTCCTCACATGGGACCGCACCCGCGCCGAACGTGAGGCCACGTACATGGCGGAGAACCGGGAGGTGTCCGGTGCCGGTGAGCGCGAGGAGAGCGATCTGGAATCCGGGGGCTACGAGCAGGTGGCGCTCGCCCTGATGCGTGCCGTCGCCCGCGACGAACGCGCCTCGCTCATCCTCGACGTCCGCAACCGGGGCACCCTTCCGGTCCTCGACGAGGACGCCGTCATCGAGGTGCCCTGCCTGGTCGACGCCAACGGCGCCCACCCCGTCGCCGTCGACCCGCTCCCGTACCACGCGGTCGGGCTGGTCACCGCGGTCAAGGCGGTGGAACGCGCGGTGCTCGAGGCGGCGGAGAGCGGTTCGCGGTCCGCGGCGGTACGGGCCTTCGCGCTGCACCCGCTGGTCGACTCCGTGTCCGTGGCCCGTCGGCTGGTCGAGGGCTACACCCGGGTCCACCCGGGGCTCGCCTACCTCGACCGTCCCTGACCGGACGCCGGCCGCGCCCGGTGGAGACCCGCGCGGCGCCCCGTCAGGGGGCGGAGACCGCCCTGGCCCGGCCGGCCGGAGTCCAGGACGGGGTGACGCCGGTGACCTGGCACACCATCAGGAACAGTGGGATGGGCGGTGTGTAGGGCGTACGGCTGTCCGGCGCGTGGATCAGCTTGGGACGCCCGGCGGGGACGTAGGCCCCGGTGGCGTACGACACCTGCTCCGGCCAGTCCAGGTCCAGGTCCGAGCCCGCGGGTACGATCCACCACCACCGGTCGGCGTCCGCGAACACGCAGCCCGCGCGCGGCAGATGAGACATCAGCCGGAAGCCGTACCGCGCGGGGACGCCCACGGCGTCGTAGCCCAGACTCGCCGACAGTGCGGGCGGCAGCGGCAGCCGGGCCCGGCCCCGGTGGGCGGTCCCCTCGCCGGGACGGGCGCGCCGCGCGCCGAGCAGCCGGGACAGGGCGTTCCTCAGCACGACTCCTCCCTGCCGAACGGCAGTTCCGCCCACACGATGCGCCCGGAGGCGTTCCCGGCGTCGTGGGACCCCCACGCGGAGCTCATGGAGTCGACGAGCAGCAGCCCGCGCCCGTGTTCGTCGTCGGCCGTGCGGGACAGCCGGGGGCCGCCCTGCTGATGCCCCTGGTCCTGCACGGAGACGCGCAGGCGCCCGCCGTCGCAGCGGAGCTCGCAGAGCACCCGCGCGCTGGCCGTGTGCACCACCGCGTTGGTGACGAGCTCGGAGACGATCAGCACCGCGGAGTCGTACGTGTCCCCGCCGAGCCGCCACTGGGCCAGCCGCGCCCGCGTCAGCTGCCGGGCTCCGGCCACCGACTCGGGCTGCGCCGGCAGCGCGAAGCAGTAACGGAGCGCCTCCGTCCCGGGGTTGAGATCCATGAGCCGGGAGATGAGCGCACTGCCAGGTGCCACGACCGAATCCTCACAGTGGGGGCTGTGTCACGCTTCGCACCGGGAAGAAAAAGGAGGGGCACGGCAACGTGAACTGGTTCACGCACCAACTCTCCCTCTGACAAGAACACTTGGCAAGAGGCACTCTGAAAAATTCAGAGTGGCTGTGTCCTTGGGACCACGCACATGGCACACTGCTCGCACACAGCGCATCAGGAGGTCCGAAGTGAGCGAACCGCGGTCCGCCCCGACCGTCGGTCAGGTCGTCCTCGGCAAGCGTCTGCAGGAGCTGCGGGAGCGCGTCGGCATGAGCCGCGACCAAGCCGCCAAGGTGCTCCATGTCGCCCCCGGGACGATACGCAGGATGGAGACCGCAGAGGTCGGGCTCAAGATCCCCTACGTCCAGCTCCTCCTGAAGGCCTACGGGATCGGCGACGAGGAGGCCGACGCCTTCGTCGAACTCACCGAGGAGGCCAACAAGCCGGGCTGGTGGCAGCGCTTCCACGACGTGCTGCCCGACTGGTTCAGCATGTACGTCAGCCTGGAGGGCGCCGCGAGCCTCCTGCGCATGTACGAGCCGCACTTCGTCCCCGGCCTGCTGCAGACCGAGGACTACGCGCGTTCCGTGCTGCGCACCGGGGCCGTCGGACAGACCAGGCCCGAGGACATCGAGCGCCACGTGGCACTCCGGATGGCCCGGCAGTCGCTCCTGACCAGGGCGGACGCGCCGAAGCTGTGGGTGGTGATGGACGAGACGGTCCTGCGTCGCCCGGTCGGCGGGCCCGGCGTCATGAGGGCTCAGGTGGACCACCTTCTCGAGGCGACAGCCCTGCCCCACGTGACCGTGCAGATCGCGGAGTTCTCGACCGGCCACCACCCCGGTACCTACGGCCCGTTCGTGCTCTTCCGCTTCGCCGTACCGGAACTGCCCGACATGGTCTACAGCGAGTACCTGACCGGCGCCGTCTACTTCGACGCGCGCCCCGAGGTGGCCTCCTACCTCGAGGTCATGGACCGCATGGCGGCTCAGGCCGCAACTGCACAACGCACGAAGGAAATCCTCCGGGACTTCCGCAAGGAGCTGTGATGAACCACATATACAACGGCATGCCGGCCGGCGACCTCGGCACCGAAGGCTGGTACAAGCCGTGGAGCGGTGGTAACGGAGGCAACTGCATCGAGACCATGAAGCTGGCCGACGGCAGGGTGGCGGTCCGCCAGTCCGCGGATCCCGACGGCCCCGCCCTCATCTACTCCCACGGAGAGATCGCCGCCTTCATCCAGGGCGCCAAGGCCGGACAGGCCGACTTCCTCCTC
Source organism: Streptomyces sp. NPDC020780 (assembly GCF_044334475.1). Taxonomy (NCBI): domain Bacteria; kingdom Bacillati; phylum Actinomycetota; class Actinomycetes; order Kitasatosporales; family Streptomycetaceae; genus Streptomyces; species Streptomyces sp. NPDC020780. The sequence continues at coordinate 182,976 of NZ_JBIRTB010000014.1, read as the reverse complement.
ACCTGACGCGTCATCGCGTCATCACCTACCGGCGTCCCTCACGCGTCGGTCCGACCCGCCGAACCGGCCGACCAACGGAGTGCGCCATGACCGGGCAGGAGCACCACGCCGTCGAGATCGACACGAGCAAGCCGCACCCCGCACGGATGTACGACTGGTTCCTCGGGGGCAAGGACAACTACCCGGTCGACGAGCAGATGGCTCGGCAGCTCCTGACCCTGGACTCCCGCGGCCGCGACATGGCCCGGGTCAACCGGGCCTTCATGCACCGGGCGACCCGTTGGCTGGCCGAGAACGGCGTACGGCAGTTCCTCGACATCGGCTCCGGCATCCCCACCGAGCCCAACCTCCACCAGATCGCCCAGCAGGCCGCCTCGGACGCGCGCGTCGTCTACTGCGACAACGACCCCATCGTGCTCGCGCACGCCGCCGCCCTGCTGCGCTCCACCCCCGAGGGCGCCACCGAGTACATCCAGGCCGACGCCCGCCACCCCGGTGCCATCCTCGCAGCAGCCGGCAAGGTCCTCGACTTCAGCCGGCCCGTCGCCCTGTCGCTCCTCGCGCTGCTGCACTTCCTGGACGACGAGGACGGGGCCGCCGAACTCGTCGACCGGCTCGTGGATCAGCTGCCCTCGGGGAGCTACCTCGTGCTCTCGCACACCACCGGCGACTTCGACCCCGAGGGCGCCGCCCGGGCCCGGGCCCTGTACACGGCGCGCGGAATGACCCTGCGGCCCCGTTCCCGCGCCGAGCTGTCCGCGTTCTTCCACGGCCTGGAGCTCGTCGAGCCCGGCGTCTCGCTCTCCGCGGACTGGCGACCTGAGCTGGGCGAGGTCATCGACGTCCCCGGCGACCGGCCGATCCCCGGATACGCGGGCGTGGCGCGCAAGCCCTGACCTGCCGAGCCCGGACCCGGGAGGTGCCCGGTGGCCGGGCGGGCACGCTCCGTCACACCGTCGGGGCCGCTGCCCGCGGTGACGTGCGCGACGGCGCGGCAGGCGCGGGGGAGGGGCCGGCCGCCGCTCCGCCGGGGGTCACAATGGACGCATGTCACGACGTACCTCACGCCCGCGCCGGTCCGCCACCTCCGCGGCGGCCTCCCCGCGGATCACCCCGGCCTCGCCGTGCCCCTGCGGTCTTCCGGCGCCCTACGGGGAGTGCTGCGGCCGACTGCACGCCCTTGCCGCGGCGGCCCCGACGTGTGAGGCGCTGATGCGTTCGCGGTACTCCGCCTTCGTCGTGCGGGACGCCGCCTACCTGCTGCGCACCTGGCACCCCGAGACCCGGCCCCCGTCCGTCGACTTCGACCCCGCGATGCGCTGGGTGCGCCTGGAGATCCTGGAGACGACGGAGGGCAGCGCCTTCCACACCACCGGGACGGTCACCTTCCGCGCGCACTACACCGACGACGGCCGCCCCGACTCGCTGCACGAGAAGAGCCGCTTCGTCCGCCATGACGGCGCCTGGGTGTACGCGGCAGCGGTGTTCGTCGACTGAAAACCGGTGTGGGCCGAAGCCATCGTCCCCGTACGCTCGCCGCATGAGCGAGGAACCCGTGGAGCCGAACACCGCACGAGCACGCTGCTGGCGCGGCCGGGGGATCGCCTTCACCCCGCTGGAGACCGACGACGCCGAGCTGATCCAGCACTGGCGCTCCGACCCGGTCGCCGCGCATGAGACCGGTGTCTGGCCCAGCTCGCTGTACCAGTTGCGCGAGCGCGTCGAGCGCTACCTCGACGACGACTCCCGCGACGACTTCCTGATCCTCCTTCCGGACAACACCCCGATCGGCGTCGTCGCCCTCTTCGACCAGCACCTGTCGGAGGGGACGGCGGAGGCCTACCTGATGCTGGCCCCGGGGCACCGCGGCCGGGGCCACGGACCGGCGGCCCTCGACGCCCTGACCGACCTGGCCTTCGGAGAACTGCCGATCCACCGCGTCCAAGCCGTCACGCACACCGACAACACGGCGGCCCTCTCCGTGCTCACCGGCGCGGGCTTCGTCCAGGAGGGGGTGAGCCGCTCGTCCTGCCATCACCGCGGGCGCCGTTTCGACAACGCGGTCCTCTCGCTGATCCGCCAGGAGTGGGAGGCGCTGACCCGCCCCCGGTCCTGGGAGCTGTGAAGGGCCCTGGAAGCGCCGGAGGTCAGGGGCCTCTGAGGCTACGGGAGCAGCCCTGGACGGACGCTGACTCCCGGTCCACGGAGCGCGGCGGCCCTCGGCGGGGCGGGGGCGTTCCCGCCGGCGGCGGTCACCCTCGCACCCTCACACCGGCCCCCCGCCCGGCGCGGGCAGGGCCCAACCACGCCGGGGTCAGGCCAGCATCTCCCGTACGGAGGCCGCCATCCGGGCCACGAACGCCTCGCAGGCCTCTTCCGGCACCCGGTCGAGCGACAGGTACGGATTGAGGTCCTCCAGCTCGACGAGCAGCAGTTCGCCGTCCGGTGTCCGGCAGGCGTCCACCCGCTGGACGCCCCGCGTGAGGGTATTCCACTCCACGAAGCGGCGTGCGAAGTCCAGGTCGGCGGGGGTCGGGACGTACGGCTCCAGCACCCAGCGTCGCTCCGGATGTGGTGCGTACAGCGCGAACTGGAAGTCTCTGTCGACGAAGCAGAAGGACACCTCGTAGCGGAAGTCGATCCTCGGCTGGGCGAGCAGGGTGCCGTCGGCGTCCGCGGGCAGCCACGCCTCCGAGGTGAACCGCAGCCCCACCGAGTCGGCGCCGAGCTTCGGTTTGACCACGTACCCGGCGGCCCGGGGGAGCAGTGCGAGGTCCGCGGCACGGTCCACGGTGGGGATCACCGGGAAGTCGGCACGGCTCAGATCGACGAGGTACTGCTTGCCGGCCATGTCCCCGGACCCGTCAAGGGTGTTGTACACCCGGGCGTCCAGCTCCCGGGCCCTGGCCCGGAACGCGTCGTACGCCTCCTGGTGGTGCAGCACCGGGCCGCTGTTGCGTACGACCGTCGCGTCGAACCGGTGGAGCAGCGCCGCCGCGTCCCGGGGGTGGCACAGCGCGAGGTCGAACTCCTCGCGCAGTCGCGACGTCAGGAAGATGTCCTCGTCGCAGTACCGGCGGCCGCGTGCCTCGTAGGCGAGGTCGGTGACGTACAGGACGGAGGGACGCTGGGCGTTCACGGAATACTCCCAGAGGGATGCGGGGCGGGACGGTGGGCCGGCAGCCCGGGGTGCGGTGCCCGGTCACGGCGGCGAGGACGGTCACGGGTCGGGAGGACGGTCGGGCCGTGCGGGCCCCGGCCCTGGGGCGCTTACGCCGCCTCACTCACGTCCGTCTGGACCGCGGCGGCCCACTCCACCAAAAGCCGTTCGTACTCCCGGCGTGCCTCCGCGGACCCAAGGCCGCCGTGCACCAGCGCTCGGATCGCCGCGTTCAGCTCGGTCAGCGAGCGGACGGACACCGACTCGGCGGGTGGTGTGGGCATGGGCATCGGCATGGGTAGATTCTACGTGCGCGGGCCGAAAATACTCTCGGCCGTGCGGGGGAAAGGGCGCCGGGGAACGCCCTCGCGGCGACCGGGTTGACGATCCGCGCGAACTCCCCCGGGAGAGACCGCGGAGAGGCCGAGCCCGGACAGGTCGCCGGTGAGGTCGCCTGCCATGGCAGCATTCCTTACTCCGAAGTAAACGTACTGCGGGGTAAGGTGCAGGGTCGTTCTCTCCGCGCGACCGTCACCAGGCGCCACCCGGCCGCACGGCCAGCCGGGGGTGATGCGCGGACAGGACCTTGTTGGCGCGGGCCAGTTCGGACAGGGCCTGTTCACGGTCGGCCTGGTCCTCGACGCAGAGGCGCGGGCCGCGGAACCTGCGGACCTCTCGGGCCGCGCAGTCGGCGTCGATCTCCGCCTGCAGGATGTGCGGCGGGATGCAGGACCCGATCAGCGCGGCGACCCGGTCCGGGATGGGGACGGGGACGAGGAGGTGCGAGGCGGTCATGGGGGTTCCCTCTCGGATGGTCGGCCAGGAGGTGGTGCTCCGCGACGGCCGGTGGGCCACCGCTCCTCCCTGTCTACGGGACGCAGTTCCGGGTTTCTCGGCGAGTACGTCTCCGTGTCGCAACCGTTTGGGACTGACCGTCTATTTCGCCTTACTCGCAGGTAAGTTGATTACCGGCAACAGGTGTGATGCTGCGTCAGGTTACTGGACGGGTGGTGCGGGAGCGGAGCCGCAGGGCCCGCAGCACCGCTTCGGTGGCGAATCTGTCCTCCGGGTCGGTCAGTTGCCTGCCGAAGATGGATTCCAGACCGCGCATGCGGTACCGGACCGTCTGGGGATGGACGTCCAGCAGTTGGCCCATCTGGGCGGCCGTACCCCGGGTGTCGAGCCAGATGCGCAGGGTCTCGAGCAGCCTCTCGCGGCGGCTGGCGCTGATGCCGGAGACCGGGGCGAGCTCCCGCTCGGCGAGTTGGTCGAGCAGGGCCGGATCGCTGAGGAGCCACAGGGTGGTGAGGTGGTCCTCGCAGCGCACGAGGGGCAGGTCGTCGATGACGCCGGAGTCGATGAGTTCCACCACGCGGCGGGCCCAGCGGACCGAGTCGGAGGCGTCGGCGGTCGGTACGGTCAGCCCGATCACGGCCCGCGTGCCGGTCAGGGCCCGGTCGAGCGTCCCGTACCGCGCCTCGTCCACGGGGCCGGGGATCAGCAGATGCGGCTGCGGGTCGCCGAGGTCGACCAGCGCGTCGGGCGGCAGTTCGGCGGGGTCCACGCCGACCGGGGCGCGCACGGCGATCAGCGTGACGGTCTCCGGCATCGCCCAGCCGGTCTGCTCGCACAGCTCCACTATGGCGCTACGGGGCACCGGCCGGCCCGCGAGGATCAGGTGGAGGAGCCGGCGGCGTAGGGATTCGCTCTGCTGGTCGGACCGGGCCTGGACTTCGAGGTAGCCCTCGCGGGACAGGGACTCGAGTTCGTCGACGTAGGCGAACAGGGCGTCGGCGAAGCTGAGCATCAGGGTCGGGGAGAAGTGGTGGCTGCGTCCCACCTTCTTCGCGCGCCGCAGCGCGATCCGCGCGCCCAGCCGGTAGGCGCCCTGGAGGGCATCCATGGTGCGCCCCTCGTACGCCTCGAACCGGCCGAATCTTCGGCACATGTCGTCGCGTAACACCGTGGGGGTGGACGGCTCGGCCACGAGGTCGACGAACGAGGAGAGGCTCTGTTCGACGCCGAGGCGAAGGGATTGGCCGTTGGGGCCGTTCAGCAGACGCGCGTACTCGGGATAGGCGCGCGTCACCTCCATGCCTATCTCTTTGATCAGGCTGGGCAGTTCCGGCCGCATGATGGCGGCGAATTCCTGGGGGAGGGGACCCAGCGGGTCGCCGGTGTCCAGCGGTTGTATGAGTCTCGGCATGACCGTCCCCTCTTGCTCTCCGTTGCCCGGTGCGGGTGAGGCAGGCGGGGGGAAAGCGCTCCCACGGACCGACAGGTGTATACCAACCTCGGCGCCGAAGATAGACCACGCCGGGCGGCGTTCACACCGGTTGGGCAAGAACGGAGTGCACGGGGCACACATCCCGGCCCGGTTGTGCGGCTTCGGTGCAGGTCGAGCGCGAATGCTCACTTCCGGACAATCTTTTCGGCCGCCCGAACGCCCGGGGCCTGGTGGTAACCATCGGTAACGGCGTTTGTGCGTCAAGCGCACCCCGGGCTGCCGGGCGACCGTTGCGCACATTCGGTCATCCTGGCCGCGGGATCGTCCCCCACCGGCCCCCCGGCCCCTCGTTCCTGCGCATCCCCTGACAAGGCGATCGGTGCCGCTGCTCATTTCCGGATCAAAAACACCGGGCCGAAAAGATCTTCGGGCGACGGGATTGTGTCGCTGTGTTTCCCGCGAGTAACATCACGGCTCATCGAATTCGGACAGATAATTCGTCCGCATGACGTGCCGGGAGATTCCGCGTTCGGTACCACTCGCCATTCACCGCACACATCGAGGCGTCAGCGCATGCAATCCCTCGCGCCGAGACGTGACGATGAGCCATTCAATTCCGTGCCGAGGCGCCGCCTTTCCGGGTGGCGGTCAAGAGGGGACGACATGAGATCCGTTTCGAACAGGACACGGGTGGGGACGCTGGCGGCGATCACCGCGTTCGGCGCGCTGTTCTCGACCGGTACGGCGACCGCGGCCACCCAGCTGAACGGCCACTGGGCGCCGCTGGACCGCTGCCCGGTCGACGCTCCGGCCATGCTGGCGGCGGACGGCGTCGACACCGTCGCGACGTGCATCTCTTCGAGCTCCGCCGGCGGCTCCATCAAGCTGGGCAACACGGTCGTGAAGACCGGCAACACCGATCTCCAACTCGGGGTGCTCCAGCGCGGTGACGGCACGACGAGCCTGGTCGCTCCCGCGGAGGGCGCGCTGGTCGCCGACTCCGCGGAGGTCCCCGGCGGCCTGCTCGGCCTGATGTGCCCGAGCGGGCTGCCCGTCGTCTCGGCCGTCTGCCGGCAGATCACCAGCGTCGAGCTCAACCGGATCACGGCGACGATCGAACCGGCCGGGGCGCCCCGCGACTTCACCATGGCGGCCGCCTTCACCACCGACGTACCGATCCTCACCCTGCCGGTCCGCATCCACCTGAAGAACCCGCTCCTCGGCGACACCTGCTACATCGGCACCACCTCCAAGCCGGTGCTGCTCCAGCCGAAGAACGTGACGGCACCCGAACTCTCGCTCCAGCGGTTCGCGGGCAACGGTGACCCGGACGACGAGAACGGGGTGATGGGCCGGTACACCTTCGAACGGGCCGACCAGGCCGACACCGCGTTCGCCGTACCGGGTGCGAGCGGCTGCGGAGCGGGCCTCCTGGACTGGGCGGTGAACCTCAAGACGGGGCTGCCGTCCGCGGCGGGCAAGAACGCTGTCACCCTCGACGACACATCGACGCACTTCGCGAGCCCGTACGCTCCGGCCGAGCACGCACCCGACGAGGGCCGGGCGCTGTCGGGCTTCTGGCACTCCGCCGCACGGTGACGACCGGCCCGGGGGCCGGCGATCGCCTGTCCCCGGGCCGGGGGCACCGGCGATGACGTGGCCGCGGTACGGCATTTCACCTGACCGATTCGACCTGTGCGTCGGTGCGGTGAATTGACGGCAGAGGAACACGTGGATTTCACGAGGATCGGCGCGACCTCCACGGCAAGACGAAGCGCGCTCCCCATGAGCGGACCGCTTCCTCCAGTAATCCGTACCGGCCCGGCGGTCACGCATGAATTCCGACCGGTCGGTCGCATCCCCGACGGAAGAGGAGAAACACATGTCCAGGAAGACCCGCATTCTCACGGCGTTCGGCGCCGCAGCCGCCGCGGTCGCCATGGCCGCACCCACCGCGACGGCCGGCCCCACCGCCGCGTGGACCGTCACGCCGACCGGCAACTTCACCGGCACGGCCGGCGTGACGACGCTGACGGACAACATCGGCAACGCGATCAAGTGCACGACCGCGTCCGCCTCCGGCAACGCGCCCACGTCGCCCACCGCGGGGCCGCAGCTCGCGTCGATCACCGCCGCGGCGTTCAGCGGACCGTGCACCGGGCCGTTCAGCAGCACCTGGACGATCACCACCACGGTGCCCTGGAAGCTCAACGGCACCTCGTACGCCGCGGGTGGAGCCAACGGGACGGGTGTGACCACCGGGAACATCAGCACCATCGGTGCCACGGTCACCGGTACCAGCGTGCTGGGCGCCTGCACCTTCAAGGTGACCGGATCGGTGAACGCGAAGTACAACAACCCGTCCACCGGTGGGGCCAACGGCACGCTCGACGTCGCCCCCGCCGCGACCAGCCCGCTGCTGCTCACCATCGGCAGCAAGGTCGGCCCCGGATGCGGAATCGTCGGGGCGACGGCCACCTTCAAGGGCGTCTACACGATCAAGCACTCCTCCGGAGTCTCCCCGGTCATCAGCTACAGCTGATCCGGCGGGTCCTCCCGACCCGGCGGACGGCCCGGCCGCCACTCGGCAGCCGGGCCGTCCGCCCCCGCTCTACTCGACAACTGACGCCTTGCGCGGGGAAGTTGTCACTGATCGCCCACAGTCACGGACCCATGAGGAAGGCTGAGGGATCGCGTACGTCACCCGGTTCCCAAGAGGTGGGGCCCGCGCGTACCGTACCGCCGGGCAGGCCGGCCGGTGCGTCCCGGAACACAGCCGTCCCCGTCCCTGCCTGAGCGCCGCGTCCCGAAGGGAAGGACCACATGGCAGCCCGAGTACGCCGGACGATGCTTCACACCTCGAGGTTCGCCGCGGGCAGCCTGCTGATCGCCGCCGCGACCTTTCTGCCCGGTGCGCAATCGGCGGCGGACGTACCGGAGCTCGACGTGCCGGTCGACTACACCTGCCGGTTCCCTTCCGGCCCCTACGCGGTGACGGCCGTGCTCACGGGGAGGATCCCGGCCGACGGCTTCGCGGGCCGGCCGCTGCAGCCGCAGGACATCTCTCTCGCCCTGGACCTGCCGGCCCCGGCCGTGGCGGAACTGGCCGCACTCGGCGCCGGCTCGGTCTCCGCCCGGGCGGATCTCACGGTGGTGCACGCCATGGGTGAGGAGACCGCCACGGCGCACTGGTCGCAACTCTCCGCCTCCGCGCGGGACGTCGCCGGTCAGGAAGGGCTCACGCTCGACGCCGCGGGCCCCGTTCCCGCGGCCACGTTCGGTTCTGCGGGTACGGCGGTCCTGTCGGCCTCGGACCTGGCGCTCTCGCTGACTCCTCTCCGGGCGGACGGCTCCCCGACGGAGCCCGCCGTGGTCGAGGTCGCGTGCGGGCTGACGGACGGTGCGGACGGCAGGCTGGCCACGGTCGTCATCGGCGAGGCGCCGGGAGACGGGCAGGGACCGGCCCCCGAACCGGCCCCCGAACCGGCCCCGGAACCGGAACCGAGGCCGGAGAAGCCCAGGGACCCCGGGTCTCCCACGGAGCCCGTCACCGGGGCACCGCAGATCGAGGGGAAGCTGCCCCCCGGCACGAGGGAGAGGCTGGAGGCTGCCCGCAAGAAGGCGGAGACCCTCGCGGACGGCCCCGAGCCGTGCCCCTTCCCCCCGATCCCCCTCCCCACCCCCGCGGAGACGTACGTGGCGGGCTACACCAACGTCAGGAAGATGGACGGGGCGGCCCTCCTGGGGCCGGCGCGCCTCGACGTCACGTTGATGAAGGAGTACATCCCCGACCCGTGCACGAGCACCTTCAAGGTCCTGAGCGAGGCGGATTTCATGTACGAAGGACGTCGTCAGCTCCCCCCGGCGCAGGGCACGTTCCTCACCTACGGCTTCATGCCGACCACGGCGACGATGGAGCTGATCCAGGTCGGGGGACCGGCGCGGATCGAGTCGGTCAGCGTGACGAGTGACCCCACGATGCCCGAATACACGACGGTCACCGCCGAGTTCGATCTCAGGATCAGCGACGTCAAGGTCAACGGAGTCCCCCTCGACGTCGGGCCGAACTGCCGTACGGTCAAGAGGATCAAGCAGACCCTCCACGCCTTCGGGACGGGCAATCCACCCTCGGGTTACACCGTCAACCGCGGCGGGGCCATGGACGGGGAGACCTTCATACCGGCGTTCACGGATTGCGGTGCCGACGAAGACGTCTCCGCCCTGCTCACCTCGTCCATCTCCGGCGGCGGGAACTACATCAAGATGACCCAGGCGCCGCTCTGCGTCCTCAACGACACCAGCAGTGTGGACTGCCCGGCGAAGAAGCCCACGCCCGAGCGCTGACACGGCCGCGCCCGGCCGGCGGTCCCCGTTCCTCACCGCACGCGGCGCAGCCGGATGGTCTCGTCCTCTCCCGCGCCCGTATTCCCGTGTCGTCCCGTGCACGGATGGCCGTGCAGGAGCATCCGTCCGCCGTGCTTGACCGACCGGTGAGGGACCGGTGCGCGCGGGCCCCCGCCCCGGGCGCTGAGTGCCCGGGGCGGGGACGCCGGTGACGGGGTGCGGGGCGAGGTGGGGCCGGATCACGGGACGGGCGGAAAGTACACCGTGGTCAGAGGTGCCGTGCCCGAGGACGGGTTGTAGCAGGGCGTGCCCGGGAAGGACGCGGTGTAGGTGGCCGCGGTCACCGCCGTGGGCGGGACGGTGATCCGGGGCGGGGCGAGGGTGGCCACTCCGGAGGCATCGGTCACGGCAGTGCCCAGCGGGATCGGCCCGGTCAGCGCGTTGGCACGGAAGGTGACCGGCTGGCCGGCCACGGGCGCGCCGCCCGACGTCCTGAGGGTGGCGCTCATGGAGGGGATCACGAAGGTGCCGTTGAGGCGCAGCCGGATCTGCGCGGGGAGCACGGTGACGGTGGTGTTGACGGGGACGACCGCCACCTGGGCCGTACCGGACGAGCTGGTGAAGCAGTCGTCACCGTTGTAGGTGGCGGTGACGGTGCCCGAGGTGTGGAAGGCGGTGTCGAAACAGGCGCGGCCGTCGACCAGCGGGACCGGCTGGTTGAGCCCGCCGGGTCCGGTGAAGGTCACGGTGCCGGTGGGGGTGCCCGAGCCCGGGGCCACGGCGGCGACCTGCGCGCAGACGGTGACCTCCTGACCGCACACGGACGGGTTCGGGGCCACGGTCACCTGCACCGACGACGACGCCGGGTTCACGGATACCGGGGCGGTGCCCGATCCGCCCGTGAAACAGTCGTCCCCGCTGTAGGTGGCGGTGACGGTGCCCGAGGTGTGGAAGGCGGTGTCGAAACAGGCGCGGCCGTCGACGAGGGTGGCCTGCTGGTCGAGTCCGCCGGGTCCGGTGAAGGTCACGGTGCCGGTGGGGGTGCCCGAGCCCGGGGCCACGGCGGCGACCTGCGCGCAGACGGTGACTTCCTGACCGCACACGGACGGGCTCGGGTTCACGGTGACCGTGATGTCCGCGGACGCCGGGTTCACGGTCACCGGAGCCGTGCCGGATCCGCCCGCGAAGCAGTCGTCCCCGCTGTAGGCGGCGGTGAGCGGTCCCGACCGCAGCGACGTCGTCGTGACGCAGGCGCGGCCGTTGACGAGGGTGGCCTGCTGGTCGAGTCCGCCGGGTCCGGTGAAGGTCACGGTGCCGGTGGGGGTGCCCGAGCCCGGGGCCACGGCGGCGACCTGCGCGCAGACGGTGACTTCCTGACCGCACACGGACGGGCTCGGGTCCGCGGTCACCGTGACGTCCGCGGACGCCCGGTTCACGGTCAGGGTGAGCAGGTTGGAACTCGAGCTGGTGAAGCGGACATCGCCTTCGTAGCCGGCGACGACCTGGTGGGTGCCCACGCCCAGGTCGTCGACCACGATCCGGGCCTGCCCGGCGGCGTTCACCGTGGCGGTCGGCGCGGGGCCGTCGTCGCTGACGACGAACACCACCTGCCCGGTGGGCGTGCCGGTCGCCGGCGGCTCCGGGCTGACCTGTGCGGTCAGCGTGACCGGCTGACCGCAGACGGCTGGGTTCACGTCACTGGAAAGGGCGGTCGTGGTGGTTCCGACCTCGGTGAACGACGTCGTCCACTCGAACGTCGCACTGGCCCCGTCGGCGAGGTCGATCGGCCAGGCGATGCCGACGCCGTTGTCGACGTACTCCTCGCACCGGCAGGTGTTCGGGAAGGGGCCTTGCTGCCCGATCCGTTGCCAGATCTCGGTGTAGCGGTCCTCCATGTAGGTGTTGCCGGCGGTGCGTGGCAGCAGCATTTCGAGGCGGCCGCCCGGGCCGTTGACCGTACTGGCCGCAGGCGCGGTACCGATCACCCGTCCGTAGCCGGAGTCGGAGTTCGCGAGGACGGAGTCGCCGGCCCGGTAGACGAACCCGGTCTGCCGGGTGCCCGAGTTGTTCTGGACGGTGAGCGAGGAGTCGAAGTACTCGCGGCCGACGACGTAGCGGTCCGTCTGGATCAGGGTCACTCCGGACCCGGCGCCGACGACGGTCACGATCGTGTAGGGGTCCGACGCGGTGCCCGTGCCGCTCGGTCCGGACTGGGCGATGGGGGAGAAGGGGGTGCGCGGGCCCGTGTTGCCCGCCGGAAGGCTCGCCGGCCCGTAGAGGGTGCCGTTGACGGCCATGAACGTTCCGCTGGCGATGTCCCCGTACCACTCCCCGAGCACGTCACTCACGTGATTCACGGCGTTGTTCAGGAGGTCGGTGATCTCGATGCGGGTGAGGGGGCCTGACGAGGTGATGACTGCCATGGTGTGCTCCTGCGAGGTGGCGGGGGGCCGGCCGTCCTTCGGAGGCGGGCGGCGGAGGGCGAAGCGGATACGGCGCGGGTGGCCGAGAGGGGGCTTCGGGTCCATGGAAACCGCTCGTACGCAGATGCATAAGGCGCGAACAATCCCGGCTTGTGGTGCGAGTAATGAATATGCTCATCGCATATGGACTCCACTGCTTCCGTGCGGAGCCGTTGAGGCGGGAAGCGGAGTCGGGGCCGCTGGGACGCCTGTCACCCTCTGCATGGGAAGTGGGGCCCCCGCCGGGGGCGCTCTCGGCCGGCTCGCGCGCTGAAGCCGCTGTCGTGGTCGTCCGGGCCGTCCGTCCCCGGCCGACGACTGCCGCCGGGTACGGCCGCCGGATCGCGAAACGGACCGGAGTGCGATCTTCGCGCCTCTTCTCCCGCCCTGTTCTTTGCGTTCCGTCCGCCGCGCCCGCGTTATCCGCGCCCGGGATGCTCCCGGGCTTCTCCTCGCGCGGTGACAAACCCGCGCCCCCGGCCGTGGGTGGCCCGGTCCCGATTACTCACCTGTGGACAGAATTCGCCCGGGCTGTGCTCACCGGCGTACACATACCCGCGCCGGAGCGCACGTCCTCGCGGAATTATGTGTGAGCGGTATTGCGCAGTCAGGTTACTCACCCGTAGCGTCCCCGTTGAGCAGATCGGAAGCACGTCCTCATCTGCTTCTCCGGCGCACGTGAAGCACTGGTCGAGCCCGCTCGGACCGGGATTTCGCGGGGGGTTACTCCGGAATCCGACCTTCCGTCGGGGCCGGGTCCTCCCATCGCCGGGACCTCGTGGCTGCGCCCGTCCGAGCCGTGGGCCCCGGCACGCGCCGGAGTGCTTGCGCAGTGTGCGACAAACCCGCGGCCCCGTTTTGTCATCCGGTGACAAGCGGTCCGCCCAGAGATCGAAGACCGACGATTTCCGCTGTTCAACGGCTTGTCCTGGCGGTTTCGCCGGACATAGCGTGCGCCTCCCGGTGCACGTGTGACGAGTCGCCACCGGATACACCGGAGCCGGAGCGCCGACAGATGAGGTCTTTCACCACCCTTTCGAAGGAGGGCCGATGGGAATCGAAGTGGTCGTCGAAGGCCTGACGAAGTCCTTCGGCAAGCAGAACATCTGGCAGGACGTGAGTCTCACCCTGCCGGCGGGTGAGGTGAGTGTCATGCTCGGCCCCTCCGGCACCGGAAAGACCGTCTTCCTGAAATCCATCATCGGCCTGCTGAAACCGGAAAAGGGACGCGTTCTCATCAACGGCGTCGACATGGTCAACAGCCCCGAGCGGGAGATCATGGAGACCCGGAAGCTCTTCGGCCTGATGTTCCAGGACGGCGCCCTCTTCGGCTCGATGTCCCTCTTCGACAACATCGCCTTCCCCTTACGCGAGCACACCCGCAAGAAGGAATCCGAGATCCGGCGCATCGTCATGGAGCGCATCGACGTCGTCGGCCTGCTCGGCGCCGAGGAGAAACTTCCCGGGGAGATATCCGGCGGCATGCGCAAGCGCGCCGGCCTCGCCCGTGCCCTCGTCCTCGACCCGCAGATCATCCTCTGCGACGAACCGGACTCCGGACTCGACCCGGTCCGCACCGCCTACCTCTCGCAGCTGCTCATCGACCTCAACGCGCAGATCGACGCGACGATGCTCATCGTCACCCACAACCTCGACATCGCGGCCACCGTCCCCGACAACATGGGCATGCTGTTCTGCCGCAACCTCGTCACCTTCGGGCCCCGCGAGGTACTGCTCACCAGCGACACCCCCGTCGTCTCCCAGTTCCTAGCGGGGCGCCGCGAAGGCCCCATCGGCATGTCCGAGGAGAAGGACGCGGCCACCCTGGCCGCCGAGCGGACGACGGCCGGCGGACCGTACGCCGGGGCCGGGCCCCGCACCGTCGTACCGCAACTGGAGCCCTCGCCCGGCCTGCCCGTCCGGCAGGGCGCGCTGCGCCGCCGGGAGCGGGTCCTCGCCATGATGGGCCAGCTGCCGGAGGCCGCCCGTACGGCCATCCTGGACAGCTACACGCCGACCCCGGGCGGTGGGCACCGGTGACGGCCCCCCCGCCGGTCCGGCCGCCCGAACCGTCAGCCCCCCGGACACCGCCCGGACCGCCCGGCCCCGGGCGGAGAGCGCCCTCGCGGCTCCTCGCCCCGCTGCGGCAGACCGGCCAGCTGTTCGCACTCGCCATGGCCGTCGCCCGCGCCGTCTTCCGGCGGCCCTTCCAGGTGAGGGAGTTCATCGAGCAGTTCTGGTTCGTCGCCAGTGTCACCATCCTGCCCGCCGCCCTCGTCTCCATCCCGTTCGGCGCGGTCATCGCCCTCCAGGTGGGCTCCCTGACCGAGCAGCTCGGCGCCCAGTCCTTCACCGGCGGCGCCAGCGTCCTCGCCGTCATCCAGCAGGCCAGCCCGCTCATCGTGGCGCTGCTGATCGCCGGCGCGGCCGGCTCCGCCATCTGCGCCGACCTCGGCTCGCGCACGATCCGCGAAGAGCTCGACGCGATGGAGGTCATGGGCGTCTCGCCCGTCCAGCGCCTGGTCGTCCCGCGCGTGCTCGCCACCATGTTCGTCGCCGTCCTGCTCAACGGCCTGGTCTCCGTCGTCGGCACCCTCGGTGGCTACTTCTTCAACGTGATTCTGCAGGGCGGGACCCCCGGCGCCTACCTCGCCAGCTTCTCCGCCCTGGCCCAGCTGCCCGACCTGTACATCGGCGAACTCAAGGCGCTCGTCTTCGGTTTCATCGCCGGGATCGTCGCCGCCCACCGCGGGCTGAATCCGCGCGGCGGCCCGAAGGGCGTCGGCGACGCGGTCAACCAGTCCGTCGTCATCACCTTCATGCTGCTGTTCGCCGTCAACATGGTCCTCACGGCGATCTACCTGCAGATCGTCCCCCCGAAGGGGGGCTGAGCGATGTCGGTGCTCGGCTGGCTGGACCGCTCCGGCGAACAGCTCACCTTCTACGTACGCGCCCTCGTCTGGATCCCCAGGACCCTGCACCGCTACCTCAAGGAGGTGCAACGGTTGCTCGCCGAAGTCGCCTTCGGCAGCGGCGGTCTCGGGGTCGTCGGCGGCACCGTCGGCGTGATGATCGCGATGACGCTCGCCACCGGCTCGGTCGTCGGCCTGCAGGGCTACGCCGCCCTCGACCAGATCGGCACCTCCGCCTTCACCGGGTTCATCTCCGCCTACTTCAACACCCGCGAGATCGCCCCGCTCGTCGCCGGACTCGCCCTCTCCGCGACCGTCGGCGCCGGCTTCACCGCCCAGCTCGGCGCCATGCGGATCAACGAGGAGGTCGACGCCCTCGAGGCGATGGGGGTGCGGTCCATGCCCTACCTGGTCACCACCCGCATCATCGCCGGGGTCGTCGCGATCATCCCGCTGTACGCGATCGGCCTGCTCTCCTCCTACCTCGCCTCCCGGTACATCACCGTCCTGTTCAACGGGCAGTCCGCGGGCACCTACGACCACTACTTCACTCTCTTCCTCTCCCCGGACGACGTCCTCCTGTCGGTCCTCAAGGTGCTGATCTTCAGCGTGCTGGTGATCCTCGCCCACTGCTACCACGGCTTCCACGCCACCGGCGGTCCCGCTGGAGTGGGCGTGGCCGTGGGCCGGTCGGTGCGCAACGCCATCGTGCTCATCAGCGTCACCGACTTCTTCCTCTCGCTCGCCATCTGGGGTGCGACGACCACGGTGAAGGTGGCGGGCTGATGCACACCTCCAGGGCGCAGACCGTGCGCCGCAGACTCGCCGGACTGGCCTTCGTGCTCGTGCCCGCCCTGCTCGTCCGGATCTCGATCTCGGTGTACGAGAAGGATTTCGCCGACGAGGCCACCGTGACCGTACGCACCGGGAGCGTCGGCAACGAGATGCACGACAACGCGGACGTGAAACTGCGCGGTGTCGTGATCGGGCAGGTCCGCGACATCAGGTCCGACGGTGCGGGCGCCCGCCTCACCCTCGCCATCGACCCGGACCGGCTCGGGCAGATCCCGGCCGACGTCACCGCGCAGATGCTGCCCACCACCCTGTTCGGGGAACGCTTCGTCGCACTCGTGCCCCCGGCCGTGCCGTCCGTACGGATGCTGCGGGCGGGGGCGGTGATCCCGCAGGACCGCTCCAGCAACGCCATCGAGCTGGAGGAGGTCCTCGACAACGTCCTGCCGATGCTGACCGCCGTGAAGCCGGAGAAGCTCGCCGCCACCCTGGGAGCCGTCTCCCAGGCCCTCCGGGGCCGCGGCGACAAGCTCGGCGACACCCTGGTCGCCCTCGACGCCCACCTCAAGAAGTTCAACCCCCAACTCCCCACGCTCAACGCGGACATCAAGGAACTCGTCAAGGTGACCCACCTCTACGCCGACGCGGCCCCCGACGTCCTGGACGCGCTGACCGACTTCACCACCACCAGCGGCACGATCGCCGAGCAGCAGGCGGAGCTCGCGGACCTGTACGGCTCGACCACCGCGTCGGCCCAGGACGTCACCTCCTTCCTGCGGAAGAACAAGGACAACCTCATCCGGCTCTCCGCCACGGGCCGGCCGACGCTGGAACTCCTCGCGGAGTACTCCGACGCCTTCCCCTGCACCCTGCGCACCATGGCCGGTTTCGTCCCCGCCATGGACAAGGCGCTCGGCAAGGGCACCGACGAACCCGGATTCCACGTCACCGTCAAAGCCGTGGAATCCAAGGGCAGGTACGTCGCCGGGAAGGACACTCCGGTGTACGACGCGACCGGTGGCCCGCACTGCTACTCGGTGCCGTACGTCGGCAGGGCGGCGCCCACCGCCGACGCCCGTGCCGCCGGCGCCGCCCCCGCCCCGCAGGACGGGACGGCGCGGGAAGCTGCGGCCTCCGGCGACGGACTGGGCATGCCCAACTCCCCGCAGGAGAGCCGGCTCGTCAACGAACTCGTCGCCCCCTCACTGAACGTACGGCCGCAGACGCTGCCCGACTGGAGCAGCGTGCTCATCGGTCCGGCCTTCCGCGGTACGGAGGTGAAGCTCAGGTGAAGCGCCGCTCCCTCGCGGGTCCGCTCGCGAAGTCCCTCGTCTTCGTCGTGGTGACGGCCCTCGCCACCACCGTCCTGGCCCTGTCCATCGCCGGCACGGGGGTCGGTGACACCGACTCGTACAAGGCCAGGTTCGCCGACGCCACCGGACTCGTCGTCGGGGACAGCGTCCGGATCGCCGGCGTCGAGGTCGGTCAGGTCGAGTCCGTCGAGGTCGCCGACAGACGGGAGGCCGAGGTCGGCTTCGCCGTACGCAAGGGCCGGAGACTGCCCGCCTCGGTGACCGCGTCGATCAAATACCTCAACATGGTCGGCCAGCGCTACGTCGACCTCGACCGGGGCGCCGGGCCCGTCGGTGAGAGCTTCCGGCCGGGAGAGACCATCCCGCTCTCCCGGACGACACCCGCGCTCGATCTCACCCAGCTCTTCAACGGCTTCCAGCCGCTCTTCGAAGGGCTCTCCCCGCCGGACGTCAACCAGCTCGCCGGCTCCATCGTGCGGGTCCTCCAGGGCGAGGGCGGCACCGTCGACAGCATCCTCTCCCACGTCGGATCGCTGACCGGAACGGTCGCCGCCAAGGACAAGGTGATCGGTGAGGTGATCAAGAACCTCAACACGGTACTGAAGACCGTCAACGACCGCGAGGCGGGCTTCGACGACCTCGTGGACACCCTCCAGAAGCTCGTCACCGGCTTCTCGGGCGACCGTGAACCGCTCGGCGACGCGGTCACCGCCATGGGCGCGCTGACCACCGTCACCGCCGACCTCCTCCAGGACGGCCGGGCGCCGCTCAAGGAGGACATCGCGCAGCTCGGCCGCCTCACCGAGGGGCTCGACAGGAACGCGCCGGACATCGAGAACTTCCTGGAGAAGACCCCGGCCAAGATGGAGGCGATCACCCGCCTCACCTCCTACGGTTCGTGGCTCAACCTCTACCTCTGCGAAGCGAAGGTCAGGGGTGTGACGGCCGACGACGGCAGCGCCCCGCCCACCGGTATCACGATCAGCCGACCGAGGTGCCAGGCATGAGGATCAAGCCCGTACGGGAACGCAACCCCGTAGCCGTCGGCCTCGTCGGCCTCGTCGTCCTGGCCCTCGTCGGACTCGCCGCCTACCGGGCCGACGCCCTGCCCTTCGTCGGCGGCGGCACCACCTACAGCGCCGACTTCACCGAGTCCGCGGGACTCGGCACCGGCGACGAGGTGCGCATCGCCGGGGTGAAGGTCGGCGAGGTCACCGGAGTCGCCCTCGACGGCGCCGCGGTGAAGGTCGACTTCAGAGTGAAGGACGCCTGGATCGGCGACTCCTCCACCGTCGGCATCGCCATCAAGACCCTCCTGGGCGACAAGTACCTCGCCGTCGACCCGCTCGGCGACGCGCCCCAGGACCCCGGGTCCCGCATCGGCGCCGGCCGCACCACCTCCCCGTACGACGTCACCCAGGCGTTCAACGGGCTCGGCGAGACCATCGAGGAGATCGACACCGCCCAGCTCGCCCGGAGCTTCCGGACCATCTCCGACACGTTCAAGGACTCGCCCCCGGACGTACGCAGCGCCGCGAACGGGCTGTCCGCCCTGTCGAGGACGGTCTCCGAGCGGGACGCGCAGCTCGCCACCCTCCTCAAGGGCAGCAAGCAGCTCACCCGGACACTCGCCACCCGGAAGAGCAGCTTCGAGACCCTGCTCCAGGACGGCAACCTGCTCCTCGGCGAGATCCAGGCCCGCCGCGACTCCATCCACCTGCTCCTCACCGGGACACGGAACCTCGGCACCCAGCTCACCGGACTCGTCGCGGACAACAACAAGCAGCTGCGGCCCACCCTCGCCTCGCTCGGCCGGGTCACCACCGTGCTCGTCAAGAACCGCAAGAGCCTGGACAAGGTGCTCGCGCTGGCCGGCTCCTACAACCGGCTCGTCGGCAACACCCTCGGCAACGGCCGCTGGTTCGACACCTACGTCTGCGGAGTCGTCCCCAAGAACTACCTGCCCGCCGGCACGCCTCCGGCGAACGACTGCATGCCGCCGAAGCAGGGGGGCCACTGACATGAGACGCACACGCATCATCGGCATCGGGGCCGGGCTGGCCGTCGTGGCCGTCGCCGCGGCCTCCGGGGTGACGGCCATGGACCAGGACGGCACGACGGCCGTCACCGCCTACTTCGACCGGGCCACCGGGGTGTACGCCGGGTCGGACCTGCGGATCCTCGGTGTACGGGTCGGCACCGTCGAGTCCGTCGAACCGCGCGGCGAGGAGGTCAGGGTCACCCTGCGGCTCGAGGAGGGCGTCGACGTCCCCGCGGACGCGCACGCCGTCGTCGTCGCCCCCAGTCTCGTCGCCGACCGCTACGTCCAGCTCGCCCCGGCCTACACCGGGGGAGCGCGGCTCGAGGAGGGCGCCGTCCTGCCCGCCGCCGGCAACGCCACCCCCATCGAGGTCGACCAGCTGTACGAGTCGATCACGGAGCTCTCCACGGCGCTCGGCCCGGACGGAGCCAACGCCGACGGAGCACTCGCGGAACTCCTCGGCACCGGGGCCAAGAATCTCAAGGGCAACGGAGAAGCCATCGGAGACTCCATCGAGCAGTTCGGCAAGGCGACGAAGACACTCGACAGGAGCAGCGGCAACCTCTTCGACACGCTGTCCTACCTGCAGAGCTTCACCACGATGCTCAAGGACAACGACAGCGACGTGCGGGCGGCCGAGCAGCAGCTCAACTCCGTCACCGGCTTCCTCGCCGACGACAAGGAGAACCTCAGCGCCGCGCTGAAAGAGCTGGGCACGGCACTCGGCCAGGTGAAGGGCTTCATCCAGGAGAACCGGGGCGCCCTCAAGAAGAACGTCGACCTCCTGGTGCCGCTCACCCGGACCCTGGTCGACCAGCGTGCCTCGCTCGCCGAATCCCTCGACACGCTGCCCCTCACCGCAGGCAACGTACTCAACGCCTACAGCCCGGCGCACCGCACGCTCGACGGACGTACCGACCTCAACGAACTGTCCATGGGCGGACCACTCCTGGAGCCGGAGCCCGCATCCGGCGCCGCCGGCCTGGAAGGACTCGCCCCGGTGGACGCCGGTCGGCAGAAGTCACTGCCCGTGCTGCCGCTGCCGGCCGTGGGCACGGTCTTCGGCACCCCGGCGGACACCGGGGCCGGGAAGAAGTCCGGGACGGGCGAGAAGGAGGGGAACGGATGAGCCGCGCCCTGCGCAGGCCCGGAGCCCGCACCACCACGGGCCTCGCCGCCCTGGCCGCCGTGGGCGTCGGCCTGGCACTCGTCGTCACCGGCGTCGAACTGCCGTCCTTCCAGGGCATCGAACAGGTGCCGCTGCCCGGCGGCGCCGACCTCGGTGACCATCCGTACGAGATCACGGCCGAGTTCGGGGACGTCCTGAGCCTTGCTCCCCAGTCCTCCGTCAAGGTCAACGACGTGGCCGTGGGACGGGTCACCAGGATCTCCCTCACCCCGGGCGGCTGGACCGCGAAGGTCACCATGCGCGTCAACGGGGAGATCAGGATGCCCGCCAACGCCTACGCCCACCTCGAACAGTCGAGCCTCCTCGGCGAGAAGTTCGTCCAGCTCTCGCCGCCCGCCGACGGCACGGCCGAGGGCTCGCTGGCCGACGGCGACCGGATCCCGCTGGCGCGCACCAACCGCAACCCCGAGGTGGAGGAGGTCTTCGGGGCCCTGTCCATGCTCCTCAACGGCGGCGGCGTCGCCCAGCTGAAGACCATCACCACCGAGCTCAACACAGCGCTCGCCGGAAAGGAACCCCAGGTCCGCTCGATGCTGAGCCGCGTCGACACCCTCGTCACCGACCTGGACGGCCACAAGGAGGACATCACCCGGGCTCTCGACGGCGTCAACCGGCTGGCCACCACCCTCGCCACCCGCAAACAGGAGGTCGGCACCGTCCTCACCGGCCTCAGTCCCGGCCTCGAGGTCCTGGAGAAACAGCGCGGCTCCCTGCTCACCATGCTGCGCTCGCTCGACACCCTCTCCACCGTCGCCGTCGACACCGTCGAGCGGAGCAAGGCCGACATGATCGCCGACCTCAAGGCCATCGCCCCCACCCTCACCGCGCTCGCCGACTCCGGCGACGACCTCCCGGACTCCCTGCAGGTGCTGCTCACCTACCCGTTCACGGACGAGGTGCTCCGCGGTGTGAAGGGCGACTACCTCAACGTGTACCTCGACGTGACGTCCGTGCCGGGCACCCGGATCATCCCCGCCCTCACCCCCGGGCCCCCCACACCCACGTACCCCGGCGTCCAGCAGCAGTCCACCACCGCTCTGCCGCTGCCGCTCCCGCCGGTCACCGCCCCGGACCCCTCGAGGAAGCCGTCCTCCGGCACACCGTCCGACAAGGAGGGCACCCGCCGATGATCACCCCGGCCGTCCGTCTCAAGAACGTCGCCTTCCTCGTCATCGCGGTACTCGTCCTCGGCTACCTCGGTGTGCGCTATGCCGATCTCGGCCATTATGTGGGCCTGCGGAGCTACTACACCGTCACGGTGCAACTACCCCACACCGGAGGCCTTTTCACCCACTCCGACGTCACCTATCGGGGCGTCTCGGTCGGCAGGGTCGGGCCGATCGGACTCACCGACGACGGAGTGGAGGCCGAGCTGCGCATCGAGAACGACGCACCTCCCATCCCCGACAGCCTGCGGGCCGTCGTCGCCAGCCTCTCCGCGGTCGGCGAGCAGTACATCGACCTGCGGCCCACCCGCGCTGACGGCCCCTTCCTGGAGAACGGCTCGGTCATCGACCAGGCGGACACCACCATCCCCGCACCCGTCACCGACGTGCTCACGAGCGTCAACGACCTGACGGCCTCCGTCGACGCCGAGGCCCTGCGCACCGTCGTCGACGAACTCGGTGCGGCGTTCACCGGGCGCGGCGACGACCTGCAGGTCCTGCTCGACACCGGCAGCGACTTCGTCGACGCCGCCGACAAGGCGCTGCCGACCACCACGCGACTCCTGGCCG
This sequence comes from Streptomyces sp. NPDC020780, assembly GCF_044334475.1. Classification (NCBI taxonomy): domain Bacteria; kingdom Bacillati; phylum Actinomycetota; class Actinomycetes; order Kitasatosporales; family Streptomycetaceae; genus Streptomyces; species Streptomyces sp. NPDC020780. The sequence continues at coordinate 160,800 of NZ_JBIRTB010000014.1, read as the reverse complement.
ACGGTGAGACCGTCCTGCGCACCCAGGCCGAACAGGGCGCAGCGCTCAAGGGTTTCGCCTCCGGAGCCGAGGAACTGGCCGCCGAGCTCAAGGGATCGGACACCGACCTGCGCAGGCTCATCGCCGCCGCGCCCGGCGCGACGGAACAGATCAGCGGGCTGCTGCGCGACCTCGACCCGGCCTTCGGAATGGTGGTCGCCAACCTCCTCACCACCTCCGAGGTCGCCGTCACCCGGCAACGGGGCCTGGAGGAACTGCTGGTGAAGGTGCCGGCGGTCGCGGCGGCGGGCGCGAGCATCATCGACGGGGAGGGGAAGGCCCGCTTCGGGATGTCGGTGACCTTCTTCGCACCGCTGCCCTGCACCGCCGGGTACGGCTCCACCACCTACCGGCCCGGCACCGACCTCTCGCCCGCCCCCGCCACCGGCACCACGGCCCGGTGCGCCTCGCCGCCCGGCACGGGGATCAACGTCCGCGGCAGCGCGAACGCCCCGAAGGGCGGCCCCGTACCGGAGCCCGCGACCCCGGGATCCACGCTGCCCGGCACCGCGGGCAGCGCCACCGGCCGCGTCCCGGCGGCCGGCGGCATGGCCGGCCTGCTGGGCCTGGGAGGCAGCGCGTGAACGCCCGTACGAAGCAACTGACCGGCTGGGCCGCCCTCCTCACCGCCGCACTGGTCTGCGCGCTCGGCGGCTGGTCGTACGCACAGGCCCGTGGCGACGGCACGCTGTCGTACGCCGAGGCCCGTGACGCCGCGCTCGCGGACGGCAGACGCCACCTGGCCAGGCTGACCACCATGGACGGCAAGGACGCCGGGAGCGTGAAGGCGGGGCTGACCGCGTGGCTCGGCTCCTCGACCGGGGCGCTGCACGACCGCCTGGAGAGCACCCGGAAGCAGGACACCGCCGCTCTCACCGAGTCCGGCATCACGGCACGCGGCAAGGTCACCGACGCCGCGCTCACGGCGCTCGACGAGCGGGCCGGAACGGCGGCACTCATCGCGACCGTCGACGTCGCGGTCACCGGCCGCGGCGGCCGTGCCGGCACGGAGCGCAAACGCTTCGAGGCGACCCTCGCCCGGACCGGCGACGGCTGGAAGGTCAAGGCACTCGATGCTCTCCCGGTCGGAGGCGGCGCATGACCACGCAGCAGACCGGAGGGACGATGATGACGGCCACCGGGACCGGCACCGGCACCGAGGCGGCCCAAGCCACCGAGGGCAGGGCGACGGCCGGGGAGCCGGCGCCCCCCGGCCGCAGGCACCTGCTCCGCGTCCTCGCGACGGTGTCGGCACTCGTCCTTCTGGCCACGGGAGGCTTCCTCCTCTCCGAGGGGCAGCGGCTGCGCGACACCCCCGCCACAGCCAACCGCGCGCTGACCGACACGGAGGCGACCTCCCGGGTCACCGGGGACGTGAGCAGCGCGCTGGCCGACGTCTTCTCGTACAGCCCGCAGGACACCGCCGCCACCAAGGAGGCGGCGAAGCGGCTCCTGGCGGGGGAGGCCCTCCGGCAGTACGCGGCTCTGTTCGGCCAGGTCGAGAGGCAGGCCGCCGACCAGAAGCTCACACTCACCAGCCAGGCCGTGCGCGCCGGGGTCACCCGGCTCAGCGAGGACAGCGCTCACCTCCTCGTCTTCCTCGACCAGGTGTACGAGCGCGAGGGAAAGGCCGCCACCACCGCGGCGGCCCAGTTGTCCGTGACCGCCCGACTGCGGGGCGGCCACTGGAGAATCGTCGAGATCACCTCCAAGTAGGGAGAGGCACCGATGGCACGGGTACGGACGACGGGGAATCCGCTGGTGGTGGCCGCGATCGCGCTGGCCGTCGCGGCGGCCGGCGCCGCGGGCTGGGGCGGCTGGTCCCGCTACGACGCCACTCATGACGACTCGGCGGCCTACGCGCGGGCCCGTGACGAGGCGCTGGCCGCCGGGGAGCAGGCCGTACAGAACATGAACACGCTCGACCACACCCGGATCGAGAAGGGACTCGACCGCTGGGAGGACTCGACCACCGGGGATCTGCACAGCCAACTCGTGGACGGACGGGACGCGTTCGTCAAGCAGATCCGGGCGGCGAAGACCGTCAGCACCGCCGAGGTGCTGTCGGGCGCGGTGACGGAGCTGGACGACCGGGCCGGCCGGGCCGGTGTGATGGTGGCGCTGCGTGTCACCGTGCGGGCGCCGGAGGGCGAGCCCGCGGTGAAGGAGAGCCGGATGCTCGGGCAGCTGACCCGCACTGCCGAGGGGTGGAAGCTCAGCGCCCTCGGCCAGGCGCCCGTCGGCCGCACCGCCGGCTGACACGCCCCCACCCCGCCCTGCCCGCCCGAGAGAGGACCACTGACATGTCGACGACCCGACACCTCGTGAACCGCCGCCGCCGGCTGGCCGTCGTCGCCGCCACGGCCGCCCCGCCGCGCGGGACCACCGCCCCCGGGCCCGCACCCGCCGAGGACGCGGCCGAGGGCACGGCCCCGGCGATGGAAACGGCCACGGGCACGCCGCAGGGCGAGGTGGCGGACGGGCCCGCGGCAGCCGCCGGCGCACCTCCCCGGGCGCCGCGCGGACGGCTGCCCCGTCTGCGCGTCGGGCTGCCCGCGGTCCTCTGCGCCGCCACGGTGCTCCTCGGGACCTTCGCCGCCTGGGCGTTCACCTCGGCCGCGACGCTGCGCGAGGATCCCGCCCGGCAGAACACCGCGCTCACCGACATCGGCCGGACCAGCGAGGTCAAGGGCGGAATCACCGAGGCGGTCGCCGCCGTGTTCTCGTACGACTACGCCTCCCCCAGGAAGGCGGACCGCGCCGCACGGACGTACCTGACCGGCAAGGCGGTCCGGCAGCACGAGGAGATGCTCGCCGAGGTACGCGCGCAGGCGCCGAAGCAGAAGCTCGTACTGACCACGACCGTCACCGGGACCGGGGTCGAACTGCTCGACGGCGACCGCGCCCGGCTGCTGGTCTTCGCGGACCAGAGCAACACCCGGACCGGCAAACAGGAGGAGACGACGTACGCCGCGGCCATGTTCGCCGTGGACGCCGTCCGCCGGGACGGCGGGTGGCGGATCTCGGCCATCGACACCTTCACCCGGTGATCCGGGCGGATCCATGGAGAGGAGCACACGTGAGGTTCGACGGAACGATGCGCCGCGGACTCACCGGCACGGCGACGGCCGTCGCCGCCATGGCGGCGCTCACCGCGTCCCAGGCGCCCGGACTCGTGGGCGGGGCGGCGCGCCCGGAGAAGACCGCGGCGGCCGGGGACGTCGTGTGGACCGAGGTCCCCAACGACGACAGCTACCACACCGAACTGCCGCCCCTGAAGTCGCCGGAACCACCGTCGAGGCCCGGACGGAAGCCCGCGGCGGCCGTCGCCCGGCCCTGGGCGGAGGCCGGCATCCCGGCGACCGTACTGGCCGCCTACCGGTCGGCGCAGGCGTCCCTCGGCCGCACCGACCCCGGCTGCCACCTGCCCTGGCAGTTGCTCGCGGCGATCGGGAAGGTCGAGTCGGGCCACGCCGGCGGGGGCCGCGTTGACGCCCGCGGCACCACGCTCACAGCCATCCTCGGCCCCGTCCTGAACGGCGAGGGGTTCGCCCGCATCACGGACACCGACGGCGGGGCGTACGACGGGGACGCCCGGTACGACCGGGCGGTCGGCCCGATGCAGTTCATCCCCTCCACGTGGGCGCACTGGGGCAGGGACGGAAACGGCGACGGGCGCGAGGACCCGGGCAACATCGCCGACGCCGCCCTCGCCGCCGGCCACTACCTCTGCGCCGGACCGCGCGACCTGTCGGTCCGCGCCGACCTGGACCGGGCGGTCCTCAGCTACAACCACTCGGACACCTATCTGCGCACGGTCCTGTCCTGGCTGGAGTTCTACCGCGGGGGCGCCCACCCCGTGGCCGACGGCAAGGGTGTCGTCCCGCGGAGCCCGGGCGCGGGGGGCCGCACCCGGCCGAAGAACCCGGTCGGCGGTCCCGGCAGCCCGGGCGGCGGCTCCCGCACGGGCGGTGGAGGCATCGTCATCGGCCCCCGGCCCGGCGCCACCCCGCGGCCCTCCGCCTCTCCCACACCGTCGGAGTCCGGCAGCCCGGACCCGGGCGGCCCGGCGACTCCGACACCCGCCCCGGACCCGACCACGACCCCGGCCCCCGACCCGACCACGACCCCGGCCCCGACGCCCACCCCGGATCCCACGCCGGCCCCCGACCCGACCACCACCCCGGACCCCACACCGACCCCCGACCCCACCGCCACCCCCGACCCGGACTCCGGGACCTCCGCTCCCGGATGCCCCACGCCTCCAGCCGAGACCGGTCCGGCCGCCCCCGCGGACACCCCCTGCGCCACCCCCTCCACCTGAGGACCCGGCCGGCCCGCGGTCAGCCGGTGCCGAGCACCTGCGACAGGTCGTACCGCACCACTTCCTCCAGCTGCGCGTAGGTGCAGCTCGTGGGAGTGCGGTCCGGCCGCCACCGCCGGAACTGCGTGGTGTGGCGAAACCGGTCGCCCTCCATGTGGTCGTACGCCACCTCACAGACCCGCTCGGGCCGCAGTGCCACCCACGACAGGTCCTTCTTGCCCGACCAGCGGCTCGGGGCACCGGGCAGCCGCGCACCCGCGTGCGCCGCCGCCTCGGCCCAGGAGGCCCACGGATGTTCAGCCGGATCGATGCGCAACGGGTCCAGCTCCTCCAGGAGTTCGGTGCGCCGCTTCATGGTGAAGGCGGCGCAGACGCCGACGTGCTGCAGGGAGCCGGCGGCGTCGTACAGGCCGAGGAGCAGCGAGCCGACCACGGGGCCGCTCTTGTGGAAGCGGTAGCCCGCCACCACGCAGTCGGCGGTCCGCTCGTGCTTGACCTTGTACATCGCGCGCACGTCCGGCCGGTACGGCAGCCCGAGCGGTTTGGCGACCACGCCGTCCAGCCCGGCGCCCTCGTACCGTTCGAACCACTCCTGGGCGACGGCCGGGTCCGTGGTGGCCGGGGCCAGGTGCACGGGAGCCGAGACGCCGGCCAGGGCCCTCTCCAGCACCTCCCGCCGTTCGCTCTGGGGGGTGGCGAGCAGGGACGTGTCGTCCAGCGCGAGGATGTCGAAGGCCACGAAGCCGGCCGGCGTCCGCTCGGCCAGCGTCCGTACCCGGGAATCCGCCGGATGGATGCGCTCGCTCAGCCGGTCGAAGTCGAGGCGCCCGTCGTGCGCCAGCACGATCTCGCCGTCGATCACACAGCGCGGCGGCAGGTTCTCCCGCACGGCGGTGACCAGTTCGGGGAAGTACCGGGTGAGCGGCTTCCCCGTGCGGCTGCCGATCACCACCTCGTCGCCGTCCCGGTGCACGATCGCACGGAAACCGTCCCACTTCGCCTCGTACTGCATGCCGGGCGGAATCGCGGACACGGACGTGGCGAGCATCGGTTTCACAGGAGGCATCACCGGCAGGTCCATGGCCCCGATTCTTGCCCATCCGACGGAGCACGTCTCCCGATATGCGGCATATGTGGGCCAGGCCTACGGTGTCCGACATGGGAGCAGCGGGAGCGGCGATGGAACTGGACGCGGACGGGCGGCCCGTACGGCTGTCCAACCCGGACAAGGTGTACTTCCCCGGCAAGGGCTACACCAAGAGAGACGTGGCCGAGTACTTCCTGGCCGTGGGGCCCGGGATCCTGCGCGCCCTGCGCGAGCGCCCCACCACCCTGCAGCGCTTCGTCGACGGCGTCGAGGGCGAGTTCTTCTACCAGAAGCGGGCGCCGAAGAACCTCCCCGACTGGACGCCCACCGCCCGGATCGAGTTCCCCAGCGGCCGCCACGCCGACGAGATGTGCCCCACCGAGCTGGGCGCCGTCCTCTGGGCGGCCAACCTGGGCACGCTCACCTTCCACCCCTGGCCCGTCCGCAGGTCCGACACCGAGCACCCCGACGAGCTGCGCATCGACCTCGACCCGCAGCCGGGTACCGACTACGGCGACGCCGTGCGGGCCGCCCACGAGCTGCGCTCCGTCCTCGACGACCACGGGCTGCGCGGCTGGCCCAAGACCTCCGGCGGCCGCGGCCTCCACGTGTTCGTCCCCCTGGTGCCGGAGTGGACCTTCACGCAGGTGCGCCGCGCGGCCATCGCGGCGGGACGGGAGCTGGAGCGCCGGATGCCGGAGCACGTCACCACCGCGTGGTGGAAGGAGGAGCGCGGCGAGCGGATCTTCGTGGACTACAACCAGACGGCCCGTGACCGCACGATCGCCTCCGCCTACTCCGTCCGCCCGTTCCCGCACGCCCCGGTCTCCGCCCCGCTGCGCTGGGAGGAGATCGACGACGCCGAACCCCGCGACTTCGACATCCGGACCATGCCCGTGCGGTACGCCGAGGTGGGCGACCTGCACGCCGACATGGACGACCACGCCTTCCGCCTCGACCTGCTGCTGGAGCTGGCGACACGCGACGAGGGGGAGCACGAGCTCGGCGACCTGCCCTATCCGCCGGAGTACCCGAAGATGCCGGGCGAGCCCAAGCGGGTGCAGCCCAGCCGTGCCCGTCAGGACGACGGCGGCCCGGCGTGACGCCGGCGGGTACCGGCGAGCACGGCGCGCACGGCAGGCCGCCGACCCGGCGGGAGAAGTGGGAGGCGTACAAGAAGTCGCCGTACTTCCCCGCGGTGGTCCTCGTCCTGATCGTCTCGGCCGCCGCCGGGCTCTTCGCCGGTTCGTACACCTATGCGATGGCCAATCCGACCCCGCACCGGATTCCCGCAGCGGTCGTCGAGGGGCCGCGGACGCCCTATGCCGCCCGGTTCGTCGGCGGTATGGACAAGGCCCTCGACGCCTCGCTCGATCTCCACAGGTACCCGAGCGCCGCGCAGGCGCGGGCTGCGCTGGACGAGCAGAAGGTCTTCGTGATCCTGCGGAGCGCCGGCGACGGCGTGGTGATGCAGGTCGCGAGCGCCTCCGGCGCCACCGTCGCCCAGCTGCTGGAGGAGACCGGGACGAAGGTCGCCGACTCCCTCGGCGTCCGGCTCACGGTCGAGGACGTCAAACCGCTCCAGAAGGGCGACCCGCGGGGTCTCGCCCTCTTCTACATCTCGCTCGCCGCCGTCATCATGGGCTTCCTCGGGGCGATCCAACTCAGTGTGCACGCCCGGGCGCTGCTCCCGCTGGAGCGCATCCTGTTCACCGCCGCCTACGCCCTGCTCGGCGGGTTCGCCATCGCCGCCGTCGTCGACTGGGGGCTCGGCGCCGTCGACCTGCCGTTCGTCCAGTCGTGGCTGATCCTGGCGTTCACGATGTTCACCTCGGGCGTGGTCTTCACGATGTTCAACACGCTCATGGGGCGCTGGGCGATGATCCCGACCTGGGGCGTCATGGTGCTGCTCGGCAACCCGTCCTCCGGCGGCGCGGTGTCCTGGCCGCTGCTGCCCTCGCTCCTCGGGCACATCGGGCGCTGGCTGCCGCCCGGCGCTTCGGTCAACGCCCAGCACACCGCCGTCTACTACCAGGGCCACCAGTACGTCTTCCCGTACCTCGTACTGGGAGCCTGGGCGCTGGTGTCCTGCACGGTGTTCTGGGTGTGGCGCCACCGGCACCCTGGGGGCCGCGACCGCACGCCGGAGCATGCGGCCGCGGCCCCCTGACCGCCGGGAAGTCCTACAGCTCCTTGACGCGGATGTCCCGGTAGGAGATCACGTCCGTGGTGCTGTGGACCTGGAGCCCGATGTAGCCGGAGGCGTAGCGCCGGCCGTCGGTGCCGGGGTCGTCGCCCCGCGGCGGTTCGAAGAGCTGACCGCCGGTGTTGTCGAACTCGTTGATCAGGACACCGTTGCGGTAGACCGAGTAGTGCTGGTCCACCACCCGGACCTCGTAGTCGTTCCAGGTGCCCTTGGGCGTGACCCCGGCGCCACCGAGACCGACCCGGTCGAAGCCGTAGACCGAGCCCGTCTTGTACATGTCGCCGTCGGGCCGGTCGTTGACCTGGATCTCATGGCCGTACTTGATGGCGACCCACTCCGGACGTGACTCCTCCGGGTGGTCGTGGACGTACGGGAAGCGGACGAAGACGCCGCCGTTGGCGTTGCCCGTCCCGGGGGCGTCGTCCCGCCACTGGAGCTTCAGCGAGAAGTCCCCGTACTGCCGGGACGGGAACCACAGCATCCCCATGCCGTCGACCGTGGTCGAGCTGGTGATCGAGCCGTCCTCCTCGTTCAGCGCGAACTTCCCGCCGCCGACCTGCTCCCACTTGGCGAGGGAGCCGGCCGTGCCGTCGAAGAGCTTGCGGTAGCCCTGGTCCTGGCCCGGCTTGCCGATGCCGGACTGCTTGGCCGCCCGGTAGATCTTCTTGTGCTCACGGGCGTCGATCACCCCGGCTGCCAGGAGCTTGTCGAGGACCGTGTCGACGTGCTTGAGGAACAGGGCGTGCGAGGACCAGTCCTTCTCGTCCTCGATCAGCTCGTTGATGGTGCACCGGTTCCCGGTGATCCGGTTGGGCACCCCGCTGTCGACCGTGCCGACGATGACGGTGAGCCGCTCGTCGTACTCCGGGCAGTTGGGCGCCGGTACCCCGCCGCTCTCGGCCACGGTGAACGAGGTCTGCTTCGCCTCCGAGGTGTTGCCGGCCTTGTCCGTCGCCCGGTGGGCGAAGGTGTGGTAGCCGACGCGGTCGATGATCACGGGCGTCGTGTACGCGAGGTACGGGCCCCCGTCCAGCGAGTACTCCGTCCTCGCCACGCCGGATCCGGTGTCGGTGGCCCTGACCGTGGCCGTGGCGCTCGTGATGAACGCGCCGTCGGAGTTCTTCTCGCCCTCCACCGTCACCGAGGTCTCCGGCGGTGTCCGGTCCTCGGAGGGGGGCTCGACGACGGTGAACTCGACCGCCTTCTCGGCCGCCACGTTGCCGGCCCTGTCGGTGGCGCGGTAGCGGACCGTGTGGGTTCCCACCTCGTGCACCATCACGGGGGCGGTGTACGTCTGCCAGGCGCCGTCCGCGCCGACGGCGTACTCGATGGTGTTGACGCCGGACCCGGTGTCGGACGCGGTCACCGTGACCGTCGCCATGCCCAGGTAGGCGCCCGCGGCGTCCTTCTCGCCCGAGACGGTCGCCGAGGTCTCCGGCGCCGCCCGGTCGTCCGTGGGCGGGGCGGCGACGGCGAAGTCGACCGCCTTCTCGGGCGCCACGTTGCCGGCCTTGTCGGTGGCGCGGTAGCGGACCGTGTGGGTCCCCACCTCGTTGACCACGACGGGCGTCGTGTACGGCTGCCAGGCGCCGTCGGCGCCCACCGCGTACTCGACGGTGCCGACGCCCGAACCCGCGTCGGTGGCCGCCACGGTGACGGTGGCCTGCCCGATGTAGGCGCCGTCGGCGTTCTTGTCGCCGTTCACCGTGGCCGAGGTCTCGGGAGCGGTGGTGTCCTCGCCGCCGCCGGCCTCGGTCACGGTGAGGATGCCCTGCATGGAGCCGTGGCCGGGAATGGTGCAGTGGTAGAAGTAGCGGCCGGGCGTGAGGGTGACCTCGACGCTGTGCCTGCCGCCCTCGCTGTCGTTCGGGTTGGCCAGGATGTTCACCGCGACGTCGTTGTTGAACTCCACGTCCGAGACGCTGAAGGTCAGGGTGTGCGGCATCCCGGTCGTGTTGCCCGTGGCGGCACTGTTCTCGAAGACGATGGTCGCGGGGCCCGCCACCGCTGTCTTCGGCGCCGAGAGGTAGTGGTCGATGGGGTCGCCGGCGGTCCAGGTGAGAACCTGGTCGGCCGCCGTCCCGGCCCGGTCGTCCTCACGTCCGTACGCGGCCGTCGACGTCAGCCCCAGGACCATCAGGAACGAACCGAGCAGAGCGAGCCACACCCTGACGGGCCGGTACCGCTGTCGTGCGAGGAGTGAACGGTGTCTCACCGATCTGCCGCCTTCCTGGCCAGGTCGGCGACGGCCGGGGTCGGGCCGCCGCCCTTGTAGGTCACGCGCCAGAGCGCGGACTTGGAGTCGGAGGTGAAGAAGCCGCGGCCGTAGTCCAGGACGTAGAGGGACCCGTCCGGGGCGAACTTCCAGTCCATGAGGTTGCGGATGCCCTGCGCGCCGACCGGAATGATCTTCTTCAGCGACTCGGCGTGGGTGGGGAGCCCGCCCTTGCCGGCCGTCCGCGGGTCGGTGAGCACCGCGTGGCGGGGCTGTGTGTCGTCGTAGAAGTCACCGACGAACCACTTGCCGTCCCAGTACGAGGGCCACTTGGCCGCACTGTCGCTCGCGGCGTCGTACCGGTAGACCGGGCCGTTCATCGTGGCCTGGCCCCCGCCCTTGAGCCAGGGCAGGAGCTGCTTCTGGTCCTCGACCTTGTAGCTCGGGACGCCGTTCGCGTCCCGCGGGTAGTCCACGCCACCGCCCTGCGGCGAGTACCAGATGGTGTTGCCGGTCACCGGCGGCAGGTTGACCAGACCGTCGTTGTTGGGGGACTCGTTCTTCGGCGCGTCGCAGTCGTACCAGCCCAGCGGCTTGGACGGGTCCGGCAGGTTGCGGTCGCGGTAGGGCTGCTTGTTGCCCATGCAGTACGGCCAGCCGTGGTTGCCCGCCTTGGTGATCGCGGCGAACGTGTCGTACTTCGCGGGGCCCCAGGTGGTGCTCGGGGCGCCGGCGTCCGGGCCCACCCAGCCCGCGTACAGCGTGTCGGTCGCCGTGTCGACCGAGATCCTCGCCGGGTTGCGGACCCCCATCACATAGATCTCGCCGCGGGTCTTGCCACCGCCCTCGTCCGGCTCCTTGCCCGTGAAGAGGTTGCCCGCGGGCAGGGTGTACGTCCCGTCGTCCTCGGGGTGGATCCGCAGGATCTTTCCGTTGAGGTTGTTGGTGTTGCCCGCGGTGCGGCGGGCGTCGGCGAACGAGAGGCCCTTGTATGCGGGCTGCGGGTTGTTGCCGGAGTAACCGTCGCTGAAACCGGAGGAGTTGTTGTCACCGGTGGCGATGTAGAGGTTCTCCTTCGAGTCCCAGGCCATTCCGCCGCCCGCGTGGCAGCAGCTGTGGATCTGGACCGGCCAGTGCAGGAGCACCTTCTCGGAGGCCAGGTCCAGCTTGTTCGTGGCGTGGTCGAAGGTGAAGCGGGAGACCTGGCGTACGGCCGTCTGCTTGTCCCGGTCGATCTTCGCGTGCGGCGTGTAGTGCAGGTACACCCAGCCGTTGGTGGCGAAGTCCGGGTCCAGCTCGATGCCGAGCAGGCCCTCCTCCACCTTGACCAGTTCGTCGCCGCCGCCCTTGTTGCCGAAGACGCTCAGCTTGCCCGCGAGGGTGACCTTCTTCGTCGCCGGGTCGTAGACGTGGATCTCGCCCCAGCCCTTGCCGACGTCCGGGTTGTTCCAGTCGGTGACCACGGGCACGCTGCTGTCCGCGCCGCCGCGGCCGATGTAGAAGACCCGCCCGTCCTTCGCGGTGACCAGGCCGTGCGGTTCGCCGATCTGGTCGTTCTGCCCGGGCTGATTGGGCTGGGTCACGCGCTCGGCCGCGTAGTTGGAGTCGATCGTCGCCTTGCAGTCGGCCTGCGAGAGGCGGCTCGTCCACGCCAGCGCGCCGCGCAGGTGGTCCCGGAAGTCCGTCTCGGCGAAGCTGCTGACCGTACCGCCCATGGCGGTGTAGAAGGACCGGCCGCCGTCGTAGTCACGGCACCAGGACACGGGATGGTCCCAGCCGTTGGCGCTCGCGCCGGGGGAGTAGGTGATCTCCCTGACCCGGGCCACGGTGTGCACGTCGCCGGATGGATTGTCCTTCCAGTTCAGCCACTTGTCCGGACGCTTCCACTCCAGGGGGAGGTTCTTCGTCGCCGGGTGCTGCCGGTCGCCGATCTCCACGGTGGCGCGCTGCACGTTCGTGGGACCGCCGGCCGCGGGGCGGGCACCGACCAGGCCGGTGAACCAGTCGGAGTACGGCTCCGTGCGGGCGGCGTCGTGGATCCCGAGGAAGCCTCCGCCGGCCTCCATGTACGCCTCCAGGCCGGCCTCCTGCTCCGGGTCCAGGACGTCACCGCCACCGGTCAGGAAGACGACGGCGTTGTACCTGCCGAGCTGCTTTCCGTCGGTGAAGACCGAGGCGTCGTCGGTGGCCACGGTCCTGAAGCGCCCGGCCGTCGGACCGCTGAGCCCGATCTTCTCGATGGCGGCGATGCCCGCGTCCACGGTCGGCGACTCCTGACCGGCCGAGGCGTGGAAGACCAGCACCCTGACATTGGCCCCGCCCGGCGGCGAGGGGAGGGACAACGTTGTCGCCACCCGTTCCTTGAGCCCCGGATCCGGATACGGCCTGGCGCTGGCGGCGTTGCCGCCCACCAGGGACGCGGTCAGGGCGCCGGCCGCCACCACCGCCGCGAGGCCCCGGCGCGATCTGGACCTGTGATGTGGTGTGCGCTGCATGTGGTCACCCACCCCTCTCTGGTCACTTCACTTCTGGATCACTGCACTTCTCTCGCTCACTGCGCTGTGCCTTCGTCGTCACTGCGACAGCGCACGAAGCTAGACCCCTTTTCGCGGCACGCCAAGAGCTACGGCAGCATTCGAACGAACTTTGTCCTGAGTGTGGATAAACGGCCGTTCCACGGCTACGGTGTGGGCCGTCCCGGGGATCAGCGCGTCAGTTTCCTTCTCGCAGTGGGGAGTTCGACATGGACCGAAGGACCTTCAACCGGCGGATGCTCGTCGGCGGCGGGGTGGCGGCCGCGACCGGTGTGACATCGATGTCACTCGGCGCCGTCCAGGCCACCTCGGCGGAGAACCCCGCGAAGACCGCACCGGCCGGGGGTGAGGTCCGCCATCTCAAGCTCTACGCGGAGAAGCTGGCGGACGGTCAGATGGGCTACGGCCTGGAGAAGGGCAAGGCGTCGATCCCGGGCCCCCTCATAGAGATCACCGAGGGCGACACCCTGCACATCGAATTCGAGAACACCACGGACGTGGACGCCAGCCTCCACGTCCACGGCGTCGACTACGACATCGCGAGTGACGGCACCCGGATGAACCGGAGTCACGTCGAACCCGGCGGCACCCGTACGTACACCTGGCGCACCCACGCCCCGGGCCGCCGCAAGGACGGCACCTGGCGTGCGGGCAGCGCCGGTTACTGGCACTACCACGACCATGTCGTCGGCACGGACCACGGCACCGGCGGAATCCGCAGGGGGCTGTACGGGCCGCTCGTCGTACGGCGCAGGGGCGACGTCCTGCCCGACAAGACGATCACCATCGTCTTCAACGACATGACGATCAACAACAAGCCCGCCGGCAAGAGCCCCGATTTCGAAGCCACCGTGGGCGACCGGGTGGAAGTCGTGATGATCACGCACGGCGAGTACTACCACACGTTCCACATCCACGGGCACCGCTGGGCGGACAACAGGACCGGGCTGCTCACCGGCCCCGACGACCCCAGCCGCGTCATCGACACCAAGATCTGCGGACCCGCCGACTCGTTCGGATTCCAGATCATCGCGGGCGAACACGTCGGGGCGGGCGCCTGGATGTACCACTGCCACGTCCAGAGCCACTCCGACATGGGCATGGCCGGACTGCTGCTGGTGGCCAAGCCCGACGGCACGGTCCCGGGGTACGAACCGCACCACCCGCAGGGCGCGGCGAGCACCCACACGCACTGAGGGCCCCCGGCGGCGTGGACCTGTCCGACCGTCGTGTACCCGGCCTGTTCCAGGGCGCCCAGCCGCAGCCGGCCCTCGGTGACCTCGCCCAGCCGGGCAGCGGGGATGCCCGCCGTCTCCCGGCCGACGAGGGAGCCCATGAGAGGGGCCAGCGCCCAGCGCGCCCTGCGCGGCCTCGACGGACCGGGCGCGGTCGGTCAGGACCGCGCCGGCCGCCGCGGTGAGCCGCCGGCGCCCGTCGAGCACCTCGCGTGCGGCTCTTCCCGTGGGCGGGCCCGCGCCCGTGGGTCCGGCCTCTGTCATGTACGTCCTTCTGTCCCCCGCTGCCCCACCGCGGCCGTGCACCGGATGCCCCGGCCGCGTCCCATGCTGCGCGCCTGGTACGCGGCACGGCGCGAACTGCGGTTCTCGGTCCCCGGTGCCAGACTCGATGCGGGAGATACCGGGGAGGGACCCCTCTGTCCGAACAGACAAGCGAGACGGCGAGAATCGCTGAAGGAGCACACCATGCTCGATCCGGCTTTCGTGACCGGTGCACCCAACTGGATCGACCTCGGCACACCCGACCTCGACGCGGCAACGGCCTTCTACCACGGCCTCTTCGGCTGGGAGCTGGTGCCCGGCGGCCCCGAGACGGGCGGGTACGGGACGTACCGGCTGAACGGCAGGACGGTCGCGGGCGCCATGACGGTGCCGGAGGACCAGGGCAAGCCCGCCTGGTCGGTCTACTTCCAGACGCCGGACGCGGACGCGACCGCGAGGACGGTCGAGCAGGCGGGCGGCACCGCGGCGTTCGCTCCGATGGACGTCCTGGACTACGGACGCATGGGCGGCTTCACGGACAACGCCGGGGCGTACTTCGGCGTATGGCAGCCGGGAACCAACACCGGCCTCGGCATGATCATGGAGCCGGGTTCGCTGATCTGGTCCGAGCTCTGCACCCCGGACGTCCCCGCGGCAGCCGCGTTCTACAACACCGTCTTCGGGTGGCAGACCGAGGGCACGGTGCACCCCGGCGGCACCTACACGATGGTCCGGCCGGCGGGCCCCGAGAACGACGCTGCGTGGTTCGGCGGTCTCGTCCCCCTCGACGACGTGCCGAGCCAGGCCCCGGCGGGCCCGCACTGGCTGCCGTACTTCGCGGTCGAGGACTGTGACGCCACGGTGGCCGCCGCGGAGCGGCTGGGCGGCACGGTGACGTCGGCGGCGATGGACGTACCCGACGTCGGCAGGATCGCCCTGTTCGCCGACCCGGCGGGGGCGGCGTTCGCGGTGATCAAGCCGGCGCCCATGCAGGAGGGCTGAGCGCCGGGGCGGTGGGGCGTCGTGGGACGGTGCCGTCCCAGGAGGCCTGGGGCACGGGTGCGCCCGGGCCGGCGGCGGTCATGTCCCCTCCGGGCCGGTGGCAGTCCAGGGGCGCGGTCGCTTCCCGCCCGGCCGGCGTGCCGTGCGCCGGGCCGCGGCGCATTGATGAATCGTTGATCACTTGTTTATCGTCACCCGGCACTGTGTGCCCCATGCTGATCAACACGATGACCGACGACGCGCTGGCCTGGCAGGAGACGGCGTTGTGCGCACAGGCCGGACCGGAGTTCTTCTTCCCGGCGCCGGGCAGCTCCACCCGCGAGGCCAAGCAGCTGTGCAACGCCTGCGAAGGCCGGGTCGCCTGCCTGGAGTACGCACTCGCCCACGACGAGCGCTTCGGCGTCTGGGGCGGACTCTCCGAGAAGGAACGGGAGCAGGTCCGCAGAGGCCGCCTCCAGCGGGGCTGAACCGGGCCCGCAGCGGCGCCGGGACAGCCGGGCTTGACCGGGCCCGCCGGGGGGCGCGCGTCGGCGGACCGGGTCGGGGGACGGCTCAGGGGATGCGGAACTCCTCGCCGTACACCCGCCACACCAGTGGCGGCTTCAGCTTCAGATTGCCCGCGGACAGGAACACCCGCTGGGCCGTGTCGATCCGCGTCGTGTCGCGCTGCACCTTCCGCGCCATGATCGCCGCCCGGCCCGCGTCGAGGAACGCGCCGAGGTACGTCTCCTCGTCGCCGCCCTCCGCCGCCGTGTCCGCCTGGGCCATCGCGGCGTCGCGGATGCCGTAGAAGCCGTTCGCCTCGACGCCCGGTCCGTGCAGCACCATCGCGTCGTAGTAGAGGAACTGCCCCAGGGTGCCGAGGCCGTCCAGCTTCGCCAGCCGCACGGCGGGATCGAAGTACAGCCTGTCTCGGGTGGCGTCCTGAGCCGTACGGAACGCGGGGTCCCCGGCCGCCTTCCGCCAGGCCGCTGGGAAGCCGGGATCCAGGCCCTCGTGCGAGTCGCTGCCGTCCACCGCGCGCAGCGCCGGGAGGAACGGGGCGAGCGGGTTGTCCGGATGGTCCTCCGTGTACGCCTCGACCAGTTGCAGCATGTCGTTCGTGCCGGACGAGAACCCGATGATCCCTGCGGTGTAGCCGTTGCCGTCGCCGACGTCCTCGATCGCCCCGTACAGGCCGCGCCAGTCGAGGGTGGAGGCCTCGGCGCTCGCCACCAGCCGGGACGCGATCTCCTTCGTCCGGGGGGCGGCGAGCCCGGGCGGCAGGGCGTCCAGCTCCTCGGCGTGCTCGTCGGCCCGCGCGGCCCCCTCCGGAACGGCCTGGGCGGTCTTCGGTGACCCGGAGGGCGGCGGAGAGAGTGCGGGAGGCTCGGAATCGCCGCTGCTGAACAGGATCGCCACGACGATGGCGACCGGCGCACCGAAGAGAAAGAGACGCGTCACGGGCTTCACCCGGCACAGGGTACGTTCCGCGATGTCCTGGGGTGAGCCCGGGGAGAAGCCCGCGCTTCCGCCTGCGCGGGAACGGCCCGGCGACCGGACGGCAGATCTGCCGTTCCGGTCGCCGGGCCGTCCGGTTCAGCCCTGGGCGCGCGCCGCCACGCGGGCCTTGCGGGCCGCCAGCTTCTCGTCGAACTTCGAGGCCTCGCTGTCCAGTCCGCTCATGTACAGGCCGAGCTCCTCCTGTGCCTTGAGGCCCTCGGGGCCGAGGCCGTCGATGTCGAGGACCTTCAGGTAGCGCAGGACGGGCTGGATCACGTCGTCGTGGTGGATGCGCATGTTGTAGATCTCGCCGATCGCCATCTGCGCGGCGGCCCGCTCGAAGCCGGGCATCCCGTGGCCGGGCATCCGGAAGTTCACGACGACGTCCCGCACGGACTGCATCGTGAGGTCAGGGGCGAGCTCGAAGGCCGCACCGAGCAGATTGCGGTAGAAGACCATGTGCAGGTTCTCGTCGGTCGCGATCCGCGCCAGCATCCGGTCGCAGACCGGGTCGCCCGACTGGTGGCCGGTGTTGCGGTGCGAGACCCGGGTCGCCAGCTCCTGGAAGGCGACGTACGCCACGGAGTGCAGCATCGAGTGGCGGTTGTCCGACTCGAAGCCCTCGGCCATGTGCGCCATGCGGAACTGCTCGAGCTGGTCCGGGTCCACGGCGCGGGAGGTGAGCAGGTAGTCACGCATGACGATGCCGTGCCGGCCCTCCTCCGCGGTCCAGCGGTGCACCCAGGTGCCCCAGGCGCCGTCGCGGCCGAAGAGCGAGGCGATCTCGTGATGGTAACTGGGGAGGTTGTCCTCGGTCAGCAGATTCACGACGAGCGCGATCCGGCCGACGTCGGTGACCTTGGACTGGCTCCTCTCCCACGCTTCGCCGTCCTCGAAGACGCCGGGGAAGTTCCGGCCGTCGGAGAAGGGGACGTACTCGTGGGGCATCCAGTCCTTGGCGACCTTGAGATGGCGGTTGAGTTCCTTCTCCACCACCTCTTCCAGCGCGTACAGCAGTTGGGCGTCTGTCCACGCCTTCGGACTGCCGAGGTGGGGAGAGGTGATCGTCACGGGGGCTCCTGGGGACGGGAGAATTACCTACGGCTTCGTAGGTTACGTGACCGTAGGTTAAGGCGGCGGTAAGCCGATCGCCAAGCCCGGTGGCGGCGGAACCTCTGAGGCCGGCCGCATCAGCGCACGTCACGGGCGCTCGGGGAGGAAGAGGTCACAGGTCCGTCCCCGGGCCCGGACGCGCGCGCCGGTGCGCCGGGAGGACATGGGGAGAGGGGCGGGGGAGGAGGGTCTTCCGGCCGCGTTGCAGGAGCCCGGCGGCGGGCCGGACACCGGGCGGCACCGGCCGCGCGCGGGACCACGGAACAGCAGGCGGCGCGGGTGCGGCCCCTCGGACGTGGAGCATCATCGTCCTCCGTCACGGAGACGCCGGAGACGCCGGAGACACCGGGGGCGGTCCCGTCACGGGCGGGCTCTCCCGGCATGCCACCGGACCGCGGCGGGGCGGCCGGCCGCTTCGGCCCGGGTAGGCGGTCAGGCGGCACCGCCCAGCAGCTCGGTCAGACCGCGGTCCAGATCCAGGAAGCGATGCTCGTCGCCCACCGGGACCAGCTCCTGCACCCGCTGCAGGAAGCGGCGCAGCTCGGTCGTGCGGACGTGCACCATGGCGATGCCCTCGACGGCGTGGAACTCCAGGACGGTGCGGTCGTACCCGAAGGGCCGTACGCGGACGTCGCCGAGACCCGCGGGTCCCTCGATCCCCGTCGCCAGGAGTTCACGGGAGAACTCCCAGGCCACCTCCGCGCCTTCGAGGGTCGCCGGTGCCGGGAAGGCCATCCGGACCGCGAAGGGGTCCCGGAGGTCGTAGTGCAGGGTGGCGGGCAGGGTTTCCATCCGTGGAGCGGATGCGACCATACGGGCCTGCACGGACTGCTCGATAACGCTGGACAAGACCTGCTCCCTCTCGCCTCGTGGAACGGTTCCCGGCATTGGAGTAGACGTCGGAACGCCTCGATCCGTGCACCGGCCGGCGGCGTGAGCTGCGTCACCGGCCGGGCGTATCCGATCACCTGCCCCGTTTCGCCCGAGGCACCCTGGACGGCCGTCTGCCCGTCGGCTAGCTTCCAGCGCCATGAAGGCGATGGGGAAGACGAGACGACTGATGTCCCTGGGGTTGTGCGGCGCCGCGGTGACCGCCGCGCTGGCCGCGCCGTCGGTGCAGGCCGCACCGTCCACGGCCGCCGCACGTTCCGCAGGGCCCGCCTCCTCGGTGCGGGAGGTCCGGGACGCGCCGGGGGAGCAGCGGCGGACGCCCGGCTGGACGCTCACGGGCACGGGCACCGAGGCGCGCTTTCGCGGCCTCGCCGCCGTCAGCCGCAGCGCGGCCTGGGTCGCGGGCTCCCGGGGCACGGTGCTGCGGACGGGCGACGGGGGCCAGCACTGGCGGGACGTCTCCCCGGCCGGCGCGGCGGAGCTGGAGTTCCGCGACATCGAGGCCTTCGACGAACGGCGGGCGGTGGCCCTGGCCATCGGCGAGGGCGAGGCGTCCCGGGTCCTGCGCACCGACGACGGCGGAACGACCTGGACCGAGTCCTTCCGCAACACCGACGCACGGGCGTTCTACGACTGCCTGACCTTCTTCGACAGCCGGCACGGGCTGGCGATGAGCGACCCGGTGGACGGACGCTTCCGCCTCCTGTCGACCTCGGACGGCGGGCGGAACTGGCGGGTGCTGCCCGACGCCGGGATGCCCGTCGCGCAGACCGGCGAGGCGGGGTTCGCGGCGAGCGGCCAGTGCCTCGTCAGCGCGGGCTCCAAGGACGTCTGGCTGGCCACCGGCGGAGCGGCCACCGCACGCGTGCTGCACTCCGCCGACCGTGGCCTGACCTGGACCGCGACCGTCGCCACGATCCCCGCGGGCGATCCGGCGCGCGGTGTCTTCGGGCTCGCCTTCCGCGACCGTACGCACGGCATCGCGGTCGGCGGCGACTACCGGGCGGACCAGGCGTCCCCCGAGGCGGCGGCCCTCACGGGCGACGCGGGCCGCAGCTGGCGCCGTGCCTCCGCCCCGCCCCCTGCCTACCGCTCCGGCGTGGCCTGGCTCCCGCACAGCGGGTCGGTGGCGGTGGCGGTCGGCCCGACGGGCACGGATCTCACGCGCGACGGCGGGCGCACCTGGAGCACCGTGGACACGGGGTCGTACGACTCCGTGGACTGCGCTCCCGGGGGCGGCTGCTGGGCCTCCGGCGAGAAGGGACGCGTCGCGCGGATGCGGTGACGCGGCAGTCCGCGCGAGGTCCGCTCCGTTGGCCGGGCAGCTCCCGCCGGTCGCCGTCTGCCCGCAGCTCAGGCCCGGCGGCCCCCGGTGCGTGCGCTCGCACGGCGGAGGGGCGCCTCGGTACTTGGATGTACCGGGGTGAGCCCGACCACGGGGCACGTGTGCGTGCCGGACGCCGCCGGGCAGGACGGGACCTGTGAGGCAGCCCTTAGACTGAGCCGCACCATGACGACGTTCCGGATGCCCGCCGACGAGGCCGAAGCCCGTGCCGTCCAGGACGCGTTGCGCACCCGCGTGGTCCTCGACGAGCCCGGGCCGCCGCCCGGGACAGGCCGGGTGACGGGGGTCGACGTCGCCTACGACGACGAGCGGGACGTCGTCGTCGCGGCGGCCGTCGTGCTGGACGCGGCGACCCTCGACGTGGTCGCGGAGTCCACCGCGAGAGGACGGGTCACCTTCCCCTACGTCCCCGGGCTCCTGGCCTTCCGGGAGATCCCGACCGTGCTGGCGGCGCTGGAGGCACTCCCCGTCGACCCCGGGCTCGTCGTCTGCGACGGCTACGGACGGGCGCACCCGCGAAGGTTCGGGCTCGCCAGTCACCTCGGCGTCCTCACGGGCCTGCCGGTCATCGGGGTGGCGAAGAATCCCTTCACGTTCCGCTACGGGCAACCGGGGCCCGGGCGTGGCGACTTCAGCCCGCTCCTGGACGGCGACGAGGAGGTGGGGCGGGCGTTGCGCACCCAGCACGCGACCAAACCCGTGTTCGTCTCCGTCGGCCACCGCACCGGGCTGGACAACGCCTGCGCCCACACCCTGGCCCTGGCCCGCGACTTCCGTCAGCCGGAGACCACCCGCAGGGCCGACGCGCTGTGCCGGGCCACCCTGCGGGACGCGGTCGCCTGACCGGCGCCGGGGGCGCGGGGCAGACGCGGTCGCCTGACCGGCGCCGGGGGCGCGGGGCGCTGCCGTACGCACGCCGAATCGCTTCCGTCCGCGTACGCCCGACTGTTTCCGTCTGAGTACACGGACGGATGTTGATTGTCATACCTATGGGGCAGGCTGGTACACATGATCGACCAGCACGCACCTCGAATGAGCGCCGGAACCGTACGACTCTCCCAGCGCGGCGTCGCCGTGGGCATGACCCTCGGCGTGGTCGCGGGAGCGGCCTGGACCGTCTCCATGGTGGTCACCCTCGCCTCCTGGATGCTCTGACCGCTTTCCGCAGGAGCCCGGAGGCCCCGCGCCGCGACGGCCGGGACCACGCCGCCCGGCCGGGGACACGGCTCAGCGCACCGCCGCGAGCCGGAAGCCCAGTCCGGCCGCCCGCAGCCGGCCCAGCAGCGCGTCGCCCATCGCGGCGGCGGTGGTGACCTGACCGGACGTCGCCGGCAGTTCGTCCAGCGCGAGGGCGAGCGCCGATTCGGCGAGCATCTTCGCCGTCTCGTCGTAGCCGGGGTCGCCGCCCGTCACCTCCGTGTACACCCGCCGCCCGCCGCCCTGCCCGACGAAGCGGACCGTGAACCAGCTGCGCTTCCTCTGCGCGGCGTCGGGGCCCGCCCCCGGCGCGTAACGGCTCGTCAGCCAGCCGCGCACGGCGGGGATCTGCGCGGCTCCCGCCAGCGCACCCAGGGCCGCCGTTCCGCCGAGGGCCACCGGCAGGTGCTTCACCGAGGCGAAGTGCCGGTAGCGGAAATCGGGGCCGTAGCGGTCCAGGACCCGCGCCGAACGCTCCACGATCCGGGGGTCCAGGGTCGGCAGCGGCAGCGCCCAGGTGCCGGTCGGCGAGCTGAAGTGGGGGATGCCCTGCGGGGCGCGGACCCGGCGGCCGACGAGGCGGGGCTCGTGCAGCCGGCGTTCCCCGGCGGCCCGCACCATCTGCGGGCCGCGGGCCATCGCGGTGAGCGCGGAGGCGAACGTACCGCCCGAGAAGGCCGCGTTGCTGCGGACGAACCCGTCGACGGTGAGCGGCACGTCCTGCGGGAGCTGCTGGACGGTGAAGAAGACGCCGAGGTCGTGCGGTACGGAGTCGAAACCGCAGGCGTGCACGAGCCGGGCACCCGTCTCCCGGGCGCGCGCGTCGTGCGCCAGGTACATCCGGTCGACGAACTCCGCCTCGCCGGTGAGGTCGGCGTAGTCGGTGCCCGCCTCCGCGCAGGCGGCGACCAGCTTCTCGCCGTACCAGAGGTACGGGCCGACGGTCGACGCCACCACGTGGGCCGACGCGGCGAGCCCGCGCAGGGCTTCGGAGTCGTCCGCGTCCGCCGTCAGCAGCGGCAGGTCCGCGCAGCGCGGGTCGATCGTGGTGAGGTGGTCGCGCAGTTCCCGCAGTCTGCCGCGGCTGCGGCCCGCCAGGGCCCAGCGGCAGCCGTCCGGGGCGTGCTCGGCCAGGTACGCGGCGGTGAGCTTCCCCACGAAGCCGGTGGCACCGAAAAGGACGACGTCGTAGGGGCGTTCCGCCCCGTTCTGCCTGTTCACGAGTGTCTCCGCGGGAAGTGGCGCCGATGTGGCACGC
The DNA here is from genome assembly GCF_044334475.1 of Streptomyces sp. NPDC020780. Classification (NCBI taxonomy): domain Bacteria; kingdom Bacillati; phylum Actinomycetota; class Actinomycetes; order Kitasatosporales; family Streptomycetaceae; genus Streptomyces; species Streptomyces sp. NPDC020780. The sequence goes on along the minus strand of NZ_JBIRTB010000014.1, from coordinate 138,608 downwards.
AGAGGCTAGCGGAGGGCCCGTGGCGTCGTACGCGCGGGCGGGCTCCTGTGCGAGAGGATCCGGGGAGAAGCTAAGCGCTTGCTCGGCCAAAAGGGTTGTGCGGAGCTCGGTCCGTTCTTAGCATCGTCGGTGTTACATCGTTTGTGTCATACCGTTGGGGGCTTGATGGCAACGACAGGGCAGGGCCCGCTGGCCGGGGTGCGCGTCGTCGAACTGGCGGGCATCGGTCCCGGGCCGTTCGCCGCCATGCTCCTCGCCGACCTGGGCGCGGACGTGGTGCGCCTCGACCGGCCGGGCGGCGCCGTTCTCGGCATCGACCCCGCCCGCGACCTCACCAACCGCAACAAGCGGTCGGTCGTCGTCGACCTCAAGACCGAGGACGGCGTCCGGCACGTGCTGGACCTCGTGGAGCGCGCCGACATCCTGATCGAGGGGTACCGGCCAGGGGTCGCCGAACGCCTCGGGGTAGGCCCGGAGGTCTGTCTGACCCGCAACCCGCGCCTCGTCTACGGGCGGATGACCGGCTGGGGCCAGGACGGGCCGCTGGCCCCGCGGGCGGGTCACGACATCGCCTACATCGCCCTCGCCGGCACCCTCTCCATGATCGGCAAGGCGGAGGAGCCGCCCACCGTCCCGGCCAATCTGGTCGGTGACTACGCGGGCGGCTCCCTCTACCTCGTCGTCGGGGTGCTCGCCGCACTCCACCACGCCCGTACGCCCGGCGGTACCGGCCAGGTCGTGGACGCCGCCATCGTGGACGGCGCCGCCCACCTCACCACGATGATCCACGGCATGCTTGCGGCCGGTGGCTGGCAGGACCGGCGCGGCTCCAACCTCCTGGACGGAGGCTGCCCCTTCTACGGCACCTACGCGACCTCCGACGGCGGTCACATGGCGGTCGGAGCGCTCGAGGAGCCGTTCTACGAGCAGTTCGCCGCACTGCTCGGGATCCAGGACCGGGCCCCCGACCGGACCGACCCCGGCCGCTGGGAGGAACTGCGCACCGTCGTCGCCGAACGGTTCGCGCAACGCACCCGAGCCGAGTGGACCGAGGTCTTCGAGGGCACGGACGCCTGCGTGGCGCCCGTGCTCTCCCTCCGCGAGGCGCCGCACCACCCGCACCTCGCCGCCCGCTCCACCTACGTGGAGCACGGCGGCCTCACCCAGCCCGCCCCGGCACCCAGGTTCTCGGCCACCCCGGTCTCCGTACGCACCGGGCCCGCGCTGCCCGGGGCGGACGCGGAGTCCGTCGCCGCGGACTGGGACGTACCGGGCCTGCGAAGGAAGGGAAGCACCGGCTGATGCGACCTCCCTCGCCACCGCATCGCGCGGTCCTCCGCGGCCGGGCCGTCACCGGCGCCGGCTCCACCGTCCGGAACCAGCTCCAGGGGGCCTGAAGTGCAACGGCAGATCTTCACCGGGGAACACGAGGCGTTCCGCGAGACGGTACGCACCTTCCTGGCCAAGGAAGTCCTCCCGTACTACGACCGGTGGGAGCAGGACGGCATCGTCCCGCGCGAGGCGTGGCTCGCGGCGGGGCGGCAGGGGCTGCTCGGCCTCGCCGTGCCCGAGGAGTACGGCGGCGGAGGCACCGCCGACTTCCGCTACAGCGCCGTCCTGGCCGAGGAGTTCACCCGGGCCGGTGTCTCCGGCCTCGCGCTCGGCCTGCACAACGACATCGTCGGTCCCTACCTCACCGGCCTCGCCACCGAGGACCAGAAGCGGCGCTGGCTGCCCGGCTTCTGCAGCGGGGAGACGATCACGGCGATCGCCATGACGGAGCCGGGCGCGGGCTCGGACCTCCAGGGCATCCGCACCACCGCCGAGGACAGGGGCGACCACTGGCTCCTCAACGGTTCCAAGACGTTCATCTCCAACGGCATCCTCGCCGACCTGATGGTCGTCGTCGCCAGGACCTCACCCGAGGGCGGCGCCAAGGGCCTCTCCCTGCTGGTCGTCGAGCGCGGCGCCGAGGGCTTCGAGCGGGGCCGCAACCTCGACAAGATCGGCCAGAAGTCCCAGGACACCGCCGAGCTGTTCTTCGACGACGTACGTGTCCCCAAGGAGAACCTCCTGGGAGAGCGCGACGGCGCCTTCGTCCACCTCATGACCAACCTGGCCCAGGAGCGGATGGGCATAGCGGTCGCGGGCATCGCCGGCGCCGAGTACCTCCTGGAGATCACCACCCGGTACGTCAAGGAGCGCGAGGCCTTCGGCCGCCCGCTCTCCACGCTCCAGCACGTCCGGTTCGAGATCGCCGAGATGGCCACGGAATGCGCCGTCACCCGGGCCTTCCTCGACCGGTGCATCGTCGACCACTCGGACGGCACGCTCGACGCCGTGCACGCGTCGATGGCCAAGTGGTGGGCCACCGAACTGCAGAAACGCGTCGCCGACCGTTGTCTCCAACTGCACGGCGGATACGGGTACATGACGGAGTACCGGGTCGCCAGAGCCTTCACCGACGGCCGTATCCAGACCATCTACGGCGGCACGACCGAGATCATGAAAGAGATCATCGGCCGCTCGCTGCTCGCCTGAACCCCCCCCCTCGCGCCGCCCCCCTCCCGAAAGGCAGCTGTCTTGAGTACCGAAGCGTTCCTCTACGACGCGATCCGCACCCCGCGCGGCCGCGGCAAGGCCGACGGAGCCCTGCACGGCACCAAGCCGATCGACCTCGTCGTCGGCCTCATCCACGAGATCCGGGCCCGCTTCCCGGACCTCGACCCCGCTGCCATCGACGACATCGTCCTCGGCGTGGTCAGCCCCCTCGGCGACCAGGGCTCCGACATCGCCCGGATCGCCGCCATCGCGGCCGGACTCCCGGACTCCGTCGCCGGAGTGCAGGAGAACCGCTTCTGTGCCTCCGGGCTGGAGGCCGTCAACCTGGCCGCGGCGAAGGTCCGCTCCGGCTGGGAGGACCTCGTCCTGGCCGGAGGCGTCGAGTCGATGTCCCGCGTACCGATGGGCTCCGACGGCGGTGCCTGGGCCATGGACCCGATGACCAGCTTCGAGACGGGCTTCGCCCCGCAGGGCATCGGCGCCGACCTCATCGCCACCATCGAGGGCTTCTCGCGCCGGGACGTCGACGAGTACGCCGCCCTGTCCCAGGAGCGTGCCGCCACGGCGTGGAAGGAGGAGCGCTTCGCACGTTCCGTCGTCCCCGTCAGGGACCGCAACGGCCTGCTCGTCCTCGGTCACGACGAGCACATGCGGCCCGGCACGACCGCCGACTCGCTCGCCGCCCTCAAGCCGTCGTTCGCCACCATCGGCGAGATGGGCGGCTTCGACGCCGTGGCCCTGCAGAAGTACCACTGGGTCGAGAAGATCGACCACGTCCACCACGCCGGCAACTCCTCCGGCATCGTGGACGGCGCCGCCCTGGTCGCGATCGGCTCCAAGGAGGTGGGCGAGCGCTACGGCCTCACCCCGCGCGCCCGGATCGTCTCCGCCGCCGTCTCGGGCTCCGAGCCGACCATCATGCTGACCGGCCCCGCGCCCGCCACCCGCAAGGCGCTGGCCAAGGCGGGACTCACCATCGACGACATCGACCTCGTCGAGATCAACGAGGCGTTCGCCGGAGTCGTCCTGCGCTTCGTCCGGGACATGGGCCTCTCCCTCGACAAGGTCAACGTCAACGGCGGCGCCATCGCGCTCGGCCACCCCCTCGGGGCGACCGGCGCCATGATCCTCGGCACCCTCGTCGACGAACTGGAGCGGCGCGACCGGCGCTACGGCCTCGCCACCCTCTGCGTAGGCGGCGGCATGGGCGTCGCCACCGTCATCGAGCGTCTCTGACCGTCCTGGCCACCCCCTGCCGGACCCTCTCTAACGGAGAAGACAAGCAATGACCGAGAGCACGACCATCCGCTGGGAACAGGACGGGACCGGCGTCGTCACCCTCGTACTCGACGATCCCGGCCAGTCCGCGAACACGATGAACCAGGCCTTCAGGGACTCCATCGCGGCCGTGGCCGACCGCGCCGAGGCCGAGAAGGACTCCATCCGCGGCATCATCTACACCTCCGCGAAGAAGACCTTCTTCGCGGGCGGCGACCTCAAGGACATGATCAAGGTCGGCCCGCAGAACGCGCAGACCGCGTTCGATACGGGTATGGCCATCAAGAACGCGCTGCGCCGCATCGAGACCCTCGGCAAGCCCGTCGTCGCCGCTATCAACGGCGCCGCGCTGGGCGGGGGTTACGAGATCGCCCTGGCATCCCACCACCGCGTCGCCCTGGACGCCCCCGGGTCCCGGATCGGTCTGCCCGAGGTCACCCTCGGCCTGCTGCCCGCGGGCGGCGGCGTCACCCGGACCGTACGGCTCATGGGCATCACCGACGCCCTGCTCAAGGTCCTTCTCCAGGGCACCCAGTACACCCCGCGGCGGGCGCTGGAGAACGGCCTGGTCCACGAGGTCGCCGACACCGCCGAGGACATGCTCGCCAGGGCCCACGCGTTCATCGACGCGCACCCCGAGTCGCAGCAGCCCTGGGACGTCAAGGGATACCGGATCCCCGGCGGGACCCCGGCCAACCCGAAGTTCGCGGCCAACCTGCCCGCCTTCCCGGCCAACCTGAAGAAGCAGCTCGCAGGCGCCCCCATGCCCGCGCCGCGCAACATCCTGGCCGCCGCCGTCGAGGGATCGCAGGTCGACTTCGAGACCGCGCTGACCATCGAGGCCCGCTACTTCACCGAGCTGGTCACCGGCCAGGTCGCCAAGAACATGATCCAGGCGTTCTTCTTCGACCTCCAGGCCGTGAACTCCGGCGGCAGCCGCCCTCAGGGGATCCCGGAGCGCCCGGTGCGCAAGGTCGCCGTCCTGGGCGCCGGGATGATGGGCGCGGGCATCGCGTACTCCTGCGCCCGCGCCGGCATCGACGTCGTCCTCAAGGACGTCTCCACCGAGGCCGCAGCCCAGGGCAAGGCGTACAGCGAGAAGCTGCTCGCCAAGGCCCTCTCCCGGGGCCGTACGACCGAGACGCAGCGCGACGAACTGCTGGCCCGCATCACCCCGACCGATGACCCGGCCGACCTCGCGGGCTGCGACGCCGTGATCGAGGCCGTCTTCGAGGACACCGCGCTCAAGCACAAGGTGTTCCAGGAGATCCAGGGCGTCGTGGAGCCCGACGCGCTCCTGTGCTCCAACACCTCCACGCTGCCCATCACCGTGCTCGCCGAAGGGGTGGAGCGGCCGGTCGACTTCATCGGGCTGCACTTCTTCTCGCCCGTCGACAAGATGCCGCTCGTCGAGATCATCAAGGGCGAACGCACGGGCGACGAGGCCCTGGCCCGCGCCTTCGACCTCGTACGGCGGATCAGGAAGACCCCGATCGTCGTCAACGACTCGCGCGGCTTCTTCACCTCCCGCGTCATCGGGCACTTCATCAACGAGGGTGTCGCGATGGTCGGCGAGGGCGTCGAACCCGCGTCGGTCGAACAGGCGGCGGCACAGGCCGGATACCCGGCCAAGGTGCTCTCCCTCATGGACGAGCTGACGCTCACCCTGCCGCGCAAGATCCGCGACGAGACCCGGCGCGCCGTCGAGGAGGCGGGCGGCACCTGGACCCCGCACCCCGCGGACGAGGTCATCGACCGCATGGTCGACGAGTTCGGGCGGCCCGGGCGCAGCGGGGGAGCGGGCTTCTACGAGTACGGCGAGGACGGCAGCCGGGGCGCGCTCTGGCCGGGGCTGAGGGAACACTTCGGGCGGTCCGGGGGCAGCTCCGCGGGCGGGCCCGGCGCCCGGCCGGAGACGGGGATCCCGTTCGAGGACATGAAGGAGCGGATGCTCTTCTCCGAGGCGCTGGACAGCGTCCGCTGCCTGGAGGAGAACGTCCTCATGACAGTCGCCGACGCCAACATCGGCTCCGTCATGGGCATCGGCTTCCCCGCCTGGACCGGCGGCGTCCTCCAGTACATCAACGGGTACGAGGGCGGGCTGCCCGGCTTCGTGGCACGCGCCCAGGAGCTCGCGGAGCGCTACGGCGACCGCTTCCGGCCGTCCCCGCTCCTGCTGGAGAAGGCGGCGAAGGGCGAGACCTTCCACGACTGACCGCGGAGCCCCTGCGGGCCGTGTCCACGCGGTTCACTCCGCGGTGAACGCGGCCCGCAGCTCCTCCTTCAGCGAGCGCTGGAACGCCGTCACCAGCGCCTGGAGCACCATCGGCTGCATGTGGGCCGACAGCGACTTCATCGCCTTCACGTGCTCGGGGTCCGCCTCCCGCTCCCGGTACGGACTCCACACCTCGTCCCGGAACAGCCGGGTCATCTCGTGCGCTGCCGACCGGGTGTGCTCCAGCAGGACCGTGCGCGCGGCCAGGATCGTCTCGTGCGCGATCGGCACGTCCAGGAGCTCGATCCCGAGCCGCAGCAGCCCCACATCCACCCGGTAGGTGTCCTCTGCGTCCTCCGGGCGCTCCAGCACGCCCATGGCGGCCAGCCGGTCCAGGTCGGGCCCGGTGAGCGCCCTCCCCGCGCGCCGCTCCAGCTCCGCCTGTCCCATGGACTCGTGCGAGTCGGGTGCCCACGACGCCACCAGGGCGCGGTGGATCGCCAGGTCGTGCGCGCTCAGATCGGGCGACAGCTGCTCCAGGTACCGTTCGATCGCGGCGAGCGTCATGCCCTGGTGCTGCAACTCCTCGATCAGCGCGAGCCGCGAGAGGTGGTCCGGCCCGTAGTGCCCCACGCGGCGCGGCCCGATCACCGGGGGCGGCAGGAGCCCGCGGGTGCTGTAGAAGCGCACCGTGCGCACGGTCACCCCGGCGCGCGCCGCCAGTTCGTCGACGGTGAGCGTCGGTTCCTCGGCCCCGGTGGCCATGTCTGCTGCTCCTTGTCGCCGGACGGGCATCGGACAGGTGCAACAGTATTGCTGTCTCACCACTTCGGTGAAAGAACTCGTTGTCAGTGCGGGACCGTACGGTGGCCGCATGCGGGGGATCACGTACGTACGGGGCGACGCCACAGCCCCGCAGGGCAAGGGCGTCAAGCTCATCGCGCATGTCTGCAACGACCTGGGGGGCTGGAGCAAGGGCTTCGTCCTCGCCCTCTCGCGGCGGTGGCCCGAGCCGGAGGCGGCCTACCGCCGCTGGCACCGCGAACGCGCGGGCAACGACTTCGGCCTCGGGGCCGTGCGGTTCGTCCAGGTCCAGCCGTACCTGTGGGTCGCCAACATGGTGGGCCAGCGGGGCATACGCGCGGGCAGCAAGGGCGTCCCGGTGCGCTACGAGGCGATCGACACGGCCCTGGGCGCCGTGGCCGACCGGGCCGAGGAGCTGGGGGCGTCGGTGCACATGCCGCGGATCGGCTGCGGTCTGGCGGGAGGCAGGTGGTCCCGGATCGAGCCGCTGGTCGAGCAGCGGCTGTCGCAGCGGGGCATCCCGGTCACGGTGTACGACATCGACTGACGCGGGGCGCTGGGTCTTCCGGGCTTCCCGTGGGCCGGCGCCGGGGATGCCCCGCCTGCCCGCGCACCCGCCCTCCCCGCATACTGGACCGCAGGGGGCGGGCAGCGAAGCCGTCGTGCCCGTCTGCCGTGGGGAGCACCGTATGACCAGCGCAGCAGCCAGGGGAAACGCCCCCGTTCCGCCTCCGCCGGGGGGCGTCCTGTGGAGCCTCACGGGCGACATCCGGTCGCTGCTGATGCTCCCCGCCGCCCTCACGCTGCAGGTCGCCCACCCGGCGGTCGGCGCCGGAGTCGACGAACACTCGGTCTTCCGCACCGACCCCTGGGGTCGCGGCGAACGCTCCCTGCGCTCGCTCCAGCTCTGGGTGTACGGCGGAGAGGCCGCCGCCGAGGAGGGGCGCAGGCTCCGGAAGCTGCACCGCACCATCCACGGCACCGACACCCGCGGCCGCCGCTACCACGCCCTCGCGCCCGAGAACTACGCCTGGGTGCACGCCACCGGTTTCCCCGTGTACCGGCACGCGGCGCGCTACCTCGTGCGTCCGCTCACCGGGGCGCAGGAGCGTGCCCTGTACCGCGAGTGGCTCCAGGTCGGCCGGATACTCGGCATCCACGACCGGGACATGCCTCAGACGATCGAGGAGTTCTGGCCCTACTACCGCACGATGCTGGCCGAGGAGATCGAGGCGACCGCCGTCGTACGGGAACTGGTCGCCACCGACGCCTCGGTGCCGCCGCCCGACCGCGGCCCGGCGGCCGTACGGCTGCTCCTGCGAGCGGTATGGCCGCTGCTGCTCCCGCCGCTGGCCCGGTTCCGCTCCTTCGTCACCGTCGGGCTGATGCCGCCGGACGCGCGCGAGGCCATCGGCCTGCCGTGGAGCTCCGCCCAGGAGCGCAGACTCCGCCGCATCTGCGCCGTGGTCCGGCTGGTGGTGCCGGTGCTTCCGGAGCGGCTGCGCTACCTGCCCCTCGCCCGTTCCGCCCGGGCAGCGTGGCGGGCGGAGCGGAACGGTGTGCGGGCAAGCCTCACGCGGAAGCCCGGCGCACCGGTTCGTTCGGCGTGACCACGCCTCCCTTGACGACACGGGAGGCCGTCGCCCGGTCAACGCCGGCGCGGGCCGCCACAGCCTCCAGGTGGTCCGGACGTCACGCCGGGTGAAGGGCGGCGGCTTCGCTCCGGTGTTCGCCGACGGCGCCGGCAAGCAGCGGACCCCGTCCGGCGGGATCCTGAGGGCCCCTCGCGGACACCGGCTCGGCGCGGAGCCGTACGGGGGTGCCGGGACGGGCTCGCCCTGCACGACGTCACGTGCCGCCGCCGCGGCGCCGGAGCGTACGTGCCGCTCCGGCAGCCCGCCCGGAAACCGGCGTGGCCGCTGCCGGACGAGCGGGCCGCACACCACCCCGTAAACGGGCAGGCCCTCCGGCTTGTTGCTCCCGTGTGATCCGATCCCCACGTGGTACTGCCTACGGAGAGCGAAATTCCGTACTGCGTGAAAGGTGCCCTTTGTGTCACAGGACGAGCAGGGATCCGGCGGGCGCGGGGAGCCACCGGCGGTCACGGCCGATCTACCCGCCGAGCCGCACCACGACCGGCGTCCCACTACCGACCGGGTGGTCTTCGGCATCACGGCCGTGCTCACCGTCGCCTTCGTGGTATGGGGTTCCACAGCCACCGAATCGTTGGAGGACGCCTCCAACACGCTGCTCAACGGGCTCATCCACAACGGTGGTTGGGCCTTCATGCTGGCTGCCTCGGGCTTCGTGGTCTTCGCCCTCTGGCTCGCGATCAGCCGGTACGGGAACATCTCGCTGGGCCAGGAGGGGGAGGAGCCGGAGTTCCGGACGATCTCCTGGGTCGCCATGATGTTCAGCGCCGGCATGGGGATCGGCCTGATGTTCTACGGGGTGAGCGAGCCGCTGGCCCACTTCGTCCATCCGCCGCCCGGCACCCACCCCGCAGACGCCGCCGAGGCCATGCAGACGGCGATGGCGACCACACTCTTCCACTGGACGCTGCACCCCTGGGCGATCTACGCCGTGGTCGGGCTCGCCATCGCGTACAGCACCTACCGCAAGCGCCGGCGCCAGACGATCAGTGCGGTGTTCGAGCCGCTCATCGGGGCACGGCACGCACACGGCGGGAGTGGCCGGGTCATCGACATCCTCGCCATCTTCGCCACGCTCTTCGGCTCCGCGACCTCCCTGGGCCTGGGCGCACTCCAGGTGGGAAGCGGCTTCCAGGAGCTCAACTGGATGGAGAAGACGAGCACCGCCCTCCTGATCGTGATCATCGGTGTCCTGACGGCCGCCTTCGTCTTCTCCGCCGTCACGGGCGTGGAGAAGGGCATCCAGTGGCTGTCCAACATCAACATGGTGCTCGCGCTGGTCCTGGCCGTCTTCGTCTTCATCGCCGGGCCCACGATCATCGTGCTGGACCTGCTGCCCACCTCGATCGCCGCGTACTTCGGCGAGCTGCCGCAGCTCGCCGGGCGCACCGAGGCGACCGGTGAGGGAGAGGTGGCCCAGTGGCTCGCCAGCTGGACCGTCTTCTACTGGGCCTGGTGGATCTCGTGGACGCCCTTCGTCGGGATGTTCATCGCCAGGATCAGCCGTGGCCGGACCATCCGTCAGTTCGTCGGCGGGGTCATGCTGGTGCCGAGCGCGGTCAGCCTGATCTGGTTCGCCATCTTCGGCGGCTCGGCGATCCGCCTCCAGGAGGCCGGCCGGCTCGGAGGCGTCGGAAGCACCCCGGAGGCCCAGCTCTTCGGAGTGCTCCGCGAGTTCCCGATCGCCTCGGTCATGAGCGTTCTCGTCATGGTCCTGGTCAGCATCTTCTTCGTGTCCGGCGCCGACGCCGCCTCGATCGTCATGGGCACCCTCTCCCAGAAGGGCGTGCTGGAGCCCGCCACCTGGGTCGTCATCTTCTGGGGTGTCGTCACCGGTGCGGTCGCCGCCGTCATGCTGCTCATCGGCAACGGGCAGGGCGACGCGCTGGCGGGGCTGCAGAACCTGACCATCCTGGTGGCCGCGCCGTTCACCCTCGTGATGATCGGCATGTGCGTCGCCCTGATGAAGGACCTGCGGCGGGACCCGATGATCATCCGCAGGGAGTTCGGGGTGGAGGCCGTCGAGAGCGCGGTCATCCAGGGGCACGCCAAGTACGACGGGGACTTCGAGATCCGGATCGGCCCGGGGCCCGCGGAGGTCACGTCCGACGAGCGGCACAAGCACGAACCCCCCGCCTGACCGACCCGGCGCCCGCTGTGCGACCCGAGCCCTTCCGTCCTGCCCGCTGGGGTCAGTTTTCGGGGCAGGCGGGAGGCGGGAGCACGGACGTGGCCTGGTACCTGCGGGCGAGGTGCTGCTTCCCGCTGCCCGCGCCGACCGGCCCGGCCCGTGCGGAATCCTTCGGCCCGCCTGTGCCGCTCGTGCCGCCCGCTGGGGTCAGTTTCCGGGGCAGGCGGGTGGGGCGAGCAGGAGCCCCCCTGCCTGGCGTTCGCCGTACGGGGCGCACCTTCCCGCCGTACCCCTGCCGGCTTCCCCGGCCCAGGGGCCGCGACGCGGTTCAGCGCACCAGCTCGGCAGCGGCCCGCGCACAGCCCCAGGCCACCGTCACCCCGGCCCCGCCGTGCCCGTAGTTGTGCACCAGCAGGCCCCCGCCCGGCAGCTGATGCGCCTCGATCCGCACCCCCGCGTCCCGGGCGGGCCGCAGCCCGACCCGGTGGCCGATGATCCGCGCCCCCGCTATCTCCGGCCGCACCCGCGCGCACCGCGCCACGATCTCCGCCGCGGTGCGCGGATCCGGCTCCGTGCGCACGTCGTCCACCTCGGCGGTACCGCCCAGGACCAGCCCGCCCGGCTGGGGGAAGAGATACGTCGTCGCGCTCGAAGCCGGATCGGCCCGGGTGAACCACTCCTCGAGGCCCGGGTTCTCCACCACCACCAGCTGGCCCCGCACCGGCCGCACCCCGGGGTCCGGTACCAGCTCCCGCGCGCCGAGCCCCGCGCAGTTGACGACCACGGGGGCCTCGGCCCCGGCCTCCTCGAAGCCGCGTAGCGTACGCCTCTCGACCACACCGCCTACCGCGGACAGCCGGCCCTCCAGCCAGGCCAGGTGGACCGGCATGTCGATCAGGGGCAGCGTCATCCGCAGCCCCTCCGCCACCTCGGACACATGATCGAGACGGCGTGCCCACGGTCCGAGTGCGGACAGCCGCTCGCCCCCGTGCACCCCGGCGACCATCCGCACACCGGTCCGCCCGGGTCCGTCGGCCAGCTTTTCGTAGACCCGGAGCGTCTCCAGCGACCAGTCACCCACGAGGGCGGCGGGCTCGATCCGGTACGGCCACCACAACGCCCCCGCCACCGCCGACGTCGTGGCCGCGGCCGCGTCCCGCGACCAGACCCGTACCCGGTGGCCGCGCTCCGCCAGCAGCAGCGCCGTGGTCAGCCCGCTGACCCCGCCGCCCACCACGATCACGTCCGTCACCGTGCTCACCCCTCCCGGACCTCCCCCGGTGCCGGGGGCAGCAGCGGCCATGGTCCCATCCGCCGTCCGCGGGGAACACGGCCCCACCGGTTCGTTAGGATCGGCACCCTGATGACTGCCACCCTCGTCGCCAAGGAACTCGCCGCCGGGCACGGCGACCGCACCCTCTTCGCCGGACTGGACCTGGTCGTCGCGCCCGGTGACGTGATCGGTCTCGTCGGCGCCAACGGCGCCGGCAAATCCTCCCTGCTCCGCCTGCTCGCCGGACTCGACCGGCCGGAGGAGGGCGAGCTCCGGCTCTCCCCGCCCACCGCCACCGTCGGGCACCTCCCGCAGGAGCCCGAGCGCCGGGCGGGGGAGTCCGTACGGGCATTCCTCGCCCGCCGCACCGGGGTCGCCGACGCCCAGACCGCGATGGACGCCGCGACCCAGGCCCTGGTCGACGGGGCTCCCGGCGCCGACGACGCGTACTCCGACACCCTGGAGCGCTGGCTCGCCCTCGGCGGCGCCGACCTGGACGAGCGGGCGGAGGAGGTGGCCGCCGACCTCGGCCTCACCGTCGGCCTCGACCTTCCGATGACCGCGCTCTCCGGCGGTCAGGCGGCCCGCGCCGGACTGGCCTCGCTCCTGCTCTCGCGCTACGACGTCTTCCTGCTCGACGAGCCCACCAACGACCTGGACCTCGACGGCCTGGAGCGGCTCGAACGCTTCGTGTCCGGACTCCGGGCGGGCACCGTGGTCGTCAGCCACGACCGCGAGTTCCTGATGCGCACCGTCACCAAGGTCCTGGAACTCGACCTGGTCCAGCAGCAGATCAACCTCTACGGCGGCGGCTACGCCTCCTACCTCGAGGAACGCGAGCGGGCCCGGGCCCACGCCCGCGAGGAGTTCGAGGAGTACGCCGACAAGCGCTCCGCGCTCGAAGGGCGCGCCCAGACGCAGCGGGGCTGGATGGAAAAGGGCGTCAAGAACGCCCGGCGCAAGGCCACCGACAACGACAAGATCGGCCGCAAGTTCCGCAGCGAGTCCAGCGAGAAGCAGGCCGCGAAGGCCCGGCAGACGCAGCGCATGATCGAGCGCCTGGACGTCGTCGAGGAACCCCGTAAGGAGTGGGAGCTGCGGATGGAGATCGCCTCCGCACCGCGCTCCGGATCGGTCGTCGCCACCCTCCGCGACGCCGCCGTCGTCCGCGGCGACTTCTCCTTCGGTCCCGCCACCCTGCAGATCGACTGGGCCGACCGCGTCGCCATCACCGGCGCCAACGGGTCGGGCAAGTCGACACTCCTCGCCGCGCTCCTCGGCCGGCTCCCCCTCGACGCGGGCCACGCCTCGCTCGGCTCGGGCGTCGTGGTGGGCGAGGTCGACCAGGCCCGCCGGCTGTTCCACGGGACGGAGAGCCTGCTGGACGCCTTCTGCGCGGCCGTCCCCGACACCGAGCCCGCCGAGGTACGCACGCTCCTCGCCAAGTTCGGCCTGCGCGCCGACCATGTGCTGCGCCCCGCCACGACCCTCTCCCCGGGCGAACGCACCCGCGCGGGTCTGGCGCTCCTGCAGGGCAGAGGCGTCAACCTCCTGGTGCTGGACGAGCCGACCAATCACCTGGACCTGCCCGCGATCGAACAGCTGGAGTCGGCGCTCGACGCGTACACCGGGACGCTGCTGCTGGTCACGCACGACCGGCGCATGCTTGACGCCGTCCATGTGAACCGACGCGTCGCGGTCGCCGACGGCAAGGTCACCGAGGCGGGCTGAGGGCCGCGCCCCTCAGCGCCGCGGCCTCGCTCCGTCCCGTCGCACGGGAGGAGCGGGGCGGGGCAGCGACGGCCGCTCAGCCGCCGGCGGTGAGGCCGGACGGGGAGGAGAAGCGGGGCGTCCGCGTCCGGGCCGGTCTCGCTCGGCTCGCCGCTCGCCGTGCCCTCGTCCATGCGCACGGCGTTCGTGTCCAGGAACCGCCATGACCGTACGTCGCCCGTCCGGGGTGGTCGATACGAGGGTGCGAACGGTCAGGGACAGCGACGGGCGGACAGGAGAGACCTCCTGCCCGCCCGTCCGCCGCCTCGGCTAGGGCGTGTATCGAAAGTCCCGCCTGCTCGGCGGCGCCCGGCACGCACACTCGCCGCGTTGTCGGGATCGCCCCGATACATCCAGTATCGGGGCGACCCTCCGCCTTGCGATCGCACGCACCGGACACCGCCGAGCCTGCCCTTCGGGCAGACGGCGCTACTTTCGACACACGCCCTAGCGCTTGCGGCCGCCCGGCTCGGATCCCCCCAGCCCGGCCCGCCGCAACGCGTCCGCCATCGCGCTGTTGGCCGGCGCGGCCGCCGGACGCGGAGCGCTTCCCTGACCACCGCCGCCGCGCCGGTCGCCGCCCTGGCCGCCGCCCTGACGGGCCCCCTGGCCGCCGCTCCGCCCCTGCCGCTGGCGCGGCGGACGCTCGCCGCCGCTCTGCCCGGCCTTCTCGGGACGGGGCCCCTGGCCGGCGCCCCGGGAGGCCCCCGCCTCGTCGTCCAGCCGCAGCGTCAGCGAGATGCGCTTGCGCGGGATGTCGACCTCCATGACCTTGACCTTCACGACGTCGCCCGGCTTCACGACGTCCCGCGGGTCCTTGACGAACGTCCGCGACATGGCCGACACGTGCACCAGGCCGTCCTGGTGGACGCCGATGTCCACGAAGGCGCCGAAGGCGGCGACGTTCGTGACGACCCCTTCGAGCACCATCTCGGGAGCCAGGTCGCCGATCTTCTCGACACCCTCCCTGAACGTGGCCGTCCGGAAGGCGGGCCGCGGGTCGCGGCCCGGCTTCTCCAGCTCCCGCAGGATGTCCGTGACCGTCGGCAGGCCGAACTTCTCGTCCACGAAGTCGTCGGGCCGAAGTGACCGCAGGACACCGGTGTTGCCGATCAGTGCCGCGACGTCGCCACCCGTCCGCTTCACCATCGTCCGCACCACCGGGTAGGCCTCGGGGTGCACGCTCGACGCGTCCAGCGGGTCCTCACCCTCCCGGATCCGGAGGAAGCCGGCACACTGCTCGTACGCCTTCGGGCCCAGGCGCGCCACCTCCTTCAGTGCCCGGCGGGAGCGGAACGGGCCGTGCGCGTCCCGGTGCGCCACGATGTTCTCCGCCAGCCCCGCACCGATGCCCGACACCCGCGAGAGCAGCGGGGCCGAGGCGGTGTTGACGTCGACCCCGACGCCGTTGACGCAGTCCTCGACCACTGCGTCCAGCGACCGCGACAGCTTCACCTCCGACAGGTCGTGCTGGTACTGGCCGACGCCGATCGACTTCGGGTCGATCTTCACGAGCTCGGCCAGCGGGTCCTGCAGCCGCCGTGCGATCGACACGGCGCCCCGCAACGAGACGTCCATGTCGGGGAGTTCCTGCGAGGCGAAGGCCGACGCCGAGTACACGGACGCGCCGGCCTCCGACACCATCACCTTGGTGAGCTTCAGCTCCGGGTGTCTCTCGCACAGTTCACCGGCGAGCTTGTCCGTCTCGCGGGAGGCCGTGCCGTTACCGATCGCGATCAGGTCGACGTGGTGCTCCCGAGCGAGCCGCTCCAGCGTCGCCAGCGACTGGTCCCACTTGTTCGCCGGGACGTGCGGGTGGATGACGTCCGTCGCGACGACCTTGCCGGTCGCGTCCACGACGGCCACCTTCACACCGGTACGGAAGCCGGGGTCGAGCCCCAGCGTCGCCCGCGTCCCCGCGGGGGCGGCCAGCAGCAGATCACGCAGGTTCGACGCGAAGACGCGTACGGCCTCGTCCTCCGCCGCGGTGCGCAGCCGCAGCCGCAGGTCGATCCCCAGGCGCACGAGGATCCTGGTCCGCCAGGCCCAGCGCACCGTGTCGCCCAGCCACGCGTCACCGGGCCGCCCGCGGTCCGCGACGCCGAAGCGCCGGGCGATCATGTTCTCGTACGCCGACGGCCCCGGCCGGTCGGCGTCCGCCGGGTCCTCGGGCTCCAGGACCAGATCGAGGACGTCCTCCTTCTCGCCCCGGAGCATCGCCAGCACACGGTGGGAGGGAAGGGCGGTGAACGGTTCGCTGAAGTCGAAGTAGTCGGCGAACTTGGCGCCCGCCTCCTCCTTGCCCTCCCGCACCCGGGCGACGACCCGGCCGCGCGACCACATGCGTTCACGCAGCTCACCGGTGAGGTCGGCGTCCTCCGAGAAGCGCTCGGTCAGGATGGCGCGCGCACCGTCCAGCGCCGCCGCCGCGTCGGCCACCCCCCGGGCTTCGTCGACGAACGCGCCCGCCGCGGCGAGCGGATCGGTGGACGGGTCGTCCAGCAGCCGGTCGGCGAGCGGTTCGATCCCCGCCTCGCGTGCGATCTGCGCCTTCGTCCGGCGTTTGGGCTTGAAGGGCAGATAGATGTCCTCGAGCCGTGCCTTGGTGTCGGCCGCCCGGATCTGCGCCTCCAGTGCCGCGTCGAGCTTGCCCTGCTCGCGTACGGACTCGAGGACCGCCGTACGGCGGTCCTCGAGCTCCCGCAGGTACCGCAGCCGTTCCTCGAGCGTGCGCAGCTGCGCGTCGTCGAGCATCTCGGTCGCTTCCTTGCGGTAGCGCGCGATGAACGGCACGGTCGACCCGCCGTCGAGCAGCTCGACGGCCGCCCTCACCTGACGCTCGCGTACGCCGAGTTCCTCGGCGATCCTGCCTTCGATGGACGTCGTCACGGTTTTCCCGACTCGCCTTCTCGTACTGGCTCTGCTGGCTGTGCCACTGGGGAACACCTCCGAGGTGGTCCCCTTCGCCTGCATTGTGCCGGGTGGCCGGGGGCCGTGTCGCGTGACCTCCACCGACACGGCCCTTCCGGGTCCTCCGCTACGCGCGCCGGGTCCTGCCGCCGCGCGACGCGCCGCCGAACAGGCTTGCCAGGAGCCTGAAGGGCAGGGTCACCACGGTGGCCACGGCGGAACCGACGCTGCTCAGCGCGTGGGCGATAGCACGGAACACGGTGTGCCTCCTTCGTCGGGGTGTGCCCGAGGGCTGTTGCGTGTCGCGTACTCCGTACCGGGCGGCCTAAACATCCCCGCGCTCAGCCCTTGCCGACCAGGTCCTCCGGGTACGCGCCGGCCGAGGCCGCCGCGAACAGGAACCCGCGTCCCAGCTCCGTGAGCCGGGCCACCCCGTCCGCGCCCAGATGCTCGTACGGTGCCGCGTCCATCCGGTCCGTCGCCTCCTCCAGGTCCGCCCGCAGCGCGGTCCCCGCCTCCGTCAGCTCCCTCTCGGCGTCCAGCAGACCGCGCCCGCGCAGTCGCTCCACGGCGGCGTCCCAGTCCTCGCGCCGCCACCCGCGGGTGGCGAGGACCCAGCGGGGCGACATGCCCTTGCCTGTCGCGGTGTGGCTGACCAGGGCCTCCAGCGGGTCGAGGTCCGCGGTGAGCAGGGCGGCGAGATGGGCGTCGCCGCGGTGTTCGCGCAGCAGCGTGGCCGCGTGCCAGTACGCCAGGTGCGGCTGCTCCGGCACCGGCAGGTCGGCGTGGGCGGCGTACAGCGGGCGGGCGTGCCTCGTGCACGCCTCCGTGGCGCGCAAGGCCAGTTCCGCCGCCTCCGCCAGCTCGGCGGAGGCGATGATCTCCTCGCCGAGCACCCGGCGCAGTGTCGAGTCGGCGGCCCGGAGCCGCGCGTCGAGTACCGCCGCGGGCGAGGCGACCGCCCACACGCCGGGCAGATGGCGGGCGACCAGCTCGTGGTTGAAGTTGTAGAAGGCGGCCGAGACCGTTCCGGGGCCGACGGCGCCCAGCGCGGCGCCGCGTGCGGCGAAGTAGGCGGCGCGCGGGTCCTGGACGCCGAGCCGTGCGAGCTCCTCGGCCAGATCGGGGGAGAAGTAGACGGAAGAGTGCAGCGGGTTGAGGGCGTTGTGGCAGCGACGGCCGGCGCGCGGCGGGAGAGTGCTCATGCCCGCACGTTACCGACTGGTCGGTACGCCGGCTGGCCCGGGGCCGACCGAGGGTTCCGCGCCCCAGGTGAAACGGGGCGCCCGGCGCTCCAGGAAGGCGGCGACGCCCTCCGCGGTGTCGCCGCTCCCGCGGGCCTGCGCCGACCAGTGGCCGTCCCGGTCCTTGCGGCCGTCGGCGAACTCCTTCGCCGCGGCCTGCGTCAGCTGCGAGCGCGAGGCGAGGAGCCGCGCGAACGCCCGTACACGGTCGTCGAGTCCGCCCACCGGCAGCACCTCGTCCACCAGGCCGGTGCGCAGGGCGCGCTCCGTCCCGATCAGCTCCCCGGAGAAGAGCAGGTACTTCGCCGTGGCCGGCCCGACCAGCGAGACGAGCCGCCGGGTGGACGAGGAGGGGTAGACGATGCCCAGCTTGGCCGGGGTGACCCCGAAGGAGGCGCCCTCCTCCGCGAAACGGAGGTCGCAGGCCGCTGCCAGCTGGCTGCCGCCGCCGACGCAGTACCCGCGCACCGCGGCGAGGGTCGGCCGGGCGAACGCCGCCAGGGCCTCCTCGGCCCGGACGGCGAGTTCCTGCGGCCGGCCGCCGGGGTCCCGGAGCGAGGAGATGTCCGCGCCGGCGCAGAACGTGTCCCCTGCGCCGGTGAGGACGAGCACCCGCACCGAGCTGTCCGCGGCCAGCCGGTCCAGGAGGCGGGGCAGCGCCTGCCACATGCCGGCGGTCATCGCGTTGCGCTTGGCGGGGTTGCTGATGACCACGGTGGCGACGCCGTCCACGACGATGTGCTCCAGCCGCGGCTGTCCCTGGGGGTCCATGCGCCGGATGCTATCCGCAGGGTCCAAACCTATGATCAAGGAGGGGTCGCGAAGCGGGCGCACACCGTGAGGAGCTGTCGATGGCCGGACCCACGACCGAGCGCAGGAAGCTCCACCGCAGTTTCGTCGGGCTGACCCTGCTCGGCGTCCTGCTGGTCGTCGCCGGGCTCGTCGGCCTCGTCTACACCGGCGTCGCCACCCTCACCTCGATGATCCTCTTCGGCTGGCTGCTCCTGATCGGCGGGCTCGTCGGTCTCCTCCACGCGATCGAGGCGCGCGGCACCCCGTACTTCTGGCTGGGCGTGGTGGTCGCCGCGCTGAACATCGCCGCCGGGGTCGTTGTCATCCGCCACCCGGGCGGCACGGCCGAGGCCCTGACGATGTTCGCCGCGCTGCTCTTCCTCACCGGTGGGGTGTTCCGGCTGGTCGGAAGCGTGGTCGTACGCGGCCCGCAGTTCGGCTGGACACTGCTGCAAGGGGCCTTCGGGCTGCTGCTGGGACTGCTGGTGCTGTTCGACTGGCCGCACAGCAGCCTCTACGTGCTCGGCTGCTTCTTCTCGCTGGCCCTGCTCTTCGACGGGCTCGGACTGATCGCCGTCGGGGTCGGCGGGCGTCGTATCGTCAGCCTGGTGGAGGAGCGGGTGACGCCCGAAGAGGACGAGAAGTAGTCCGGTCACCCGACGCCTTCGTACCCAAGCGGTCATTTTCCTTCTATCCGTGGCCACTTGCGGTCAACGGCGAGGTGCGCACCACGCTGTTCCCGACACTCGTTACCCGGTAGTCAGTGAGGTGCGAGTCGAGAGCGGGTGCCGGTCCATGGAGAGCCGCGGGAGTGTTCCGGCCCGTTCCGTGCCGTACGAGGGCGTGTGGCGGTTCGCCGCCCCCGCCGTCGACGCCTCGGTGCCGCAGGCCCGGCACGCGGTGCGCGACCTGCTGCACCGGCAGGCCGTCCCCGTCGACGACGCCATCCTCCACGGCCTGCTGCTCATCGTGTCCGAACTGGTCACCAACGCGGTCAGGCACGCGGCGCTGCTCTCGCCCGAGCTCGCCGTGGAGGTGGCCGTCGGGGCGGAGTGGATCAGGGTCTGCGTCGAGGACAACCACCCCTACCGCCCCACGGCCCTGGTCGCGGACCACGGGCAGACGGGCGGCCGGGGACTGCTGCTCGTACGGGAGATCACCGCCGAGGCGGGCGGCACCTGCGACGTGGAGTACACGACCGGCGGCGGCAAGATCATCTGGGCGGCGCTGCCCCTCACGACACAGCTCTGACCACCCGGGCGCCGCGCCCCCGCACGGCCTCACCAGCCAGCGGACGGTCCCGTCAGCTCCCTGATCGCCGGCCGGGCCGCGTCCAGCACCGTCATGAACCACGCCGAGAACGGCGCGGCCGCATGACGCGCGGCCAGCTCGTCGGCGGTCACGAAGGCCGTCTCCTCGACCTCCTCCGGGTCCGGCCGCAGCCGCGCCTGGGCCACCCCGACGAACAGGTGGTTGAACTCCTGCTCCACCAGGCCCGACACCGGGTCGGGGTGGTTGTACCGGACGGTCCCGGCCTCGGCGAGCAGCGAGGGTGAGATCCCCAGCTCCTCGTACGTACGCCGGGCCGCCGCCGCGAAGGGCGCCTCACCCGGGTACGGATGGCCGCAGCAGGTGTTCGACCAGACACCGGGGGAGTGGTACTTGCCCAGGGCGCGGCGCTGCAGCAGCAGCCGCCCCTGCTCGTCGAAGAGGAAGACGGAGAAGGCCCGGTGCAGCTGACCGGGGGCCTGGTGGGCAGCGAGCTTCTCCGCGGTACCGACGGTGGTGCCGTTCTCGTCGACCAGTTCGAGCATGATCGCGTCTGCTGTGCCGTTCGACGAGCTGTGCGCCGCGGTGGCTGGTGTGGTCGGCATACCCATCCTTCGCTTTGGTTCCCGGCCTCGTGCGCCGGACCCCTCGAGTGCGGTCAAGTCTGCCGTACAGAAGCCGCTTGTCCGCACTGCGGGTGCTGGCATGTCCGCCCCGCCGCACCCCTGGGGCGGCGGGGCGGACACCGCGCGGGACTCCGAAGGCCGCCGGCGCCGTGATCATGCCCGCCAGGACCGGAAGGGAACCGTCCGGGCCCGGCGCGGTCGTCGCCGCGCCGGGCCCGCAGCCGATCAGCTGGGCGCCGGCCCCGCTTCCTTCTTCTCCTTCCGCTCCGTCTGCCGGACCGTGTCCGCGGCCGTCTCCGGACGGATGCCCCGCCCGGAACCGGAGGGCCGCAGCACGTAGCCCGCGTAGCCGTACTCCGCGCCGTGCTCGCGGCGCACCGCGAGCTCCTCACGCGTGGCCGCGAGAGCCGCCGCCATGCCGGGGGCCGCCGGGTCGGCCGCCGCGACCCGTTCGGAGAGCGGGACGTAGTACTCGTCCCAGTCACTGTCGGGCTGGACCAGAACCCCCCGCACGTCGTAGCCGGCGGCCACGGCGGCGGCGGTGTTGTCCGCGACGGGACGCAGCGCGGCGTGCCGCTCCCAGAAGGAGCGGGCCCCGTCCGACGGGGCATCGGTGGTCCAGACGCAGTCGGTGATCACCATGGAACCACCGGGAGCCAGGAGCCGCCGCCAGTCACGCAGCGCGGTGTCGAAGCCGATGATGTACGCCGAACCCTCGGCCCAGACCAGGTCGAAGGAGGAGTCGGCGAACAGGGGACCGGTGAGATCGGCCATGTCCGCCCTGACGGTACGGATCCGGTCGCCGAGCCCGCGGGCCTCGGCGGCCTCGCGCAGCTCGTCGAGGAACGGCTGGTGCAGATCCACCGCCGTCACCTCGGCGCCCGCCTCGGCCGCGAGCAGCAGGGCGGCCCGGCCCGGGCCGCAGCCCAGGTCGAGGACGCGCGGACGGGCGGGCTGAGGACCGGCGAGAGCGAGCAACCGCCGCGTGGTGGCGTCGGAGCCCGGGCTCTGCCTGGGCAGAGCGTGGTGCAGTGCGAAGAACGCGTCGATCATGTGGTCGGTCAACGTGGGAACCCTTGGATGAGAGGGCCCCGGCCGACGCGGCGGCGCGAGAGCGGCCGAGTGGCTAGCCGGGAACCCGGAGAACGAGGAAGGACCGATTGCTGCGCCGGGCAGCGGCTGTCGCGACCGTCATCAACCTCAGCTCCTCTGTTTCCACGGGTTCGGCTCCGGACTCGGACGTACGGCCGGCAGACCCCTCCGTACGGCGACGACCCTAGCACCAGGCCGGCCGCCGGGTCAGTGGCAGAGCCTGGCCTCGTGCGCCGCGTGCCCGCTCGGCTCCAGCTGGAAGGTGCAGTGCTCGACGTCGAAGTGGTCGCCCAGGCAGCCCTGCAGCTCATGCAGGAGCTTCTCGTGCCCGATCGAGTCGAGCATCTCCTGCTGCACGACCACGTGCGCGGACAGCACCGGCATCCCCGAGGTGATCGTCCAGGCGTGCAGGTCGTGGACGTCCAGCACGCCGGGCAGGGCGGTGATGTGGGCGCGCACCTCGTCCATGTCGACGCCCTTGGGCGCCGCCTCCAGGAGGACGTCGAGTGTCTCCCGCAGGAGCTTCACCGTACGGGGGACGATCATGAGGCCGATGAGGAGCGAGGCGATCGGATCGGCGGCCTGCCAGCCCGTGGCCATGATGACGCCCGCGGCCACGAGCACCGTCACCGAGCCGAGCGTGTCCGCCACGACCTCGAGGTAGGCGCCCCGCACGTTGAGGCTGTCGCGCTGCCCGCGCATCAGCAGGGACAGGGAGACGACGTTGGCCACGAGCCCCACCGCGGCGAACACGAGGGCCAGGCCGCCCCTGGTCTCGGCCGGGGTGACGAAACGGTCCACGGCTTCGAAGACCAGGTAGCCGCCGACGCCGAGGAGCAGGAGGCAGTTGGCCAGGGCCGCGAGGATCTCCGCGCGGGCGAAACCGAAGGTGCGGTTGGGGCCCGCGGGCCGGTTGGCGAAATGGATGGCGAGCAGTGCCATGCCCAGGCCCAGCGCGTCCGTCGCCATATGGGCCGCGTCCGCGATCAGGGCCAGGGAGTCGGCGAGCAGTCCGCCGGTGATCTCCATGACCATGACGCCGAGCGTGATGCCGAGGGCGACCCGGAGCCGGCCCCGGTACGCGGCGGCGGCCGTCCCCGTCGGGGGCGGTCCTCCGTGCGTGTGCCCGTGATCGTGGCCAGCCCCCATGGGAACGCCTCCGCAACGCCGTCGCAGTGCGCCGGGCGCCGACCGCCCGACCGTGCCAGTGAACTACGGGAGGGGGGTACCGGGCAACACGGCACTGAACACCGTTGTCATCTGCCCTGACCTGCGGAAACGTAAGCAGGTCACGGCCCGTGCGAGGAGCTCGCCGCTCAGCGGGCGCGCGCCTGCGGGTGCTGCAGGCACCAGCCCTCCCAGGCCGACTCGACCATCTCCCGTACCCCCAGCCGGGCGCTCCAGCCCAGCTCCGCGGTCAGCCGGGCGGCCGACGCGACGGCCCGCGGCGCGTCCCCGGGCCGGCGCGGTTCGATCACCGGCTCCGCGGGCAGACCGGTGACCTCGCCCACCAGGCCGGCCAGCTCGCGTACGGAGACCCCCTCGCCCCGGCCGACGTTCACGGTGAGGTCCCCGCCCACCGGCCGTTCCGTGAGGGCTCGGGCCACCGCGAGATGCGCGTCCGCGAGGTCGGCGACATGGATGTAGTCGCGGACGCAGGTCCCGTCCGGTGTCGGGTAGTCGGCACCGAAGATACGGGGCGCCTCGCCGCGCGTCAGCCGGTCGAAGAACATCGGCACGACGTTGTGGACGCCCGTGTCGGAGAGCCGCGGCTCGGCGGCCCCCGCCACGTTGAAGTAGCGCAGGCAGGCCGTGGAGAGCCCGTACGCCCGCCCCGCCGCCCGGACCAGCAGTTCCCCGGCCAGCTTCGTCTCGCCGTAGGGGTTGATCGGCGCGCACGGGACCGCCTCGTCGATCAGGTCCACGTCCGGAACGCCGTACACCGCGGCCGACGAGGAGAGGACGAACCGGCGCACACCGGCCGCGACCACGGCCTCCAGCAGGACACCGAGCCCGCCCACGTTCTCCCGGTAGTAGAGCAGCGGCTTCTCGACGGACTCGCCGACCTGCTTCTTCGCCGCGAGGTGCACCACACCGGTCACGGCGTGCTCGGCCAGCACCCGGTCGACCCGGTCGCGGTCGGAGGCCGAGCCGCGGACCAGCGGGATCTCGGCCGGCAGCCGTTGCCCGACGCCCGTGGACAGGTCGTCGAGCACGACGACCCGCTCCCCGGCGCCCGCCATGGCCCTCGCCACATGTGTCCCGATGTAACCCGCTCCGCCTGTGATCAACCACGTCATGCCGGGCAGCCTATGCGCTGACCGGACGCGGTTTGTCGCCCGAGGCGGCGATCGACGATGATGATCGCGGACGTCGCCGTACGACGGCACGGCCGACCCGAACGGAGCACGAACGGGCGGTGAACTCGGTCGTCCGTTCATCCGATAGCCTCTGGGCCTGTCGGGTGACCTTCGACCGGGCGGCCACGCCCTGGCACGCACGCTTCCCGCGTTGCCGAAATGCCCTGGTAGCAGTGCTATGAGGACCTTCCGGCACCTTGGGAACCGCACGCGCAGGACCGCGTCCGCCCTCCAGCCGGAGATCACCCGGAAGAATCAGCCGATCTGCCGCCGGTCCGCTCAGGACCGCCGCTGTCGTGCGCCGTTCCCGTCAGCACCCAAGGAGTGAGTTCGTCTGTCGACCGCCATCCTCACCGGTGCGCCGGTACCCGGATCGTCGCTCGAGGACGATCTGCGGTCGCTGGGCTTCGACGTGACCGCCGCCGCCGATGCCACCGAGGCCGCCGGACTGCTCGCCGCGGTCCCCGCCGACCAGCGCGTCGCACTCGTCGACCCGCGGTTCGTCGGACACGTCCACGCCCTCAGGCTCGCACTGACCGACCCCCGCTTCGCCGCCGCCACCGTCTCCGGCGCGCTCACCGCGCAGCCCGAGGCCCGGGGCGCGTTGCTGCGCGCCCTGCGCAGGACCGTCGTCGCCGTCGGAGCCGGAAGCCCCGTCGCACCGCAGGGCGCGGAGTCCACCGCCGATGACCGTACGGTGCCCGGCCGGCTCGCCGCGGCCCTGGACGCGGAGGGCACCGCCGTGCACCGCCCCGAGCTCGGCTCCCTCACCGCCGTGGTCCCCACCGACCCGGCGGACCGGAACGCCGCACGGGACGCCATGGACGCCGTGGACGACGAGGCCGTGCGGCTGCGCAGCGCCGTGAAGGCCCACGACGGGTTCTTCACCACCTACTTCATCAGCCCGTACTCCCGCTACATCGCCCGCTGGTGTGCCCGCAGGGGCCTCACCCCCAACCAGGTCACCACCGCCTCCCTGGTCACCGCCCTCGTCGCGGCCGGCAGCGCCGCGACCGGCACCCGCGGCGGCTACGTCGCGGCCGGCGTGCTCCTGCTCCTCTCCTTCGTCCTGGACTGCACCGACGGGCAGCTCGCCCGCTACTCCCTGCAGTACTCCACGATGGGCGCCTGGCTGGACGCCACCTTCGACCGGGCCAAGGAGTACGCGTACTACGCGGGCCTCGCCCTGGGAGCGGCCCGCGGCGGGGATGACGTGTGGGTCCTCGCGCTCGGCGCGATGGTGCTCCAGGCCTGCCGCCACGTCGTCGACTTCTCGTTCAACGAGGCCAACCACGACGCCGTCTCCAACACGAGCCCCACCGCCGCGTTGTCGGACAAGCTCGACAGCGTCGGCTGGACCGTCTGGCTGCGCCGGATGATAGTGCTGCCCATCGGTGAGCGGTGGGCCATGATCGCCGTACTGACCGCGGTGACCACACCGCGCGTCGTCTTCTACGCCCTGCTCGTCGGCTGCTCGCTGGCGGCCTGCTACACCACGGCCGGCCGGCTGCTGCGCTCGCTCACCCGCAAGGCGCGGCGCACGGACCGGGCGGCCCGGGCGCTCGCGGACCTCGCCGACTCGGGTCCGCTCGCCGAGGCCGTCGCCGCCGTGGTGCGCCGGCCGGGCGGCGGCTTCACGGCCCCGCTCACGGCGCTCCTGGCGGGCCTGGTGATGGTCGCCGCCGCGCTGTTCGCCCCGTACGGCGGATGGCTCGTCGTGGGGGCGGCGGCCGTCTACGCCGTGCTGGCCGGCCTCGCGGTCTCCCGGCCGCTCAAGGGCGCACTCGACTGGCTCGTCCCCCCCTTCTTCCGGGCCGCGGAGTACTGCACGGTCCTCGTACTGGCGGCCCGCAGTGAGGTCCCGCACGCCGTTCCTGCGGCTTTCGGCCTGGTTTCTGCGGTCGCCTACCATCACTACGACACCGTCTACCGCATCCGGGGCGGCACCGGTGCGCCACCCCGGTGGCTGGTGCGCGTCATCGGCGGACACGAGGGCCGGACGCTCGTCGTGGCCGTGATCGCCGCCGTACTCGCCCGGAACCCGGACCTCACCACGGCGCTCACCGCGTTCGCGGCTGCCGTGGCTCTCGTGGTGGTCGTGGAGTCCATCCGCTTCTGGGTGTCCTCCTCGGCGCCCGCTGTTCACGACGAAGGAGAACTCGCATGATCGGCCTCGTACTGGCTGCCGGTGCCGGACGCCGTCTGCGTCCCTACACGGACACGCTGCCCAAGGCCCTGGTGCCGGTGGACGGCGAGAAGACGGTCCTGGACCTCACGCTGGCGAACTTCGCCGAGGTCGGCCTCAAGGAGGTCGCCGTCGTCGTGGGCTACCGCAAGGAGGCCGTCTACGCGCGCAAGGCCGAGTTCGAGGCCACCTACGGCGTGACGCTGACGCTCATCGACAACGACAAGGCCGAGGAGTGGAACAACGCCTACTCCCTGTGGTGCGCGCGTGAGGTCCTGAAGCAGGGCGTCATCCTCGCCAACGGCGACACCGTGCACCCGGTCTCCGTCGAGAAGACCCTCCTGGACGCCCGAGGCAGGGGTCAGAAGATCATCCTCGCCCTCGACACGGTGAAGAACCTCGCCGACGAGGAGATGAAGGTCATCACCGAGGAAGGCAAGGGCGTCCGGCGGATCACCAAGCTGATGGACCCGGCCACCGCGACCGGCGAGTACATCGGCGTCACGCTCATCGAGCCCGAGGCCGCCGAGGAACTCGCCGACGCGCTCAGGACCACCTTCGAGCGGGACCCCGACCTCTACTACGAGGACGGCTACCAGGAGCTCGTGAACCGGGGCTTCACCGTCGACGTGGCGCCCATCGGCGAGGTGACCTGGGTCGAGATCGACAACCACGACGACCTCGCCCGCGGCAGGGAGATCGCGTGCCGGTACTGACCCGTCTCATCCCGTCGCCCGTCGTCGTCGACATCCGGCGCGGGGCCATGGACGACCTGGCCGGCCTCCTCGCCGACCAGCGGATCTCCGCCTCGGGCAAGCTCGCCATCGCGATCAGCGGGGGTTCCGGGCGCGCCCTGCGCGAGCGGCTCGCCCCGGTGCTGCCGGGCGCCGACTGGTACCCCGTCACCGACGGCACGATCGACTCCGCCGTACGCCTCGCCGACGGCATCAAGGGCAACCGGTACGACGCCCTCGTGGGCCTCGGCGGCGGCAAGATCATCGACGTGGCGAAGTACGCCGCGGCGCGCGTGGGCATGCCCCTGGTCGCCGTCGCGACGAACCTCTCCCACGACGGCCTGTGCTCCCCGGTCGCCACGCTGGACAACGACAACGGACGGGGCTCCTACGGGGTCCCCACCCCGATCGCCGTCGTCATCGACCTCGACGTGATCCGTGCGGCACCCGCACGGTACGTGCGCTCGGGCATCGGGGACGCGGTCTCCAACATCTCCTGCGTCGCCGACTGGGAACTCGCCCACGCGGTGCGCGGCGAGGACATCGACGGTCTCGCGGCGGCCATAGCCCGGCAGGCGGGGGAGGCGGTGCTGCGCCACCCCGGCGGGGTCGGCGACGACGCCTTCCTCAAGGTGCTCGCCGAGGGCCTCGTCCTCACCGGCATCTCCATGTCGATCGCCGGGGACTCGCGGCCGGCCTCCGGGGCATGCCACGAGATCAACCACGCCTTCGACCTGCTGTACCCGAAGCGCGCGGCCAGCCACGGCGAACAGGTCGGGCTCGGCGCCTGCTTCGCCATGCACCTGCGCGGCGCCCGCGCGGACGCGCTCGGCATGGCCACCGTCCTGCGACGGCACGGGCTGCCGGTCCTTTCCGACGAGATCGGGTTCACCGCCGAAGAATTCGTGAGGGCCGTCGAGTACGCCCCGCAGACGCGCCCGGGACGTTTCACGATCCTGGAGCACCTCAACCTGTCCACCGACCAGATCAGGGACGCGTACGCCGACTATGCACAAGCCATCCATAGCTGAACTCCGTCCCGTCGTGCACCCGCCGGGCGTGAAGGACCGGCGCAGCGGCGAGCACTGGGCGGGCCGGCTCTACATGCGCGAGATCTCGCTGCGCATCACCCGGCGCCTGGTGACCACGAAGGTCACGCCCAACCAGCTGACGTACGTGATGACCGTCGCCGGTGTGCTCGCGGCTCCGGCCCTGCTGGTCCCGGGCATCCCGGGCGCCCTGCTCGGCGTGCTCGCGGTCCAGCTCTACCTGCTGTTCGACTGCGTCGACGGCGAGGTGGCCCGGTGGAAGAAGCAGTTCTCGCTGGGCGGGGTCTACCTGGACCGGGTGGCCGCCTACCTCTGCGACGCGGCGGTGCTGGTCGGCTTCGGCCTGCGTGCCGCCGACCTGTGGGGCCCGGGGCGCGTCGACTGGCTGTGGGCCTTCCTGGGCACACTCGCCGCCCTGGGCGCCATCCTGATCAAGGCCGAGACCGACCTCGTCGGCGTCGCACGCCACCAGGGCGGGCTGCCCCCCGTCAAGGAGGAGGCGTCCGAGCCGCGCTCCTCCGGCATGGCGCTCGCCCGCCGGGCCGCCGGGGCGCTCAAGTTCCACCGGCTGATCCTCGGCATCGAGGCGTCGCTGGTCATCCTGGTGGTGGCCGTACTCGACACGGTCAGGGACGACCTCTTCTTCAGCCGTCTCGCGGTCGCGGTGCTGGCCGGCATCGCGCTGCTGCAGACCCTCCTGCACCTGGTGTCGATCCTGGTGTCCAGCAGGCTGAAGTGAGTCCCGCCCTGAAGCTCGGCGCGGTCATCATCACGATGGGCAACCGCCCCGACGAGCTGCGCGCCCTCCTCGACTCGGTCGCCGGGCAGGACGGCGACCGGATCGAGGTCGTCGTCGTCGGCAACGGCGCCCCCGTCCCCGACGTCCCGGCGGGCGTCCGGACGGTGGAGCTGCCCGAGAACCTGGGCATCCCGGGCGGCCGCAACGTCGGCATCGAGGCCTTCGGCCCCTCCGGCGCCGATGTGGACGCCCTGCTCTTCCTCGACGACGACGGTCTGCTGCCGAACTCCGACACCGCCGAGCTCTGCCGGCAGGCGTTCGAGGCGGACCCGAAGCTCGGCATCATCACCTTCCGCATCGCCGACCCGGACACCGGGGCCACCCAGCGCCGGCACGTGCCGCGGCTGCGCGCCTCCGACCCGATGCGCTCGTCCCGGGTGACGACGTTCCTCGGCGGCGCGAACGCCGTGCGCACCCAGGTGATCGCCGAGGTCGGTCCGCTGCCCGGGGGCTTCTTCTACGCACACGAGGAGACCGACCTCGCCTGGCGTGCCCTGGACGCCGGCTGGATGATCGACTACCGCGCGGACATGGTGCTCAACCACCCCACCACCGCCCCCTCGCGCCACGCGGTCTACCACCGCATGGTCGCCCGCAACCGGGTCTGGCTCGCCCGCAGGAACCTCCCCGCACCGCTGGTCCCCGCCTACCTCGGGGTGTGGCTGCTGCTCACCCTGGTGCGCAGGCCGTCGCTGCCCGCGCTCAAGGCCTGGTTCGGGGGGTTCCGGGAGGGCTGGGTCAAGCCCTGCGGACCGCGGCGCCCCATGAGGTGGCGTACGGTATGGCGGCTGACCAGACTGGGCCGACCACCTGTGATCTGAGAGGCTTCCCTCTGAGACCATGAGCCGTATTCATCCGTACGGGGAACATGTCCGCCCTCGGCCGTGCCCGGCTGCGCATTGTGAAGACGAGAGTTCTTACCTGTGAGTGACACGACCCACGACGGCGGGCTTGCGCTGAGCCCCCCGCCGTCCGCCGACGAGGGGCTCAGCGCCTCCAGGCTGGCCGACAAGTACGGCCTGACGGTGAGCGGCGCCAGACCCGGGCTGTTCGCGTACATCCGACAGCTCTGGGGCCGCCGCCACTTCATCCTGGCGTTCTCGAGAGCCAAGCTGACCGCCCAGTACAGCCAGGCCAAGCTCGGCCAGCTGTGGCAGGTGGCCACCCCCCTGCTGAACGCCCTGGTGTACTTCCTGATCTTCGGGCTGATCCTGGGGACGAGGAAAGGGATGAGCCAGGAGATCTTCATCCCCTTCCTGGTGACGGGTGTGTTCGTCTTCACCTTCACCCAGAACTCGGTCATGGCGGGGGTGCGGTCCATCTCCGGCAACCTCGGCCTGGTCCGCGCCCTGCACTTCCCCCGAGCCTCCCTGCCGATCTCGTTCTCGCTCCAGCAGCTCCAGCAGCTGCTGTTCTCGATGATCGTGCTGATCGCGGTCGCGGTGGGCTTCGGAAGCTACCCGACGCTGTCCTGGCTGCTGGTCGTGCCGGCGCTGGCGTCGCAGTTCCTCTTCAACAGCGGCCTGGCGCTGATCATGGCCCGGCTGGGCAGCAAGACCCCGGACCTCGCGCAGCTGATGCCGTTCATCATGCGCACCTGGATGTACGCCTCGGGCGTCATGTTCTCCATCCCGGTGATGCTGGCCGACAAGCCGCAGTGGATCGCCGACGTGCTGCAGTACAACCCGGCGGCCATCTACATGGACCTGGTCCGCTTCGCGCTGATCGACGGCTACGGCTCCGAGAACCTGCCGGCGCACGTCTGGGCCGTCGCTCTCGCCTGGTCGCTCGTGGTGGGCGCCTTGGGCTTCGTGTACTTCTGGAAGGCAGAGGAACGGTACGGCCGTGGCTGACGAATCGTCCCAGGGACACATCCCCACCGTGATCGCCGACGACGTGCACATCGTGTACCGGGTCAACGGCACACGCGCCGGCAAGGGCAGCGCCACGGCCGCACTGAGCCGGATGGTGCGGCGTGGCAAGGGCGAGCAGCGCGGCGTGCGGAAGGTGCACGCGGTGCGAGGAGTGTCGTTCACCGCCTACCGGGGCCAGGCGATCGGTCTCATCGGTACGAACGGCTCCGGCAAGTCCACCCTGCTGCGGGCCATCGCCGGACTGCTGCCGACCGAGTCCGGCAAGGTCTACACGGACGGTCAGCCGTCGCTGCTGGGTGTCAACGCCGCGCTGATGAGCGATCTGACCGGTGAGCGCAACGTCGTGCTCGGCGGCCTCGCCATGGGTATGAGCCGCGAGGAGATCCGCGAGCGCTACCAGGACATCGTGGACTTCTCGGGGATCAACGAGAAGGGCGACTTCATCACGCTGCCCATGCGCACGTACTCCTCCGGCATGGCGGCGCGGCTGCGGTTCTCGATCGCGGCAGCCAAGAACCATGACGTCCTCATGATCGACGAGGCGCTCGCCACCGGGGACCGCAAGTTCCGGGTCCGCTCCGAGGAGCGGATCCGTGAGCTGCGCAAGGAGGCCGGCACCGTCTTCCTCGTCAGCCACAACAACACGACGATCAGGGAGACCTGCGACCGTGTGCTGTGGCTGGAGAAGGGGGAGCTCCTGATGGACGGCGCCACCGACGAGGTGCTCAAGGCGTACGAGCGGGAGACCGGGAAGTAGGCCGTCGTGACCGCGTGGCCCCCGCCGGAGCAGAGCGGCGGGGGCCACGCGGTGTGCGGGGGTGGGAGGAGACCTGTGGGGACTATCTCCTCCCGTCGGATGACGTCAACCAGCCGCGACCCGGGGAAGGTTGGCGGAGATCAACGTGTTGAACCAGGGCGCGCTGGACCCCGCAGCGGCTCTGTGAGCTGTACAACGTAAGCTGTACCGGTGCTGATTCGCGGCAATGTGGCCGATACGTCCCCCGGCGCCTCGCCCGCTGTGTGCCGGTCGCACTCGGGAAGACGAGCGGCGTGTCCGAAAAGGGATGTTTTGGGTCAGCAGTGTAGAACGGGAGATATGACGGCAATGATGGGAAATCTCCAGCTCCGACGTGGTGTCGCCGTCCCCGCGTCGGGCGGTACGCAGTGACGCCTACCCAGCAGGCGCGTACCGACGCCGCCACCGGCACGCTCGACAAGGCCGCGGCCGAGAACTTCCCCGTGGCGCCCTTCTTCCTGCCCCGCGTCTGGCGCGACGACCTGATGGCGGTCTACGGCTTCGCCCGGCTCGTCGACGACATCGGTGACGGCGACCTGGCACCCGGCGGCGCCGACGCCCGCCACCTCGGCCTGGACGCCGGGCAGAGCGAGGACCGGCCGGCCATGCTGGACGCGCTGGAGGCCGACCTGCACCGGGTCTTCGCCGGCCGCGGCGAGGGCCCGCGCCACCCCCTGATGCGCTCCCTGCGTCCCACCGTGCGACGCTGCGCGCTCACCCCCGAGCCCTTCCTCGGCCTCATCGAGGCCAACCGCCAGGACCAGAAGATCCGCCGCTACGCGACGTACGAGGAGCTCGTGGCCTACTGCGAGCTCTCGGCCAACCCCGTCGGCCGGCTCGTCCTGCAGATCACCGGCACCGCGAGCCCCGAGCGCCTGCGCCGCTCCGACGCGGTCTGCACCGCCCTGCAGATCGTCGAACACCTCCAGGACGTCGCCGAGGACCTCGACAGCGACCGGATCTATCTGCCCGCCGCCGACATGGCCCGGTTCCATGTGAGCGAGGCGGACCTGGCCGTGCCGTCCGCGGGCGCCTCCGTGCGCGCCCTGATCGCGTTCGAGGCCCAGCGCGCCCATGACCTGCTGGACGAGGGCATCCCCCTGGTGGGCAGCGTCCACGGCAGGCTCAGGCTGCTCCTCGCCGGCTTCGTCGGCGGAGGCCGGGCCGCCCTCGGCGCGATCTCGGCCGCCGGCTTCGACGTACTGCCCGGACCGCCCGGACCCACCGCGCCCGGCCTGCTGCGCGCCGTCGGAACCGTCCTGCGAAGAGCGCACAGAGAGAGGTGAGCCGGACCGTGGAGGGACAGACGACGTACATGTCGGCACCGGTACAGGCCGCGTACAGCTACTGCGAGGCCGTCACCGGACAACAGGCCAGGAACTTCGCGTACGGCATCAGACTGCTGCCGTACGCGAAGCGGCAGGCCATGTCGGCGCTGTACGCCTTCTCCCGCCGCGTCGACGACATCGGCGACGGCGAGCTGGACCCGGAGACCAAGAGCACCCGGCTGGAGAGCACCCGCGAACTGCTCGACCGGATCCGGGAGGGCGCCGTCGAGGAGGACGACACCGATCCCGTCGCCGTCGCGCTCACCGACGCCGCGCGCCGGTTCCCGCTGCCGCTCGGCGGCCTCGACGAGCTCATCGACGGCGTCCTGATGGACGTCCGCGGCGAGCACTACGAGACCTGGGACGACCTCAGGACCTACTGCCGGTGCGTCGCCGGTGCGATCGGGCGCCTCAGCCTGGGCGTCTTCGGCACCGTACCCGGCGCACCCGGCGCCGACCGGGCCGCGGAGTACGCCGACACCCTCGGCCTCGCCCTCCAGCTCACCAACATCCTGCGGGACGTCCGCGAGGACGCGGGCAACGGGCGTACGTACCTGCCCGCCGACGATCTCGCCAAGTTCGGCTGCGCCGACGGATTCCGGCGAGCCACCCCGCCACCCGGCTCCGACTTCGCCGGACTGGTGCACTTCGAGGTGCGGCGCGCCCGGGCCCTGTTCGCCGAGGGATACCGGCTGCTGCCCATGCTGGACCGGCGCAGCGGTGCCTGTGTGGCCGCCATGGCGGGCATCTACCGCAGGCTCCTGGACCGGATCGAACGCGACCCGGAGGCGGTCCTGCGCGGCAGGGTGTCACTGCCCGGCCACGAGAAGGCGTACGTTGCCGTACGCGGCCTGTCGGGATTCGACGCGCGCCACATCGCGCGCCGGACGCTCAGGGGGCGGGTCCGATGACTCACCGTCGGACCGGCTCCGGGCGCACGGGGCGGGCAACCTCCCGCCCGCGCGACGCGTCCAGGACAGCGACACCACGGCGAGAGGGGAACCCATGACCGGCCGTCATCCGCAGCCGCACCGTGCGGTGGTCGTCGGCGGCGGCCTCGCCGGAGTCACCACCGCCCTGCGACTCGCCGACGCGGGGGTCGACGTGACCCTCCTCGAAGGCCGGCCCAGACTCGGCGGCCTGGCGTTCTCCTTCCGCCGCGGCGAGCTGTCCGTCGACAACGGCCAGCACGTGTACCTGCGCTGCTGCACCGGCTACCGCTGGTTCCTCGACCGGATCGACGGCACCCACCTCGCGCCGCTCCAGGACCGCCTCGACGTGCCCGTACTCGACGTCGCGCGGCCCGCGGGCCCGAGGCTCGGACGGCTGCGCCGCACCGGGCTGCCCGTCCCGCTGCACCTCGCGGGCGGGCTCGCCGCCTACCCGCACCTCTCTCTGGCCGAGAAGGCGGGCGTCGCACGGGCCGCGCTGGCCCTCGGCCGCCTCGACCCGGCCGACCCCGCGCTCGACGGCATCGACTTCGCCACCTGGCTCCGCCGTAACGGGCAGTCCCCGCGCACCATCGAGGCGCTCTGGGACCTCGTCGGCGTCGCCACCCTCAACGCAACGGCGCCCCACGCCTCCATGGCGCTGGCCGCCATGGTCTTCAAGACCGGCCTGCTCTCCGAGCCCGGCGCCGCCGACATCGGCTGGGCCGCGGTCCCGCTCGGCGACCTGCACGACACCCTCGCCCGTAAGTCCCTCGACTCGGCGGGCGTGCGCACCTGCCTGCGCACCCGGGTGGAGTCGGTCACCCGGGGCGAGGACGGCCGGTGGTCCGTCGGCACGGGCAGCGAGCGGATCGAGGCGGACACCGTCGTCCTCGCCGTCCCGCAGGGCGAGACGCACCGCCTGCTGCCGGAAGGGGCGCTCGAGAACCCCGACCGCCTGCTGGACATCACGGACGCGCCGATCCTCAACGTGCACGTCGTCTACGACCGCACGGTCCTGCGCAGGCCGTTCTTCGCCGCTCTGGGATCTCCCGTCCAGTGGGTCTTCGACCGCACCGCACCCTCCGGCCTCCAGGGCCCCGGCCAGTACCTGGCGGTCTCCCAGTCCGCGGCGCAGGACGAGATCGACCTGCCCGTCGCCGAACTGCGCAGCCGCTACCTGCCGGAACTGGAGCGGCTCCTGCCGGCCGCGCGCGGTGCCGGGATCCGCGACTTCTTCGTGACCCGCGAACGCACCGCGACCTTCGCCCCCGCACCCGGCGTAGGGCGCCTGAGGCCGGCCACCCACACCCGTGCCCCCGGAATCCACCTGGCGGGTGCGTGGACCGCCACCGGCTGGCCCGCCACGATGGAGGGCGCCGTCCGCAGCGGCCTCGGCGCCGCCGACGCCGCGCTGCGTGCCCTCGGCCGGACCCACGAACATCCGCTGCAGGAGGCGGCATGAGCAGTACCACCGGAACAAGAGGAGAGTCTGTGACCCCGGCGAATCCGGCTTACGACACCGTGGTGGACACCATGGATGTCACCGCGCTACTGGAGCGTGGAAGGGCCCTGTCAGCGCCGGTGCTGCGAGCTGCCGTGGACCGGCTCGCGCCGCCCATGGACACCGTCGCGGCCTACCACTTCGGCTGGATCGACGCCCAGGGCCGGCCCGCCGACGGCGACGGCGGCAAGGCCGTGCGGCCCGCGCTCGCCCTGCTGTCCGCCGAGGCGGCGGGCGCCCCCGCCGAGGCCGGCATCCCCGGCGCCGTCGCTGTCGAACTCGTGCACAACTTCTCACTGCTGCACGACGACCTCATGGACGGTGACGAACAGCGCCGCCACCGCGACACCGTATGGAAGGTGCACGGCCCGGCCCAGGCCATCCTCGTCGGCGACGCGCTCTTCGCGCTGGCCAACGAGATCCTGCTGGAGCTCGGCACCGTGGAAGCCGGCCGCGCCGCCCGCAGGCTGACCACGGCCAGCCGTAAGCTCATCGACGGCCAGGCCCAGGACATCTCCTACGAGCACCGGGAGCGGGTCACCGTCGAGGAGTGCCTGGAGATGGAGGGCAACAAGACGGGCGCCCTCCTCGCCTGCGCGGTCTCCATCGGTGCCGTGCTCGGCGGCGCCGACGACCGCACCGCCGACATCTTGGAGGCGTACGGCTACCACCTCGGACTCGCCTTCCAGGCCGTCGACGACCTGCTCGGCATCTGGGGCGACCCCGAGTCCACGGGCAAGCAGACCTGGAGCGATCTGCGCCAGCGCAAGAAGTCCCTGCCCGTCGTCGCCGCGCTCGCCGCCGGCGGACCGGCCTCCACCCGGCTCGGCGACCTGCTCGCCGCCGACGCGAAGAGCAGCGATTTCGACAGTTTCTCCGAAGAGGAGTTCGCCGCGCGCGCGGCACTCATCGAGGAGGCGGGCGGCCGTGCATGGACCGCACAGGAAGCCCGTCGACAGCACACGGTAGCCATCGAGGCGCTGGACGGCGTCGACATGCCGGAACACGTGCGGGCGCAGCTCACCGCGCCCGCCCATTTGGGGTTGTTCCAAATTTTTTTACCACCTTAAAATTTTCACTCCCTGGCGCGGGGGGCCCCCCCGGGGGCCCCCCCCCGACGGAGACCCCAGCACAGCAGAGGACCACACTGCACGAAGGGGAAGCCATGACAGCGACGACCGACGGAAGCACCGGAGCCGCGAACCTCCGCGCAGCCTCGGTGAGCCGACCGACCGAATCAACCACCACCACCACCGCCGCGGACGACGCGTTCGTCGCCGCACGGCACGCCGCGGAACGCTCGGTACAGCACCTCCTCGGCAGGCAGGACGAGCAGGGCTGGTGGAAGGGCGACCTCGCCACCAACATCACCATGGACGCCGAGGACCTCCTGCTCCGCCAGTTCCTCGGGATCCAGGACCCGGACACGGTGCAGGCGGCAGCCCGCTTCATCCGCGGAGAACAGCTCGGCGACGGCACCTGGGCCACCTTCTACGGCGGGCCCCCCGACCTCTCCGCCACCATCGAGGGATACGTCGCACTCCGGCTGGCCGGGGACAGGCCGGACGACCCGCACATGATCCGGGCGGCCCGCTGGGTCAGGGAAGAGGGCGGCATCGCGGCCTCCCGGGTCTTCACCCGCATCTGGCTCGCGCTCTTCGGCTGGTGGAAGTGGGACGACCTGCCGGAACTCCCGCCCGAGCTGATGTTCTTCCCTCCGTGGGTCCCCCTCAACATCTACGACTTCGGCTGCTGGGCCCGCCAGACCATCGTCCCGCTCACCATCGTCTCCGCGAAGCGGCCCGTCCGCCCCGCGCCGTTCACCCTGGACGAGCTGCACACCGACCCGGCCCGACCGAACCCGCCCAGACCCATGGCCCCGGCAGCCAGTTGGGACGGCGTCTTCCAGCGGATCGACAAGGTCCTGCACGCCTACCACAAGGTCGCCCCGCGCCGGCTGCGCCGCCTCGCCATGAACACCGCCGCCCGCTGGATCATCGAGCGCCAGGAGAACGACGGCTGCTGGGGCGGCATCCAGCCGCCCGCCGTGTACTCCGTCATCGCACTGCACCTGCTCGGCTACGACCTCGATCATCCGGTGATGCGCGCGGGGCTCGCCTCGCTCGACCGGTTCACCGTCATGCGCGAGGACGGCGCCCGCATGGTCGAGGCCTGCCAGTCACCGGTCTGGGACACCTGCCTCGCCACCATCGCTCTCGCCGACGCCGGGGTGAGCCCCGACCATCCGGCGCTCGTGAAGGCTGCCGACTGGATGCTCGGCGAGGAGATCGTACGGCCGGGCGACTGGTCCGTACGCAAGCCCGAACTGGCCCCGGGGGGCTGGGCGTTCGAGTTCCACAACGACAACTACCCGGACATCGACGACACCGCCGAAGTCGTCCTGGCGCTGCGCCGCGTCCGTCACCCGGACCCCGCCAGGGTCGAGGCCGCCATCGAGCGCGGAGTGCGCTGGAACCTCGGCATGCAGTCCCGCAACGGGGCCTGGGGCGCCTTCGACGCGGACAACACGAGCCCCTTCCCCAACCGGCTGCCGTTCTGCGACTTCGGCGAGGTCATCGACCCGCCCTCCGCGGACGTCACCGGGCACGTGGTGGAGATGCTCGCGATCGAGGGCCGTGCCCGCCATCCCCGTACCCGCCGCGGTGTCGAATGGCTCCTGGCCGAACAGGAGCCCTCCGGCGCGTGGTTCGGCCGCTGGGGCGTCAACTACATCTACGGGACGGGCTCCGTGGTGCCCGCTCTGGTCGCTGCGGGCCTTGCGGCCTCGCACCCCGCCGTCCGCCGGGCCGTCGGCTGGCTCGAGTCCGTCCAGAACGACGACGGGGGCTGGGGCGAGGACCTGCGCTCCTACCGGGAGGAGAAGTGGATCGGGCACGGCGCCTCGACCGCCTCCCAGACCGCGTGGGCGCTCCTCGCGCTCCTCGCGGCCGGGGAACGCGAGAGCAGGACCGTGGCACGCGGCATCGCCTGGCTGGTCGGGACCCAGCAGGCCGACGGTTCCTGGGACGAGCCGTACTTCACCGGTACGGGTTTCCCGTGGGACTTCTCCATCAACTACCACCTCTACCGGCAGGTGTTCCCCCTCACCGCCCTCGGCCGGTACGTGTACGGCGACCCGTTCGCCGCCCACGACAGTGCGGGCAGCGGAAAGGGGGCCTGATCCGATGGGCGGTCCCCAGGCGCCGCCCGGCCTCGCCGTGCCGCTCCTGATCGCCTGTGCCCTGGGTATCGAACAGCTGGCCCTGCGCACCGGCAGGGCCGGCGACGGGCCCGGCACCGTCACCGTCGTCAGGACCGGGATGGGCCCCAGGGCGGCCGAGAAAGCGGTCCGCGGCGCACTGGACCGGCACGGGGCCGGGGGCGCCGCGGTCATCGCCTCCGGCTTCTGCGCCGGTCTCGCTCCGGGCATGCACCCAGGCGACCTCGTGGTGGCCGAGGAGACGAGGGACGCCGCCGGCACCACGCCCTGCACCGGCGCCGGTCTGCTCGTCGACGCCCTGACCAGGGCGGTACCCGGCAGCACCGTCCACACCGGCCCGCTGTCCGGTTCGGACCATGTCGTCCGCGGTGCCGAACGGGCGGGGCTGCTGGCGACCGGCGCC
This sequence comes from Streptomyces sp. NPDC020780, assembly GCF_044334475.1. Lineage (NCBI taxonomy): Bacteria > Bacillati > Actinomycetota > Actinomycetes > Kitasatosporales > Streptomycetaceae > Streptomyces > Streptomyces sp. NPDC020780. Next base: position 99,809 of record NZ_JBIRTB010000014.1, on the reverse strand, counting down.
ATCGCGGTGGACATGGAGTCCGCCGCCACACTTCGCACCGCCGTACGGACCGGGCCGCGCCCGGTTGCCGCCGTACGGGTGGTCGTGGACGCCCCAGAGCATGAGCTCGTCCGTATCGGCACGGTCCGCGGTGGAATATCGGCATTCCGCGTTCTCCGTGCCGTCCTTCCCGCTTTCCATGAATGGCACCGATCTTTGCTGCTCCCCAGGAGGTGAGCCCAGATGGCCATGCCGCTCCGTCAGTCCATCAAGGTTGCGACGTATCTCGTCGAACAGAAGATCCGCAAGCGGGACAAGTTCCCGCTGATCGTCGAGCTGGAACCCCTGTTCGCCTGCAACCTGGCGTGCGAGGGATGCGGGAAGATCCAGCACCCGGCCGGAGTGCTCAAGCAGCGCATGCCGGTCGCCCAGGCGGTCGGCGCGGTGCTCGAATCCGGTGCCCCGATGGTCTCCATCGCCGGCGGTGAGCCTCTGATGCACCCTCAGATCGACGAGATCGTGCGCCAGTTGGTCGCCAAGAAGAAGTACGTCTTCCTCTGCACCAACGCCATGCTGATGCGCAAGAAGCTGGAGAAATTCACCCCCTCGCCCTACTTCGCCTTCGCCGTGCACATCGACGGACTGCGCGAGCGGCACGACGAGTCGGTCGCCAAGGAAGGCGTCTTCGACGAGGCGGTGGAGGCGATGAAGGAGGCCAAGCGGCGCGGCTTCCGGGTCACCACCAACTCCACCTTCTTCAACACCGACACCCCGCAGACCGTCATCGAGGTACTCAACTACCTCAACGACGACCTGAAGGTCGACGAGATGATGATCTCGCCCGCCTACGCCTACGAGAAGGCACCCGACCAGGAGCACTTCCTGGGTGTCGAGCAGACCCGCGAACTCTTCAGGAAGTCCTTCGCGGGCGGCAACCGGGCCCGCTGGCGGCTCAACCACTCCCCGCTCTTCCTGGACTTCCTGGAGGGCAAGGCGGACTTCCCGTGCACCGCCTGGGCGATCCCCAACTACTCCCTCTTCGGCTGGCAGCGGCCCTGCTACCTGATGAGCGACGGATACGTCCCCACCTACCGCGAGCTCATCGAGGAGACCGACTGGGACAAGTACGGCCGAGGCAAGGACCCGCGCTGCGCCAACTGCATGGCGCACTGCGGATACGAGCCCACCGCCGTGCTCGCCACGATGGGGTCGCTCAAGGAGTCCCTGCGCGCCGCCCGGGAGACCATCGGCGGGAACCGGTGACGTCATGACCCACGGGTAGCCGGCCACCCCGGGGGGCTCCCCGGACTGCCGGCCAGGCCGTCGGCGGTGGGCGCCGCCCCTCGCGGTGCGTCCGGGCCGGGTCGGCGACCGCCGGAGCCCGCTGATCGCGGGGTACCCGCCGTGGCAGTGAGCTGAGGAACAGGACCAGAGAGGGGGCCGAGCGTGACGATGCCGAAAACCGTCAAGGGGCCGAAGGATCTCAAGGCGCTGAGCCGACCGGAGCTCGCCGGACCGGCCGACGAGATCCGGACGTTCCTCGACCGGGCCGTGACGCGGGCGGGAGGACATCTCGGCCCCACCCTCGGAGTGGCCGAACGCTCCACCACCCTGCACCGGCTTTTCGACTCGCCCGCGGACCGCATCCTGTGGGACGCCGGGCACCGGAGTCACGTGCACAAGCTCCTGACCGGACGACAGGACTCCTCCGCGCTGCGGAGCAAGGCCGGACTCTCCGGCTACCCTTCGCGCGAGGAGCCGGAGCACGACGTCGTCGAGACGCCGCGGACGTTCGGCATCCCCGGGCGGTTCCCCGCCCACGCCAGGCAGGCCGGGGTCCTCGGCGACACCGGGCTCACGCCCGTGAGGATCGCCGGGCGGATCGGCGAGGCGCCGACAGCCCACGGGACGGCGGGGGAGCGGGACGTGCCGAAGGAGAGCGGGGCATGACGAACGACCGGCCCGAGGGCTTCGACCTGACGCGGCTCCTCGCGGAGCGCGGCGCCGAACGCTACGACCTGCACGCCCGTCACCTCAACCACCAGCTGCCGCGCATGCTGCGTACCATCGGCTTCGACAGGGTCTACGAACGGGCCGAGGGCGCGTACTTCTGGGACGCGGAGGGCAACGACTACCTCGACATGCTGGCCGGTTTCGGGGTGATGGGGCTCGGCAGGCACCATCCCGTCGTACGCAAGGCGCTCCACGACGTCCTGGACGCCTCCCTCGCCGACCTGACCCGCTTCGACTGCCAGCCGCTGCCCGGTCTGCTGGCTGAGAGGCTCCTGGAGCACAGCCCGCACCTGGACCGGGTCTTCTTCGGCAACAGCGGCACGGAGGCGGTCGAGACCGCGCTGAAGTTCGCCCGGTACGCCACCGGGAAGCCCAGGATCCTCTACTGCACGCACGCCTTCCACGGGCTGACGACCGGCTCGCTCTCCGTCAACGGCGAGTCCGGGTTCCGGGAAGGCTTCGCACCCCTGCTGCCCGACACGGCGATCCGGCTCGGCGACCTCGACGCCCTGCGGCGCGAACTGAAACGCGGCGACGTGGCGGGGCTCGTCGTCGAGCCCGTCCAGGGCAAGGGAGTCCACGCCTCGCCGCCCGGCTTCCTGCGGGCCGCGCAGGAACTGCTGCACCGTCACAAGGCGGTACTCATCGCGGACGAGGTGCAGACGGGGCTCGGCCGGACCGGTGACTTCTACGCGTACCAGCACGAGGAGGGTGTCGAGCCCGACCTGATCTGTGTCGCCAAGGCACTCTCCGGCGGATATGTGCCGGTCGGGGCGACCCTCGGCAAGGACTGGATCTTCAAGCGTGTCTACTCCTCCATGGACCGGGTCCTGGTCCACTCCGCGAGCTTCGGCTCCAACGCCCAGGCCATGGCGGCCGGGCTCGCGGTCCTGTCGGTGATGGACGGCGAGGGAACCGTCGCGAACGCCCGCCGCACCGGAGACCTGCTGCGGGAGCGGCTCGCCGCGCTCGTCGGCCGCTACGAGCTGCTGCACGAGGTGCGGGGACGCGGGCTGATGATCGGCATCGAGTTCGGGCGGCCGTCCTCACTGAAGCTCCGCAGCCGTTGGACGATGCTGCAGGCGGCACGCAAGGGGCTCTTCGCGCAGATGGTGGTCGTGCCGCTGCTGCAGAAGCACCGGATCCTCACGCAGGTGTCCGGTGACCACCTGGAGGTGATCAAGCTGATCCCGCCGCTGGTCATCGGCGAGCCCGAGGTGGACCGCTTCGTGACCGCCTTCACGGCCGTGATGGACGACGCGCACAACGGCGGCGGACTGATGTGGGACTTCGGCAGGACACTGGTGAAGCAGGCCGTCGGCAACCGCTGAGACCGCGTTCCGGGCGTCCTGCTCCTGCCCGCCGGTCCGGATCTCCGGCCTGTCCCTTCTGGTCCGGCCGGTTCTCGCCGGCAATCTTTGCCTCACGGGCAAGAAATTTGCCTGTGAGGAAAGTTCCTGGCCCAATGGAGGTATGAATCCTCCTGAGGCGGGGGTGGCCGACGAACTGCCGGGCATCGCGCCACGCCTGCGTGACCTGCGCCGCAACCGGGGTCTCACCCTGGAGGGCGCCGCCCGGCGGGCCGGACTCTCCCCGGCCCACCTCTCCCGGCTGGAGACCGGTAATCGCCAGCCTTCGCTGCCCATGCTGCTCGGCCTTGCCAGGATCTACGGTACGACGGTCTCCGAGCTCCTCGGCGAGATGCCGCCCGAACGTGACGCGATCGTCAGGGGCGGACCGCTCGGAGGCGCGGGCGCCGAGGCCGACGGCTGGCAGTACCGGCAGGCGGGCGGCCCGGGCCGCGCCATGCAGGCCCTGCGGGTGCACGTGACCTACGGCGTCCAGAGTGATCTGGTCCGCGTCCATCCCGGCGAGGAGTGGCTGCACGTCCTCGACGGCCGGCTGAGGGTCGTACTCGGGGAGACCGTGCACGACCTCGAACCGGGGGACAGCGCGCACTTCGACTCGCTCACCCCGCACCGGATCGCGGCGCTCGACCCCTCGGGCGCCCACCTGCTCTTCGTCCACACACTGCTGCAGAGCCCCGTCGCGGAGCTGTGCCTGGGCAGCGGAACCCATCGCTTCTGACCCCCGCACCGCCCGCTCGCTCTCTCCGCCGGACGGCTGAGAGGAAGGACTGACATGTCTGATTCAGAGGACTACGACCCGCTCACACCCCGCCGACCGAAGGGGCAGGACACCCACGAGCGCAAGATGCCACGGGGTGTGATCATCCGTCTTTTCGCCTACCTGGTGGCCGGACACGTCGTCGCCGCGTTCCTCTTCCTGCTGTTCACCGTGGCGGGCAAGGGCTGACGGGCCGGCTGTCACCGGGGGGTGTGACGGCTCGGCGACGCGCCGGGTGACCGCCTGGGCGCCAGGGTGCGGGTGGCGTCCGGCGCGTTCAGGCCGGTGCCGTCCGCCGACTGCCAGGTGCCCGGGGCTGCCGCCCGCCGTGTCGGGGTGTCGCCCCGGTGCCAAGGGTGATGATGGTGAACGGCGCGTCGCCGGAGCTGCGGTCACGCGTCCTCGACGAGGCGCTCGCGCAGCCTCTCGCGGGTCTCCGGGGAGAGCTTCAAGCCGTCCCGGAGGTAGCGGTCCGTGCTGCCCCAGTTCTCCTCGATCGCGGCAAAGGCGGCGGCGAGGTACTCGGAGCGCGCTCCGAAGAGCGGATTCAAGAGCTCCAGGACCTCCTGCGACATCCCCGCCGACGACGTGTCGCTCCGCCGGATCCGGTATCGGCGGTGCGTGTCGTCGGACTTGAGGTAGTCCGCCTCGATGGCTTCCCGCTCGACGCCGACGGCGAGGAGCGAGACCGCGACCGACAGGCCGGCCCGGTCCTTGCCCGCCGCGCAGTGCATGAGCGCCGGAACACTGTCCTCGGCCAGTGCGTGCAGCACGCGGCTGTGTTCCGCGGTGCGGTCCGTGATGATGGCCCGGTACGAGGCGATCATGCGCGCGGTCCCCTTGCCGTCGGCGAGGATCGAACGCAGCTGCCGGATGTCGCCGTCCCGTACCAGCCGCCAGAACTCGGCGCCGTCCGCCGGGTCGGAGAGCGGAATGCTGACGTTCCGGACGCCCGGCAGCTCCACGTCATGGCCGTCGAGCTTGTGGTCGGCGGCGTTACGGAAGTCGAAGACGGTGTGCAGGCCCAGGCCGGCCAGGAACGCGGCGTCCGACTCCGTGGCGTGCGCCAGGTGGCCGCTGCGGTAGAGGCGCCCCTGGCGCACCCTCCGGCCGTCGACGGTCGGGAGCCCGCCCACATCGCGGAAGTTGCGGACACCGGTGAGCTCGGCATCGGCCGGCGGAACCTCTGGCAGCTGCGTCACAAGGACTCCTGGAGTGTCTGGTGCCGGCGCCGCTCGCCGGCGAAGGGCACGCTCGCGACGATACGACACGGGGGCGCCGGGCCATGGCCGTGCCCTCGGCCGATGCGCGTGCCCTCACCCGGGTGTGCCGGGGGTGCGAAGGCTGTGTCCGTATTGGTGCATTTAGGCGAACATGCCGGTCTTATGCGGGAGATGGAAGGTCCCGGGTGAGCGGGATCATATCCGTGACGGTGTGTGGCGGAAAGGCCGACGGGTATTCCCCGCGCCGCGCGGAAAGCCAAGATCCGTAATCCACGGAGTGTGACGGGAATTCCGTACCGGAATTGAGGCGCGCATTCCGGTCGGGAGCCGGTGGCTTGTTCACCCCGTCCCCACTCGCTTACGGTCACCGTCAATCCGGACGGAACGCCTAATCCTGCCGCCGCCCGGAATCCGCACCGACCCACGTGTGGCAGGAGCGGGGGAACCAGGTAAGCCGCCGACCGGGAGATCCGGACGGCTCGGGGTCAAGTCGCGTCCGACGCGGCCGGGCATCTCCAGTCCGAACCCGACAGCTCACCTCGCAGGCGCCGGAGAGGAAAGCACCATGCCCGCACAGGGTAAGCACCGCCGTACGAAGACCGGGCCGATCTCCCGAGGCGTCATAGCCGCGGGGGCCGGCGGCGCCGTACTCGCCCTTCCGCTGATCGGCGCCACCGGCGCCCACGCCGCGGAGCAGGCCGCCCCGGCCACCAAGCCCGCAGCCGCGGCCGCGGCGCAGTCCGCGCCGGCCGCTCCGGCCGCGAAGAAGGAGAGCGTCACCGCGACCTACTCCGTCGTCCCGGGCGACTACCTGGCGAAGATCGCGTCCGCCCAGAAGATCAAGGGTGGCTGGCAGAAGCTGTACAAGGACAACCGCGAGGTCGTCGGCGACAACCCGAGCCTGATCTTCCCGGGCATGAAGCTGACCCTCGGCGCCGAGGCGTCCGCTCCCGCCGCGAAGGCCGCACCCACCAAGGCGGCACCCACCAAGGCGGAGCCGGCGCCGAAGGCTGCCGCCCCCGTGGAGAAGGCGGCCGCGGTGACGGACGCCGCCGAAACCACCGCCGCCGCGAGCAACAGCTCCGGCTACACCACCCCGGTGGCCGACGCCAACGTCACCACCCAGTACCACGCCTCCGGCTCCAGCTGGGCCAGCGGCTACCACACGGGATCCGACTTCCAGGCGGCCTCCGGTACCAGCGTCCGGTCCATCGGCCCCGGCACCGTCGTCTCGGCCGGGTGGAGCGGCTCGTACGGGAACGAGGTCGTCATCCAGCACAGCGACGGCATGTACTCCCAGTACGGCCACCTGTCCTCGCTGGACGTCTCCGCCGGCCAGACCGTCACCGGCGGCCAGCAGATCGGCCTCTCCGGCAGCACCGGCAACTCCACCGGCCCGCACCTGCACTTCGAGGTCCGCACCGGTCCGAGCTACGGCTCGGACGTCGACCCCATCGCCTACCTGCGCTCGCACGGCGTCTCCATCTGACGCGACCGCGTAGGTGCGGCAGTTCAGCAGAGGGACCGAGTAAGAGGGCGGTGCGCGGCGGCGCACCGCCCTCTTCCTTATTCCTGCTTTACCGAAACCTGACCAGGTGGTCTTTCTCACCACCCGTCAACCCCTCATTACGGTCGCGTAGGTCACATTCTACGGTGCAGGATATGCGCTTGTGGCAGACGATTCGAGAAACAGACAACGAGGCGTCATCGGGTCGTACGCAGCGATCGGCGACAGCTTCACCGAAGGCGTCGGAGACCCCGGCCCAGACGGGAGGCTCGTCGGCTGGGCGGACCGGTTCGCGGTGCTCCTCGCCGACCAGCTCCCGGTTCCGGAGGCCGGCCCGGTGGACGACCCGCACGGGCATTTCCGCTACGCCAATCTCGCCGTACGCGGACGCCTCCTCGACCAGATCGTCGAGGAACAGGTGCCCCGCGCCAAGGAACTGGCCCCCGACCTGGTCAGCTTCTGCGCGGGAGGCAACGACATCATCCGGCCGGGCTCCGACCCGGACGACGTGGCCGAACGCTTCGAGCGCGCGGTCGCCGACCTGACACAGGCGGTCGGCACCGTCATGGTCACCACCGGCTTCGACACCCGCGGTATCCCGGTACTCCGGCACCTGCGCGGCAAGATCGCCACGTACACCGCCCATGTCCGGTCCATCGCCGACCGCTACGACTGCCCGGTCCTGGACCTGTGGTCGCTGCGGTCCGTCCAGGACAGGCGTGCCTGGGACGCCGACCGGCTGCACCTCTCCGCCGAGGGACACACCAGGGTCGCGCTTCGGGCCGCCCAGGTCCTCGGGATCGAGGTGCCGGCCGATCCCGACCAGGGGTGGCCGCCGCAGTTGCAGCGCGGCACGCTCGAGGTGCGCCGCGACGACATCCACTGGGCGCGCGAGTACCTCGTCCCGTGGATCGGGCGGCGGCTGCGCGGCGAGTCGTCGGGGGACCACGTCGAGGCCAAGCGTCCCGATCTGCTCCCCCTGTGATAGCGGTGCGTGACCGGGACCACGCCGGCGGCGGGGGCGAGGGGCCGGTCGGGCGAGCGGTGGCCCGCCGGGTACCTGACGCGGCGCCACCGCGAGGTGCGGCAGCCGGCCCGTGAGGTACGCCGCCTCCCGCCGGGGGCGGCGTACCGGATCGCGGCTGCGGCCCTGCCGAGCGAACTCCGCTACCGGGTGATCACGGGCAGCAGAGGCCGCTCCGCGACCGGCGGCGCGAGACCGCCCGGGAGGGGGATCCGCAGCGGGCGGGCGGGTATCCGCTCCAGCACGCCGCCCGCGAAGACGTCGTACAACGGCAGTGTCTCCAGGTGCACATAGCCGATGTGGCAGTCGCACACGTCGAGCGGGCAGCCGCGCGGGCCCAGGGCACGGCGGTAGCTGCCGTCGTAGAGGTTCCCCAGCTCGGCGGGGACGAAGTGACAGCGGCGCACCGTGCCGTCCCCGTCCACGGAGATGACCGACTCGCCCGTCCGGCAGGGCAGTCCGGCCGAGGCGTGCGGATACCTGCTGTACGGGAAGAGGGGGTCGAGGGCCGTCCAGCGGCCGGCCTCCTCGTCCGTGTAGGTGTGGCCCTCGGCGGCGTTGACCCACAGGTACACCTCGGGGGGAAGGTCGGCACGCAGCCGCCGGGCCTCCTCGAGATGCCCCTCCAGGCCGACGACTCCGACGCTGTGACGGACCCCGAGTGCCGACAGCTTGCCGCAGGAGCCGAGGAACCGCTCGTACGGGGTCTGACCCGGGTGGTACGTGCACCAGAGGGCGACCTTCTCCCGGTCGGCGTCGGTCAGCCAGTCGGTGCGGCCGCCGAGATTGGTCTGAATGGCGACCCTGTTCACGTGCGGAAGCCGTGACAGTGCGACGATCGCCCTCCGGTACCAGGACCGCACCAGCCCCTCGCCCCACGGAGTGAACAGCACCGACAGCCGGTCACCGGTCTGTGCGGCGGCCCACGCCGTGAAGCGCTCCAGAGCCGCCCGGTCGGCGCGCAGCTGGTCCCCGCTGTCACGCCGTTTCGCGAACGGGCAGTAGGGGCAGTCGTAGTCGCACGAGGCCAGCGGGCCCCGGTAGAGGATCGTCAGGTCCACGGTCATCGGCCCCCGCTCATCGGACTGCTCACTTCTGTTCGTAGGCGGCCATGGCGGCCCGCACGGCGGGGGAGAACAGCTCCGGACCCAGAGCGTCGGAGTGGGCCAGGCCTTCCGGTGAGAGCCGGAGCAGACCGGGGCCCGCGGAGTCGTCCAGCCAGCCGCGGTCGGCGAACAGCCGGAGTTCGGCCGGGAAGTCGGCGCAGGGGTCGGTGCCGAACCGCTCGCGGTACTCGGCGGGCCGCAGGCCCTCCGACTGGAGCAGGGACTGGAGGAGGTGGCGCCGGCGCGCCTCGTCGCCGTCGACGTACCTGCCGACCTCCGCCCGGGAGAAGTCCTCCGTCGCGGTGAAACCGTCGATGATGCCCCGGATCTCCCGCATCTCCACGGCGTAGTCGAAGGAGTAGTGCAGGGACGAGGTGTACGAACGGGCACCGCAGCCCAGCCCGATCATGCCGTCGGTCTGGCACGCGTAGTCGTCCGGGCCCGTCCGCGGGGCGTCCGCACGGCGGAACATCCGCATCGACACCTGCTCGTAGCCCCGCTCCAGCAGATGGTCGCGCCCCACGCGGTACAGGCGTAGCCGCTGTTCGTCCCAGGCGGCTTCCGCACTGTCCGGGGTGGCTGGTGCGCCGGGTGTGCCCGGTGCGTCGGTGGCCTCTTGCGGGGCCGCCGGGCCTTCCGCGCCGCCCCGCCGCCCGAGGCCGGTCAGCGGGCGCACGTACAGCGGGTAGAGGTACAGCTCCTCGGGGCGCCAGACGAGGGCCGCGTCCAGCGAGGTGCGCCAGCTCGCCTCCGTCTGCCCGTCGATGCCGTAGATCAGGTCGATGTTGAGCACCGGGATGCGGGCAGCACGGATGCGGCCCAGGGCGGCCTCGACCTCGGACCGGCGCTGCGGCCGGACCGCCGCACGGGCCTCCGCGTCGACGAAGCTCTGTACCCCGATGCTGATCCGGGTGGTGCCGCGGTCGGCCAGCACCGTCAGCCGGTCCGACGTCGCGGTGGACGGCGAGGTCTCCACAGACAGGGGAACGGACCGCAGGTCGGCGGCCATCCGCTTCTCCGCGATGTCGCAGAGACGGTCCAGCTCGCCGGCGGTGAGGAAGGTGGGGGTGCCGCCACCGAAGGCGGCGGCGGCGAAACGTACCGGCTCGTCGTCGCCCAGGGCTTCGCGGACCGCCGTCGCCTGCCGGTCCAGCGCGTCGAGGTACCGTGTGGTCAGCTCGTCGGGTGCGCCGATGCGGGTGAACAGGTTGCAGAAGCCGCAGCGGACCTCGCAGAACGGTATGTGCAGATAGAGGGAGAGGGCGTCCTTGCGCTCGCCCGCCCACAGCTCGCTCAGCGCAGGCCGTCCGGCCGGGTGGCTGCCGAGCGGGCGGTAGGCGGTCTTGTGCGGGTAGGCGTAGACGTAGCTCCGGTAGGGCCTGATGCCCGTGCTCGCGGTTCCCATGGTGCCCGTCGTGTGCGTCATGCCCGTCCGGCCGGTCGCGCTGGTCATCGGCTTGCCCCAGGGTCGAGGAAGAAGTGGGCGTAGGGCACGGTCCAGACGGCTTCGTGACCGATCCGGTGACCGGTGTACCCGTCCTCGCCGTACGCCGTGCCGTGGTCGGAGCAGACGATGGCGAAGCATCTGCGGCGGCTGCTCGCTGCGGCGAAGAGCCGGCCGATGTGCCGGTCGACGTACTCCAGAGCGGCGGCGTGGGACGCCCGGGAGTCGCCCGCCTCGGCGTCGGCGCCGGGCAGGTGGAACCAGTTGGGCTGATGCAGGGCCGACACGTTGACGAAGAGGAACAGCTTCTGCTCGGAAGGGAGTTCGGCGACGACCTGCTCGGCGCGGGTCACCTGGCTCTCGAAGGACGTGGGAGAGGCGACCCCGAACGCGGGCTCCCAGTGGCTCTCCTGGAACATCCCTGGCAGCACCGAGCCGAGCGGGGGGTGACGGTTGAAGAAGCCGACGCCGCCGATGCACACGGTGCGGTACCCGGCGTCCGCGAGCCCGGCGAGCAGATCCGGCGCGTCGTGGACGAACGTGCCGTCCGCGGTGGACTCACTGCCCGCGAAGCGCGCCGCGAACAGCCGCGGGTGCGGGCCGGGGGCAGCGGGCGTCGGGAGGAACCCGGCGAACATGGCCTGGTGGGAGGCGTAGGTGAAGCTTCCCGGTGCGTGCCTCTTCTCCCAGACGCCCCCGGGCAGGTGCCGGGCGAGATGCGGAATGCGCCCGGCGGCGGCCAGCTCTTCGGCCACGTCGTAGCGCAGGGTGTCCAGGGTGACCAGCAGTAGATCGTGGGTGCCCACGACCGCGTTCATGTCGGGGTTATGGGCGTCCATGACGCCGTACGCAGGGTCAGGTGACGGGAGTGGCACGGTGGTTCCTCGCTCGGTCGTTCTTCGACGGGTCGTCGTGGGACTGCCCCGTCCTCGGCGGCTCGTGGTCGGGTGGCTCGTGGTCGGACGGCCCGTTACCCGAGGGCTCGTCGCTCGGTGGCCTGCCGCTCGCCGGCCCGGCGCTCGACGGCCCTTTGCCCCGACGCCCGTTCCCCGAGGGTTCGTGGTCGGGCGGTCTGTGGTGGGGCGGGTGGTTCGTCGACGGGCCGTTTCTCGGCGGGGCTTCGTTCCGGTCGTTCCGCAGGACGGCGGCGACCTGCGCGCGGTAGGTGTCCATGCCCTCGGCGCCGCTGCCCGGCAGGCCGGTCAGGCGCGGCAGGAGGTCCCCGAACGCGTTGACCTCGCCGACGGCGAAGCGCCGCCAGCCGGTGGCGGGCAGAAGATCGACGCCGACGCACAGGGTGTCAGGGAAGCAGGCTGCGGCCCGCTCGCACACCTCCAGAGCCTCGTCCCACCTGCCGCCCGCCGCCTCGACGGCTGCCCGTACCTCGTGCAGATCGCCACGGGCGCCGCCCAGGTGCAGGTTGGTCATGGGGGAGCGGCTGGTCCGTACGACGGCGTGGGTCGCCCGGCCGGCGATCACCACGACCCGGAGATCGGCCACCCGGCCGCCCCGCACGGAGGCCTTGGGCAGCCAGCGCTCGATGTGCAGGCCGTCCGGTGCGAGAGCGTCGACGACCGCCGCCACCTCTCGCTCCGACCTGTACGTGCGCAGCCGCAGCGAGTTGAAGAGTCGGCCCGCCTCGTCCACCTCCACGGACGTCTTCGCACGCACCCGGCCCGGGCCGGCCGTCTCCAGCGCCAGCACACCGGAGGCGGAGGAGCCGTGCGCGAGCTTCACGAACACCCGCGGCATGTGGTGATTGGCCATCAGCCGGCGTACGTCCGTCCAGCCCCGCACGGGGGCCGCGGCCCCAGCAGCGCCCGACGTGGGGGAGTCCGGTACCCGTACCCCGGCGGAGTCCAGGACCTTGTGGCAGAGCCGCTTGTCGAAGAGCACCGCGATGTCGCGGGGGTCGTCCAGCAGCACGGCGCCGGCCGCTTCGGCCGCCCGGGCCACGTCCCGTACCGCTGAGGTGAACCGGGTGTACCAGAGGGCTGTTCCCTCCACCCTGGCCGGGTCGTCCACCTCGCGCAGCAGCCGCTCGACCTCGGCGTCCTCTCCGGGCGAGTCGATACGGACCCGCTCACCCGGCAGGAACGCCGCCCCGCTCCGCAGCACCTCACGCCAGGAGACGGTGCGCGCCCGGGGCAGCCCGGCGGCGCCCAGCGCGTCCTGGAACAGGGCCACCCTGCGGTTGCCGGGGTTGCCGACGACCGCGAGGGGCGGCGCGCTACTCGCTGACGACGACATAACGTGTCTCGTCGTCCTCGGGGTCCCAGTCCTCCGCCTCGGCCAGATCGACGTGCACGCCCGCCCGGGCGCAGAGGTCATGAATCCGGGAGACCAGCGGACCGGTGAGGTAGTGGTGGTGGAGATCCAGGGAGGAGAGATGGGTCAGCGGCTGCCCTTCGAGAAGAGCCGTGGCGCCCGGGTCACCGAGGGTTCCCATCGACAGTGCGAGGGAGTCCAGCTGGGCGACGACCGGGGCCGAGGCGAGCGCGGCCGCGAACTCGTCCTGGATCTCGCTGTTCTGCAGACCGAGATGGCGCAGACCCGGAAAGGCGTTGCCCGACAGAACGGGCCGTATGTCCTCGACCGTGGCGTCACCGCCGTACCACTGCGTACCGAACCAGAGTTCCAGCCGCTCCAGGGCGGGCAGCTCGGACGCACCGAGCGCCCGGACGACGTGGCCCGGCAGTCCGCCGGACTCGAACCGGAGCGTCCTCAGGGCCCGATGTCTCACCGGTCGCAGCCGCAGATTCTCCTCGTCCGGGAACTGGCCGCCCCCGCCGCGCACGACCAGCTCCTGGAGGAAGGGGAAGGCGTCGAACACCGGGGTGATGTCGCACATCCGCAACCAGGAGACCTCGCACTCCTCGCTGGTGACATCGGCGAGGAACAGCCCGCGCAGCTCCGGGAGACGGTCCGCGTCGGACGCGATGAGCTGGACCACGGGGGCGATGGACGTGTAGTCGTCCTCCCACCACGGCCCGATCAGCAGGGCACGGACCCGGCTCGTGTCGACGGCCGACAGGAACTGCCGCCACACCTGCGGGAACACGGGGCCGTCCGGCTCGCACTCCAGCCGCCAGGCGACCGTGTCGGCCGCGGGCAGCGATGCAGCCGTGGCGTCGGGGGCCGGGAGGGTGAGGACCGGCAGGCCGTGGAAGACGTCCGGGTGCTCGACGTCGAGATGTTCGATCTCGGTCATCGCCGCATCACTCCGCCACCATGGTGTAACGCCCCTCGGCGCCGAGGCCGTCCCACGGGGTGCAGCGCTCGGACAGATCCACCCGCACCCCGTGAGGCTCCAGGGCCTCCTTGACCCGGCGCTCCATCGGCTCGGTCAGGAAGTGGTGGTGCAGGTCGAGCGAGGAGAGGTGGTGCAGCGGCTGGCCCTCCAGCAGAGCCGCCGCCCCTTCGTCACCGAGGGTGCCGAAGGACAGGTCGAGGGTGCGCAGACGCGCGACGACGGGTGCGGAGCCGATCGCGGCCGCGATCTCGTTCTGCAGCTCGCTGTTGCGCAGGCCCAGGTGGTGCAGGCGGGGGAAGCGGGTGCCGCTGAGGAGGGGAGCCAGGTCCGGCAGGGTCGCGTCACCCCCGTAGTTCGATACGCCCAGCCACAGGTCGAGGCTCTCCAGTGCCGGGAGTTCGCTGTCCAGGATCCCGCGCACCACTTCGGCGGGGAGACCGCCGGCCTCTATGGAAAGGGACCGCAGGGAGGCGTGACATGTCGGCGGGAACTCGAGGCCCGTGCCTCCCCGCACGCCGAGGGTCGTCAGCCCCGGGTAGGCGGTGAGCAGGGCCGTGACGTCGGACTGTTCGATCCAGGAGATCTCGGCCTCCTCCATCACCAGGTCCCCGACGAAGACGGCTTCGAGCGAGGTCAGCCGGTGGGCCGCGGCCACGACGAGGCCGACGGGGTAGGAGGACGGGTCGTCGTACACCTCTCCCCACGGGCCGATGACCAGGGCCTTGACCGCGGACGGGTCGACCGTGCCGAGGAAGGCGGCGAACCGGTCCTCCCACGTTCCGCCCTCGTCATCCATGTCGTACGGGTCGACGCCGATACGCCAGGCCACGGCGTCTGCCGCCGGAAGGTCGGCCTCCTCGGCCTTCTGCTGGAAGGTGACGACCGGGAGGCCGAGCAACTCGCGCAGGTGTTCCACACCGGACATGGCACTGAGCTCCTGATGCTGAGGACGGTTGATGTCCGCAAGGTGTATCAAGTGCCACTGACAATCGTGCGGGCGGCCCCTCGACGGCGTACGGCCGGTTGTCAGACCCCCGTCGTAGCGTTGCCTCCACGGTCGGCACAGCGGGTGCCGCCGTGGAGGGGAGACGTCTGTGTACCGGCAGGGCGATGTGCTGATCATGGCGCTGGAGGAGTCGGAGGTTCCCGCGCGGTTCCTCGACGCACCGGGCGAACTGCGCGACGGGCGGGGGCGCCTGGTCCTCGCGCTGGGTGAGGTGACCGGACACGCGCACGCCGTCCAGGGGCCGGGCCGGCTGGTGCGCGAGGCGGGGCCGTTCGACCCGATGCTTCTCCATCTCCCCGAAGGCGGGCGGGTGGTGCACGAGGAGCACGCAGCGATCGCGCTGCCCAAGGGCTGGTTCCGCGTCGTGCGTCAGCGGGAGTACGCGCCGGGGGCGGTCCGCATCGTCGCGGACTGAGCCCGCGCCGCGGTGGGCGGCGAACGGCGTCGTCGTGCGCGGGCGACGGAGTGCGGGACGAGCGGACGCGGCGGCGGGAACGCGGTCGTGATTGACGCGCGGCGCCGTCCGGACAGACGGACGGCTACGGGACGAACCAGGGGACGGGCAGAACGATGCAGTACGTGAACACATGGCGCGCCGTGGCTGCGGCGACGGGTGAGGGCGACCGGAGCGCCGCCGAGGACGGGGTGCGGCTCGCCTACCGGGGCGCCGGACTCGCCGAACCGGAGCGCATCATCTGGGCGGACTCGCCCAGGTCCGCGGTCGAGGTGGTGGAGAAGCTGACCGACGCGGGCCGTTCGGTGCGCGAGGAGGTGCGCACCCGCCCCTGGGCGGAGGAGCGCCGGCGGATGCACGACGAGCTGGGCCCGGCCGGCTGGTCCGCGCTGTGGTCGGCCACCGGGGCCCAGCTGTGGGAGACGACGGCCGCCCTGGCCGACCGGATACGGGCGGGTGTCGTCGCGGAGCTCGCCACGGTGCCCGAGGACGAGTCCGACGTACGGCTGGTACTGCTCGACGCCGTCCTCGGCCAGCACGACGCGGCCTGGCTCGCCGCCTTCGACGGCCGTGGCGACCGGCTGACAGGGCTGGCCGAGGTCGCCAGGAACGCCGGATGGTGGTGGCCGTACGAGCGTGCCGTAGTGATCAGCGAACGGCCCGTTGCCCTCCACCGCGACGAGGCGGGGCGGCTCGACCGGGGGGACGGCCCGGCCCTCGCCTACCGCGACGGCTTCGCGCTGCACGCCTGGCGGGGGATGCCCGTGCCACCCGAGTTCCTCGACGGGCTGTCGAGCCTGACACCCGAGCGGATACGCGCCGAGGAGAACGCCGAACTGCGCCGCGTCATGCTCGAGTACTACGGCTACGACCGCTACCTCGCAGAATCGGGCGCGGAGCCCGTGCACCGCGACGAGACCGGTGTCCTCTGGCGCATCGCTCTGGAGGGCGACGAGGACGTGGTGATGGTGGAAGTCGTCAACTCGACCCCCGAACCCGACGGGACCCACCGGACCTACTGGCTGCGGGTGCCCCCCAGGACCAGCACCGCCAAGGAGGGTGTCGCGTGGACCTTCGGGCTCGACGGCGCCGCGTACGCCCCGGTGCGCCAGACCTGACCGCGGGGACCGTCACAGCATACGGTGGCGGAACGGGCACGCCGGGACCTGCCCGTTCCGTCGCCGCGGATGCCGTCCGTCCGTCTCAGTCCGTCAGGGCCGAGCGCTGCAGGCCGAGTTCACGGGCCAGCGCCTCCTCGGTCCACCGCAGCACCGTTGCCCGGGACAGCGGACCGCCGTATGACGTCATCTGTACGGCCAGGCCGTCCAGGAGGGCAGTCAGCCGCCAGGCCACGGACATCGGGTCGTCGCAGTCGAACTCGCCGGTGGCCGCGCCCTCCTCGATGACCTCGGCCAGCTCGGCCTTCCACTGCTGGTCGAGATCACCGGCCACCTCGCGCAGCGCCGGGTCGCGCAGGGACGCAGCCCACCCTTCGATCCACAGCCGCCAGCCCTTGGCCTGCCCATGAGGGGCGTACCAGCGTACGGCGGCCCTGAGCCGTCGGACCGCCGTGGTGCGGCGGCCCAGCAGCTTCCGCAGATGTGCCAGATCGGCCTCGGCCGCATACGCGAAGGCGGCCGCCACCAGCTTCTCCTTGGACGAGAAGTGATAGAACACCAGCGCGTTGCTCACCCCGAGGACGGAAGCCACATCCGCGATCCGTACCGCGGAGACACCTCGCACCTCGATCTGCTCGACGGCAGCGCGCAGGAGCTCCTCACGCCGCTCCGCCACGCTCAGTCGCACTCTCGCCACGCCTCTCACCCTAAGGGCTGTCCGGCAGTTCCCGGTGGGCGATCGATGACAGGTGCGGCGCCCCCCGGCGTTGCCGGAGCGTCCACCTCCCTTCCGTATGCGGACGCACCTCCGCCGTGCGACGCGCGGGCACCCGATGCCGTGCCCTGATCGACCGGGACACCCGCCCCAGCCCTCATCCCACGCGCGATCCCGCGTACGGGCTCCGCGTGCGGGCTCCGAGCAGCAGCCCCGTGCGCCGGCTCCGTGCGGGCAGCGAGCCCCGCCCCCGCCAGGGCTCGCAGCGCGCCGACACCGCCGACGGTGAGGACATCGGTTGCCGGACGCGGAATCCTTCGGCCCGCACGGACGTTGGAGTCGGCATGACGGACATCGGATCCGGGGACGACGCGCTGCCGCGGCTCCTCGGTGAGCACGACGGGGGAGGGGCGATCACGCTCAAGCGGGTTCGCACGCCCCATATGCCCCACGGGAACCACGCCTATCATCCGAACGAAGGCGTCATCCGCGTGTCCGCAACCCCACGCATCGAACACGCGTACGGTCGGCCCCATGGCTGAGCCGCACCGGCCGACCGTGTTGAAACCGCACCCACTCCCTCAGGAGACGTTTGTGACCGGCGCCGACACTCATCCTCCGCTCCGCACCAGACTCCGCGCGCTGCGTCCCGCCGCCTTCGGCGCGGACCCTGACGGTGCGCGGATGGAGCGCATCCGCCGCTCACCCAACTTCGCCGACGGGGTCTTCCAGAACCCGGAGGGCGCGCGCACCCGGTCCTCCGGCTCCATGCTCGAATTCGCCCAGGTCTACTTCCGCCGGGAGGAGCGGGCCCGGAGGTCACCGGCCGGAACAGTCCCCGTCCACCCCACCACACTCGCCGACCTGGCGAAACCGCCCGTCACCGGCCTGCGACTGACCTGGATGGGTCACTCCAGCGTGCTCGCCGAGATCGACGGCCGACGGGTCCTCTTCGACCCGGTCTGGGGTGAGCGCTGCTCGCCGTTCGCCTTCGCCGGGCCGAAGAGGCTGCATCCGGTGCCGCTGCCGGTGTCCGCGCTGGAAGCCGTCGACGTCATCGTGATCTCGCACGACCACTACGACCACCTCGACCTGCCCACGATCAAGGCCCTGGCCAGGACGGACACGGTCTTCGCGGTGCCGCTCGGCGTCGGTGCCCATCTGGAGGCCTGGGGGATCCCCCTCGACCGCATCCACGAACTCGACTGGAACGAGACCGCGCACGTCGCAGGCATCAGCCTCACCGCCACACCGGCGCGCCACTTCTGCGGCCGCGGGCTGCGCAACCAGCAGCACACACTATGGGCGTCGTGGGTCGTCGCCGGCCCGGAACACCGCGTCTACCACAGCGGGGACACCGGCTACTTCTCCGGCTTCCGGGAGATCGGAGCCGAACACGGTCCGTTCGACGCGACGATGATCCAGGTCGGCGCCTACTCGGAGTACTGGCCCAAGAACCATACGGATTCCACGCCGCTGCCCGGCGCGTGGCCGGACATTCACATGAACCCCTCGCAGGGGGTTCAGAGCCACCTTGACCTGCAGCAAGGTCGGCCGAGCGGGGTGATACTGCCGATCCACTGGGGAACGTTCAATCTCTCCTTGCATCCCTGGGCGGAGCCGGGGGAGTGGACGTTGGCCGCAGCTGGTGCAGTCGGGCAGGCGGTCGCCGTCCCTGTTCCGGGTCAGCCCTTCGAGCCCGCTGGAGACCTTCCCACGCGCCCCTGGTGGCGGGACGTGTCCCAGCCGCTGAACCGCAAGTGGCCCGTTCCGGAGATCCTCCCGGCGGCGTCTCGTGACGACCTCGACCTTGTGGGCGAGGGCTGAGGTGGAGGAGCTGAAGCGCGGGACGGCAGTCTTTGCATCCATGTCGGAGGGCGAGCGAGTGGAATGCGTGCTGCCCATCGACGGGCCGCCGCGTCGGCAGAGCCAGGAACGGGCGCCGGGGCTCCGGTCGTTGTCCTCCGCCAGCCGTGGAGGCGTGCGTGTGTGAGTGACGGTGAATGGCGCGTAGGGCTGTGGCGGAAAGGGGCTGAGCCGGGCCAGGCCGGCCACTTCCCTGATGGAAGAGACACCAGGAGATTCTTCATCCGCAGGTGGTACACGGCTCAGAGGTAGGCCGGGCTGGAGTCGGCAGGGGAGCGATGAGCATGGCAGGGACGACCTGGCTGTCCTGATCCAGATGCTCTCGGAGACGGCACCCGAGAAACGCACTCGCGTCCTGGACGCGGACGATGGCCGCCCCCGCGGGCGGAAGGCGCCCGTGTAACAGCACGTCGTGCCCTTGCCGACGCCTGATGTGCGTCATCGGGCTGGGACGCTCACATCCGGCAGGCGCCTGAGAAGCGCGCTGTCTCCTCAAGTGCCGTGCAACGCCCCTCTCTGTCAGCCTTGGGGTGATCGGCCGGATCTGCTTCGACACCTCGGCCGGTGGATCACTCGGGGACGACTACCGCCCGTCCATGCCCACCAGCACACCGCAGGCCCGACCGAGCGCAAGTCCTCGAACCGGACGCCACCCAGCGCGCTCGACTCTCATCGCATTGCAAAGGTGCGCAGCCCGGCCGGTTTCCACCTGTTCCCCGGCCCGTCATCTCGCGTCCACTCGATGCCTGCTGGGCGTGGGGCTCTTCAGTGCATGCGGATCACCGCGTACGTCTCTCCGTCCCTGGGCGGCCGCGTCCAGGAGCGGGTGGTGAATGTGTGCAGCCGCCCGTTCACGATGGCATGACGCGGCAGGGACGCACCGAACTCCTTGGCCACCGCTTCCAGCAGCGACCGTTCCACCTCGGCCCTGTCCTCCAGGGCGCCGAAGAACCGGCTCGGGTCCAGCGCCGGTGGTATCTCCCCGCTCTGACGGGTCTCTCCGTCCGCGTACGTGAAGGCGTACTGCTCGACACCGTCTCGCGCCACCGAAAGGTGGAAGAACGGCTCCCCGTGCCTCGTCCTCACGCTCCACACCACCACCGCGCGGGTGCCCGCCCCGGCGGCCGCGGCCGGGGAGACGAACCGCTGCCGGTTGAACGGGGAGGGATCGCCGTCGAAGGCGAAGCTCCAGCCGGTGCCGGCCCGGCCGACCGCCATGAGAGCCCTGTCGTCGTAGGACGAGGACTGGTTGTGCAGCGACCTGCGGCGCGCCTCCCAGAAGGTCAGGGGTTTGTTCAGTGCGGTGCCGTCCCCGTCCGCGAGACGTCCGGGCAGCTCCTCCGGCTCGACCCCCTCCACCAGGACGAACCGGTAGGACGTGCGGTTGTTGCCCGGGTCCGGCTCCGCGAGCCACGCCAGGCCGCCCGGGTCGAGCCCGGCCGCCGGTCTCGGTGTCTCACCCGCCTGCCCGCCCCTTGGCGTGGAGAGCAACTCGCGGCCCCGCTCCGGGGTCAGCAGCGGACCGAGCAAGGGATCGGCCACCCACCCCAGCGGCACCAGGTGGTCCGGTCCCAGCGGCTCCCACAGGGGAACAGCGTCCATCAGTGTCCGCCACGCCCGGTCGGTGTCTCCCCAACGAGCCAGCTCCCGCGCCCGCTCGACCGCCTCCCCGAACGGTCCGGCCGGCGTGTACCGGTACGTGCCGTTCCTCACCTGATCCAGCGTCGCGTAAGCCAGGGACACCAGGGCGTCGTCGGCGCCCCGCAGATGGAACGTCAGCGTGGAGTCGTCCCGGTACGAGTGCGCCGCGTGCTCGGCGACCAGCGGCGGCAGCAACTCGGGCGCATACCGAGGATCCGTCCCCAGGCCGTCGAAGTACACCATGGAGGTCTGTCCGAGCAGCCGGCGTATCTGGTCACCCAGCCCGGCAGCCCGCGGTCTGCCGTACTCCTTGGCCTCGTCCAGTGCCTTCCCGGCCCGTTCCCAGCCGCCGCGCAGCGCCTCCAGCCGTGCCTCCTCCACCAGAGTGTCCAGCGTGCGCGTCGTGTCATTGGCGAACACCGGCTCCGCGTCGCTCCGGTGCGCCCGCAGGCTGTGGAACTCCCGGTACATCTCCCGCATGAACTCGAGGAAGTTCGCGTGCCGCTCGGGCGGCGCGGCCCGCCAGCTCGACCACGTGTACACGGCCCACTCACCGTCCTCATCCACGTCCTCGGGATCCATGAGGACGTGGGTGATGTCGGACTCGACATCGAGCTGCAACCCGCGCCGCCAGAGGTCCACCTCCCGCCGCTCCTCGGGCCCGGCGTCCTCGTCCAGGTACTCCTCGAAGACGTCCGCGAGTCCCGACTCGTCGTTGTGCCAGTGCGCGTCCTGGGTCCCTGCAAGCAGCCACACGAACCCGCCCGCGTGCCGCCACCCGTCACTGACCTTGAGGAACTCCCGGTACGACGGGGGCATCCGTCGGCCGAGGCGCTCCTCCACGGCTGCGATCCGCTCCTCGGACGCGGGCGGGAACCCCAGCCATCTCGCCTGCCGGGCGGTTTCGTCTGCCTCGCGCCGCGTCTCGCCGTCCGGCAGGGAATCTGCCCACTCCCCGCTCCACCGGAGCAGGAAGGACCGCCAGCCGAATGTTGTGGTGTCCGTCATCTGGCCGATGCTGCCGCATGCCACTGACATTGACGCTGATACCCGGGTCCCGGTGGTCGTGGCTCGGCCACTGACTGGCGCGTGTGCTGATGCCGATCCATGGGGGCACGTTCAACCTCGCACCGCCTGCTGGGCGGAGCCGGGGGAGTGGATGAAGGCTGCGGCCGAGGAAGCCGGCCAGGCAGTGGCGCTTCCGCGGCCGGGTGAGCCGTTCGAGCCTGCGGGGACGCTTCCGGTGGAGGCGTGGTGGCGTGCTGTGTCCGGTCCGATCGCCCGTCCGTGGTGCCGTCCTCGCCGCGCTGAGGGTGTGGCCGGGACGACAAGGGGTGATCTCGACCTCGGGGATGAGCGGTGGGCCCAGCCAGGGAAGGGCTCAACGAGATGGTGCGGAGGCTGGGGCGTCGTCCAGCTGGTGAGCTGGTTCCTTCGCCGGGTGGGACGGGTCAGTCGTGAAGTCCGGAACGACAGAGACGCCGGGCATGGCTCTCAGGTGGGTCCTCGATGGTTCGCAAACCCATGCCGCCCGGTCACTCGCGATGCCCCGACCGCACGGACGTTCGCGTGAGTCTCCCGCCCTCGAGTACTTGGTACATACGAACGCCTGAGTCAGGGGTGACAGCCAGACATGCCGATGGCCCGGCCCCTTTCGTGCTGCCAGACTCTGACAGAGAACCCCCGGTCGCGCATGCGTGTGCGCGTGGCGGGGCGGTGAGGGGGTGGGTGTGACCGAGCACTGTGCGGCCGATTCCGCCGTTTCGGGTGAGACGGGGCCGAGTCTGAGGGCGCACGTCGTCCCGCGCGTACGCGTGGCGGAGGAGGAGCGGAAGGGCGGACGGAAATACGCGGGCGGGCCGGAAGGGGAGCGGCAGGACGGTCAGCAGGTGCGTGCGGTGCCGCAGCACGTGGCCTGTGTGATGGACGGCAACGGCCGCTGGGCGCAGCGCCGTTCGCTTCCTCGCACGGCCGGGCACCGGGCTGCTGAGACGACCGTCATCGACGTCATCGAGGCAGCCCGCGCCGCCGGTGTCCAGTGGCTCAGTCTGTATGCCTTCTCCACCGAGAACTGGAACCGTCCCGAGCCCGAGGTCGAATTCCTGATGCGTTTGGTGCGGCGGGTCGTGCGCACGTACGCGCCGTTGCTGCTCGCCCGTGGCATCCGCTGTCGCTTCCTCGGGGTCGCCGATCCGCGTATCCCCCGCGTACTGGCCCGGGACTTCGAGGATCTGACGACGTTGACCGCCGAGAACCGGGGGATGACGCTGACCGTCGCCTTCGACCATGGGGGGCGCCGGGACATCGTCGAGGCCGCGAAGTCGCTGATCCGGGCCGGAACGCCCGCCGACGAGGTGACCGAGCAGCTCTTCGCGGAGCACCTGCCGTTCCCCGGCACCCCCGATGTGGATCTGGTCATCCGCACCTCCGGCGAGCAGCGCATCTCCAACTTCATGCTCTGGCATGTCGCCTACGCCGAGTGGGTCTACCCCGAGGCCCTCTGGCCGGACTTCCGCGCCCCCGACTTCCTCGCCTGCCTGCAGACCTATCGGGGCCGTGACCGCCGCTTCGGCGGCGTGCCGCCCCGGACCAACGGAGACCCATCATGACAACCGTCACCGGAGATGCGGACGACCAGGCTCCCCTGTTCGGCCCGGATTCACAGTTCGGCGCTTTTTTCGACGACCCGCGCTGGGCGCTGGCGATAATCCGCGCCACGGTGCTGGAAGCCGCCCATCCGCAGATCGGCGCCGCCCTCGCCGACAACTCCACCTTCGTCGCCCATCCCTGGCGCAGGCTGCGCAACACGTTCTTCAGTATGCGTCGCATGTTCGGCACCGACCCGGTGGTACGCGCACGTGAAGCAGCGCGGCTCAATCGACTGCACGCCCGGATGAGCGGTTCCGACTCCCGCGGCCGCGCCTACGACGCGATGGACCGGGCGACCCGGGCCTGGGTGGTCGCCACTCTCTTCGAGAGCGCGGTCACCATGTGCCGACTGAGCGGCCAGCCGCTCGGCCATGACACGATGGAGCGGATGTACGCCGAGTACCGCACCTTCCTTGCCGCGCTCGACGGCGACGCCGCCGAGCTTCCCGAGGATCTGAACGACTTCTGGCGGTACTTCGACGGCGTCGTCGAGAACGAGTTGGAGAACACCGAGGCGGCACGGGTGATTCTCTACCGGCTCTTCGATCACCTGCCCGCCCCAGCGCTGCTCGTCGGCGCACCCACACTGTGGGCGGCCGGCCGGGCGGTCGCCGGCCCGCTTCTCGGCGCGATCACCGTCGCCTCGCTTCCCGAGCCGTACCGGCGCCGAGCCGGGCTACCGGAGATGCCCGGCGCCTCGACCCTCATGCAAGGCGCCTATCTGACCGCCGGTCTGGCCCGTTTCCTGCCCCGGGGCTGGATCAACGCCGAAAGCATCATCGAAACCCTCTCCCTCCCTGCCGACAGCGACGACCCCCGCGCCCGGATGATGTCTGCTCTGGGTGCCCGTATGAAGCGCGCATCGGCTCTCCTTCGTCTCCTCGCACCGCTGAGTGGCGACCTTGCCACCGACGCGGATTCGGTACCTTCGGCGAACACGGGGGGTGGGCGGCGTTCAGCTGTGGAGTTCTTTCGCACGGTGCTGGACCAGACCGGTGACGGCTACCTCGACTGGCCCGACCTCGCCGCCATGGCACGAGAACTGGCCACCCGACTCGAACTGGACGAACCCGAGGAGGCTCGGCTCTACGACGCCTTCGCCGCCTGGTGGCGCGAACTTCAGGTCGCCCTCGACACGGACGGTGACGGCCGCGTCAGCGCCGACGAGTATGGCACCGCCGTCCCCTCCCTCGCGGGCCCCGCGCTCATCCGCGTCGCCGAGGTTCTCTTCGAGGCCACCGACAAGGACGGCAACGGAACCATCGACGCGGACGAGTACCGAACACTTTTCCGTACCGCCTTCCACCGCAACCTGACCACAACGGACGGCACTTACGGCCGCAGCGCATTCGTGGGCGACTTCCTGGCCTTCATGTCGGGGCGCCGCTCGGGCACCGCGTACGATCCCCTCCTTGCCGACGCCTGACCTGTCGGCACCACCTAGGGCGTGTGTCGAAAGTAGCGCCGTCTGCCCGAAGGGCAGGCTCGGCGGTGTCCGGTGCGTGCGATCGCAAGGCGGAGGGTCGCCCCGATACTGGATGTATCGGGGCGATCCCGACAACGCGGCGAGTGTGCGTGCCGGGCGCCGCCGGGCAGGCGGGACTTTCGATACACGCCCTAGCCGAGGAGTCGGCCAGGCACTGGCGCTCCCGCCACTGGGTGTGCTGAGCCGACGGGAAGGCTGGCGGTGGAGGCGTGGTGGCGGGCGATCCGGCATCTCGTCCTCATCCAGCTGATGCCGGTCGCGCTGCGCCCGCCTTCCTCACCTCACCGAGGTGAGGTCCGAACGCCTGATCGGTCCGCCGGCAACCCTGGCCACCAGTCACGCCGGGACCGGCGGAGGTGCCGAAGACCCTGCCTACGCCGACAGCGCCTCGTCGAAGCGTGCGTAGGCCTCTTCGTCGAAGAGCACGAACCGGATCTCGGTGACCGGAGGGAGCGCGGCCTCGCGGGCCGTACGCACGGCGATCCGGGCCCCGTCATCGAGGGGCCAGCCGTAGATGCCCGTCGAGATCGCCGGAAAGACGACCGTCCGGGCGCCCAGTTCCGATGCCACCCGCAGAGACTCCCGGTAGCAGGAGGCCAGCAACGCGGAACGGTCCTCCGTACGCGACCAGACCGGGCCCACCGTGTGGACGACGTGTGTGGCGTGCAGCCGGCCGGCTGTCGTCGCCACCGCCTGCCCCGTGGGCAGTCCCTTGCCGTAGTGCGAGGCCCGCAGTTCACGGCAGGCAGCAAGGATCGCAGGCCCGCCACGCCGGTGGATCGCGCCGTCCACCCCGCCGCCGCCCAGGAGCGAGGAATTGGCAGCGTTGACCAGGACGTCGGCATGCTGTTCGGTGATGTCCCCGCGCACGAGGGTGATCAATGGTCGTGTCGGCATGCAGTCATTCTGTCGCCTGCAGGGCCTCCCGGCCGACGCCGCTCGGTGAGGCGGTCTCGTCGGAGGCATCCTTCGAGTCCTGTGGACGTGGGTCCGGCGGAGGGGCAGGCAGGCGCACGTGGTCGGACGGCCCGCCGCGTGACGTCCGTCGGATCATCGGCGGCGTCGGTCGACGCCCGGCACCCTGCCTCCCCTTGTCTGAGGGGAGATGGTCACCGGGCGTCGACCGGTGCGTCCGATCAGGCCCCGGAGGGCCCGGCTCGCGCCGAAGCGGCCCCGGAACCGCGTCGGGAGCCTCTTCGGCGGATCGATGTCGCGTGCGCTCCCGGCACTGCACCGGTGCCCGCGGTGTACGTCTGCCGCGTCGAGGGTGGGGCATGCCGCCGAGGGCACAGCCGCACACGCCACCCCCGAGGCCGCATCACTGCGGACGCGGTATCCGATCCGCGTCGCGCGGGGGAATCGTCTCGCCCGCAACCACACGCGGCGCCCGGGTGCCGCGGGTGCCCGGGGTCGGGTCCGCCGCGTCCTTGTTCTTGAGGGCCCGGACTTCCGCCTTGAGGATGCGGGCGGATTTCCCGGCGCTGCGGGCCAGTTCGGGGAGTTTCTTCGCCCCGATCAGGAGTATGACCACGATCAGGATGATGGCGACTTCGCTCATGCCGAGCACGGTCAGTCCTCGCCGCCCTCGTCCTCGTCGTCGCCTTCGAAGAAGTCACCGACCTCGTCGACGACTTCGGCGGCGACCATGCCGCCGACCACACCGACGGCGAGCCCGGCTGCGCCGGCGGCGACCGCCGTGCCCACGCCGGGGCCCGAGCGGTGCCCGGCGTCGTGGTGACGGTGGTCCTCGTAGTGGCCGTGATCGCCGTACCCCTGGCCGTACGAGGCGTGTGCCGGGCGGGTCGAGTGGATTTCGACCAACTGCCGCACCCAGCCGTCGACGAGCGCGTCCCAGTCCTGGTGGGGAACGTCGTCGTGACCGACGGTGAAGCGGGTGACCACGTCGTGGCCGTCGGCGAAGAGGCCGCCGCGCTTGTCCGCCTCCAGGACGACCTCCATGCCGCCCGGGCCGGCGAGGAACGTCAGCTCGATCTCGCTGACCGCGTGGGCGTACTGCGGGGCCGGCGTGAGCTCGATCTCCTGGTAGAAGGGCAGTCGCTGTCCCGTCCCACCGATGCGCCCGTACTCCAGGTCGGCGGACCTGAAGCCGAAGCCGAGCCGGCCGAACGACTCGAGGATCGCTTCCTGTACGGGCAGCGGCGCCACGGCGAGCTGGTCGAGGTCTCCCTTGTCCTTGGCGCCTGCTACGGAGAGTTCGGTACGCACGCCGAGGACGATACCCAGACCCTGCCCGTACAACTCCGTGATCGGGGTCTCCCAGGGCAGGGGCACCGTGAACGGCACGCTGTGTTCCGCACCCTCGGCGAGCCGGAAGCCCCCGCCGACCACGAAGCGCTCGAAGGCGATGCTGCCGTGGCTCTCGCCGTCGTCGTGCTCGGCCTCGACCTGGGCGACGAGTTCCAGGGTGATGTGCTCGATGTCGAAGTCGGCGCTACCGCCCTTGAGATCGACCCGGCCGGTGAGGGCCCCGCCGGGGGCGGTGGACCCTGGGGTGAGGACGGTGTCGACGGTGGGGCCGCCCACACCGAGCGAGCCGAGCAGTCGTTTGAACACCATGGAGGCGTTCACTCCCTTACATGCGTATGACGGTGGCGAAGGGCGGTGGACGCCCGGAAACGGCAGGGGCGGGCGGCCAGTTCCTCCGCTCTACAGGCGTGTAGAAGTATAGAGGGCGCTGCGCGCTGTCGTGGCGCCCAACGCGCGCCGGGGTGGTGGGACTTCGCCGGTTCATGGTGCGTGCCCGAGCCCGCCCCGCTCTCGCTCCGCCGCCTGCGGAGGGGTGCCCGCCACCGCAGGGCCCCGGGCCGTTGTCGCGACCGCCCTGTGTACCGTACAAACATCGGCTATCCTGCGGTGCGCTGCCTGCGTCCGGAGCGTTCGCGCGGAGTCACCGGTGCGCAGGCGCTCCCCGCACGGCCGCAGCGTGTACCGGGGCGTACAGGCTTGGGGATCCGGTGCGGCCGGGGGTCGCGATACTAATGGGGTGGGGTTTGTCCAGTCATCGGCTGTCCAAGAAGGGCCGCTACATCGCATGGGCGACGGCGGGCGTCGTCGTTGTCGCGGGGGCGGGAATCGCGGCACAGAGCTCCATGGCGGCCACGGCGTGGCCCGCGCAGAAGACGTACACCGGCCGGGCGTTCGACGCGTGCACCGCTCCCTCGCTCAGTGCGATGAAGGCGTGGAACACCGGCTTCTACGGAGCTGCGGCCGTCTACATCGGTGGTAAGAACCGTGGCTGCTCCCAGCCCAATCTGACCACGTCCTGGGTGAAGTCGGTCAACGCCACCGGCTGGAAGCTCATTCCGCTCTACGTCGGCGCCCAGCCGCCCTGCCAGAAGAGCGCGAACCGCGAACGGTTCACCGCCTCCACGGCCTCCTCCCTCGGTGCGAGCAACGCCAAGGACGCGGTGGCCAAGGCCTCGGCGCTCGGGATGAAGACCGGCAGTGCCGTCTACCTGGACATGGAGCCGTACGACGTCACCGACAAGGCGTGCAACGACGCCGTCCTGACGTACGTGCGTTCCTTCACGAAGACGCTGCGCAACGCGACCTACCGGGGCGGCTTCTACGGGTTCAGCAGCTCCAGCGCCAAAGCCATCGCCACCGCCACGAACAAGACGGACCTGCCGGGGAACCTCTGGTACGCGCTGTGGGACAAGAAGAACACGACCACGACGGACTGGCCCTGGAACCCCGCCCAGTTCACGAACCACAGTCGTGGCCACCAGTACATGGTCAACAGCAAGGAAACACGCGGCGGGTACACCATCACCGTCGACCGTAACGCCTGGGACGCACCTGTGGCGATCATCGGCTGATTCATGCCGTCCCTCGCTCGGTAACACTCGGTGAGTGAGTCCGTACGATCCGTCGGCTGCCCCCATGAGGAGGCGGCCGACGGCCGGCGCCCCTCCGGATCTCCCGCGCGCCGTCGCGGGCCCCGGACGAGCCGGGGTCGCCCGAGGTCGAGGTGCAGGTGCCCGGCCGACGCCTGCGCGCGCCGCCGCGCAGGCTGCGTCCGCGCGCACTCCCGTCCCGGCCCGGGTCACCGCCCCGCCGCCACACCGGCCGCCTGCCGCGCGACCTCCTCCGCACGGCCCGGCCCGGTATGGTGGACATCTGCGACGCCCCTGGTGCCGCGCGGCGGTGGGGCCCGCCGTACCCGAACCGCGGCACCCGCCGCCAACGGTCCCTACTCGTGACCGCCCGCTCCCCGTGCGCGGACGTGGCACCACGCGTAGGAGAGCCATGGCCCGTGAAGAGACCGAACTGCCGATGACGGCGCAGCCGCCCGGGACCGCTGCCGTTTCCGCAGCGGCCGCCAGGCGCCGTCGGCGCTCGCACCTGGCCGTGCTCGCCGTCATCGCGGTCGGCGGCGCGCTCGGCGCCGTCGCCCGCTTCGGGGCGTCCCGGCTGTGGCCCACCGACCCGGGCACGTTCCCCTGGACGACCTTCACGGTCAATGCCGTGGGAAGTCTGGTGATCGGAGTCTTTCTGGTCGCGGTGACCGAGGTGTTCTCGGTGCACCCGCTGCTGCGCCCGTTCTTCGGTACAGGCGTGCTGGGCGGCTTCACCACGTTCTCGACCTACTGCGTGGACATCCAGCGCCTGCTCGACGACGGGCACGCCGCGACGGCGCTCACCTACCTGGCGGCAACCCTCCTCGCCGCGCTCACCGCGGTGAGCGCCGGCGCGTGGGGCGCGCGCCGTCTTCTGGCGAAGTGGAGCGAGCGATGACCTGGACCACCGTCCCGGCGCTGCGGCTGACCGTGCTGATCGCCGACACCGACCGCCGGCACCACCATCCGCTGTGCAGCGAGATCGTGCGCCGGGCCCACGCCGCCGGACTGGCCGGTGCGTCGGTCTTCCACGGCGTGGAGGGCTTCGGGGCGGGCCGTACCGTGCACACCACCCGGTTGGTGTCCATGGCCGACGATCTGCCCGTCATGGTGGTCGTCGTGGACAGCGAGGAGCGCATCCACGCCTTCCTTCCGCAGCTGGAGGAACTGGACATCGAGGGGCCGGTGACGCTGGAGCCCGTACAGGCCGTGCGCTTCACCGCACCCGGCGGGACGAGGCCGTGAGCGACTTGCTTCTGGTGGCCGCCGGCGGTGCGGGCGGCGCCGTGCTGCGCTACCTGACCGACCGGGCCGTACAGGCCCGGCACGGCACCGTCTTCCCCTGGGGCACCTTCACCGTCAACGTCGTCGGCTCACTGGTCCTGGGCCTGCTGACCGGTGTCCTGGCGGCAGGAGTGGCCGGGGAGTCCGTGCGACTGCTCCTGGGCATCGGGCTGTGCGGGGGCCTGACGACGTACTCGACGTTCTCCTACGAGACGCTGCGCCTGGCCGAGAGCGGAGCGAGGTACTTCGCCGCGGCCAATGTGATCGCCTCGGTCGTGGCCGGCCTCGGCGCCGCTTCCGGCGGATACGCCCTGGGGCGGACACTCTTCGGCTGATCGCCCGCCGTTCCCCGCGCGGAGGGTGCCGCAGTGCCGTCGACGTGCCCCTTCCGATCCTGCTCGGCTTCCGGCACGTGTTTTCGGGATGCATATGTTCGGCTTCGACGGGCACGCGCAGTTCAGCCCCGAACAAATGGCTGACCGGAACCCTTCGACGGCAGTCCCGATGACACGGCAGGCGGACGCATGGCGACGACCGAGAGTACTGACGAAAAGAGCGGCGGAAGCGGCCCGGAGCGCGTAGGCATTTCCACGGCCATGCGCAAAGCGGCCGGCCAGCTCGCGGAACTGCTCCAGTGCGAGCCTGCTTCCGTCTCCGCGATCAAGGCCACGAACGACGGCTGGACGGCCGATGTGGAGGTGGTCGAGATCGAGAAGATCCCCGACACCACCAGTGTCATGGCCTCCTACCGCCTCGAACTCGACGGCCAGGGACAGCTCATGGGCTACGAAAGAATGCGCCGGTATTCGCGAGGACAGGTCGACCGTTGAGACCTGCCCCGTGCAAGGCCGGTGCATGTGACGCACATCGGAAGGAAGGCCGACCATGAGTCTCGTACAACAGAGCAACGCCTCCGGCAGCGGAGGCGGGTCCGGAAATCTCTACGACGTCCTCGAGCTCATTCTGGACAGGGGGCTCGTCATCGATGCCTTCGTTCGTGTTTCGCTCGTCGGAATCGAAATCCTCAAGATCGACGTCCGCGTCGTGGTCGCGAGTGTGGACACGTACCTGCGGTTCGCGGAGGCGTGCAACCGGCTGGATCTGGAGTCGGGCCGCAAGGCCCCGGCCCAGCTCACCGACATAGTGGGTGACACGGTGGAGAGCGGCGCCAAAGGAAAGTCGAAAGGAGCGCTGACGGGCGCGGTGGAAGCCTTCACCGAGTCCTTCCAGGGCGGGCGCGACAGCTCGGAGGAGAAGGAGAAGGAGACCACGAAGCGGCCGGCGCGCAAGTCCACCGCATCGAGCAGCAGCCGCCGTTCCAGCCGGCAAGGGGAGGAGTAGTACATGGCCACGTACGTCTACGCGATCACCGCGGCCGACCATCCGCTGAGGCTCGAGGGCCTGGCCGGTGTCGGTGACCCGCCGTCGGAACTGCGGACCGTGAAGACGCCTGAGCTGGGAGCCGTCGTCAGCGACACACCGCCCGGTCTTCGGGCCAAGCGCCGCGACCTCGTCGCCCACCAGGGCGTGCTGGAGCGGCTGATGGCCGACGGGGCCGTACTGCCCATGCGGTTCGGGCTCGTCGGACCGGACGACGGCCAGGTGCAGGACGCCCTCGAACGGGAGAAGGAGAAATACACGGCTCGCCTCGCCGAGATCGCCGGATGCCTGGAGTACAACCTCAAGGTGTCCCGTGACGAGGAAGGCATGCTGAGGGAAATCCTTCGGGACTCGACCGAGGCGCGGGAACTCAGCGAGTACACACGCCGTAATCCGGGTGCGCAGGACAGGATGATGGCTCTCGGTGAAATCGTCGCTCGTGAAGTACAGGCCCGGCAGGAGGCGCTGGGACGCGACATCGCCGCTGTCTTCTCCGCCCTGGCCGAGCGTACGTCCGAGGCCGAACCGACCGCGAAGCACTTCCTGAACGCTTCCTATCTCGTGAAGCGGAACGAAGCAGCCGCCTTCTCGCAGGCAGTGCACGAAGAGGCCGAACGGCGCGGCGACGAATACGAGTTCAGGCTGAACGGCCCGCTGCCGCCCTACAGCTTCGCCTGAGGCGGCGACCGCCCTCGCGGAACCGCCCTCGTGAAACGGAGGAGCGTTTGTCATGGGCCTCATCGGGCAGATACTCACCCTTCCCCTCGCTCCGGTACGCGGCACGGCCTGGGTTCTCGACCAGGTCGTGCTCGCGGCCGAGCGCGACCATTACGACCCCGAGCCCGTACGTGGGCAGTTGGCGGAACTCGAGCGTGAACTGCTGAGTGGTGCCATCGACGAGGATGAGTTCGACCGGCGTGAGGACGGATTGCTGGATCGTCTCGAAATATGCGAGGCGTACCAGGAGCGTCGGAACAGCGAATCCTGAGACGGGAGATTGAGGTGCTCGAAAGATGACGAAGAACGCGAAGATAGCTGCGGCCCTTGTGGGTGGATATCTGTTGGGCCGCACGAAGAAGGCCAAGATGGCGATCGGCTTCGGGATGTTCCTGGCCGGAAAGAAGCTGAACCTGGACCCCGCGCAGCTCGGCAGGATGCTCGCCGAATCTCCGGTCCTCGGAACGCTCAACGAACAGGTGCGCAAGGAGGTGGTGGGCGCCACGAAGACGGCCGCCACCAACGCCCTGACCCAGCGGGCGAGCGGCCTCGCCGACTCCCTGCACCGGCGCACCCTCGCTCTCGGGGACCCCGACGGCACGGGCGACCGTGCAGAGGAGCGGGACGGACGGGAGCGGGACGCCGAGGAGTACGACGACCAGGACGACAGCGGCACGACCGACGACGACCGTCAGGAGCGGGCCGAGAAGAAGCCCGCGCCGCGCCGCAGGACTTCCGCCACGTCCACGGCGAAGACCGCTTCGAAGGCCACGGCCAAGTCCCCGGCGAAGTCAGGAGGCCGGTCCGCTTCCGGAGGCGCTCGTTCGGCGTCCGGCGGTGCACGCAAGAAGACCTCCTCCGGCGCCCGTAAGGCGACCTCGTCCGCCCGTAAGGAGCGGGGTGGCGCCAATGGCTGACTCGACGTTCGGCAAGGTCAGGGAAGAGGTGGCGAACAATCCGGCCACCGACCGGCTCAAGCAGGAGCTGCAGAGCTACCTCACGGCTCGCGCCCAGCACGCGGTCACCAGCCTCGGCCACCGGCTCGGCGAAGGCGTCAGCTCGATGGCCGAAGGCAAGGGAGGCGGTCTCACCGGCGCGGCCAAGACCATCGCCGAGGGAGGCCGGCACCTCAGCGAGGGCAAGTCGCCCGCCCAGGCGGCCATGTCCGCCGGCGCCTCGCATGTGAAGGACGCCCTCAAGGAAAAGGTCAAGGGACTGTTCGGCAAGGGACGTAAGAGCGGCGGCGGCAAGTCGAAGAGCGTCACCATCAGCGAGGACATCGACGTCGGCGTGCCGGTGCGCGAGGCGTACGACCAGTGGACGCAGTTCCAGGAGTTCAGCACCTTCGCCAAGGGCGTCGTCAGTGTCGAGAAGACCGACGACACCAGCAGCAACTGGAAGGTGAAGGTCGCCAAGTCCACGCGCAGCTGGAAGGCGAACGTCACCGAGCAGGTGCCCGACGAGCGGATCACCTGGACGACCGAAGGCGCCAAGGGCACGGTGAAGGGCGTCGTGACCTTCCACGCGCTCACCGACGACCTGACGCGGGTCCTGCTCGTCCTGGAGTACTTCCCGAAGGGGCTCTTCGAGAAGACCGGCAACATCTGGCGGGCGCAGGGCCGCCGGGCCCGCCTCGACCTCAAGCTCTACCGCAAGTTCATCATGATGCGCGGTGAGGCGACCGACGGCTGGCGCGGCGAGATCCGGGACGGAGAGGTCGTCGTAGGACACGACGAGGCCGTCGAGGAGGAGGAGTCGCAGGCCGAGGAGTCGCGCGCCGAGGAGGAGCCCGGTGCGGACGGTGCCGAGCCCGAAGAGACGGCGGACGGGGACGACGAGCCCGACGACGGCTACGCCGACGAGGAGGAAGGTCTCACGGACGGCGAACCGGAGGAGGACGAGGGCCCGGAGACCGCCGACGAGCCCCCCGCCGAGGACGGTACCGACGAGGAACCTCTCGACGGTGACGAAGCCGAGGACGGTGACGAAGCCGAGGAGGGCGACGAAGCCGAGGAGGGCGACGAAGCCGAGGAGGGCGAGTTCGAGGAGGACGACGAGCCCGAAGAGACCGAGGAGGGCGAGTTCGAGCAGGACGACGAGCCCGAAGAGGCCGAGGGCGACGAGGAGTACGACGACGTCGAGGAGCCCGGACAGGGCGAGGAGGCCGAGGAGGAGCCGGCCCCCCGCAGCCGGCGCCGGACCCCGTCGGCGCGTGACTGACATGCCTCGCAGATACGACGACAGCGGACGGGGCTGATTGCACGTGTCCGATTCACTGGCCGGCCGGATGGGGAACTCGTCAGGAGTTTCCCCGTACGGGCAGCAAGGATCCTCCGCGAATCTCGCCGACATCCTCGAGCGCGTTCTCGACAAGGGAATCGTGATCGCGGGAGATATCAAGATCAATCTTCTCGACATCGAACTGCTCACCATCAAACTGCGGCTGCTGGTCGCTTCCGTGGACAAGGCCAAGGAAATGGGTATCGACTGGTGGGAGCACGATCCCTCGCTCTCCTCCCGGGCGCGCCCCGAGCAGCAACTCGACGGGGGCAGCGCACCGTCGGGTGACGGGCAGCCGCAAGGCGCCCTCGCCGAGGAGAACGCGCGGCTCCGGGCAGAGATCGCGGAATTGCGAGGCGCGGCAGGACTGACCGCCGGCTCCGACGCGCACACACCCGAACCCCTGCCGGGAACGGCCGGGGAGGCGGAAGGCGAGGAACGACAGTGACGGTGAACGCCGACCCGGCAGCCGGGCAGGGCCTCTCCTACGTCTACGCCGTCGGCCGCACCGGCACTCCTCTCGACACGGTGCCGGACGGGCGCCCCGGCCTGGAGGGCGGCCCGCTGCGGACCGTCGCGGGTGGTGGCCTGGTCGCGGTGGTGTCCACGGTGCCGTCCACGTCCTACGACTCGGCGGGCATCGCGTCCCGGATGGCAGACCTCGACGCGCTCGAGGTCCTGGCCCGTACCCACCATTCCGTCGTCGAGCTCGCCTCGGCGCACACGACCGTCCTCCCGATGCGGCTGGCCACGGTGTACGTGGACGACGCCCGGGTGCGGTCGATGCTCGAGGAGCGGGAGCCGGAATTCGGTGCCCTGCTGGCCCGTCTCGAAGACCACGTGGAGATGGGCGTCAAGGTATATGCCGATCCCCGCAGCGCTGCCGCCCCCGCCCCCGCGGGCGGCGGACCGGGGAGCGGGCAGCCGTCGAGCCCCGGACGTGCGTACCTCCAGCAGCGCCGGGCACAGCGCCAGAACCACCGGGACGCCTACCGGGCGGCCGGGGCGGTGGCGGCCGACATCCCCGCACGGGTGGCGGGCCTCGCCGAGGCCCGTGTCTCGCACCGGCCCCAGCAAGGGGAACTGGCCCGCGCGGCGGGCGAGAACATCGCCAACGAGGCGTATCTGGTCCGGGCGTCACAGGAGGAGGAGTTCCGCCAGGCGCTTCAGGGGGTGGCCGACGGTGTTCCGGGCGTCGAGGTCGAGGTCACCGGTCCGTGGGCCCCCTACTCCTTCGCGACACCGCCGGAGAGCGGGGGCGGAACCCGATGAACGGCGAGCCTACCGAGGAGGGTTGGCCGGGTGCCGGTCCCGGGGGGACCGGCACCCGGCAGGCAGCTGACGCCGATGATTCCGTCGAATCCCTGGCGGGCCGTGAGATCGCACTCATCGACCTGCTCGACCGTCTGCTGAACGGCGGCGCGGTCCTCACCGGTGACCTGG
The DNA here is from genome assembly GCF_044334475.1 of Streptomyces sp. NPDC020780. Taxonomy (NCBI): domain Bacteria; kingdom Bacillati; phylum Actinomycetota; class Actinomycetes; order Kitasatosporales; family Streptomycetaceae; genus Streptomyces; species Streptomyces sp. NPDC020780. The sequence goes on along the minus strand of NZ_JBIRTB010000014.1, from coordinate 64,234 downwards.
TGCTGTCCGTCGCCGATGTGGACCTGGTCCACATCAATCTGCGGGCCGTCATCCGGTCGATCACCTCGGACGAGCCGGCTCCCTGGTGAGGCCGGCCCGCCACGGACGCGCCGACGAGCGAGGAGACAGCGCATGAACGACACGGAGGGACCGGGCCCCCGGGGGGCCGATCTGCACGAGGTGGCGCACGCGGCAGCGCGTGCTTTCGACCTCGTCCCCGCGGGACCCGGGGAGCGGAAGACGCAGAACGCCGCCACCCGGCGGCTGGAGACCGATCCGGACACGGTGGAACGCGATCTCATCAAACTGGTGCTGACCATCGTGGAATTGTTGCGCCAGCTCATGGAACGTACCGCGCTGCACAGGGTCGACCAAGGCGATCTGGGTGAGGATCAGGAAGAACGCATCGGTCTGACGCTGATGATTCTCCAGGACCGGATGACGGAACTGTGCGAGCGTTATGGCCTGACCATGGACGACCTGAATCTCGATCTGGGGCCTTTGGGCTCCCTGCTGCCCCGCGACGCAGCCTGAAACAATCGGCACAAGAGTTAATTCCCCTTGTTTCAGCCGGGATCGAGCGGCAACACGCAGACCATGACTGCAGAGAACGAAGACACGAAGAACGCGAACGGCGCCACGGAGAAGAACGGTGCGGGTACCAAGGCAGCCGCTGCCAAGGGTCGGCGCACCACCGCTTCGGCCGGGAGCAGCGCCAAGGCGGACTCGGCGGTCGCAGCCTCGAAGGCCACGGAATCGGCCGAGGAAGCAGGCAAGGCCGCCCGGTCCGTGCAGTCCGGAGTCCGCTCCGCGGGGGAGGCGACGAAGCGCGCCGCGGCCGCCGGGTGGGACACCGGACAGCAGACCGTCAGGTCCACGGCGGGCAAGGTCGCCTCGACCGCCACCACCGCGTGGACCGTCGTCAAGAACCGCAAGGCGATAGCGGCGGGCGCCACCGCGGGTGCCGTCGGCCTCGTCGGGGGCGCCTTCGCTCTCGGCCGCCAGACGGCCAAGGTCCACGGTGGGCCGATCACCCGGCTCACCGGCGGACGGATCTGACCGCACCGCGACGGACGGGCGGTATCGACGGAGGGCCGGCAGGGGCACTGCCGGCCCTCCGTCGGGTACGGGGGCGGACGCCCGGACAAGGACGCGCTCACCGATGACCGGCGCGCACCTCGCTCGGGGCGGGCGCGGGCAGGCACCCGCGCACCGGCCGTGCGTCGGCGGCCCGAACGGCCCGTGTCTGCGCACGGACGTCCGTGCTCCGGCCGTCAGCTGTCGCTGAACACGGCCTTCTGCACGTCGTTCGGCCCGTCGAAGCGGGCCCTCTTCGCGTGGGAGAGCCTGTCGACGAAGGCGTCGTCGGCGCCGTTGTCCCGGGCCACCGCCACCAGGTCGTCCCGGGCGGCGGGGTACTCGGCTCCCTTGAGTGCCTTCTGCAGCTCGATGGGGTTCGTGTCGGTCATGACGGAGCTCCTTCTGCTCGGTGGGTGATGTCGCACACGGAGAGGTCCGCGGGCGGTGGTGGAGGAACCGGTCAGGTGGTTGCCGGGCCACCGGCCGTCCCGGCGGTGGTCGCCGTACCCGTTCCGGCGGACTCGCCCAGGCCCGGCGCGACGGCACCGGTGCCGCCGAGCCCCAGTGCCACCTTCGTCCACCCCGCCTCGCGGCGGTCGAACGACTCGTAGGCGTCGAGCGCGTCCTGGGTGCCCGCCCAGCGGGTGATCAACGGGGTGGGGTCGAGTGCGCCGGAGGCGACCAGCGAAACGAGGCGGGGCACGTAGCGGCGGTGGTTGCAATTGCCCATGCGCAGCGTGAGGTTCTTCATGAAGGCCTCACCGAACGGGTAGCTCTCGACCTGCGGCGGATACACACCGATCGTTCCGACGGTCCCCGCCTTGGCGACCAGTGCGACCGCCCAGCCTGCCGCCTGTGACGGGGCGTCGCCGGGCACCCAGGTGCCGTCGTGCGGCCGCTGCCGGGGAGCGATGTCGTCCTGCTCCCCGGCGAACTGCTCGCCGTCTCGGGCCGCAGGGCCGCTCTTCGGCCGTTCCGCGTCCACGCCCACCGCGTCGATGACCCGGTCGACCCCGATGCCGCCCGTCATGTCGACCACGGTCTCCACCGGGTCCTCGGCGTTGAAGTCGACGGTCTCGGCGTGCTGGCGCCTCGCCAGGTCGAGCCGGTCGGCGATGCCGTCGACGACGATGATCCGCCCGGCGCCCTGGATACGGGCACACGCCACGGCGGCCTGCCCCACCGCCCCCGCGCCGAGGACCGCGACGGTGTCGCCGCTGCTCACACCGGCGAGCCGGGCGCCGAACCAGGCCGTGGGGCAGATGTCCGACAGCAGGATCGCCTGCGCGTCGTCCACGCTTGTCCGGCAGGGGCACGAGCCCGACATGGGCGAACGGTACGCGGGCATACTCGGCCTGGAGCCCGTCCAGACCACCCGCCGCCTCGGGCCCTCCGAAAAAGACGGTCCCCGCCCGCCGACCGCCCGGATTGGCGTTGTCGCACTGCGCGTAGTACCCCGCCCTGCAGTAGCTGCACACTCCGCAGGCCACGGTGGAGGGCACGACCACGCGGTCGCCGGGGGTCAGGTTACGCACCCCGGGGCCGGTCTCCTCGACCACCCCGACCGCCTCGTGGCCCAGGATCCGGCCCTCCTTCATACCGGGCATCGTGCCCCGCACGAAGTGCAGATCGGTTCCGCAGATGGCTGAGGCCGTGATGCGGACGATCGCGTCGTACGGTTCCTGGATCTTCGGTTCAGGGACGTCGTCCAACCGGATGTCACCGACGTCGTGCCAGACAATGGCCTTCATGGGTCTCCCTCCGGGGATGTCTCACGACACGCCGTCCGGGTACCCGCCCTCGAACCGGTAAACAGATGAATGTCCGGCTCGTTCTCTTTGTGCGGGCGTCCCGCGTTGCCCCCCGGCCTGCCGGGTCCGCTGGGCGGAACGGCCCGTCGCCGCAGGCGTGGTTCGTACGTACAGGCGAGATGCGGACTCCTGCGCCAAGAGACCGACGCGGGTATTCGGCTGCCTGTGCGAGGCCTCATACCGGAGCAGGACGCCGGACGGGCAACTTCGGCAACTGCGCGCCAGGCAGGGGTGATCCGCGACTACCGTGGGTTGCCGGTGATCAACGGTGGGCTCATATCGGTCGGGTCTGCCAAGCCGTTGACCCGGGCCTGACCGACCACCGTAGGCGCACCGGACGAAAGCCGATTCCCGGTGTCCCGCGTACCGAGGACGATGATGTCTCAACTTCGCGCACCCTCCGCGCGACCGGAACGCCGCGAAGGCGGGCGGCACGGCCGCCCGGCGGGCCGTGCGCACTCGGCCGCAGGCCGGCCGCGCTCCGCACCGCCCGCCCCCGACGCCCGCCTGCGGCAACAGGTGCTGCGCACAGCCCTCCTGCCGGTCGCCACCGCCGTGCTGAGCGGGGTCGCGGCCGTCGTCTTCACCGTGCGGTTCGCCGGTGTCCGTCCGTCGGGCAGCCTCCTGGCGGCGCTCAGCGGCTCCGCGGCGCTGGCCGTCGCCGCAGTGGGCGCGGCCTTCCTCGGAGCCAACCGGGCCGCCGCCGGCGTGCTCGACCGCTGCCTGGCCCTCCGGCGCACCAGCGTCCGGTACGCCGCCGACCTGGAACGGGTCGTCGACCAGCTCCGTGAGGGCGAACCCGTGCCGCCCGCGGCGTCCAGGCCGCCCACCGCCCCCGGCGAAGACCCCTTCGACCTGCTCGCCCAGGACATGGGCCGGGCACAGGACGGGGCCGTGGCAGCCGTCGTCCGGGCGTCCCAGCTGTTCAGGAGCGCCGGGAACGAACAGAAGGTCGAAGTCTTCGTCAACCTGGCGCGGCGCCTGCAATCCCTCGTGCACCGGGAGATCCAGATCCTCGACGAACTGGAGCACCAGGTCGAGGATCCCGACCTGCTCAAGGGCCTCTTCCACGTCGACCACCTCGCGACCCGCATCCGCCGGCACGCCGAGAACCTCGCGGTCCTCGGCGGTGCCGTCTCCCGGCGGCAGTGGAGCAGTCCGGTGACCGTGACGGAGGTGCTGCGCTCGGCGATCGCCGAGGTCGAGCAGTATCCGAGGGTCAAGCTGGTGCCCCCGCTCGACGGCACGCTGCGCGGCCACGCTGTCGCCGACGTGATCCACCTGCTCGCCGAACTCGTCGAGAACGCGACCGTGTTCTCCGCCCCCCACACCCAGGTGCTGCTGCGGGCGCAACGCGTGACCGCCGGACTCGCCCTGGAGGTCGAGGACCGCGGACTGGGCATGCCCGGCCCCGAGCAGAAGCGGATGAACGACATCCTGTCCGACCCCGACCAGGTCAACGTGGCCCATCTGCTGCAGGACGGCAGAATCGGCCTGTTCGTCGTCGCGTCGCTGGCCCGCAGGCACGGCATCGCCGTACGGCTCCAGAGCAACATCTACGGCGGAACGCAGGCGGTGCTCGTACTTCCGCAGATCCTCCTGGGCATCGACACCGAGGGCCAGGACCATCCCGGGGCGGTGCCCGCCCCGCGCCCTTCCGCCGCGCACCCTTCCGCCCCGCACCCGGACGCGCCGCCCCCTCCGCCGCATCAGCCCGCGCTCGGGCACGACCGGCCCGGCGGACAGACCCGGCGGCAGGACGAGGCACCGCCCCCGCTGCCGCTGCGCGCCGAACGTGTCGACCGGCCGAACCCCGCCGCTGCTATGCCGTCCAGCAGGCCGGCCGCCGGCGCCGCAGCCGGCGTCGACGGTCCGGCGGCGGCCGGGGACGGTGACCCGGAGCCGAGGGGCGCGTCCCCGGCCCGCCCGCAGCTTCCCCGCCGCAGCAACCAGGAGCATCTGGTTCCCCAGCTCAGGCAGGCCCCCGCCCCGCGGGTGGAAGACGGGAACGCCCTGCACGACCCCGGCCTGCTGGCCGCCTTCCGGAGGGGCGTCGACCTCGCCGAGGCCCAGTCGGCGGATGACCCGGGGGCGGCGTCCCCGTACGACCCGGCCTCAGCCCCGCCGCGGCAGGCGGCGCCGAGTGCCGCCGCCGGTACGGCGACGGGTGACGGGCCCCCGGTGCCCGTCGGGGCGCCGCGCAGCCACGGCCTCGTCCCGCTGCCGGTCCGTGGCCCCGCCACCACGGCGGGACCGGGCGGCCCCCCGGGGCCGCGGCTGCCCGGCCAGGACCCGGCCAGGGGACCGGGGGAGCCGTGAACGGAGCGAGCCGTGCGAACCGAGCCGGCCCCTGGCGGGGAGTGGCCCGGACGACCGCTCCGCCCGGCCCGGAATGCCCGGCCCCGGCCTCCCGCCCCATCGATCGAATCACCCCAAGGAGTAGATGCACCATGACGAGCGAAATGCCGTCCGCTCAGGTCTCGGACCTCGACTGGCTGCTGAGCGGACTGGTACAGCGCGTTCCCCACACGCGCAGCGCGGTTCTGCTCTCGGCCGACGGCCTGGTGAAGTCCGTGCACGGCATGGACGCCGACAGCGCCGACCACATGGCGGCGCTCGCCGCCGGCCTGTACTCCCTCGGCCGCAGTGCCGGCGCCCGCTTCGGCGACAACGGTGACGTGCGGCAGGTCGTCGTCGAGCTGGACTCGACGCTCCTGTTCGTGTCGACCGCCGGATCGGGAACCTGCCTCGCCGTCCTCGCCGGCCGGGAGGCGGATGCCGCCGTTCTCGGCTACGAGATGGCCATGCTGGTCAAGAGCGTCCGCCCCTATCTGATGACGCCGCTCCGGCAGCCGGCCGGAGCGGCGTTCACGCCGGGGCTGTGAGGATGGCGGCCCCGCAGGAAGGGCCGTTGCTCGACGACGAGGCCGGCCGGCTCGTCCGCCCGTACACCGTGAGCAACGGCCGGACGAGGCCGACGACCGAGCTCGACCTGCTCTCCCTGGTGATGGCCACGGGGAGCCGGCCCCAGGTTCCCCTCGGGCCCGAACACACCGTGGCCTTGGAGCTGTGCGAGGGCCCCACCTCGGTGGCCGAGATCGCCGCCCAGCTCCGGCTGCCCGTGGTCGTCACCAAGGTCCTCCTCTCCGACCTGGTCGACTGCGGCGCGGTCACCGCCCACGCCCCCGCCTTCCACGACATGCCCACCGACCGATCCCTGCTGGAGGCAGTGCTCGATGGTCTACGACGACAGCTCTGACAGCGCCGGAAGCTCCGAGCACTTCCCCGTGGCCCTCAAAGTCCTGGTGGCGGGCGGGTTCGGCGTCGGGAAAACGACGTTCGTGGGGGCCGTCAGCGAGATCGCCCCGCTGAGCACCGAGGAACTCCTGACCCAGGTCAGCGCGGCGACCGACAACCTCGAAGGCATCGAGTCCAAGACGGCGACCACCGTGGCCATGGACTTCGGCCGGATCACGCTCTCCGAGCAGCACGTGCTGTACCTCTTCGGGACGCCCGGCCAGGAGCGCTTCTGGTTCATGTGGGATGAACTCTCCAAAGGCGCGCTCGGTGCCGTGGTGCTGGCCGACACACGACGGCTGGCGCAATGCTTCCCCGCCGTGGACTTCTTCGAGCGCCGGGGCATCGGATTCATCGTCGCGGTCAACGAGTTCGACGGCGCCTACCGCTACGGACCGGACGAGGTACGGGCGGCCCTCGACCTCATGCCCGACGTGCCGGTCGTCCTGTGCGACGCCCGGATCGCCAGCTCCGGAACGGGGGCACTGGTCACCCTCGTCCAGCACCTCATCAACGCCACGGCACCGGCACCGCTGTCGGGCTCCGGAGTTCCCCCGTGATCCCTTACGGGATCGGGCATCCGCTGCTCCCACCCGTCGACCGGGACGGGCCCCGATGAGGCGCCCGGCTGCGCAGGCTCGGCCTGGTGGTCGGGCACATCGACCGGCGTGAGGTCTTCCGCGCCTGAGCGGGCGCCGGCCTGCGGCCGGGCTCGGCCCCTCGGACAGCCTGCCCGGCTGCTCAGGACAGCGCGAAGGAGTCCGCCAGGAGACTCAACTGGGCGGTGAGCAGTGTGCCGCCGCTGTGCCCCATCCCGGCGAACTGCCCCGCCGCCTCCAGACCAACCGAGCCGTGCAACTGCGCCCATACGAGGACGGCTCCGGCCAGGGCTGCCGCGGGCCGTAGCGGATCACGCGCGGAATCCGGTACGTAGTGGGCCACCCATGCGGCCACCGCGTCGTCGCCCGCGTGCCAGGCCGCCATCTCCGTCACGAGGCCGGTGAGCCCCGCGCCGGGTTCCCCGGCCGCGAACACCGTAAGGAACGGCCCGAGAACTGCGCGGGCGCGTCCCCGCGTGTCGTCCGGGGCGACATACCCGGGGGCCGGCGCGCCCTGGATCAGCAGATAGCGGTGCGGCTCCGCGACCGCCCAGGCCCGGTAGGCACCGGCCAGGGTGCCCAGCCGTGCCCGAGGGCCCTGCGCGGCGGCGTCGGCCTCCACCACGGCCTGCGTGACGGCTGCCGCGGCGTCGTCGTACGCGTCCCTGATCAGGGCGCTCAGCAGGTCTTCCCGGCTGGCGAAGTACCGGTAGAGAGCGGGGCCCGAAAGCCCCATCTCCTTGGCGATCCTGGTCAGCGCGAGTGCGGCCACGCCCGATTCGGCCAGCTGTCGCAGGGCGGTGTCCTTGATCTCCGACCGGGTCTGCTCCCGGTACCGGGCCCGTGGGCTGTCCTTGGTGCGGTCCACCGGGGTGACTCCTTCGTCCGGGTACGGAGGCGCGACGCTAGCTGCATTCACTTCAGTTACGGAGTCTAACAAGAAGGCTTGCGAGGGTTCGTAAGTCTAGTTATGGTCTCTAACAGAAGTAAGAAGCCGTACGTAGACCTTCGGCGGCAGCCGCCCGCGCCGCCGTCACCTCCTCACCCAAAGGGGTCAGTCATGACTGACGCACCCGCCCTTCACGCCGTCCTCGGCGCCGGACCCGCCGGCACCGCCCTCGCCCGCGAACTCGTCACGCGGGGCCATCGCGTCCGGCTGGTCGACCGGAAGGCGGCAGGGCCGGTGATGGAGGGGGCCACCCGCTTCGCGGCCGACGTGTCGACGCCGGCGGGGGCCCGCTCCGCCGTCGAGGGTGCGGCCGTCGTGTACCACTGCGTCAACGTCGACTATCACCTGCAGGTCGAGGTCATGCCCCGCATACAGGAGGCCGTCGTGGACGCGGTGGCTTCGGCCGGCGCCCGGCTCGTCGTCCTGGACACCCTCTACCCGTACGGTGAGACGCACGGCGCCGTGATGACCGAGCGGACCCCGTGGAACGCGACCAGCCGCAAGGGGCTGATGTGGGCGGAACTGGATGCCCGATACCTCGCCGCCCACGCGGAGGGCAGGCTCCGCGTCGTACTGGGCCGTTCCGCCGACTTCGTCGGCCCCGGTGTCCTCAACTCCACGCTGGGTGGCGCGGTCTTCCCCGCGGCACTTACCGGGGGCGAGGTCCCGGCCCTCGGCGACATCGACCTGCCGCACAGCTACACGTACATCGGCGACGTCGCCACCGGACTCGCCACCCTCGGGGAGCACCCGGGAGGTGACGGGCGGGTGTGGCACCTGCCCACGGCCCCGGCACTCACCACGCGCCGCATCCTCTCGATGATCGAGGAGCGCGTCGGGCGCCCCCTGGATGTCACCGTCGTGCCCAAGCCGCAACCCTTCGGCCCGTTCGACGAGGTGTTCATGGCGGAGTACGCCGAGATGTTCTATCAGCACACCGAAGGGCAGACGGTCGACTCGTCGGACATCGAGGAGGCGTTCGGGCTGAACCCCACGCCGCTGGCCGAAACCCTGGACGCCACCCTCCTCTGGTACGGAGAGTTCCTCGCCGCCCACGCCAGGCGGGGCGACCGCTGACACCACGGTGTGAACCTCGCGGGGTACGGCTCCCGCCCCGGCGCCGAGCGTGTGCGCGGCCGGTCCGGCAAACGGGTTCGTGACCACCCTTCCAAGTGCGGTATTGTTCTCATGCGCGTTCAGCCAGGGGAAAGCCCCAGGTCAGACGGGCAGCGGGACGTGGCGCAGCTTGGTAGCGCACTTGACTGGGGGTCAAGGGGTCGCAGGTTCAAATCCTGTCGTCCCGACTGGAGAAAGTCGCAGTTCAGGGCCGGTTTCGGAGAAATCCGAAACCGGCCCTTGACTGTCCCTGAGGACCCGTGGGGGACCAGCGCGCTTGACCGGCGTCAGCGGGTGAGAGCGCCGCCGAGCCGTCGGGACGCCGCGACACACGCTCCGGAGCCGAGCAGGTCGCGGCGTCGAACGCCGCGTCGGCGTGCGCCTTCGGCACGGGCACGGTGTGACCGTCGGGTGTGGTGCCGGTCGGGGCGTCCGCCCCTCGACCCTGCCGGCGTCAGCTCCGGAGCAACTCGGCGAGGACTTCGGCTTCGCTGATTTCGGGCTGTTTGGTCGCGGTGAGCAGCGTCAGCGTCCGGCCCTGCGCCAGTTCGCGGAGGTGCGCCAGCGCCTCGGCACGCTCCGGATCGTCCAGCTCGCTGCGGTAGCGGCGGCCGAATTCCTCGAAGCGGTCCGGATCGTGGTGGTACCACGTGCGCAGCTGCGTGGACGGGGCGACCTGCTTGCACCACTCGTCCAAGTCGGCCTTGGCCTTGGTCAGCCCTCGTGGCCAGATCCGGTCGACCAGCACTCGCGTGCCGTCCCCCCGCGCCGGCTCCTCGTATGCCCTCCGCACCTGTACCTTGTGCTTCGCAGTCACCAGCGGCCTCCTCATGGTCCTTCCACGCGGCGTCCTACGCCTGCGGCCCACGCTGCGCTCCCCTCCTGCTGGGGCCGCGGGCGTTCACGGGGAGCGCCTACGGCGCTGGCTGCGCCGACCACTCAGGGCGCTCCTCCCTTCGGGAGGCTGCCCTCCGCGGCAAAGGCATGCCCCGCGGTTGACAGCCCGGAGAGCGACGCCCAGTGACCGGCGATGTACGTCACGGGCGTGCCACTCGCGGAGCTTGCTCGCCGCAATCATCGACACTCGGCAGTCGCACCTGGCCCGACGGCGCGAGTGCACCTTCCAGCCTGCCCCCGCCGGCCCGCAGACACCAGCGCACGGACCCTGCCTGCTCACCGCCCGGTCCCAGGCCGACCGCGATCACATGGCGGCAAGCGGTACGGGCGGAGGATCGAGATCCGGAAGGTACCCGCGGCACGGAGGCCGGAATCGCGCGGGCGGAGCCCTTCGGGCGAAGACGCACGCCCTCCCCGCCGACGGATCGCCCTCCGGACCTACCTCGATCAGCACGAGATCCCCGCCCGAAGTCCTGGCACACCCTGGGCACCTGCCCCCGGCAACTCCAAGAGCCCCGACAGAGTCGAGCAAAGGGCTGTCCCGCACTTCCCGGTAGATCAGCGCGCGGCGTCAGATACGGCGCATCGCACGCCGCAGGGATGTCCGCATACCGGATTGCATATGGACCCGCTGACAACGCGGCGAGGCGCCGTGGCTGTCGTCGCGCGCCCGCCGGCGAGTGTGGGGCAGCCCTCAGGCAGTGATGGTTGCACTGTCGCCTGCGGTCACGGCGAATGAGGCGCCGCTCACCATCCGGGCGTCCTCCGAGGCAAGGAACACGACGACAGGTGCTACATCAGCGGGTTCGATCCACGGCACACCAAGTGGGCTCTTTGTCGTAAGCAGATGCTTGGCCGTCGCTACGTCCTGGTGGGGGTCTCCGCTCGAGTGGCCCCCGGCGGTGCTGATCGCTTGGGCGTAGCGGTCCTCGTGCCTGGTCAGAGGTGTGTCGATCAATCCGGGGATGAGGGCGTTGACGGTGATTCCATGCGAGCCCAGCTCGAGGGCGGCGGACTTCACCAGCCCGATCAGTGCCCACTTGGAGGCCGAGTAGGCGGCTCCGTTCAGCGTGCCGTGCTGGCCCTGGGTCGAAGAGGTGACGATGATCCGCCCCGCGCCGCGGTGCACCAGCAGGGGGGCGAAGACCCGCAGCATATTCGCGGTGCCGTTGAGGTTCACCTCGATTTGGTCCTGCCAGTCTGCGTCGTTCATCTCCAACAGCGGCTTGAACGCCTGAATTCCGGCGTTGGCGAAGACGATGTCCACGCCGCCGAACTCGTGCTCGATCCGGTCGGCGGCGGCTCGGATCGCGTCGATGTCGCGTTGGTCGGCTTCGATGGCGAGCCACCTGCCGCCCGCCTGCCGCACCAAGTCGCCGGTGTGCGCAAGATCCTGGGTGGTTGCGGGCGGGTAGTCCAGGATCGGGCTCACCGGTCCGGCAATGTCGATACCTGCGATCCAGATGCCCTGGCGCGCGAGGGCGAGCGAAGCATGCCGCCCGATGCCCCTGGCCGCGCCGGTAACTACCGCGACCCTCGTCCCGGTGTGCCGACCTGGAGGTTGGTCCGTCATGCCACTCATCCCTGATCCCTGATCGCTGCGGCGAGGCCCGCGTGCCCGGCGGTGGCTCCAGTGTCGTGCCGCGAGCGCCTACCGGCGAGCGCGGCACGCGGGCCGTGGGCGGTGAACAGCTGACGCGCGGTGCTGGAGCGGACCCCGGCCTTCCGCACACAGCCACGACGCCCGTGGTGCGGCCGACAGACCGCGTGCACTCCCGGCGCACCGGCGTGCGCTACGTGGGCCCGCCGTGCTCGCCCGCAGCCAGATCGCGTCTGAGCCGCCGGGGGACCGCATCTGACAGGACCGCTGCGCCCGCGTCGTCGTCACGTAGCACCGTGATGACGACGGACGCGCCGGAGACTGCGTCGCCCAGGGCCTCCGCTGCCGCGACCCCGGCGGCACGCTGCGTCACCAGGCGGACCGCCTCCTTGCCGGGTCCACGATGTACTTCACCACCTGGACGCCCAGGGCGTCGGCGGTGACCTCGTCCTGGCTGCGACCAGTGGCCTCTGCCCGGTCCCGCGGTACCCGCCGGATGTGCTCGCCGTCGACCACGCCCGGGGCCATCGCGTTGACCCGGACACCGGCCTCTCCGAGTTCCCGGGCAACTGTCTCGCTGCCCCGGGGAGTCCGCGTTCGGTGGTGGCGTACCGACTTCGCTTCGGACAGCCGAAGCGTCCGCCCACCGAAGACACGCTGATGATGACACCCGCGTCGGCCTGTGTCAGGAACGGGATGGTCACTCGCGTGACGTTGAACGTCCCGTGAGGTTGACCGCGAGGACCGCGTCCCACTGACCGGAGTCCATCTTCTCGTCCGAGGCTGTCGGCCCGGGAATGCCGGCATTGTCGACGAGTGCGTCGATAGCGCCGAGTGCGTCCGCAGCGGTCCGGGCAAACGCCTCGACCGGCCCTGGCCGACCCGGCCGGGAGTCCGTGGCGTCGCTGGGTGCGCCGGTTCAGGGGCGTTCGTCGTCGGGGTTGGCGAGCCGGGTCAGCGAGGCGACGACCAGGGCCTGCACGCCGGTGTCCAGCGTGGGCTGGAGCACCGGTGCGAAGCGGGCGCTGTGATTGACCGGGACATCCTGGGCGACGGTGCCGCGTTCCTCGGCCGCCCGGTAGGTTTCGGGGTCGATGCAGCCGATGCCCCAGTAGGTGTACGGGATGCCGAAGGCGTCCGGGATCCGGCTGAAGTCCTCGCTGGCACTCTGCAGCCGGCTGGTGTGGGCCCGCTCCCCGAAGTACGCGGTGAAGGCGGCCGAGACCTCACGGGTGACGGCGCCGTCGTTGACGGTCGGGGGGAAGCGGCCGCCTTCCTCGTACTGCGGGTCCCGGGTCGCGCGGGACGCGTCGCACTCCGCTTTGACGACGCGTCGCACGGCGGCCAGAACGTCTTTACGGGTGCCCTCGTCGTAGGTGCGCACATTGAGCTGGATCTCGGCCGAATCAGGGATCACATTGCCGGTCGTACCCGCGTGGACGGAACCCACCGTCAGCACTGCGGGCTGAGTGGCGGCCAGCTCCCGGGAGATGATCGTCTGGAGGCGGACCACGATCATCGAAGCCATGACTACCGGGTCGATCGCGGCCTGTGGAGCGGAGCCGTGGGCTCCCCTCCCGTGGACGGTGATCTTCAGGTTGTCCGCCGCCGAGAGGAAGGATCCGGAGCGGGTGCCCAGGTGTCCGGAGGGATAGGGCAGTACGTGCTGGGCGAGTGCGAGGTCCGGGCGGGGAATGAGGTCGGCGAGACCGTCGGCGAGCATGCGGTCGGCACCGTCCCCCGGTTCTTCCGCCGGCTGGAACAACGCGACGAGTGTGCCCCGCCACGACTGCGGGGAGGCCGCCATCAGCCGGGCCGCGCCCAGCAGGCACGTGACATGCATGTCGTGGCCGCACGCGTGTGCCACGGGCACGTCCCGACCGGATGTGTCCGTGGCTGTCACCGCGCTGGCATACGGCAGACCGGTCTCCTCCCGGACCGGCAGGGCGTCCATGTCGGCCCGCAGCAGGAGGACGGGTCCGTCGCCGTTGGCCAACACGCCGACCACGCCGGTGCCGCCGACACCCTCGTGGACCAGGTAGCCCCAGTCCGTCAGGCGCTGTGCCACGCGGGCCGCGGTCCGGTGTTCCTGGTGACCGAGCTCAGGATGGGCGTGCAGATCCCTGTAGAAGTCCTCCAGCTCGGAACGGATGTCCGCCAGTCCGGCCAGGACATCGTCCGCACGGACTTTCCGGCCCGTGGATTCGTTGCTCATCACCGTTGCCTGCCAACTCCTCTCCTACGGTTCTTGGTCTGACAGGTCATGATTCCCGGTGCCGGGAGATTCTCGGCTGCCAGTCGCGGCCGCCCGGCAGCTTCCAACCCCAGGTGAGTGCGGCTATCCGCAGCGCGGTGCCGCCAGTGATGCCGACCACGATGCCGAGGGTGGGTACGCCGAGCCAGATGCAGAACACCGTCACCACGCTGACCTGCGCCGCTACGGTGGCGTACAGGGGGGAGCCGCCGAAGACACCAGGGGTGCGGCCCAGCAGCAGGTCTCGAACGATCCCGCCACCGACCGCCGTGATGATGCCCAGGAGCACGGCGGGCAGCCAGCCCAGGCCGGTGGCGAGGGTCTTCTGCGCCCCGGCGACCGCCCAGACGCTGATCGCCACACCGTCGAGCAGGTTGAAGGCCGGACCGGAGGTGTGCCGACTTAGGTCGAGTACGAACGCCAGCACGGTCCCGGCGACAGCGGTCGTCAGATACGTGTAGTCGGTCAGGGCCACCGGGGTACCGTGCTGCAGCAAGGTGTCACGAATGACCCCGCCGCCCAGGCCGGAGACCACGCCGATCGTGAGGAACCCGAACAGGTCCAGACGGCGGCCCCGTGCCAGCACTCCGCCGAGCACTCCGTTGACGAAGACCCCCGTCAGGTCCAGCGCCCGCGTCACCTCAGCCACCTTCTCCGGTGACAACCAGCCGCTCACGTACCACCACCTCCCGTACGCGTCCGGCCCCGGTGCCTGCCGCCCACTGGCCCGTCCCGCTTCGGCCACCTTGTCCTTGTCGACTCCGGCGAACACGATGATGTCGATGGCCACCATCCGCATCGCCACGCGGACGGCGCTGGAGTACGGCCCTCGGTCCCCGGCTCCCTGGAAAATCCCTGGACCATGTCGCAGGGCTTCGGGACGGCGATGGCGCCGAGGCAGCGGCTGGTCCAGATGACTGTGAAGGCTGGGGCGAGCGTGGCGCGGCTGACGGCCGGCCCCCTCTCAGCCGCCACGCAGGCGGAGAGCCCCTCGCAGCCTCGCCGTCGCCCGTACCGTCAGGCCTGCTTGATCGCGGAAATGTCGAACTCCAGTACCACCTTGTCTCCCACCAGAACACCGCCGCCCTCGAGAGCGGCGTTCCACGTCAGGCCGTACTCCTTGCGGCTGACGGTGACGGCGCCCTCGAAGCCGACCCGCTGGTTACCGAAGGGGTCCTGGGCAGCGCCGGTGTACTCGAAGTCGATACTGATCGGCTTGCCGGCGCCCTTGATCGTCAGGTCTCCGGTCAGCCGGAAGTGGGTGTCGTCCACCTGCTCGGCCTTGGTGGAGGCAAAGGTGATCTCGGGGTGGTGGGGGACGCCCAGGAAATCGTTCGTACGCAGGTGCCCGTCGCGGTCGCCGTTGCCGGTGTCGATGCTGTCGGCCTGGATGGTCACCGAAGCCCTCGACCTGGCCGGATCGGACCCGTCCAAGTGAAGGGTGCCCTCGAACTCGTGGAACGATCCACGCACCTTGGTGATCATCGCGTGCCGTGCGACGAAACCGATCCGGGTATGTACGGGGTCCAGAACATACGTACCGGTCAGGTCGGCGAGAGGGGCCGTGGTCACAGGGTGCTCCTTCAGGTCACGCGGAAGTGGGCCCCTCACGCTAGGCCGGACGGGCACCCCGGAGGGCGGGGCCACGCCCGGTCCAGCCCCGGGTCATTCCGATGGGTCAGGCCGTGTTTCGACCGTAGCGCCGCCTGCCCGAAGGGCAGGCCCGGGTGCGTCCGGTGCGTCCGGTGCGTGCGATCGCAAGGCGGAGGGTCGTCCCTATAAGTATGTGAACGTTCCGGCAACGCGGCGAGGTGCCGTAGCTGTTGTCGCGCGCCCGCCGTGAATCGGCCGTGGTTTGCGGGACAGCCCAGCCGCCGTGAACGCTCTGCTGAACCGCTGGCTGGCCGCCGACTGCGACCGCTTCGGGACCCCGGGAGGACGTCGGCGCCGCTCAGCGGCGTACCTCGCCCTGGGCCACCTCGACCTGATGGTGTACGCCGAGCACGGCGGTGGTCGTGGCGCCGGCCGAGAGCAGGGCGCCGACGGCCAGGGCCACGGCGAGGGCCGCGCGGGGGCGGCCCCGGCCGGGGGTGAGCAGCGCGGCGACGCGGCGCGGCACGGGCCCGGTCGTGGCCCCGGGGGCGAAGGCCGGGCGGGTGGACGGTGCGGTGCTCCCGGCGAGCGCGGCACGGGCGATGGCACGGGCCGTGAGGCCGCGGTCGCCGACCGCGGTGGCGGCTGCCTCGTCGGCGGCGCGTTCGGCGGCGAACCGGATGTCGGCCCGCAGAGCGCGCAGCGCGGGGTGGCAGTGTGCGGTGAGTTCGGCGACGGCCAGGAAGTAGTGGTGCCCGGCGCTGTTGTGGGCGCGTTCGTGGGCGAAGAGGGCCTGGCGTTCGGTCGCGTCGAGACTGCGCAGCATCGCGGTCGTGACGACGATGCGGTGCGGGCGGCCGGGAAGGGCGTACGCGTCGGGGTGGGGCGACTCCACGACGCAGAGGTCGCCCGCGGTCGGGCGCCGGTTCGCCTGGGCGCGGGCGACGCGGAACGCACCGAGCTGGCGCAGGGCGGACCGGCCGAGCGTGCAGGCACTGAGCGTGAGTGCTCCGGTGGCCAGTGCGGCGGCGGGCAGGGCCGGCAGGCCCGACGGGGTGGGCAGCGGGTGGATCAGGTCGCCGAGGGCCGCGAAGAGCGGTAGTTCGAGCAGTCCCGTCAGGACCAGGGAGCCCAGCGCGATCGTGCACGACGCAGCCAGGGCCAGCGCGCACGAGGTGAGGGCCCAGAGGGCGGGGGCCGGGGCGAGCCGGTCCAGGATGTGCCGGGCGAGCGGCGGCGCCGCGAACGGCAGCAGCAGCGGCACGAGGAGAAGGGCGAGCAGCGGGAGGGTCACCGGCCGTCGGCCTCCAGGAGCCGGCGCAGCAGATCCTCGTCGCCGGGCTCGAGCTGCGCGAAGAAGCGGGCCAGGACGGTCTCGCGGTCGGTGTCCCGGTCCAGCTCGGTGTGCATCCGGCGCGCGGTCAGGCCCGGGGCGTCCTGTACGGGGAAGTAGGCGTAACCGCGTCCCTGCCGCACCCGGCCGGTCGTGCCCTTCTCGTGGAGCCGGGAGAGGATCGTGGTCACCGTCGTGCGGGCGAGTCCGGAGGCGAGCGCCTCCTGCACCCGGCCCGGCGTGAGCGGCTCGTCCGCGGCCCACAGGGCGGCCATCACAGCGGCTTCCAGCTCGCCGGCCGGCCTGCGTTCGTCCAACGCGTCGGTCATGGGGCGATCCTCATCCCGTCATCGTCTACAGTGTGGTAGACGGTCTACATTACTGTAGTCGTCGGCTGTCGTGAGCGGGGTGCCCACCCGGGCCTCCGCTCCGCCGAGGCGAAGGAATTCCCCTCGTCCCGCTCGCCGTCCCGCTGCTGCGGTCATGCCGGAGCCACACGACCGAGGAGGCCCGCGGATGCATCCGCGTACGACTCTCGCCCTCGACGGACCCTCCATCGACGGCTCCGCCTACCGTGACGTGGTGGATCTGGCCGGGCGCGCGCCCGGCTGGCTCGACGACGTCGTGACCGCCTGGTCCGCGTACGGGCTCGTCCTGCTCGCCGTGCTGATGGTCGTGGTGTGGTGGCGGGCGCGGCGGGCCGATGCCGAGGCCGCGGTCGAGGCCCTCGCCGTGCCGGTGGTGGTGGTCGTGGCGTATGTCCTGAACGACGTGCTGAAGACGCTGGTCCACGAGATCCGGCCGTGCCGCAGCCTGCACCTCGTCACCCTGGAGGCGTGCCCGGCGCCCGGTGACTGGTCCTTCCCGAGCAATCACGCGGCGATCGCGGCTGCGGCGGCGGTTGCCCTGCTGTTCGTCTCCCGGCGGATCGGAGCGGTCGCCGTCGTGGCGGCCTGCGCCATGGGGGCGTCCCGGGTCTGGGTCGGTGCGCACTATCCGCACGACGTGGCCGTGGGGATGCTGGTGGGGGCCGTCACCGGCGCCCTGCTGATGGCCGGCGTTCGCCGGTGGCACCGGCCGCTGGTCCAGCGGCTGACGGCGACGCGGCTGCGTCCGCTGCTGGTGGCGTGACGCGCAGGGCGCCCGCGACGGCCGCGCCCGGGTCTCCGCGTTCCTCCGGTCACCTCCGCCTCCGAGGGGCGCCCGGCGGCGGCAGGTGCGACCCGGCGTCGGCCCGGCGGCGTCCGGAGCGGGCCGCGCGGGGCCACGGGAACGCGGAGTGATCACGTCCCCGGGCCCGGACGGGGGCCGTACCGGAACGTTCCGGTACGGCCCCCGTCCGCACGCGGTGCGCACGTCCGGCCGGTCAGGCGGTCTCGCCGGTACCCGTTCCCGCCGCCGCCTTGATGCCCTCGGTGATGTCGTCCAGGACGGAGAGCTTCGGGGCCTTGACGTTGATGTCGAAGCCGGAGCGGACGACGACCAGCATGCCCTCGATGCGGGGGGAGGGGAACGCGAGCGACTCCACGTATCCGTCGTCGCCCTCCTTCGTCACCACCTTCCAGCGCACCACGTAGCCCTTCTGCCCGGCCACCGTCACGGCCTTGGACCTGAGCTGCTCGTGCGAGGTGATCCCGCCGTAGATCTTCTCGCCGTACGACTCCTCGGCGTTGGCCTTGATGTCGGCCTCGGCCGCTGCCTTCGCCGTGGTCTGCGTGACCTTCAGGGCCTGCGCCGGGGCGGAGAACACCCCACCGCGCACGCACTTCTGGGCCTCGTCGCCGGGACAGGCGTATTCGCCGGTCGTCACGCCGGCACCGACCGGTCCCGACTGGCCCTTCCAGCCGTCGGGGACGGGGATGCTGATGCCGCTGGCCATGTCGGTGGCGTACCCCTCCTCGACGGGCGGCATCTCCTGGCCGGGCTCCTGGCCGCCGCCTCCGTCCTGGTCGCCGCCCCCGGGCGCGCCCTGGCGGTCGGGGCTCTGCGAGGGGGTGGTGGCCGCCGAGGTGCCGTTCCGGTCGCCGGAGCCGTCCCCCAGCATGTAGGCGCCGCCGCCGACGGCCGCGAGCAGGACGACACCGGCGGCGATGCCGGCGCCGATCCGTATCCGCCGGCGTCGTACGGTCGCGGGCGGTATGCGCAGATGTTCGGTCCACCGGCTCCCGTCCCACCAGCGTTCCTGCGCGGGGCCGATTCCTGAATACCCGGGGTCTGGATGCCAACCGGGCGGGCTCGTCTGGGTCACGACAGCACCGTAGGCCCACTCGGTGAGAATCGTATAAACGTTCCGGGTGTTCGTCATCATGTTCCGGGCGGTACGACACGTGTGCCGGGACCGGCCGACGGGCACCTCGCGCCCTTTAGGTGCCTTTGGTCCGACCACACACCGTGTGTGACATAGTCGGGCCATGCGTATCACCCTGAGCGGGGAGTAGCGGATGCCTGTCGAGTGGCAACCCGTACGTCAGTCCCGTACGCACGAACTCGTGCTCCGCACCATCGAGGAACGGGTCTTCGCCGGCGAACTGAAGGCGGGGGACCGGCTGCCGCCCGAGCGGGAGCTCGCGCCGGTGCTCGGCGTCAGCCGTTCGGCGCTGCGCGAGGCGCTGCGGGTCCTGGAGACCATCGGCGTCCTGGTCGCGCAGCCCGGCCGGGGGCCCGACTCGGGGGCGCGGATCGTGCGCAACCCGGACGACGCCCTGGGGCGCCTGCTGCGCCTGCACTTCGCGCTCGGCAGCTACAGCCTGCACGACGTGCTGGAGGCGCGCGTCGTCCTCGAACGCTCGAGCTGGGAGGCGGCCGCGCGGCACGCGTCGGACGAGGACCTCGACGCGGCCGGGGAGCTGGTCCGGCGGATGGGTGAACCAGGTGTGGGGGTGGCCGAGTTCAACGACCTCGACACCCGCTTCCACGTACTCGTCGCCCGGAGTTCGGGCAACGCGCTGACCTCCACGCTCACCTCCGCGGTGCGCGAGTCCGTCCGTCCGCTGATCCTGCGGGCCCTCGAGGAGACCGAGGACTGGCCGGCCGCCGCGGGCGCGCTCAACACCCAGCACGCGCTGCTCCTGGGACTCGTTCGCGAGGGGCGGGGCGGCGAGGCGGCCGACCTGGCCGAGCAGCACATCCGGGGGCTGCACGGAACGCTGGTCGACGGGAACGACGGCCGATAGCGGACACCGCCCGAGGGGGCGGGGGACGGTGCGCACGCACCGTCCCCCGCCCCTTTTCCATGTCCGGGTTCAGGCCGGCCGGTGCGCCCATGGCGTCCCCTACGGACGGAGGCTAGTATGGTCGGACCATAACGACCCGGGGAGGCCCCATGCGCATCGGACTCTTCGCCACCTGTCTGGGAGACACGCTCTTCCCCGAGGCGGTGAGATCCACCGCGCTGCTGCTCGCCCGCCTGGGCCACGAGGTGGTGTTCCCGCCGGACCAGACCTGCTGCGGCCAGATGCACGTCAACACCGGTTACCAACGTGAACCCGTTCCCCTCGTACGGAACTTCGCGGAGCAGTTCGGGGACGCCTCCATCGAGGCGGTCGTCATGCCGTCCGGCTCCTGCGCGGGCTCCGTGCGACACCAGCACGAGATCATCGCCGCCCGGTACGGGGACGCCGCGCTGCGCTCCGGGGTGGCCACCGTCAAGGCCAAGACGTACGAGCTCTCCGAACTCCTCGTGGACGTCCTCGGCGTGACCCAGGTCGGCGCGTACTTCCCGCACCGGGTCACCTACCACCCCACCTGCCACTCGCTGCGCATGCTCCGGGTCGGTGAGAAGCCCCTGAAGCTCCTGCGCGCCGTCGAGTCGATCGACCTCGTCGAACTTCCGGAGGCCGACTCCTGCTGCGGCTTCGGCGGCACCTTCGCCGTCAAGAACGCGGAGACGTCCACCGCGATGCTCCAGGACAAGATGCGCAACGTCTGCGGCACGGGGGCCGACGTGTGCACGGCAGGCGACTCCTCCTGCCTCATGCACATCGGCGGCGGGCTCTCCCGCATCAGGTCCGGTACGCGCACCCTGCACCTCGCCCAGATCCTCGGGTCCACCCGGACCACGCCGTACGCCCTCACGGAGGCCGCCCGATGAGCACCTTCCTCGGCATGCCCGCCCCACCGCCCCGCTCCCCGTACGGGACGGGCAACCTGCGCGGCGACCGGAAGTTCCCCGCAGCCGCCCACGACGAACTGCGCAACGGCCAGCTGCGCCGCAACCTCGGCAAGGCCACCCGCACCATCCGGGGCAAACGCCTCCACGTCACCGGGGAACTCCCCGACTGGGAGGCACTGCGGGACGCCGGATCGGCCATCAAGACCGACACGATGAACCGCCTGCCCGAACTCCTGGAACAACTGGAGCGGAAGGTCACCGAGCGCGGCGGCACCGTCCACTGGGCCCGCGACGGCGATGAGGCCAACGACATCGTCGCCCGGCTGGTCAGGGCGACGGGCAGCAGCGACGTCATCAAGGTCAAGTCCATGGCCACCCAGGAGACCGGCCTCAACGAGCACCTCGAATCCGTCGGCATCACCCCCTACGAGACCGACCTCGCCGAGCTCATCGTCCAGCTCGCCGACGACAGGCCCTCCCACATCCTCGTCCCCGCGATCCACCGCAACCGGGACGAAATCCGGCAGATCTTCCTCGACGAGATCCCGGGGGTCGACCCGCGGCTCGACAACGCGCCCGCGCACCTCGCCGCCGCGGCACGCGCCTACCTGCGCGAGAAGTTCATGACGACCCGGGTGGCCGTCTCCGGAGCCAACTTCGGGATCGCCGAGACCGGCACCCTGTCCGTCGTCGAGTCCGAGGGCAACGGCCGCATGTGCCTGACCCTGCCCGACACGCTCATCACCGTCATGGGCATCGAGAAGGTCCTCCCGCGCTACCAGGACCTGGAGGTCTTCCTCCAACTGCTCCCGCGCTCCTCGACCGGCGAGCGGATGAACCCGTACACCTCGCTGTGGACCGGTGTGACCCCCGGCGACGGACCGCAGGACTTCCACCTGGTCCTCCTCGACAACGGCCGCACCGCCGCGCTCGCCGACACGATCGGCCGTGCGGCGCTCAACTGCATCCGCTGCTCGGCCTGCCTCAACGTCTGCCCCGTCTACGAACGGGCCGGCGGGCACGCGTACGGGTCCACGTACCCCGGACCGATCGGCGCGGTCCTCACCCCTCAGCTCGCCGGGATGCACGCCGCGAAGAACGACCCCAACAGCTCGCTGCCGTACGCCTCCAGCCTCTGCGGCGCCTGCTTCGACGCCTGCCCCGTCAAGATCGACATCCCGTCGATGCTCGTCGAGCTACGCCACCAGAACACCGAACAGTCCGGCACCACGACCGAGAAACTGGCCATGAAGGCCGCGGCCACCGTCATGAGGAAACCGAAGCTGTACGCGGCTGCCCAGAAGGCCGCCGCCCTCGGCCGGGTCGTGGGCGGACGCGACGGCACCATCGCGCACCTGCCCGCCCCCTTCAGCGGCTGGAGCGACAGCCGGGACACCGCCGCCCCTCCGAAACAGTCCTTCCGCGCCTGGCTGGCATCCGCAGAAGGCGCCGCGACGATGCGCGCCGCCGCCGAAGAGGGCGCCCGTCACACCGACGACCACCAGGAGGAGCAGTGACCACCAGCGCCCGCGACACGGTCCTGGGCCGGATCAGGGACGCCCTGGCCCTCGCGCCCCCGCCCGACACGGTGGTCCCCCGGGCCTACCGCACCGGCCGCACCCTGCCCGACGGCGAACGCCTCGCCCTCCTGACCGACCGGCTCGTCGACTACAAGGCCCAGGTCCACCCCTGCACCGCGGACCGCACGGCCGAAGTGATCGCCGGGATCCTGCGCGAACGCGGCGCCCTGCGCATCGGGGTACCGGCCGGGCTGGAGGAGCACTGGCTCGCGGCGTACGACGGAGAGGTCCGACGGGATTCGGCGGAGATTCCCGCCCCCAGCCTCGACGCACTGGACGGCGTTGTGACCGGCTCGGCCGTCACCTGTGCCGAGACCGGCACCATCTTCCTGGACGGGTCGCCCGACCAGGGCCGGCGTGCCCTTTCTCTCGTCCCCGACCTGCACGTGTGCGTGGTCGACCTGTCCTCGGTCGTGGCAGGTGTCCCGGAGGCGATCGCCCGGCTGGTCCCGGAGAGGCCGACGACCCTGATCAGCGGGCCCTCGGCCACCTCCGACATCGAACTGGAACGGGTGGAGGGCGTCCACGGCCCCCGCACCCTCGCGGTGGTGGTCCGCACCGACGCGTAGAGGGGACCGGTCCTGCCCCGCCGGACAGCCCTCACACCGTGTGGGTGACCCCGGCGGTGAGAGGTCGACCCCAGTCGTCGCACCGTCCTGCGCCCAGCTCACCCGCACCGTCCCCGCGCTCACGGCGGCGCGCAGGGATCACGCGAGGAACGCCAGCCTTTCGCGTCGTACGGGATGGGCGAAGCCGTCGCCCGCGGCCCAGCGGGCGACCTCGGCGACCGCCAGGTCGGCGAGCCGCCGCAGTTCGTTGCCCTGGGAGCCCGCGAGGTGCGGGGTGATGAGCGCGTTCCCGCAGTCCCACAGCGGGTGGCCGGGCGGCAGCGGGTCCGGGTCCGTGACGTCCAGTACCGCGCGGATCCGTTTCCGCCCCAACGCGTCGGCGAGGGCCTCCTGGTCGACGACCGCGCCCCGCGAGGTGTTGATGAGGACGCTGTCGGGCCGCATGGACGCGAGGAGTCCGCGGCTGACGAGCCCGGTGGTCTCGGGCAGCAGCGGGGTGTGGACGCTGACCACGTCGCTCTCGGCGAAGAGAGCGGCGAGGGGGACGGGGCGGACCCCCAGCGCTGCGGCCTCGGCCCCGGAGACGTACGGATCGTGGAGCAGCACCCGTACGTCGTAGGGGCGCAGCAGTTCGATCACGCGCCGGCCGATCAGGGAGGCGGACAGAATGCCCACCGTGCGGCCGTAGTTGCCCACCTCGTGCGGCACGGCGAGCCAGGCGTCGCGGCGGCGTTCGGTCCGGTAGTCCCGGGCCCGCTCCAGGACCCGTTTGCCGGAGAGCAGGATCATCGCGAGCGTGTACTCCGCGACCGGCAGCGCGTTCGCCGAGGCCGCCGAGGACACCTCGATGCCCCGCTCCCAGCAGGCGTCGGTGACATGGCCTCGCACGGTGCCCGCCGTGTGCACGATGGCCCGCAGGGCGGGCGCGGCCGCCAGGACTTCGGCGTTGACCGGCGGGCAGCCCCAGCCGGTGACGAGGATCTCCGCGTCCGCGAGAGCGGTACGGGCCCGCGCGGCCGAGAAGTCGTCGATCACCGGCCCTGCGAGGGCGCACACCTCGGCGAGTGCGGCCAGGGAGTCCGGGCGGAGCACCGCGGCTGCGGCCTCCGCCCCCATGGCGAGCGCGGCGCGCGGACGTCGGGGTACGGGGTGGGTGTCGGGCATGGTTCTCCTGTGCGGTGGTTGGGGGAAGCGGTGGTTGCGGGAAGCGGTACTTGTCGAAGGCGTAGCCGCAGGCGATGCCGACCAGCGCGCCGAGGGCCGCGCCCAGGACGGCGCAGAGCAGGCTGCGGGCCCCAGACCCGGCCTTCCCGGATCTTGCCGGCCTCCTGCTCGAACAGCGTGTAGATGTCCTGACCGCCGTAGTAACCGCGGTCCAAGGCCGCACGGCCGACGTCCACGAGCCCGGGGGCGGCGGGTACTGGCTGCTGGTTCCGGAGCAGCGGACGCGTATAGCATCCGACCTGGCATGGACACCTTCACACTCTGGCAACTGGTCGCGCTCGCGGCGGCATCCACACTCGTCGGCTTCTCCAAGACAGCCGTCAGCGGAGCCAACACGATCAGCCTCGCGGTCTTCGCGGCCGTCCTCCCGGCTCGCGAGTCCACCGGAGTGCTGCTGCCGATCCTGATCGCCGGTGACATCCTCGCCGTGCTGATCTACCGGCGCCACGCCCACTGGCCCACCCTGCTGCGGCTCTTCCCCGCCGTCGCCGTCGGCGTGGTGGCGGGCACCGTCTTCATGATGCGGGCCGACGACGACGCCGTGCGGACCTCGATCGGCGCGATCCTGCTCCTCATGGCCGGTGTCACGCTCCTGCGGCGGCGCAGCGCCGAGGCCGCGGTAACCACCGGCGGGCCGGCCGAAGGCGGGGGACCGGCCGCGACCGCGCGCGCCGGGCGGGTCAAGGCCCGTTCGTACGGGGTCCTCGGCGGGTTCACCACGATGGTCGCCAACGCGGGCGGCCCCGTGATGTCGCTCTACCTGCTCTCCGCGGGCTTCCGCAAGCTCGGCTTCCTGGGGACGTCCGCGTGGTTCTTCCTGATCGTCAACACCTCCAAGGTCCCCTTCAGCGTGGGCCTCGGGCTCATCGACGCCCGGTCGCTGCTGCTGGACGCCGTCCTGGTGCTGTTCGTCGTCCCCGGGGCGTACCTCGGCCGCGCCTGCGTGGGGAGGATCGACCAGCGGCTCTTCGACCGGATCGTGATCGGCGCGACCGTCCTGGGCGGCCTCCAACTGCTGCTGCGCTGAAGGCCGCCCGGGAGGAGGGTCAGACGATGCCCTCGGCGATCTCGGCCTGCTCGCGGGCGTTCCCGTACGCCGCCGGGGTGCCGTACGAACGGCGGGCGACGAACCACCACACCGTGGCCAGGACCAGCACGGCGATCAGCGCGATCGACGCGTAGTTCATCGAGTCGATGGTCACCGGCGAGGACTGCGGCAGCAGGAACAGCACCGTCACGATGGCGACCCACACCACGGCGATCCAGCCGATCGGCTTCGACCAGCGGCCCAGGTGCCAGGGGCCGCGCTCGAAGCGGTCGCCGGCCCGCAGCTTCAGATAGATCGGGATGGCGTAGGCGGGCGTGATACCGATGACGTTGATCGCCGTCACCGCCCCGTACGCGGTCGCGGAGTACAGCGACGGCACGGCCAGCAGGGCGGCCACGCACACCGACAGCCAGACGGCGGGCACCGGGGTCTGGGTGCGGGCGCTCACCCTGCGCCACAGCGCGGAGCCGGGCAGGGCGTTGTCCCGGCTGAAGGCGAAGACCATCCGGCTCGCGGCCGCGACCTCCGCGTTGCCGCAGAAGAGCTGCGCCGCGATGACGATCAGCAGCATGGCGGTGGCACCCGCCGTGCCCAGCGCGTCGATCAGGATCTGGGCGGGCGGCACCCCGGTGGCGCTGTTCTGGGTGCCCGCGTAGTCCTGGATGGCGAACGTCAGGCCGGCGAGCAGGAAGAAACCGGCGACCCAGGAGACCCAGATCGCCCGGACGATGCCCTTCGCGGCCGTCACCGACGCGTTGGAGGTCTCCTCGGACAGGTGGGCGGAGGCGTCGTAGCCGCAGAAGGTGTACTGGGCCAGCAGCAGGCCGATCGCCGCCACATAGAGGGGATTCTCCCAGCCCGTGTCGTTGACGAACTCGGTGAAGACGAACGACGGCGACTGGTGGTTCGACGGCACGATCGCCAGCACCGACACGATGACGGCGACACCGGCCAGGTGCCACCACACACTGATGGAGTTGAGCACGCTGACCAGGCGGACACCGAAGAGGTTCAGCACCGCGTGCAGCAGCAGGATGCAGAGGAAGATCAGCATGGTGGAGCCGGGTGTGGGGTCGAAGCCCCACTGCAGGTTGAGCAGCGCGCCCGTGAACAGCGCGGCGCCGTAGTCGATCCCGGCAATGGCGCCCAGCAGGCCGAGCAGGTTCAGCCACCCGGTGTACCAGCCCCACTTGCGGCCGCCGAGCCGGTCGGCCATGTAGTACAGGGCCCCGGAGGTCGGGTACGCGCTGGTGACCTCGGCCAGTGCCATGCCGACGCAGAGCACGAACAGGCCGACGCCCGCCCAGCCCCACAGCATCACGGCGGGGCCGCCGGTCGACATGCCGAAGCCGTACAGCGTCATGCAGCCGGAGAGGATGGAGATGACGGAGAAGCTGATCGCGAAGTTGCCGAAGCCACCCATGCGGCGGGCCAGCACGGGCTGGTAGCCCAGTTCCCGCAGCCGCTGTTCTTCGTCCTTCTGGGGTGCTGCCTCCGCGCTCGGCGGGGGTGGGGCGGATATCGACATGGAAGAGGACCTCCGGGAGGCTGGACGGGACGGGGGAGAGACGTGGTACGGGGATCGGCCGGTCAGCCGTGCGGCCCTCTGCCGGGGTCGCGCTCCGCCGCCAGGCAGCGGCTCCGGGCCCGCAGGAACACCTCTTCGGCCCCGGCCGGGTCGGAGGCCGCACGCGTGCGGTACACCCACGGGACCGAGGTGTAGTACGGGCCCAGTGCCCGGAACACCGGCGCCGCCTCGGCGAAGCGCAGCGACCCCCACAGGGCGTGGGCCAGTTGGTTCAGGTCGAGCAGGGACTGTGTCGCCGGATCGGTGCCGTCGAACCACGCGCGCAGCGCGCGCTGCGCGTCGCGTTCGCCGTCCTCGGTCACCCAGTGCAGGTCCAGCGCCTTTTCGTGGCCGCGCTCGCGCCGGTAGCGCTCCACCCGCACATACAGCGGCAGTACATGAAGCGGTGAGCCCTCCGGGGCCGACGAAGCGGCCCACTGGACGAAGTTGACCGCCTCCGAGAGCGTCCCGCTCGCCGCTCTGGCGTAGACGAACTGCAGCATCCGGTGGTAGGCCTCGCGGTTGAACGGATCACGTCTGTGCGCCTCCGCCAGCAGGCCCCACGGCCCGGGGAAGAGCATGGGCCCCGGCGGCGGCACCCGGTGCTCCTCCAGGCGCTGCCGCTCGTCGAGCTGGGACAGCGCCAGCAGGCAGACCCAGGGCACGGGATCGGCGGGGGACGCGTGCGCGGCGGAACGGCACCCCTCCCACGCCTGTTGCCACAACTCCTGTGCGCGGGCGTGGTTCTCGCGGTGGGCGCGTACCGCCCGCTCCACGACCACCCGGGCGTGCATCACCGTCGCCGCCACGCTCCGCGGTTCCTCGGCGAGCCAGGCCCGGACGGCGTCGGACCCCGCCGCCGCGGTCGCGAGGACCTGGGTGCGCTGGGTCCACTGCGCCCAGTCAGGGGTGCTCTCCAGCAGATCCCGCATGGACAGCCAGCGCCCCGTACGCAGATCCTGGAGCGCCGCGCGTAACGCGTGGTCGTGGCCAGCGGGGTGGTAGACAGGCCGGAAGTCAGTGGACGCCATCTGAGTACCCCGTCCCCGGACGGCCGGAGGGGACGAGAGGGGATGCCGGGTGGGGCGGCACGGGGCGTGATCTGTGCGTCATCGATCCTCAAGGACGTGGGGGGGGTGGGACAGTTCGAGCCGTGAACTGCCGTCAAGCGTCCGGTTGGTTGCTCGGCGGTGAGTTTAGGCGCCGTACACCCGCGATCCGGCGACTTCGCGGATCTTACTCAAGTTCCTTGCCGCAACCGGACGTTGATGGCCGTTCGGGCCGGTGGGTGGCAGGTCCCGGCCGGATCCTCCCGTTCGGATCACGTCCGGTTCGGGGGAAGGATCCAGGGTTGACGCGGGGGCCGGTCTGCACGACTGTGGGCGCGGGAACCGAATGATCATGTGTCCGCCCGGTCCCGGGCGGCCCGCACGCCGGGAGTGCCGATGACAGGAGCCGTACTCGCCGTCGACCAGGGGACGTCCGGCACGAAGGCGCTGGTGATCTGTCCCGAACGGGGCGTGATCGGTTCCGGTTCCGCTCCCGTGCGCCCGCGCCACGGCGCCGCAGGGGCCGTCGAGGCCGATCCCGCCGAACTGCTCGGCTCGGTCCTGGACGCCGGCCGGCAGGCCGTGGAGGCGGCGGCCGAACCCGTGGTGGCGGTCGGCCTCGCGAACCAGGGTGAGACGGTCCTGGCCTGGGACCCTGCCACCGGCCGTCCGCTCACCGACGCCGTCGTCTGGCAGGACCGGCGGGCGGAGGGCGTCTGCGCGGCGCTCGGCGCGTACGGCGAGGAGCTGCGGCAGCTGACCGGGCTGCCGCTCGACCCGTACTTCGCCGCGCCCAAGATGGCCTGGATCCGCCGCGAGCTCACCCGGGAAGGCGTCGTGACCACCAGCGATTCCTGGCTGGTCCACCGGCTGACCGGAGCCTTCGTCACCGACGCGGCCACCGCCGGACGCACCCAGCTGCTCGGCCTCCGGGACACCGCCTGGTCGCCCGCCGCCCTGGAGATCTTCGGGCTGTCCGACGAGCGGCTCCCCACCGTCGTCGACTGCGCCGGCCCCGTCGGGACGACCACCGCCTTCGGCGGCGACATCCCCCTGACCGGCCTCCTCGTCGACCAGCAGGCCGCCCTGCTGGCGCAGAACGCCCTCGAACCCGGCCAGGCCAAGTGCACCTACGGCACGGGCGCATTCCTCCTGGCGCAGACCGGGAGCAGCCCACGCGACAGTTCCTCCGGCCTGGTCAGCTGTGTCGCCTGGCGGCTCGGCGGACGTACGGACTACTGCCTGGACGGGCAGGTCTACACGGCCGCCTCCGCCGTACGCTGGCTCTCCGACATCGGAGTGATCTCCGGCGCCGCCGACCTCGACCCGGTGGGGGCCACGGTCCCCGGTACGGGCGGAGTCGTCTTCGTCCCCGCCCTCGCCGGCCTCGCCGCCCCGTGGTGGCGCGGCGACCTGCGCGGCTCGGTGACCGGGCTCGGTCTCGACACCACCGCCGGCCACCTGGTGCGCGCCCTGTGCGAGGGCATCGCCGCGCAGGTCGTCGCCCTCGCCGACGCCGTGGCCGCCGACCTCGGCGAACCCCTGACCGTCCTGCGCGTCGACGGCGGCCTCACTCGTTCGGCCCTGCTCATGCAGACCCAGGCGGACCTGCTGCAACGGCCGGTGGAGGTCTCCGCGCTGCCCGACGTCACGGCGCTCGGCGCCGGGGCCGTGGCCCGGCTCGGACTCGACCCCCGTCTGCCGCTGCGGGAGGCGACACCGCGGTGGACGCCCTCCGCCGTCTACGAACCCCGGATCGGCCCCGACGAGGCGGCCGCCCGCCTCGCACAGTTCCGTACCGCCGTGGACACCCTGCTGGAGCGCACATGACGGTCACGGTCACCACGGCCGGTCCCCTGCCCGCGGGTGACGGACCGGGCGGCGAGCCCGGCAGCGGCGGAGCGTACGACGTCACCGTCGTGGGCGCGGGCGTCGTCGGCGCGGCCATCGCCCGCGAACTGGCCGGATACCGCCTGCGCACCGCACTGGTGGAAGCCTCCGACGACGTCGGCGACGGCACGTCGAAGGCCAACACGGCCATCCTGCACACCGGATTCGACGCCTTACCCGGCTCGCTGGAGGCCCGGCTCGTACGCGAGGGCCACGGCCTGCTCGCCTCCTACGCGGCCCGGAGCGGCATCCCTGTCGAGCGGGTCGGCGCCCTCCTCGTGGCCTGGGACGACGAGCAGCTCGGCGTACTGCCCGACCTGCTGGCCAAGGCCGTCCGCAACGGCTACCACGCCGCCCGCCTCATCGACGCCGCCGAACTGCGCGCGCGCGAACCCCACCTGGGACCGGGCGCCCTCGGCGCGCTGGAGGTCCCCGACGAGAGCGTCATCTGCCCCTGGACCACTCCGCTCGCGTTCGCCACCCAGGCCGTCCGCGCCGGGGTCCACCTGCACCTCACATGCCGGGTGCGGGGCGTCGTCAGCGACGCCGACGGCCACACGCTCACCACCTCGCGCGGCCCGCTGCGCACCCGGTACCTGATCAACGCGGCCGGACTGTACGCCGACGAGTTCGACCGGTTCCTCGGCCACGAGGAGTTCACCGTGACCCCGCGCCGCGGTCAGCTCCTCGTCTTCGACAAACTCGCCCGCGACCTCGTGGACCACATCCTCCTACCCGTACCCACCGCGGCCGGCAAGGGCGTCCTGGTCGCACCGACCGTCTTCGGCAACGTGCTCCTCGGGCCCACCTCCGAGGACCTCGAAGACAAGGCGGCCACCGGCTCCACCGCCGACGGCATCCGCCTGCTGCGTGAGAAGGGCCGCCGGATCCTGCCGGCGCTCCTCGACGAGGAGGTCACCGCCGTCTACGCGGGCCTGCGCGCCGCCACCGGGCAGGAGGACTACCGCATCCGCGCCCACCCCGGCCGGCGGTACGTCACCGTCGGCGGCATCCGGTCCACCGGCCTCACGGCCTCCATGGCGATCGCCGGGCACGTCACCGGGCTGCTCGCCGG
Source organism: Streptomyces sp. NPDC020780 (assembly GCF_044334475.1). Classification (NCBI taxonomy): domain Bacteria; kingdom Bacillati; phylum Actinomycetota; class Actinomycetes; order Kitasatosporales; family Streptomycetaceae; genus Streptomyces; species Streptomyces sp. NPDC020780. The sequence continues at coordinate 33,592 of NZ_JBIRTB010000014.1, read as the reverse complement.
GCTCGGACTCGACCTCGGAGAGCGGCGCGAACTCCCGGCCGTCACCATGCCCAACCTCGGCGAGGCCTTTCCCCGGCCCTACCGGCGGGCGGAGCTGATCGCCCGCGACCCGGCGTACGGCACGCTCGTCTGCCACTGCGAGCACGTCACCCTCGGCGAGATCCGCGACGCGTTCTCCGCCACTCTCCCGCCGCGCTCCGTGGACGGTCTGCGGCGCCGTACCCGCGCCCGCGGCGGACGCTGCCAGGGCTTCTACTGCGGCGCCGCCGTACGCGCCCTGTTCGAGGAGGAACGACCGTGACCCGGACCGAGCGCCACGTCGACGTCCTGATCGTCGGGGCCGGCCCCGCCGGCCTCGCCGCCGGGGCCGAACTCGCCGGCGCCGGCGCGGGACACGTCGAGATCCTGGAACGCGAACAGGAGGCGGGGGGAATCCCCCGCCACTGCCACCACGGCGGATTCGGCGAGCGTCGCACCGGGGCCTGGCTGCGCGGGCCGTACGCCCGGGGCGGGACGGACGGGCCCGCGTACGCCCGGCGGAGCGTGGCCGCGGCCGTGCGCGCCGGCGCCGTCCTGCGCACCGGAGTCACCGTCACCGGCTGGGCGGGATCCCGTACCGTCGACACCACGGGCCCCACCGGGCTCCAACGGATCACGGCGACGGCCGTCGTCCTCGCCACCGGCGCCCGCGAACGCCCGCGCACCGCGCGGCTGATCCCCGGCACCCGGCCCGCGGGCGTCTACACCACGGGAGAACTCCAGCAGGCCGTCCACCTCCACCGGCAGTGGATCGGCACCCGCGCGGTCGTCGTCGGGGACGAGCCCGTCGCCCGGGCGGCCGTCGCCACCCTGCACGCCGCCGGCGTCCAGGTCGCCGCCCTCGTCACCGGCCGGCCGGACACCCCGTTCCGGGTACGGCGCCCCGGCCTCCCGCTGCTCACCGGTGCCACCGTCACCGCCCTCCACGGCAGGACCCGGCTCTCCGGGGTGGAACTGCGCCACCACGACGGCCGCACCACGACCCTGCGCTGCGACACCGTCGTCCTCACCGGCGACTTCGTCCCCGACCACGAGCTGGCCCGGTGCGGCGGCCTCACCCTGGACCCCGGCACCCGAGGGCCCGCGTACGACGCCGCCTTGCGCACGTCGCGGCCCGGCGTCTTCGCCGCCGGGAACCTGCTGCACGCCGTGGAGCGTGCGGACGTCGCCGCCCTGGAGGGCCGCGCCGTCGCCGTACCCGTACTGCACCGCCTGGCCGGCACCGACCTGCCCGCCGGAGCGGGCCGGCCCCTGGTGGTGGACGCGCCGCTACGGTGGATCGCGCCCAACGTGACGGGCTCCGCCGGGGAGCGGCCGCCCGGCGGCCGGTTCGTGCTGCGTACCGCGCGGCGGCTGCCGGCGCCGCTGCTCCTCGTCAGCCAGGGCGGCCGTGAACTCCACCGGCAGCGGCTCCTGTTGCCGGCCGTCCCCGGCCGGCCGCTCCACCTGGCCGCCGGGTGGCTGGACCGGGTCGACCCGCTCGGCCCGGCCGTACGGATCAGCGCGCTCTGAGCCGCTGGGCGGTGTGCGGGGAGGGCGAGGCGCCCGCGAGGAGCCGGGCGGGCGGAGGCCCTGGCGTCCGCGGGGTTCCCGGTGTGCGTGGACGGACGTCAGGGAATGAGCAGCCGGTCCGCGCCGACGGCCGCCACCAGGCCGACGCCCAGCAGCCAGCTGCCGAGGCGGGTCCGGCCGTTCCTGCTCAGCTCGATCACCACGCCGCAGAGGATGAGCGCCAGCCCGTACACGCCGACGACCAGGACGGACGACCGGCTGGCGATGCGAAGGGCCAGGACGACGGCCATCCCCGCCATACCCACCGAGGAGAGCACGATCCGTAGCCGACGCGCCTGACGTGGCGTCAGTCTGCGTTCCTGCGCCACGGGCTCCGCTATGTCCTGGGGCTGCTGGTCCTGGTCCTGGTCCTGGTCAGAAGTGCTCATGAAGCCGGATCGTAATGGCTGCGCACTCCGACGGCCGCCGGACCGCAGGGATCCGCTGTCCGTATCGCGCCGGGCGCGGTCAGGCGATCGACGCCGAGACGACGGCGGCCACGGCCAGATTGCAGCTCGCCGTCACCCACACCGCCGGATGGGGTTCCCGCTCCACCAGCGTCGCGCCGAGCTTCCCCGGCGTGACCAGGTCCACGACGAGGAATGCCACGGCCATCATGACCAGTCCGAGCAGCCCGAACGCGGCAGTCGACACCAGGCCCTTGCCGAAGTCCTCGTACGTCGTCCAGATCGACGTGAACACGATGCCGCCGATGCCCAGCAGCGCCGAGCTGAGGAGCAGGGCGGCGTTGCGGTTGCGCTCCTCCCATATCTGCCGGCCGAGCCGGCCGGGAGTCAGGGCGTCGATCAGGAATATGCCGAGAACGAGCAGTACGACGCCGAGGGCGCCGTACGCGGTGGCACGGCCGAGGCCGTTGATGATGTCGGTCATCGGGGCGTCCGTCTCCTGAGCGAGTAGTTCTGAGAATGGAACCTGCCACATGCGGTCGGCAGGCGGTCAAGAAAGAGCAAAACCTATCGCATCCTTGTGTGTTACCCGGCGTGGCCCCCCGGCCGCAGCCGGGGCGCCTCCGCCGTGGCGTCGACCGGGTCGCCCACCCCGCGACCCTCGCCGGGCCCTCTCGCCGCCCGCCGTACCGAGTCCTCCATCCGCCCCGCCAGTTCCCGCGCCCACGCGATCAGCGCCCCCAGACCGATCCCGTACGGCTCCGGCTCCCCGAACGCCTCCAGCGCGGCGGCGCCCCGCCGGAGCAACCGCGCACCGCCCGCCGCATTTCCCCGGGCGCAGTGCGTCAGCCCCACCGACGTCTGCGCGAGCCCCCGCCACAACTCCCGCTCCGCCTCCGGCCCCGACTTCCAGGCGTCCTCGAACACCTCGTGCGCATGGAAGGGCATACCCGCGTCCAGCAGCCGCTGCGCCTCACGCACCGTCTCGTCGGGGGAGCGCTCCACACCCTCGGGCTGCCGCTCCACCCCCTCAGTCCCGTAGGGCAGGGGGCGCCCCAGCCCGTCCCGGGGGCGCGCATTGCGCGCCCTCCCCTCCTCGTCACGGTCCCTGCGAGATGCGTCCATCCTCCGATTGTGCCTCGCACCTGCGAGGAGCCCCGTGAACCCTGTCCGTGGGCCCCCGCGCACGACTAGGCTCGGAACCCTCCGCAACCACCTTGGGAAGGGGAGGCATGAAGCCGTCCCGGCCGTTGTACGAGCGCGAACCGGAACTCGCCGCCGCCGCGCAGGCGGTGGACGCCCTCTGCGGCGGGCAGGCGACCGGCGGGCTGCTGGTCTTCAGCGGCGAGGCGGGCATCGGCAAGACCGCCCTGCTCCGCGAGATCCAGGCCATGGCCGCCGACCGCTGCACCGTCTGGTCCGCCCGGGGTGGCGAGACCGTGACGTCCGTACCGTTCCACGTCGTACGCCAGCTCCTGCAGCCCGCGCTGGACCAGTTCCCCGCCGACGAGGCCAGGGCCCTGTTCGGCGACTGGTTCGAGATCACCGCGCCCGCACTCGGCCTCGCCGAACCCAGCGGACCGCAGCCCGACCCCCAGGGCGTCAGGGACGGCCTCGACCACGTCGTCTCCCGGCTCGCCTCCCGCCTCAGCCACCGGCCGCCGCTCCTCATCGTGGACGACGCCCACTGGGCGGACGGCGAATCGCTCGCCTGGCTCGCCGGCTTCACCACGCGCCTGTCCGAACTTCCTTTACTGGTCGTCCAGGCCCACCGCCCCCAGGAACTCGCCGACCGCAACGCCGACTGGGCCGTCGCCGGCGGCGGCCCCGAGCGCGAGGGCCACACCGGCCACCCCGCCCTGATACGCGTGGCCCTGCGCGCCCTCACACCCGACGCCACGGCGGAACTGGTCCGGGCCGGCCTCGGGGAACACGCGGACGATCCGTTCTGCCGCGAGGTGTGGGCCGTCACCGGCGGCAACCCGTACGAGGCGGTCGAGCTCGTCGCCAAGGCGCAGGACCGCGAGCTGCCCCCGGTCGAGGAGTCGGCGGGACTCCTGCGCGAACTCGGGGCATCGGCACGCGGCAGCGGCCTCGTCGCCCGCCTCGAACGGCTGGGCACCAACGCCAACCGGTTCGCCTGGGCCGCGGCCGTACTCGGCACCGAGATCTCCCAGGAACTCGCTGCCAACCTCGCGGGAATGAGCCCGGCCGAGGCCGCCGACTGCACGGCACGACTGCGGGACGCACGCATCGTCAGCGGATTCGACCCGCTCGAGTTCGTCCACCCCCTGATCGCCTCCGCCGTCTACCGCTCCATCCCGCCGGCCACCCGCACCGCCTTCCACGGGCGGGCCGCCTGGGCCATCACCGAGGCCGGACTCGGAGCGGCGGCGGCCTCCCGCCACCTTCTCGAGGTGCACCCGGACGACGACCAGGAGGTGGTCGCGCAGCTCCGCGAGGCAGCGGGCCAGCACCTCGCGGTCGGCGCCCCGGAAGCGGCCCGGCGCTGTCTGGAACGCGCCCTGGAGGAACCGCCGCGCCCCCACGACAGGGCCGCCCTGCTGTACGAGCTCGGCTGCGCCACGCTGCTCAGCTCACCGCCCACCACGGTCCAGCACCTGCGGGCGGCCCTCGACACCCCGGGCCTGGACGAGACGCTGCGGGTCGACGCCACCTTCCGCCTCGCCGCGGCCCTGTCCCACAACAACCAGCTCAAGGACGCGGCGCTCTCGCTGGCCGCCGAGGCCTCCCGCACGGCCCCCGGGCCCGGGCTGATGCGGCTTCAGGCCGCACACTTCCTGTGGGAGGGGATGCAGGCCGCCGAGGACGACGGGCCCGCACGGTCCGCCCGGCTCGCGCGCAACGCCGACCACCTCAAGGGCCGCGACAACGCGGAGCGGGCCCTGCTCACCCTGCGGGCCTTCGACGCCATGCTCCGCGGGGAGAACGCCGCACTCGTGGTGGACCTGTGCGAACGCGCCCTCGTGGACGGCCGGCCCGCACGGGGACTCGGCTGGACCGACACCGAATGGGGCTTCGAGCTCCCCGCCATGGTCGGCATCACCTTCGCGTTCACCGACCGGCTCGACCGCGCGGAGGACCTCTTCGGCGAAGCCGTACGCGCCTTCGAGATCTCCGGCTGGAGCGGGGCGCACCTGGCGTTCGCCCACACCCTCCTGGGCCTCGTCCACCGGCGTCGCGGCCGCCTCGCCGAGGCGGAGGGCTTCCTGCGCGAGGGGCTGCGCCTCGCCGACCGCGTCGGCAGCGGCCTGCCCGTCCACTGGGACGCCACCTGCCTGCTCGTCGACACGCTGCTCGCACGCGGCAGGACGGGGGAGGCCAGGCTCGTCGCCGACCGGTACGACTTCGGCCCGCCCTACCCCAGCGCCATGGTCCTGCCCGACGCCCCGTGCGTCCACGGGCGGCTGCTGCTCGCCGAAGGCCGTACCGAGGAGGCCGTGGCGGAGCTCGAGGCAGCCGGCGCGGCGCTGGAACTGCGGGGCCGGTTCAACGGCGTCTGGGCACCCTGGGCGGGCGACCTCGCCCGTGCCCTGGCCGACACCGACCCGGTCCGGGCGGCGCAGGTCGCCACCCGGGCCCGCGTCCACGCGGAACGCTTCGGCACGGACACCGCGATCGGCGAAGCCCTGCGCTGCGTGGCCTTGTTCGCCCCGCCCGAGGAGGCGACGCAGCTGCTCGCGGAGTCGGTGCAACACCTCGAGACATCGTCCTCCGCCTACGAGCACGCGATGGCCCGGTTCCAGTACGGGGTTGCGAGCCGCTCCGCGGGAGAGCTCTCCCGGGCCCAGAAGCTCGCCACCGCCTGCGGAGCCGAAGCGCTGGCGACCCGCGCCCATCGGGTACGCACGTCGATGCCGTCCCCGGAGTGAGGTAATGTTTGTCCTGCGCGGCCACCCGGCAGAACCGGGGGGAATCGCATCGGGACGTGGCGCAGCTTGGTAGCGCACTTGACTGGGGGTCAAGGGGTCGCAGGTTCAAATCCTGTCGTCCCGACTGGAGACAGTCGCAGGTCAGGGCCGGTATCGGAGCAATCCGAAACCGGCCCTTGACCGTTTTTGGGGACCAGCTGGGGACCAGCGTCCTTGACCGGGTCAGCGGGTCATGACGATGGGGCTCGGCAGCGAGCGTGGTGCGCGCAGCGCGTTGAAGTGGGTCGAGAGCGCCGCTCCGGCTGCTGTGATCTTGTGTACGTCGGGGTGCAGGTAGCGCTGGGTGGTGGTCAGGGAACCGTGGCCGGCGATCCTGCGAAGGACGTGTACGGGGACTCCGGCGTCGGCGAACCAGGTCAATGCGGTGTGCCGGAGGTCATGGCGGCGCAGATGTTCGTAGCCGAGCTTGGTGACTACGTCGTCCCAGTGTGTGGCGTCACGCAGGACGGCGGTGGAGATGCGTCCGCCTCGTGGGCCAGTGAACAGTCGGGCGTCGGGATCGGGGCCGGCCGACAGGATGCGGTACTGGTCGTGGGATGCGGCGACGAGTGCGTCGGCCAGTGCGATGAGCGTCTCCCAGTCGGGGAGGGCTAGCGCGCGTGGGCCGAGCAGTTCGTCCTCGGCCAGCTTGTAGAGTTTCTGCCAGCCGGTGACCCGGGCGGGGTTCACCTTGATGATGCCGTCACGGACAGCCTGCTCCATGACCCGGACCAGGACGGCGATGGTGTTCTTCACTGTTGAGCGGCTGTGCTCGTCGGCGATCCAGTTAGCACGGTGCGGTCGACAACGCCGTTAGCCTCGCGCTTTCGTACGCCCAGCAGAACTTGGAGGTTGGCCATGTAGGTGGTTGATCGTGGTTCGCAAGCTCGTCGTCGCCTGCCGGTGTGAGTCCGGTCCGGGTAGCTGCCAGGAGGCCCGGTAGCAGGCTGGCGGCGTCGGGGGGAAAGGCCCGGCGTCGAAGTCCAGCGTCGAAAGCCCTGTGAAAGGGGGAGCGAAGAAGCGGTCCGTAGCATCACGCGAAGTCTGCGGCGTCGTTAGAGGCCTGCTCGTGAGGGTGGGGACAGGGAGAGCCGAGCCCCCGAAATCAGGGCGAAGGCCATGGAAGCGGTGAAGATCCTGGATGGGCAGCCGCGAGGGACTCCCCGGCGTATGGGGCATGGAACGTTTCGAAGGTGACGGCGGGAACTGGGGAGGCCCTCCCTGGCCCGGCAGCCTGCGGCAAGAGTGCTGTCGGAAGCATCGCGACCTATAACCGGGGGTACCCCGGGAAGGGGAAGCGGGCCGGGTGGGCGTCGGAGGCGGCCGTAGTACTGCTTGAGCCGGGCGGACAACATAACCGCCGGTGAGGGAAGGGCCGCTGCTTCGTCGATGTGTACTGCTGAAGTGGAGGGGCCCGGTGAGTGCCCGCGTGGCTAGTCCCGCCGTCGGGGGACGTTCTCCCTCGGATCCGGTCCGTGCCCTCCAGCATGCGCTCTACCGGGCGGCCAAGGCCGGTCCCGGACGGCGGTTCCACGCGCTGGGGGACAAGGTCCACCGCAGGGATGTCCTGGCGCGTGCATGGTTGACGGTGCGTCGTAACAATGGCGCCCCGGGCATCGACTTGGTTGATCTCGCGCAGGTCGAGGAGTACGGGGTCACCCGGCTTCTCGGCGAGCTGGCCGCGGAGTTGAAGGACGGCAGGTGGCAGCCGCTTCCGGCTCGCCGGGTGTTCATTCCCAAACCCGGTACGTCGGAGCAAAGGCCCTTGTCGATTCCCGCGGTCCGCGACCGCATCGTGCAGGCGGCGTTGAAGATCGTGCTTGAGCCGGTCTTCGAAGCGGACATGCTGCCGTGCTCTTTCGGGTTCCGGCCCAGGAGGGATGCACATGATGCTCTCCAGGTCTTGATCGATGAGTCCTGGCGGGGGCGGCGATGGGTCGTAGAGACGGACATCGCCAACTACTTTGAGGCAATTGACCATGAGAAGTTGATGCACGCGGTCGAGGAACGTGTCTGTGATCAGTCCGTTTTGAAGCTTCTGCGCGCAATGCTGCGGGCCGGAGTGATGGAAGACGGGCAGGTCCGCCGGCCGGTCACCGGTACTCCTCAGGGTGGGGTTGTCTCCCCGCTCCTGGCCAATGTCTTTCTGCACCGGATCGACCGGGCGTGGGAGACACGGCAGCATAGGGTGCTGGTCCGCTATGCCGATGATGCGGTGGTGATGTGCGCGACCCGCGCGCAGGCCGAAGCTGCTTTGGAGCGGCTGATGTCTGCTGGCTGATCTCGGTCTGGAACCGAAGGCAGCCAAGACCCGGATCGTCCACCTGGAGGTGGCGGGCGAGGGGTTCGATTTCCTCGGCTTCCATCACCGTCTGGTGGCGTCCCGGTCCCGCGACGGGAAGCGCCCTGTGACCTTCCTCGCCCGCTGGCCTGCGAGCAAGGCCATGCAGCATGCCCGCGACCGGGTCCGTGAACTTACGGAACGGCGTCGGCTGCTGCTGCCTGTCGAAGTGATCGTGCAGGACGTGAACGCGTTCCTGCGGGGGTGGGCCGCGTACTTCCGGTTCGGGAACTCGGCCCGGCACTTCGACAAGATCGGGTCCTACGCGCGGATGCGGATGGCGGGATTTCTCGCCAAACGGCATCGCCGCAGCCGGGGCTTCGGATGGTCCGTGGTGGCGTTCGCCTCACGAGGCCAACTGAGTCCGATCGCCTTGCACGGCACCGTCGTTGCACCCAGATCCTTCAGGGACTGGCGGGACAGGCCGAATGCCGGTGGTGAACGGCGTCGGTGAGCCGTGTGCGGGAGAACCGCACGCACGGTTCGATGTGGCGGGGGCTGGAAACGGGGCGTACGTACTACGCCACCGCGCCAGCCCCCGACCCTACGTGAAGCGGGCTGTCCGACGGGTGGTCAGGTAAGCGAAAAGTGCCTCTGACCAGCAAGAATGAGGATTTTCGAGGTCCTTGTTCCTGCTCCAGCCGGAGGCACTTCTCAGGTGAAGAAGAGTATCGGGTCGTACCCGCGTGTCCGTATCGAGGGTGGTGGCCGGGCGGTGGTCTCGCAGGCCGGGGGTGTGCTGCTGGTCGAGACCGTTCGCAAGGCCGGTTTGGACACCGCGATATCAGCGGCGCTGGCGCCGTGGCGGAAGGCTCGGGCGGTGCACGATCCGGGCAAGATCCTGCTGGACGTGGCGCTGGCGGTTGCGTTGGGCGGGGACTGCCTCGCGGATGCCGGGATGTTGCGGGCCGAGCCGGCGGTGTTCGGGCCGGTGGCTTCCGACCCGACGGTCTCCCGACTCATCGACACCCTCGCAGCCTCCGGGGAGAAAGCCCTTGGGGCCATCCGTGCCGCGCGGGCCGAAGCGCGCGGGCGGGTCTGGCGGTTGGCCGGCGGGGAAGCGCCTGATGCGGGCGCGACGGTGACCGTCGATCTCGACGGGGTGCTGGTGATCGCGCACTCGGACAAGGAGGACGCGGCCCCGACCTGGAAGCGGACCTACGGGCATCACCCCCTGATGGGGTTCGTCGACCACGGGCCGGGCGGCACTGGTGAACCGGTCGCGGCCCTGCTCAGGCCCGGGAACGCGGGCTCGAACACGGCGGCCGACCACATCACCGCCACCCAACTGGCGTTGGCCCAGCTACCGAAGAAGTACCGGCGCGGGCACCGGACCCTGATCCGCACCGACTCCGCGGGCGGCACCCACGACTTCGTCGCCTGGCTCGCCCCGGCGAGGACGGTGGCTGTCCTACTCGGTCGGCATGACGGTCACCGAGCAGGTCCACCAGCACGTGCTGAAAGTTCCGGCATCGGCCTGGACGGCGGCCGCCGAAACGGACGGAGAGATCCGCGACGGCGCCTGGTCGCCGAACTCACCGGCGACGTCCAGGACGGCTGGCCCAAGGTCATGCGGCTGATCGTCAGGAACAAACGACCGCACCCCGGGGCACAGTTGAGGCTCACCGATGCGGACGGCATGCGGCTGACGTGCTTCGCCACCAACACTTCGGGCCGGCCGATCGCCGAACTCGAGCTCCGTCACCGGCTGCGGGCCCGGGCCGAGGACCGCATCCGGGCGGCCCGGGCCACGGGCCTGCGGAATCTCCCTCTGCACCGCACGGCCCAGAACCGCATCTGGCTGGAGATCGTCCAGATCGCGCTCGACCTGCTGGCCTGGATGCCGATGCTCGCCCTGACCGGCAAGGCCCGCCTCTGGGAACCCCGCCGCCTGCGGCTCCGCCTGTTCACCACGGCCGGACAGCTCGTCACCACCGGCCGTCGGCGGATCCTCCGCCTCGCCCGGCACTGGCCCTGGACCCGTCACATCACCGCAGCCCTCGACCGGCTCGCACTCCTGCCGAACCCGGCTGACCAGCGGATTCCCCGTCCCTACGACAGCCCGGCACCACCCGGATCAGTGGAACCCGGCGTCCACCCGAGACGACACTCGGGCCCTCAGCCTGCACAGCCTCAGCCCCACGGGACGAAAACGGTCCACCGACTCCGTCGGCGGACCGTCACGAAACTTCGAGGTTAGCGCGGCGGTCTGCGCTACTCTGAGCATGTATGGAATCTTCAATCCAAACTTTGCTCTCCAGGCTCGTGACGGGCCCTGCCTTCATGCTGCTGGGGCAGACGTTGGAGGAGTTTCACGCTGCCTCAGGTTCCGGGCGCTCGGTCATTCCCAGCGCTGTGGAGCCGCTGAGCGACAACGCGGCGGCCGAGTACGAGCGCTTCGACCGGGAGGTCCGCGCTGTCGAGCCGCCGGAGTGGCTCTGCGAGGCCGCTCAGTATCCCTGGAACGGCGTCTTCACCTCTCGGATCGATTCATCCCTGCCGGACGTGTTCGTCAGTGAGTGGCGCAGAGTTGTTCCGACCGCCCAGGCGTTCCTCGGACGGCATCCACGCAGTGCCACCGAAATGCAGGTGCGGTACCTCTTCGGCGGGGTGGGGTTGCCCGAGGAGGAGCGGCCACCGACGGACGTCATCCAGGAGCTCGAGTCCAAGGCGCGGGCCGCTGAGATGCTCCAAGTCTTGGCCGAGACGCTGGTCACTCCACGCGGCGTGATCGTGATCGAGGGCTATCGGCCGGGTGATTGGCTGACGACGCAGGAGCTCTTCACTTTCGTTAACCGCCTGCAGCCGGGGCAGGCCCACCTGTTTTCCGTGACGGAGGCCCTGCGCGAAGACACCTTCGTACGTGCCGCGATCGACCGGGGCATGCTGGTCGCGCACAGCGAGACCTTCAGCGCCGTGTTGAACGAACTGGAAACGTCAGGTCGCTTCCAGCGGATGTCGGCTGGCCGGGCGATGGCAGGGCAGCGACTCATCCCGGTCGGCGATGGCTTCGCCGAGGTGGACGTCAACACGTGGAACCGGGTGATTGGCGCAGCGCGCCCGGTGGACAACGAGCTGCTGGAACCCTTCCCATCCGCCTCGTCGGCCCTGAAGTACCAGCGCTTCCGCACGTTTCTTGGGGCGAGCGAGGGCTCTCCGCCCTGGAAGGCGGTGGCGAGCGGCTACAACCTGCGCCGGGACTTCGAAGAGGTTCTGCTCAGGCGTGTGAAGAGCAGTCTCGATGAGTTGTCGATGCCGGAACCCATCGTCATCGCCGGGCAGACCGCGACCGGCAAGACCATAGCGCTGTGCTCGCTCGCTCTGCAGGTGGCACGCTCCGGTCAGGCCGCCGTTCTCCACCGGTCACGCCGCGGGGACCGGCCGACGCTCGCTGACATCGACGCCTTCGCTTCCTGGGCCGACGAGAACTACGCGATCCCCACATTGCTCGTCTGGGACGGCATGGTCGACATAGACGAGTACTACACGTTGCAAAGGCAGTTGCGCTCCAGGGGCCGGCGCGTACTCATCGTCGGAAGCAGCTATCTCCCCCCGCAGCACGTCAAGAAAGTCATCCGTGTCGATTCGGGTCTTAGTAAGGCCGAGGTCGCGCGAGTCAAGGACTGGCTCCCTGCCTTCGCCGTCCAGGTTCCCGGTGACATCGGCGGGAAACTCGACTCTTCGTTCCTCGCATTGCTCTACCGGGTGCTGCCGGAGACGGAGCGCGGTCTGCGCCGTGGCTTGACGATGGAGATGCGCGAAGCCGAGATCGGCCTGGAGAAGCTGTCCAAGACAACCGAGGAGACCGGCTCGTCCCGCCTCGGGGCGATCGCGCAGGCGCTGGCCGACGTCGGGTTCGACATCGACGCGCTGGCGCCCTCGGAGCGCCCGCACGCCGAGCTCATCGACCTCTCCTTTGAGGAGAGGAGTTCCACCGAGCGGCTCACCTCGATGGTGCTCGTCGCGGGGCGCAGAGGTCTCCTCGTACCGCTGGAACTCGTGCTGCGCATCCTCGGCCGGGAAGGATCGAGCCGCATCGTCGAACTGGTACGAAACTTCGACATCTTCCGCTGGACCGAGGACGAGAGGGGCAGCCAGTACCTGGGAGCGCGAACACAGCTCGAAGCCGAACTGCTGGCCCGTGAGGACCTGAACGTCCGCACGGAGGTTGAGGTCACGGGCCAGATGATCGAGAACCTGCGGCCCGTGCCTACCCGTGGGGGAGGGGAAGAGGTCCAATTCATTGTCGACCTGATGGAAGGGATGGGCCCGCAGTCCCGGGATTCGACCCGCTACGCGGAGCACTATCTTGACCTCGCCAACGCGTTCGTACACCTGCGGGAGGGGCGCGGTCCGGCACATCACAGGTTGGTGCTGCTGGAAGCCAACCTGACCCGCGAGCACGTGCTGTGGGCGCAGAAGCACAATGTGAGCAGCTCAGCCGAACGAATTGAGATACTCCGTCACGTACAGCGCCTACTCGAAGTCACGATCGAGGAGGCCGACGCCTCTCCGCGCTCGCGACTCAACTTGCTCGTGGAGCTTGCGAGTACCGACGGTGCCCAGGTGTTCGAACTGTCACAGCGCGGCGAGCCGTCGAACGCGTCCGCCATCTCGGCACTGATGAGCGAGGTGACACGGGCGGCGCTGTCGGCGAGGGCGTACGACCCGGAGAATGTCTATCCGGTGGACGTCGTGGCATGGACCACGCGGCGCGCAGTCGAGACGGGTGTGCTCTCCGAGGAGACACGGATCGACCTACTTGCTAACGCCCAGGCGTCCCTGGATTCGATCGATCCGGGCACGCTTAGCCCCGCCCAGCGTGCTACGTACGACCAGCGGCGCGTGGAAATGGCGCGCATGCTCAACGACAAGGCCCTGGAAGCGAAGCATCTCGCGGCGCTGACGGAGAACAACGATCCGGCCGCCTACTACTTCTTGGCCCGATCGGCCGCACGACGCGGGCCGGAAGGCGTGAAGGTGGCGGTCGAGTCCCTGTTGCGCGCGTCAATCGAGGTCCGAGCTGACTGGCGCTGCTCGCGGTTGCTGCTCGATCTCTTCTGGGAGTTGAAGACCGGAAAGCCGTTCCTGCGCGGTGAACGCCAAGTGCTCGCCTTCACGGAGGCGGACTGGAACGAGTGCCTGCGCATTGCCGACGCCATCCCTGTCGCAGGCGACTTCGATCGCTATCGACTGGACTTCTTGCGTGGTCTGAGCCTCTTCCACCTCGGTTCCTACCGGGCCTCGGAGGAGGTGTTCCGCAGGCTCGACCGGGAATCCCAGGACTTGTCGTCCCGTATCGTCTCCACCTACCTCGCCTCGGGGAGTGACGGCAGGGCCTCGCTGTTCACCGGCAGAGTTGTCTGGGCGACTCCGGACGGCAGGCGGGGCATCGCATGGGTGGACCAGCTCCGCATCGAAGTCCCCTTCATTCCGCAGCGCTTCTCGGTCACGGACTTCCGCAGGAAGGGAGACATCCTTCCCTCATTCCACATCGCGTTCAACATGCGAGGAGCACTCGCAGATCCCATCCGTGCGGCGTACCGAGGGGAGAGACGGACACCTGATGCACAATGAGCTGGAACGGTTCAAGCGGTCGTGTCTTACTCTGTCTCAGCACAGGCGGCTCTGCACGGGCGAAGAGCTGCACATCCCCGCGCCGGACGCGTGGCCGGCCCACGTGCGCAGCGAGGGCGACCTCGAGCGTCTCGTCTCCGCCGCGTACAAGCTGTGGCGCGAGAAGTGGAAGCTGGACATCGGGTTCCTGCTCGGTGATCGCAGGACCGGTGGGGCGGCTTGGGACTTCGACAACCTGATCTATCACCTGCGTACGGCTCGGCAGCATACGGACAACGCCCAGGCGACCGCACGGTGGGCGGCGTGGACGCGGGCCTCCTCCGGCGGACACGAGCCTGCCGGCGAGGACGACTGGGCTGCCTGCGGCCAGGCTCTCATGGCATCGCTCAACAAAGCGATCGAGGCCCTCTACAAGCTGGCCGCCGCGGGCCGGAGTAGCGAGCCGTTCCGGCGGGGATGGCATGCGAAGGTGTCGGAGAGCGTCCAGGCCGTCGTTGCCAGGGTCGCCGCGGATCTCGGCCTACATTTGCACCCCAAGCGTCGCGACTACTACGTGCGCGAGGTGGAACGACTCTGGAGCAGGCACCGGCTACGGCCCGGAGAGTCGGCCGTGGACGTGCTGGCCTCTTTTGCCGAGCGCGTTCTCGTCTCCGAAGTGGGGACGTTGCCGTGCGACTACCAGCTGATACTCGAGGAGCTGGACGTGCTCGCCACGGCTGATGCGGCCGCCGTCCTGCGGCTGGCCCACTCAGTGGCCGAAGTGTCAGGGGCTCGTGGCGAGGCGTTCCTCAAGCTGGTCGGCTCCACATGGGTGACATTGCGGCTGGACGACGCCTCGTCGTAGACGAGCGGGCTCGTGGTGAGCTGTGAGGGAGTTCCAGGTGAAGATGTCGCCTTCGGGCCGGAGGTCCAGGTGCGGACCAGGTGCTGTCATCGTGTCCGTCCAAGCTCACTCCAACCGCCGGTCCTACTTGCGCTTGTGGGGACCAGATGGGGACCACACGATGTGCGCGACGGCGCACGACGGACCTCCTAGTCCGCTATATCCAGAAAATACCCTTGACCCCACTCCTGGGGGTCAAGGGGTCGCAGGTTCAAATCCTGTCGTCCTGACTGGAGAAAGTCGCAGGTCAGGGCCGGTATCGGAGAAATCTGATACCGGCCCTCGATCATTTTTAGGGCTTCACTTCAGAAGGGTTCGGCAGCCTGCAGGAGTTCCTGCGGAAGGTAGGGGGATTCGACGCGGATGGCCCAGCCGCGACGGCGGGCGTGGCAGGCCAGCGCGAGCACGTCGAGGTTGACGGAGACCTCCGGAGATTCGGAGCGGTCGGCGACCTCGTAATACGCCCGGTGGGCTTCGAGTGCGTCGGCCAGGGCGAGGTTGAAGCTCTCCTCGTCGCCGTCCACGAGCTGCGAGAGCAGCACGGCTGGCGGCATCGCGAAGCCCCAGTCCTTGGCCTTCTCGGCTTCCTCAAGGGCCCGCTGCGCGGCCGCTTCGGGCTCGGCGCCCTTCAGATAGGCATGGAGGGCCTCGCGGTACGCGGTGAAGGCGGAGCCCTCCAACGGGGCGAAGGCGGGGCCGGTGAGGACCAGCGGGGCCAGGTCCTCGCGTGCGCCGGTGATCAGGGCGAAGGCGGTGGCCCTCTCCCAGCGCCGGGGTCCTGCATCGTCGCCGCGCTCGGCCTGGTAGCGCAGCGTGCTGCCGTCGACGTTCACCTCGACCTCGGTGCCCGGCTCCGCCAAGGCGATACGGAACAGAGCCGCCCCCGCGCGCGAGGCCAGCCGGAGGGTGGCGAGCTGGGCGTCCAGGTGGTCACCGGGATTCCCCGCCCGCCACTGGAAGAGCCGCTCCTGGTCGTCCATCACGCTGCCGAGGCGCCAGACGGCGAGGGGCTCCCCGTCGGCGGGGGCGAACGCCTCCCGCAGATGCTTCTCGTACAGGGTCTCGATCCGCGCGATCCCCTCGCGCTCGCAAGCGGGCCGCTCCACCACTAGCGGGCCGGCGGCGAGTGCGGCGACCGCGTCCGGCCGCCGGTCCCGGCCGAACCCTCCAACCCGCGGGCCCCGGGTCTCGAAGCCGGTGACCAGCGCGTGCGGGAGGTAGTCGGTGTGAACGGCAGGCGCCCAGCCCAGCGTCCGGTACGCGATCGCGGCCAGGGCTATGGGCACGAGCGGCAGAAGACTGCTCGGAGAGGCGGTGGGACCGTGAAGGGCGCTGTACCCGACCAGGAGCTCGGCCAGTGCTGCGTCGAAGGCCTGCCGCTCCTCGGCGGCCAGCGCCCGCAGCGTGCGCAGCGCCAAGTCGTCCGGGTGCTCCAGGAGCGGCTCGCCCGTCTCCGCCGCACGCGCACGGATCCGGTCCAGAGCCGCGTCAACGGCAGCCAGCTTGGCCTGCGCGCTCGGCGGGTACTCCCCGTCGCCGGCGTCCTCCAGGGCCACGGCCGTCAATCCGGTGGCGAGCTCCCCGATGGGCGTTCCCTTCGCCTGCTCGGCGAACTTCTCCCGGGCAAAGGTGAATCCGTCACCGTGCCACTTGGCCTTGTCCCTGATGACCGACAGGCAGAGCGCGTCGATCCACTCCCCGGGCGTGACGCTCTCCTCGGCCGCCTCCCCACCCGGGTCGTAGCTCATGCCGAAGTTCACGTACTCCAGGAAGACGCTGAAGCTGCAGTGCGGGTGGTACGCGGCGTACGCGACGGCGCCGGCCGCGGCCTCGGAGGCGTCCTTGAGGGCGGCCTCGGCCTCCGCGGTGTCGAGATTGGGCGTCTCGACGGACAGGGCGCCCAGGTAGTCGAGAAACTCGTCGGCGATGGACTGCCACTCGTAGGTGGCCATCTCGCCGGCCCGCGACATGGACCGCACCTGACCCCCGATGCGGTTCGTGAAGTCCTCACGTGCCGCCGACACGACGGCTCCGCCCACCTGGTGACGTTCTATTCGCACTGCCCCGCTCCTTGATCGAAACCCTGCGGACAGCCTAGGCGCGGGGTCTGACAGCCAGCGGCTGCTCAGGGCTCAGACCGGAGGCCCCGGCCGCGCTGTGTGGACCGGTGGCAGGTGCCCGGTCCGGTGCGCGCATGCCCGGCGGCGCGCGAGCCTGGGCTTGCCGACACTCCGCGGGCCCGCGATCGGTCGAGGCTGGATCCACCGTGTACCGCCCGTTCGATGCGCTGCTGGTCGGCCGTTGGCCGCACGGGGCGTGGGCGGGCGGGGCGCGAGGTGTGGAGAGTGCACCTCCCACCGCCGGTCGAGCCGATACCGGCCCGCTCCGTGACGGCTCTGCCGCCGCCCGGGGCACGACCGGTGCTGTTCGAGCAGAAAGCGGAGGGGTTCGGCGTCCTCGTGTTCACCGCCCCAAGCCGTACCTCCAGTCCAGGCGCGGCACCGATCTTGGCCCGGCCTTTCCGGAGATTACCCAGCCGCGCTCGGCGTCGAGGCAGTGGGCGACGCCGTCATGTGACCTGTACGGGTGTCTCAGAGTCAAGGGTGTCTCAGGCGGTGTGCCTCCGCAGACGAGAGCGTTCGCCTCCGATGGTTCGGGGAGTCGAAGAACCCAGCAGGTCCGTGCGGCCGTTGGTACGGCGCGGATACCCTGCACGAATGAAGCGGATGCGGCGAGCGGCCGGCGCGGTCGTCGGCTCAGCGGTGGGCGACGCCCTGGGCGCCCCCTTCGAGTTTGGCCCCCCAGGAGCGTTCTCCGCACGGTTTCCCGTGCCCGGTGCCGGTGGCGAGATGTGCGGAGGCGGTGGCTGGGACCCCGGCGAGGCCACTGACGACACGCAGATGGCCGTCCTGGTCGCGGAGTCACTGCTGGAGCGGAGCGGACTGGATCTGCCGGACATCTTCGCCCGCTTCCAGCGGTGGGCGGTATCGGAGCCGAAGGACATCGGCTTGCAGACCGAAGACGTCCTGACCAACGGCATGCCCTGGGACCTCGCCGCCCCGCTTCATTTCCAAATCAACCGACGAGCAGCGGGAAACGGCTCCTTGATGCGGGCATCTACGTCCGCGGTCCATTTCGCACCCGCCGGCCAGGAAGCCACCATGGATGCGGCCCACCGCATCGCCGCCCTCACCCACGGCGACCGCGCGGCCTGGGAGGGCACCGCGATCTTCCACGAACTCATCCGCCTCACGTTCGAGGACGCCGACCGCTTCGCCGCGCTCCCGGACATCCTGGCCCTTGTCCACCCCGACCACCGCAGCCGCTACGCCACCGTCCTCGCGCCCGACTGGCACCCCGATCAGGCGACCGAGTTCAACGATGCCGTCTGGCCCTGCCTGGGCTCAGCCGTTTGGGCTCTGCGCACCACCACCAGCTTCGAAGACGCGATACGCGCGCGATCGACCTCGGCGGTGACACGGACACCGTCGCCGCGGTGACCGGAGGCCTCGCAGGGGCGTACTACGGGCTGGATGCCATCCCCACCCGCTGGACCCGGCCGCTCCATGTCCCCCTCCCACGCTTCGACGGACGGGCGCTGCACCTGGCAGATCTGCTCCACCTTGCACACCGCCTCGGAGGCTGAACCGGGTGCTGCTCCGCACTCTCCACGAACTCGGGCACTCAGTTCCGCTGGTGGAGACAGTGCAGCCTCTGCCCGGGGCAGGGGGAGTACCTTCTCTCTATCGGAGTAGGGGCACTTCCAGCCCTTCTCCACGACGAGATCCAGTACGTCCTGCCAGTGGTGCCGCGGTCAACGCCGGACCGTCCACGAAGTGGCGGGGACGGGTACGAGTCGGTAGGCGTCCGCGTGCGGGATCACGCGGCCGGCGGTGGGCGGCGCGAAGTGGGTGCCGAGTACCAGGGTGTCCGTGTCGGCGAGAGAACCGAGCAGCGCGCGGCGCGAGGCTTCGGACCGCCCGGGGTCGATGTCGACGCACGCGCCGATGGCCGGGTGGGCGAACTGGACCGGGTGGTGGATGCTGTCCCCGGTGATCAGGGCCGTCTCGCCCCGGCTGGTCAGCTCGACGGCGAGGTGGCCGGGGGTGTGGCCGGGCGTGGGCAGCAGGCGCAGACCCGCGGCGATCTCGACCCCCTCGGCCGGCACGTCGACGAGATCGAGCAGCCCCGCCTCCTCGACGGGGATCACCGAGTCGCGGAACATCTGCGCGCGCGCCTCCTCCATGTCGTACGCCGCCCAGAACTCCCGCTCGACGCGGGAGGTGACGTAGCGAGCACGGGGGAACGTGGGGACCCATGCGCCGTTCACCTCCCGCGTGTTCCAGCCGACGTGGTCGGCGTGCAGGTGGGTGAGGATCACCAGGTCCACGGAGTCCGGCGGGAAACCGGCGGTGGTGAGGCGCTCGAGGAAGTCGGTCCGCAACTGGTGCCAGGCGGGGTTGGCCCGCTCCTTGCCGTTGCCGACGCCCGTGTCGACCAGGATGCGCTGCCCGCCGGTGGTGAGGGCGAAGCTGTGGCTGTCGAGGTGCAGGACTCCGTCGCGGCCGGCGAAGTGGGGCCGCAGCCAGTCCTGTTGCCCGACCAGGTCCGTGGTGGCGTCCGGCAGCAGCCAGGGGCCGGTCGCGGGCGGCAGGAGGGTCTCGTCGATGCGATGGACGGTGACCGTGCCCACGTTCCAGGACGGAACGGCGGCGTTCTCGGCAGTGCGTGGGGTGTGGATGGGGGCCGGGTCTGACGCTGCGCCGGACATGGAACTCCTCCCGTTAAGGCAATGGGTTTGCTTTAAGGGACGGTAGGCCCTAAGGTCAGTTAAAGCAAACCCTTTGCCTTTGGTGTGGGGTTGCCTCGTTGTTCCCGCATGATCAGGGGAGAAACGCTCATGTCCGCTGCCGAACTCACCCCGCCGGAGGCGGCCCTCTGGGCCGACCGCGCCGGGCTCCGGATCCCGGCCGACCGGCACGCCGCGGTGGCCGCCACGGCCAACCACATCCACTCCGTCGTCGCGGTCCTGCGGGAGCTGGACTTCGGAGACACCCCGCCTGCCGCCGCCTACCGCGCCGAGGAGAGGAGGGGCGATGCGGCCGTATGAACTCTCACTCGCCCAGGCCGCTGAGGCGATCCGGGCGCGGGCCCTGTCTCCTGTCGAGCTGGTGGACTCCGTCCTCCACCGCGTGGAGGAGGTCGAGTCGCGTCTGGAGGCCTATGTCACCGTCATCGCGGACCAGGCCCGCCGGTCGGCCCGCGAGGCCGAACAGGAGGTCGCTGCCGGTCGCCTGCGCGGCCCGCTGCACGGCATCCCGATGGGGCTGAAGGATCTGATCGACGTGGGCGGATCGGCCACCACGGCCAGCTCACAGGTCCGTGCCGACCATCGGGCGGAGGTCGACAGCACGGTCGCCGCCCGTCTGGCCGCTGCCGGCGCCGTCCTGATCGGCAAGACGCACACGCATGAGTTCGCCTACGGCCTGACCACTCCGCAGACCAGCAATGCCTGGGACCAGGAGCGGGTCGCGGGCGGCTCCAGCGGCGGGTCAGCCGTCGCCGTCGCCGCGGGCGCCGCGACCTTCGCGCTGGGAACCGACACCGGTGGGTCGATCCGGGTGCCCTCCGCGCTCAACGGCGTCGTCGGGCTCAAGCCGACCTACGGCCTCGTCCCCCGCCACGGCGTCACGTCTCTGTCCTGGTCGCTGGACCACGTCGGTCCGATCACCCGCACCGTCGAGGACGCGGCCCTGGTCCTGACCACCCTGGCCGGCCACGACCCCCGTGATCCCGCGTCCCTCGTGACCTCCGGCCAGACCTACCGGCCGGACGGTGCCACGGACCTGAGCGGACTGCGCGTCGGCGTCCCGCGCACCTACTACTTCGACCACGTCGTCCCGGAGGTGGAGGCCACCGTGCGGCGCGCCATGGCCGAACTCGAGGGGCTCGGCGCACAGCTCGCCGAGGTCGAGATCCCCATGGCGCGCTACGTCCACGCCACCCAATGGGGCCTGATGGTGCCGGAGGCCACCGCCTACCACGAGCGCACCCTGCGGGCCGTCCCCGAGCTGTACCGGACCGACGTGCGCGTCCTTCTCGAAGCCGGCGAGCTCATACCGGCCGGGGACTATCTGCGGGCCCAGCGCTCGCGTGCCCTCATGCGCCAGGCCTGGGGGCGCCTGATGGAAGAGGTGGACGTGGTCGCCGCCCCGACCGTCCCGGCCACTGCGGTGAAGGTCGGCGACGAGGTGATCACCTGGCCGGACGGCTTCTCCGAGAGCGTCTCCGACGCCTATGTGCGCCTCTCGGCCCCCGCCAACATCACCGGGATGCCCTCCCTGTCCATACCGGTCGGCCGCGACGCGACAGGCCTGCCCATCGGCATGCAGCTGCTCGGCCGCCCCCTCGGCGAGCCGTTGCTGCTGCGGGTCGGCCACGCCTACGAGCAGACGCGGCCCGCGGGCCGTCTCGCGCCGTTGTGACGAGCGGCCGCGTGGCGCCAGCAGGGACCAGGGGAGGGCCGGCCAGGGGTGCACCAGCCAAGGGGGCATCGGCCACGAGTGCACCAGCCATCGGTGCATTAACCGGGGAGCGCCACCTTGAAGCAACGCATTTGCTTTAAGGTGGTCTCATGAGCCGAAAGACAATGGTGCGCCCCGGGGGCCGCAGCGCCAGGGTGCAGGCATCGGTGCACGCCGCCGTGCGTGAACTCGAGGCGGAGGTGGGCCGGGACGCACTGACCGTCCCGCTGGTCGCCGCCCGCGCCGGGGTCACCCCGTCGACGATCTACCGCCGCTGGGGCGACCTGCAGGAGCTGCTGTCCGACGTGGCGGTGGAGCGACTGCGTCCGGAGGCGGCACCGCAGGACAAAGGAAGCCTGAAGTCCGATCTCGAAGGCTGGGCCGAGCAGTTCCTGGAAGAGATGTCCGCCCCCACGGGCCGCGCCTACATCCGCGATGCCCTCCTCGGCGACCCGGACGGAAGTAACGCCGGCCGGTGCTCGGCCTACGCAGCCGAGCAGATCGACGTCATACTCCGCCGCGCAGCCGACCGCGAGGAGAGCGCGCCCGACGTCGAGACGGTTCTCGACCATGTCGTCGCCCCCATGATGTATCGCATCCTCTTCAGCCCGCAGGGGCTCGACACCGCGTACGCGCGTCAACTGGTGGCAGGGCTCGTCAGGCCGACCGACCGCTGACCGCCGCCCCCGCGGACGGACCCCCGTCCCAGCGGAACACTTCCACCCCGTGCGGCCCCCGCGCCGAACCGTCGAGCCGAACCGTCGTGCCCCTGTCCACCGCGTTCACCGGCGACTGCGGTCACCGGCGACCGCGGATCCCTTCTCCGTGTCCGCGGACCCGCTCTCGGCGCTCGTGGACCGGAGCGTGCGGCGCCTGCTCAGCCCTCGCTTCTGTCCTCTGCCCGGACGTCACCCGTGATCGGACCCGAGGCGCGGAAGGTGCGCCGGTACGCCGACGGGGCCACCCCCGCCTCCGCCGCCAGGTGCCGCCGCAGCGAGGTCGCGGTGGCGAATCCGACCTCGTGGGCGACCCGTTCCACCGGCAGGTCGCTGGACTCCAGCAGGTGCCGTGCCCGGCGCAGGCGCTGCTGGGTCAGCCAGCGGCCCGGGCTCAGACCGGTCTCCTCCCGGAAGCGCCGGGCGAAGGTACGGGTGCTCATCGCCGCATGCGCGGCCAGTTCTTCCAGCGGCAGAGGCAGTTCCAGCCACCTTCCCCCTCGCCGAAGGCGCCCGGGCCCACGTCCTGGGGGAGACGGGCCGCACCACGGGCAAGCTGGCATCGCCGTGCGCTGAGGCCGGCCGCGACCCGGGCCCGCTCGACCGGACCCGGGTCCCCGCTCCGTCCGCGACAGCCGGTCTCCCCGCGGTCGACAACCACCTCTCCGCGAGCCACAACGATCGGTTGTGCGCCCCTACAGTGAACCCATGGACACCGAGGCGCTGCGATCGTTCGTCCGGGCGGCCGAGCTCGGACAGTTCCACCGTGCGGCCGCTGAGCTGGGCGTGACCCAGCAGGCGGTCTCCAAGCGGATCGCCGCCCTGGAGCGCGAGCTGGACGTGCGCCTGTTCTCACGGGGCGCCCGGGGGGTCGAGCTGACGATCGACGGTCAGGCGTTCCTCCCTCACGCGCGGAGCGTCGTCGCGGGTGTCGAGCGTGCCGTCGCGGCGGTCAGGCCGGGCTCGCGGGCCCTTCGGATCGACGTACTCGGCCTGCGCAGCGCCCAGGCCGTCGTTCTGCACGACTACTGGCGGTCGCATCCCGAAGTCGATCTCGACGTGGTGACCCTCAGGGTCACCGACCCACGCGTGGCGGTCGCCGCTGTCGAGGCGGGCGACGTCGACGCCTCGTTCCGTAGCGTCACCGACCCGGCCGCACTGCCTCCCGACGTACGGATGGCGCACGCGTTCGACTCCCCGCTGGAACTCCTCGTCGGCCCGGGACACCCGCTCGCCACCGCACGGAAACTGACGCCGGCCCAGCTGCGGAAGCACCGGATCTGGGTGCCGGGCATCGCACCCGGAAGCGAGTGGTCGGAGTTCTACGATCAGCTCGCCACCGACTTCGACCTGCGCGTGGACGCGGCAGGCCCGCACTTCGGGGACGAAGTGCTCCTGGACACCCTCGCGGACTCCGCGGACGTGGCCACCCTCGTCGGTTCACGCGACCGGTACGTTTGGCCGGCCACCTACGACCTGCGCCGTATCCCCCTCGCGAACCCGACCCTCGCCTACCCGCTCTCCCTCCTCCTCCCGAAGACGAACCCGCACCCGGGACTCCGTGCAGTCCTCACCCACCTGCGAAGTCTCCCGCGGCTCCCCGGGCCGGTCTGGCTCCCCACCTGGGCGACGACACCACGGCCCGGCGACCGCGACCTCGCGAGCGACCCCGCGCACGCTCGTCAACCCCCACCACGACGACGATGACCCGGCCCCGGCTGCCCGGGCCGGCACTCACCGGCGCCCGACGAGTCCTCTCCGGTCACCCGAACACAGAAAGGGGCGCGGCATGTCCCGCGACGTTCTCATGCCCATCCACGGCGCCGAGTTCCAGGCGATGGCCGAGAGGGTCCTCCGGGTCACGGAGCTCACCTCCCGCCTGAACGTCATGCCCTTCGAGGACGAAGTGGGAAAGGCGGAACTGTTCGAGGAGATCCTCGGCAAGCCCCTGCCGGCGAGAGTCACGATCTATCCGCCCTTCTACACGGACCACGGTCTCCGTCTCGACCTCGCCGAGCGCGTGTACATCAACCAGAACTGCACGTTCCTCGACTACGCCGGCATCCGGCTCGGCGAGCGCGTGATGGTCGGGCCGAAGGTCACGTTCATCACCAGTGGCCACCCGGTCGATCCCGGGGAGCGGCGGCTGCACCTCACCGGCGCGCCCATCGACGTGGCGGAGAACGTGTGGATCGGTGCCGGGGCCACCATTCTTCCCGGCGTCAGCATCGGCCGCGATGCCGTGGTCGCCGCAGGTGCGGTCGTGGCCGACGACGTTCCGCCGGCGAGCCTGGTGACCGGCGCCAAAGCCGCCGTGCGCCGACGGTGGTGACGACCGGGGCGGATACGCCGAGGTGACACGTGCCCGGTCCACCGACTCCTCGCGTCGGCTCGGGTACACGGGCCGTCGGGTGGGACGCTGAGCAGCGCCCTGCCGGGAGGCCGGTCACCCGGACGGACACCGTGCCGCCGACGGCGACCGGTGGCCCTGCCGTGATCGTCGCCGGGGCTGCGCCGTCCCCCGGACGCCCCGGGCCGTACCGCAGCAGCCGCCGTGGGTACCGGATCTCGCCGCCTGCGGCACCGGAGGCGGCGACGCCGTCAGGAGGCGACGCAGTCAGGAGGCGAGGGTGTCCAGGAAGGCGGACAGCTTGCTCCTCGTCCGCTCGATCTGCTGCTCGACGGTCAGTGACTCCTCCAGACGCCGACCGGAGGCCGGGAGCTTCTTGCCCCGCACGTACAGAGAGCAGTCGAGGTCGGTGCAGAGGTAGATGCCGACCGAATTCCCGTCCCGGCCGGCCTGCCCCCGCTTGCGGGCCGTCATCAGCGAGACGCCGTTGCCCGGATGTGTGGTCAGGCAGACCGAGCACATGCTGCGGTGCAGGAAACCGCGCTGCTGGGACGGAAAGCGGAGCGTCACGCCGGTCAGCTCACCGTGGAGTTCGGTGACGAGGTAACTCCGGTCGGGCGCGGAGAGATCGCGCCAGCCCAGGAAGTCCAGGTCGTCCCACGGCTGCTCGTCGAGGTCACGGGGCAGCGGCAGACGCTTCGCCTCGCCCTTCGAACAGTTGACGAACGACGCGCGGATGTCCTGCTCACTCACTGCTCTCATGTCCGCGAGGCTAGGCCTGCCTATGGCCTTTAGGCAAACGATTAATCGCTGTAGGGCAGTGTCGCGGACTATAGGCCCGTGCCTCCGGGGAACCCGATGGGCAGGTGGTGGGCCGGGGGATGCCGGATGCCGAGATCCGGGCGCCAGGCGGCGAGGACCTGGGCGGACGGGTCGAACAGGGAATCCGGCAACTCCTCCGGAGCCGTCCACTTCCAGGCGCTGATGAGGTGGGGCTCGGTGACCTCTGCGTCCACCGACTCCGCCGTCACGAGCGCCGCCATGCTGATCCGGTTGATACCGCCCGCCACGTCGTGCAGCATGGCGAACACGCGTACGGAGTCCTCGGGTACCCGCAGTCCCGTCTCCTCGCGCAGCTCACGTGCGGCGGCCGCCGCCACCGACTCGTGCGTCGGGTCGATCTTGCCGCCGGGAAGCTCCCAGGTGCCGTCGCGGTGCCGGCCGAGGAGGATCCTGCCTTCCCCGTCCCGCACGATCACTCCCACCCCGAAGGCGGCCTGGGCGAGCGGCGGGCGGGTGTTGCGGGTGGAGGGGTGAGTCGAGTCGGTGGTCATGTCGCTGCTCTGCTCCCGGCTGGTCGGGGACGGGCGTACGAAACCTCGCCATCCTCACACGACCAGGCTCAGCGAGGTGGGGGAGATGCCGAGACGGACACTCTGGCCCCACGTCAACTCCAGTGCGTCCGCCTCCATGCCGTCGCCGAAGACCACCATCCGGTCCGACTCGACGGTGAGCGCGAGACCCTCCCCGCGGCCCAGCTCCCCCGCGAGCAGTGAGGTGCCGGTCGCCGGGGAGGGCCACGCCTCGCGTACGAACCAGAGCAGCCGGGGATCGCCGGGAGCCGGCAGCCGCAGCGTGCTGCCCCGTTCGGTCCACAGGGAGCGCAGCCAGCCCGTGGCGCCCGTACCGGTGCCGACCAGGACACCCGAGGACGCCTGAGCCTCCCCGCCTGCCGGGGAGGAGCCGGCAGGGGAGGGGCCGTCCGGGGAGATGCGGTAGCGCGCGGTGCCGTGGCCGGGCGGCCCGAGACAGATCTCGTTCAGGGCGAGCAGCCGCTGGGTGTCGTCGGCGACGGCCTCGACCATGGTGAGCGCCTCCGTCCGGTCGCCGGGCGCGACGGCCGCCCGGCAGAGCGCCGCAGTGTCGGCCGGCCGGTGGCGCACGAGGACGCCGGGGTTGCGACCGGGATCCGCGTCGATGCCGATCACGGGCTGGCCGGCCAGGTACTTCGCGGCGTTGGCGACCAGGCCGTCCTGGCCGACCGCGAGCACCACGTCCTGCGGGGCGAACAGGAAGCGGTCGAGATCCGCACGCTCCACCTGAGTGCGGCGCCAGGTCAGCGGAATGCCGGCGGCCACGTCGCCGACCGCGCGCCGGGTGCGCGCGTGGCGCTCGGCCACCTCCTCGACGGACCGGCCGCGGGTGGAGAGGAAGAACGCGGCCTGCCCGTGCGTCCCGTGGCGCGCCAGGAGCTCCTCGTACTCGGTCCTGCGGTGCACCAGCACCGCCCGGGGCGCCAGGCTCATCCCTGCACCCCCGGCTCCGTCCTGCCGAGCCTGGCCAGCAGGCCTGTGAGGACGTCGGGGGAGAGGGTGAGGCTGTCGATACGGGGGAGGTTCTCGGCCAGCCGGGTCGCCGCCAGGGCGTGCAGCGTGCCGGGGTCCGCCTCGGAGTGGGCCCGCAGCCAGGCCGACTGGACTTCGGCGCGGGCCGCCCCGACCTCCCGGGCCGCCTCGGCCTCGGCGCGGGCCAGGCTCACCGTGCGGCCGGCCTCGGCCTCCGCGCGCACCCTGTCGGCCGCCGACTTCTCTTCCGCCTCGCGCCGGGCGTTGGTCCCCCGCTGGTCGACCAACTGCTCCTCGCGCCGCGCCAGTTCGATGCGGCTGGCGAGTTCGTTCTCGGCGATGGCCCGCTCGCGCTCGACGGCCACGGCCCGGCGTTCGTAGACGGCGCGGTCGGCGTCCTGCTGGATCTGTTCCCTGGCCGGGGTGCGCAGGGCGCGCTCGACCTCCGCCTCTGGGCGGATGGCGACGACACGTACGGTCACCACGTCGATCCCCGTGGCCGGCAGCCGCGGCTCCGTCGCGAGGCCGGAGGCCACGCGTTCCCGTACGGCGGCGACCCCGTCCACCAGCGTGGTGGCGAGCGGCGTCCGGGCCAGTACGTCCAGGGTGTGCTGCTGCGCGGTCTCGGTGAGCAGGGTGGCGATCTGCTCCAGCGGGGCGGCGCGCCAGACGCCGGTGTCCGGATCGATCGAGAAGTCGAGCCGGGCGGCGGCCTCGGCCGGGTCGCTGATCCGGTAGGTGACCGTGGCCTGCACCGTGACGTCCTGGAAGTCGGCCGTACGGGCGTGGAAGGCCATGGCCAGCTCGCGGTCGTCCACCGGGACCTCGGAGAGCGCCGCGGTCAGTGACCGGAACCAGAAGCTGGCCCCCGGACCGTCATGGACGAGCTTGCCGCGTCTGTGGTGGCGGATGTGGGCGGTCGGCGCGGAGCGCAGGTGCCGCCTGCCGAAACGCCGGGTGATGTCGGCCATATCGGGGACCCCCTCTTTCTCGTCAATGCGACGATAACGGAGGCTGAGGGATATCGTCAAGAGGACGAAAACGCGGGGTGGTGTTCCGTGACGCGGCCGGCCGGCGGCTTCCGCGGAAGCCACCGGCCGGAGGTGCGCGCCGACCCCGTCCCCACGGCGCGGCGCGAGCGGGCCGCCGTCATCCGCTCGGGCGACGGCCCACGTTCATCAGGACCCGGGGCGGGGGGCCGTGAGCGCGGGTAGAACGGCGGACTCGATGAAGTGGGTGAGGAAGCCTTCCTCGCCGTACCGTCCCTCCAGCAGTGGCCGGGCGCGCATGACCCCCAGCAGCTGGGCGGCGACGAACGGCACGGCCGGGTTGTCCGCCGCGACCTCGCCACGCTCCACGGCACGCCGCACCATCGCGTCGATCGCGTCGATCGAGGGTGCGATCAGTGCCTCGCGCAGCGCGCACAGAAGCCCGGGATTCTGCAGCGCGGCATGGCTCAGCGCGTGCATCAGCGCCGTGTCGCGGTTCGAGGCCGCGTCGATGACCCGCGCGGCCTCGTGGAGGTCGCCGCTCAGGGTGCCGGTGTCGATGTGGGCCAGCAGGGGCGTACGGGTGCCGTGCAGGGCGGCGACGACCAGCTCGGGCTTGGAGCCCCACTGCCGGTAGAGGGTCGACTTGCCGCACCGGGTGCGCGACGCGACTCCCTCCATGGTCAGGGACTCGTAGCCGCCCTCGCGGAGAAGCTCCAGTACGGCCGAGTAGAGCTCCTGCGCCCGCTCCGGTGTGATTTTCGACCGGCGTGGCGACGGTGCTGACTCCTGTGCGGGACGGGGCGACTGCATGTGCTTCCCTCTCTGCGCCGTTGCGACGGGGGCCTCCGATACGCCAGTGTACCGATACGTACGTGTACCGATACGCTTCCGTATCGGTACACTGGCGTATCGATACGGCATGGACCGACCATGCCGGTCCCGAAACAGCGCTTCGTCAGCAAAGGGGCACGGGTGATGGACGCCCGCAGCGAGCCTGCGGACCGGGAGCCGGACATCTCTGCCCGACCGCCCCTGCTCCGCGAACTCCTTCTGGTCGCAGGACTCTTCGTCGTCTACAAACTCGGCCGCCGGGCCGCGAACGGGCACGTCGAGGAAGCGTTCCGCAACGCCGGTCACGTCTGGGACCTGGAGCGCGCCCTCGGCCTCCCCGGCGAAGGGGGCGTGCAGAACCTGCTCCTGCACAGCCACACGCTGGTGCAGGCGGCCAACACCTACTACGCGAGCGTGCACTTCCCGGCCACCCTGCTCTTCCTGGCCTGGCTCTACCGGCGGCGCCCCCGCCACTACGTGTGGTCGCGCCGCATACTCGCCGTCCTCACCGGAGCCGCGCTCGCCCTGCACCTGCTCTTCCCGCTCGCACCCCCGCGCATGCTGCCCGCGGCGGGCCTCGTCGACACCGGCCGGGTGTACGGCCCCACGGTCTACGGAGCCACTCCGGCCACCGACTCGATGGCCAACCAGTTCGCCGCGATGCCCTCGCTGCACTTCGGCTGGGCGCTGACCGTCGCCGTCGGGCTGATCGTCGCCACCCGCTCCCGATGGCGCGTGCTGTGGCTGCTGCACCCGCTGCTCACCCTGCTCGTCATCGTGGGTACGGCCAACCACTACTGGCTCGACGCCCTCGTGGTCTCCGCACTGCTCTCGGTCGCCTACGCATCCCTCCGGCTGCCCCACCCCGCGGACGCCTCCGTCCTTCTGCCCTGGCCGACCGCACCGGCGGCACTCCCGGTCATCCCGGCCCACGCGTCCCACGGGACGCGTGCGACCCGCGGTTACGCACAGTCGGGAGCGCGCGGATGAACAACGCCACGCTCGTAGCCGTCCTGCTCTCCCTCGTCTCCGCGGGCGCCTACGCCGCGGCGGCGGTGGCCCAGGCCCGGCTCGCCGGCCGGCCCGAAGCGTCCAGCGGGCTCCTGCCCATGCTGCGCCGCGGGGCCTGGTGGTCGGCGGTCGGCCTCAACGCGGGCGGAGCACTCCTGCACGTCGCCGCGCTGAAGTACGGACCGCTCACCCTCGTCCAGCCGCTCGGCGCGCTCACCCTCGTCGCGGCCGTACCGCTCGGGGCCCGCGCCGCCGGGCGCCGGGTCAGCCGTACGGAGTGGCGCGGCACCCTGCTCACGCTGGTGGGCCTCGGCGCCCTGCTGATCGCCGCGGGCGGCTCCCCGCCGCACGACACGCTCACCCTGGCCGAGGCCCTCGCCGTCGGCGCGGTGACCACGGCACTCGTCGCCGGCCTCGGCCGTCCCGGCGCACGCCCCGGACTCCGGCACGCCGCCGCGTCCGGCATCACCTCCGGCGTGGCGTCGGCGCTCACGCAGACACTGACGGTCGCGGCCACCGACCGCACCGGCTCCCTGCTCAGCTGGCGGCTGGTGACCGTGGCGCTGCTCGTCTCCCTCTTCGCGATGGGCGGCCTGCTGCTCTCCCAGACGGCGTACCGCGGCGGTCTCGGGGCCCCGCTCGCCGTGGTCACCCTCGCCAACCCGGTCGCCGCCGCGGCCATCGGTCTCGTCCTGCTCGGCGAACACCTCCAGGGCGGGGCCGTCGGCCTCGCTCCCGCGCTCGCCGGCGCGGCGGCCGCCGGCCGGGGCGTCCTGCTGCTCAGCCGGGCGCAGAGCCGGACCGCGCCTGACCAGGCCCCCACGCGGGCCGTCGCGAGCGCTCCGCCCCGGGTCGTCATCGCCGGGCCGCCCCGCACCGGGGCCGCCCGCACCGGCTCGTCCGCGCCCGGCCCCCTGCCGATGCGGCCCGAGCAGGTCGGAACACCCGTCGGTGGCCCCTGAGGGAGGGCGGCGGTTACATACCCACGGCGATGCGCACGACCTCCGCGAACCGGGCCCGGGCCTGACCAGGGGCGGGACATCGTGGTCTGAAGCGTCTCCCGCCCGGTGGGGAAGGATACGCTCACCAGGGTTCGTTGGCCGATGCCTTGGGGGGACGATGCTGGACGATCTGACGGCAGCCGAGCAGCAGTTCATACGTGCGGCGGCCCGGGGCCAGGCCGTCGACCTGCGGGTCGGCGATGCCGCCGACGACGAGCCCGGCCTTGGCGCGTCGTGGTCATCGGGGCGCACCATACGCGCCGAGATTGTCGCCCGGCTGCTCATGGATACGGAAGCGCGGTCCCCGGTCCGCCTGGCAGGCGCACGGATCGCCGGCTCGCTCAGCCTGGAAGGCGCCATGCTCGTCCGCTGGCTGCTGCTTGTGGATTGCTGGCTGGACGAGCCGGTCGTCCTGACCCATGCGACCGCCCCCCTGATCCGCATGACCGGCTGCCACCTGCCCGGGCTGCACGCTGAGAACCTGTGTGTCCACGCAGACCTCGCGCTCGATCACGGGTTCACCGCCCACGGAGAGGTCGAACTGGCCCGCGCCCGGGTCGGCGGCGTGCTGTCCCTGGCCGGGGCCCGACTCGACAATCCTGGCGCAACCGCGCTGGACGCTGGACGGCTCACCGTCGACCACCATGTGCGCCTGGACGCAGGCTTCACCGCGCGCGGCGAAGTCTGCCTGACCGGCGCCCGGATCAGCGGAGACCTCGTCCTCACCGGCGCGCAACTGACCAACCCCGGCAACACGGCCCTCGCCGCCGGCCAGCTTCATGTGGCGCAGAGCATGACAGCCGACGAGCTCCGGGCCGAAGGCGGCATCCACCTGGCAGGCGCCGAAATAGGCGGGTCGCTCACCCTTACCGGAGCCAGTCTCGCTCGTGCCCGCGACTGGGCTCTGACCGCCTCCGGCTTGCAGGTGGCACAGGAAACGCAACTCACCCACGGCTTCACCGCGAGCGGTGGCATCGATCTGCGAGGAGCGCACCTCGGGGCGCTCATCCTCGACGGAGGCGAACTCGACAACCCCGACGGAAACGCACTGGAGGGCGGCTGGCTCACGGTCGATCGCCAGGTCTCGGGGCGCCAGGGCTTCACTGCGCGGGGCGAGTTCAGCCTGTACGGGGCACACATCGGTACACGGGTCGATCTGCGCGACGCCACCTTCACCAACCCCGGCGACCTCGCCCTCGACTTCGAGCGACTCAACACCCCGGCCCTGTACCTGCTCCCCCGGAACTCACCGGACGGACGCGTCGACCTCAGCCATGCGAAGGTCGGTACCCTTTACGACGACTCCGCGACCTGGCCCGACCAGATCGACCTGCGCGGCTTGACCTACACAGCGCTCATCAACGAGCACGTCTCGGTACGGGAGAGACTGAACTGGCTGGAGCGGCAACCGGCCGGGTACGCCCCGCAGCCTTATGACCAACTCGCCACCGCGTATCGCCAAGCCGGCCAGGAGGATGCCGCCCGGCTCGTGGCAATCCACAAACATCGCCGCCGACGCCGCACGCTCAATCCAGCCGGAAGGCTTCTCAGCCGGCTGCTCTACCTGACCGTCGGCTACGGCTACCGGACCTGGCTGGCCGCCCTATGGCTGCTCGCCCTGCTTGCCCTCGGCACCGCCGTCTTCGACCACGCCCACCCGGCCCACATGATCGCCATAGGAAAGCCCGCCCCGGCCTTCCACCCGGTTACCTACACTCTCGACGTCCTGCTACCGATCGTCGACCTCGGACAGCAGAAGGCATGGCTGCCGACAGGCAGCGCACTGTATTGGTTCTGGCTGTTCTCCGGCGCCGGATGGGTGCTGACCACGGCAGTGGCAGCAGGACTGAGCGGAGTACTCAAACGGGACTGAACGACCGCGCCGGAGAGGAGGCGTCACCTTCGCCGCGATCTCGCGAAGGGTCCGCCGCTGCGGCAGCAGAAGGCCGGCTTCTGCGGCCTTTCGCGGCCGGTCCCTTCACCTGGTCGTCGGTTCACGTACTGTGCCGGATGGTGTCTTCCCACGTGACGTATGGGGGTGCGCGGTCCAGGGCCAGCCCGTTCCGGCTCATGCGGGCGGCAGCGGCAAGGTCGGGGAAGCGGTCCTGGACCAGAGCCCCGTGCCGGGTCTGCGACGGCTCCGGCTCGCCCTGGCTGAGCGGGAGTGAGCCGGAGCGTCCGGAAGCCCTCGAACCAGGTTCTGTCCGATGGGCCGCGTGACGCTGCGGCTGGGAGCTCGTTCCAGGGGACAGGGGACAGGGGACAGGGGACAGGGGACAGGGGACAGGGGGCGGGGAGATCGCTCGGATGAAGAACGGGCTCGGCTGCAGCCGGAACCGGCCCCTCCGGCAACCACGCCCGCGATGCGTCGGCACGTGCTGGTTCCGTCCTTGGTGAGCTGGAGGTCGGCCTCCACACCGCCTGCTCCCCAGCTCTTCTGCTGCGCGAGCCCCTCAGGGTGGTTCGGCTGGCGAACCGGGTCCCGCCCCCAGGCGTTCTCCCCGGTGGGGTAGCCGCCGTGCCCGTCGACCGTGGGGCAGAGGGGCATGGAGCTGTTGCAGCGCTCCACCATGTGAACCCTGGCGAAGGTCCAGCCGTTGTCCACGTTCCAGCTGAGCAGGGGGGGATGGTCTTCGCGCGACCGTCGCTGTACCCGTAGTAGGTGGCCAGGTCGTCGTGGCCGTCCCCGTCGAAGTGACCGGCTCGGGTGTTGATGGCGTCAAGGTCCAGTTGCCGGGTGCCACGCCCCAGGAGGAGAAATGGGTGGCGAAGGTGCCGCTGCCCCTGCCGAGCCGTTCACTCTCTCTGCCGCTGGATGGAGAGCGCGCCCGCGCTTCACAGGCGTGCCCACTTTGCCGTCCCGGGAGAGATCCATCCCCCTCAGGCTGCCGGAGGTCTCCCTCGACCCGGCAAAGCGTCGATGATTGGATCACCGCCGTGTCGTTGCGAACAGGTTGTCTCAAGTGGCCTCTGTGCCCGGGACTCTGAGGTGGCGCGCTAGGTGTTCTGTCCCGGGAGGTTGTGGACGGGTGAGCCAAGTCTCGGCTGAGGGATCTTGAACGGGTGAGGGCCTTCCGGTTCGGTGTGGATTG
>NZ_JBIRTB010000013.1:0-208282 GCF_044334475.1 Streptomyces sp. NPDC020780 | reverse complement strand
GGTTGGCGCGGTCGTCGCGTTCGAGTTTGTTCATGGTGTTGCAGGCTGGTGTGTCGGGGTTGTTGTCGCGGTTGGGGGGTGGTGCGGATATTCCTTTGGGTACGGCGATTGCTGGTCGTACGGATGCGGCGTTGGACGAGTTGGTGGGGTTCTTCGTCAATACGTTGGTGTTGCGTGCGGATGTGTCGGGGGATCCGGGGTTCGGGGAGTTGGTGGAGCGGGTCCGGGTGACGGATCTGGCGGCGTATGCGCATCAGGATGTGCCGTTCGAGCAGTTGGTGCATGCGTTGCAGCCGTCGCGGTCGTTGGCACGGCATCCGTTGTTCCAGGTGATGATCGTGTTGCAGAACAACGCGGTGGCGTCGTTGGATCTGCCGGGTCTGGTGGCCACTCCTGTGGACGGTGAGGGGGGTGCGGCCAAGTTCGACCTCGGCTTCAACTTCGTCGAGCGCACCGACCTGGACGGCGCCCCGGCCGGCATCGAGGTCACCGTGGACTTCAGCGCGGACCTGTTCGACGAGAGCACGGTCCAGCGCATCGCGGAGCGGCTCGTCCGCCTCCTCACGGCCGGCGCCGCCGAACCCGCGACGCCGCTCAGCCGCATCGACATCCTCGAACAGGGCGAGCGGGACCAGCTGCTGACCGGGTGGAACGACACCGCGCGGGTCCTGGACCTGCCCGCGGCGACGGCCGGCGGTCCGGAGCCGGAGACGATCCCGGGGCTGTTCGCGGCCCAGGTCGCCCGGACCCCGGACGCCCTCGCGGTGGTGGCCGGTGACGTCCGGCTCAGCTACACGGAGCTGGACGAGCGCTCCGCCGCACTGGCCGCACTCCTGGTGGCCCGCGGAATACGCCGCGGTGACACCGTAGCCGTGGCCGTCCCCCGCTCCGCCGACCTGACCGTCGCCCTCCTGGCCGCGATCAGGGCGGGTGCGGCCTACCTGCCGATCGAGCTGGACTATCCGGCCGAGCGGGTCGCCCACATGCTGGCCGACGCGGCTCCGGCCGTCGTGGTCACCACGAGCGGGGCGCGGGGCGCTCTCCCCGAGCAGAGCGCCGGGAAGCTCGTCGTGCTCGACGACCCGGGCACGCGCGCGGAGGCGGCGGCCCTGAGCGGCGCCGCCGAGCTGCCGGGCCCCCTGCCGGACTCCCCGGCGTACGTCATCTACACCTCCGGCTCGACGGGCGTGCCGAAGGGCGTCGTCGTACCGCACCGGGGCATCGTCAACCGCCTGCTGTGGATGCAGGACACCTACCGGATCGGCCCGGACGACCGGGTCCTGCAGAAGACCCCGTCCGGGTTCGACGTATCCGTGTGGGAGTTCTTCTGGCCCCTGGTGACCGGCGCCGTCCAGGTCGTCGCGAAGCCCGGCGGGCACCGCGACCCGGCCTACCTGGCGCGCCTGATCCAGGACGCGGGCGTGACGACCGCGCACTTCGTGCCGTCCATGCTGGAGGTGTTCCTCACCGAACCGCAGGCCGCTCACTGCACCGGCCTGCGCCGGGTGCTGTGCAGCGGCGAGGCACTGCCCACCGGACTGCGCGGGCGTTTCCGCGCGCTGCTGCCGGCCGGTCTGCACAACCTCTACGGGCCGACCGAGGCGTCGGTGGACGTGACCGCCTGGGACTGCGCCGAGGACTCCGCCGCCGCGGTGGTCCCGATCGGCAGGCCCGTCTGGAACACCCGGACGTACGTACTGGACCCCGCGCTCGCGCCGGCTCCGGTGGGCAGCAGCGGCGAGCTGTACCTGGGCGGGGTCCAGCTGGCGCACGGCTACCTCGGCCGTGCGGCGCTGACCTCCGAGCGGTTCGTGGCCGACCCCTACGGTCCGCCCGGATCCCGGCTCTACCGCACCGGCGACCTGGCCAGGATCAACGCGCACGGCGTGCTGGAGTTCCTCGGCCGTACCGACGACCAGGTCAAGATCCGCGGCCAGCGCGTCGAGCTGGGCGAGATCGAGCACGCCCTCGCCCAGCACCCGCTGGTGGGCAGCGCGGTCGTCACCGTCCGCAGCTCGCCCTCCGGGGTCGCGCTCGCCGCGTACGTCACTCCGGCCGGGCCGGAGGAGCTCCCGGACGCGGCCGCCCTGCGCGACCACCTCACCGGCCTGCTGCCCGGCCACATGGTGCCCCTGCACTACACGGCCATCGACGCCGTCCCGGTCACGCCCAACGGAAAGGTCGACAAGAAGGCGCTGCCCGAGCCTGAACTGCTGGAGCAGGAGCCCGGTCGCGCCCCCCGCGACACGACCGAGACGGTGCTCTGCGAGATCTTCGCGGAGCTGCTCGGCCACACCACCGTGAGCATCGACGACAACTTCTTCGAGCTCGGCGGCCACTCGCTGCTCGCCACCCGGCTGATCAGCATGGTCCGTGACCGGCTGGGTGCGGAGATGTCGGTGGTGGCGATCTTCGAGGCCCCCACGGTCGCGGCCCTGGCCGTCCGTCTCACCGAGGCGGACGGGGCAGGACCGCTCAGCCGGCTGCTGCCGCTGCGCTCCAGCGGCACCGGGGCCCCCGTCTTCTGCGTCCACCCGCTCGGCGGGCTCAGCTGGCCCTACGCCGGGCTCGCCGAGCACCTCCCCGCCGACGTCGGGCTCTACGGACTCCAGTCCGCCGGCCTCGGCGACGACGAGCCGCTGCCCGCGACCGTCGAGGAGATGGCCGCCGACTACGTGGCCCGTATCCGCACCGTGCAGGCCGACGGGCCCTACCGCCTGCTCGGCTGGTCGCTCGGCGGCCGGATCGCGCACGCGATGGCCGGACTCCTGGAGTCGGACGGCCAGGAGGTCGAACTGCTCGCCCTGCTGGACGCCTACCCGCGTACGGAACCGGAGCCGGCGGCGTCCTTCGGCGAACAGGACTTCCTCCAGGGGATCCTGGCCGCGATCGGTATGGAGGAGGCCGACCTCGGCGGACCCGTGGAGTTCGGCCGGGTCATGGCCGCGATGCGCGAGTCCGGCAAGGAGCTCGCCGGCCTCACCGAGGATCAGCTGCGGCGCCTGCAGCGGGTCATGGCCAACAGCTTCCGGGTCGAGGCCGCCTCCGTCACCGGCCGCTGCCGGGCGGACGCGGTGATGTTCGCCGCCACCGTCGATCCGGCGGGTGAGCCGGCCGACTGGCTGCGCCACCTCGACGGCGACCTGGAGATCCACGCCGTCGCCGCCGCGCACAACGACCTCATGCGGCCTCAGCCGCTCGCCGGGATCGGAGCGGTCCTGGCCAAGAAACTGGCCCGCCCCGCCCGCGCCGACCGTACGTGACGCCCGAACGGCGCCCGCCCTTCCTGTTCCCGAAAAGAGTGATGTGAGATGGCAAAAGCGTTGGTTCTCTGTGTGCCGTTCGCCGGTGCCGGTGCCTCGGTCTTCCGCCCGTGGACCCCGCTCTGCGAGGGCCGCTTCGACCTGGCGGCCGTACAGCTGCCGGGCCGCGAGCAGCGCTTCGCGGAGGAGCCCTACCAGGACGTGGCGGTCGCCGTCGAAGGACTGATGCCCGAGGTGCTGGAGCGGGTGGCCGGCGCCGGACCGGTCGTCCTCTTCGGCCACAGTCTCGGCGCGGTCCTCGCCTACGAGATCGCGCACCGGCTGGCCGCCACCGACGGGGTCGACCTGGCCGCGCTCGTGGTCAGCGGCTCCCCCGGCCCGTGGACCCGCCGGGAGAACGGCGCGAGCGGCCTGGACGACGACCAGTTCCTCGAAAGGGTGCGGGAGTTCGCCGGCTACCGGCACGAAGCGCTCGAGGACCCGGAGATGCGCGAGCTGCTGCTCCCCTCGCTGCGGGCCGACGTCGAGATGCACGAGAGCTACCTCGCCCTGTCGGACACCCCGCTGCCCGTACCGATCACCTCGGTACGCGGCACCACCGACACACTCGTGAGCCCCGAGCAGGCCCTGGAGTGGAGCAAGGCCACGGACAAGGCGTTCGACCTCGTGGAGGTCGAGGGCGGCCACATGTACCTGGTCGACAACACCGAGGCCCTGATCCGGGTGCTCGCGGACGTCATCCCCGGATGAGTGCGGCGGGCGAGTCCACCGACCGCCCCCAACGTTAAGGAGACTTGGTGCGCCTGCAAGGAAAGACCGTCATCGTGACGGGAGCCGCACGCGGTGTCGGCCGTGCCTGTGCGCTGGCGTTCGGCCGGGAGGGCGCCGATCTGGCGCTGCTCGACGTGTGCGGCGACATCGAGGGCGTGCCCTACCCGCTCGGCACGGCCAGCCAGCTCGCGCACACGGCCGAGCTGTGCCGCCGGGAGGGGGCGGCCGTCCTCACCGCGCAGGCCGACATCCGCGACCGTGCCGCCCTGCGGACGGCCGTCGACCGGACCTGCGAGAGGTTCGGCCGCGTGGACGTCCTCCTCAACAACGCGGGCATCGTCGCGCCGTCGGGGAAGCCGGCCCACGAGGTCGGCGAGGAGGAGTGGCAGGTGATGCTCGACGTCAACCTGTCCGGTGCCTGGCGGATGACCTCGCTCGTCGGCCCCCTGCTGCTCGCCCAGCGGTCCGGCAGCATCGTCAACGTGGCCTCCACCGCCGGCCTCGTCGGCTACCGGAACTTCGCCGGGTACGCCGCGTCCAAGCACGGGCTCATCGGCCTGACGAAGGCGACCGCCCTCGACTACGCGCCCCTGAAGGTGCGGGTCAACGCCCTGTGCCCCGGATCGATCCGGGACGACAGCCGCGCCGAGGGGCGGATGCTCGGGGAGATCGCCAGGGCACTCGATCTCCCGGTCTCCGAGAGCGAGGAGACCTTCGTCCAGTCGCAGCCCATGAACGCGCTGATCGAGCCGGAGGACGTAGCCGGGGCGGCCCTCTGGCTGGCCTCCGACGAGTCCGCGCAGGTGACCGGCTCCGTGCTCACCGTCGACGGTGGCTTCACCGCCCGGTGAAGCACCGCAACCACGTCAAGGGAACCAGTCGTGTCGATCTCTGAACAGGACGCCGTCGCAGCCCTCACCCCGGCCCGGCGTACCGTCGTCCCCTCCCGGGACCGGGCGAGGGAGAGCGGCCGGGAAGCGCCCGGCGCGGTGTGCCACGCGCTGAGCGCACGGATCACCGGGCCGCTGCGCGCGCACGCGCGGGACGAGCTGGCGAACCGGTTCTCCGCGTGCGCGGCGGAGCTGGTGGCCGACGACCCGGTGGCACGCCTCTTCCCCGGAGCCGCGACGCTGTGGCCGCAGGCGGTGCCGTGCCGCTCCGACGCGGCCGACGCCGCGCGGTGGCGTACACGGGAGCTCGACCGGCCGCTGGTCGCCCACCGGGACCCGGTGGTGCGCGGGGTGCTGCTGACCTACACCGACGGCGCCGCCGACCTGGTCGTGGTCGCCCACCGGGCGGCTCTCGGCACCGTCGCCCTGCGCCGGTTCGCCGACGAGGTGCTGGACCGCGCGCCCGCCGCGCCGGACGCCGCCCCCGCGGTCGCCGTCCCCGCCCCGGACACCGCCGCGCAGGCCGCCGGACTCGCCGACCGCGAGTTCGGCGACCGGCCGGACTGGGGGCTGGGCCGGCCGCACGGCCTCGACGTCCAGGAGACCCGTACGCTGCCGCTGCCCGCCGGCCACCCCGCCGGCGACACGGAGAGCTGGGCCGCCGCCCTCGGTCTCGTCCTCGCACGCTACGAAGGACGCGTCCGGCCGCTCGTCCCGGCGCTGGTCACCGACACCGCCGGCCCGCGGGCCGTCGAGGGCGTCGCGCTGATACCCGTCGAGGCCGGCCCGGCGTACACGCTCGGCACGGTGCACAAGGGGGTGCGTACCGCCCTCGCCGCCGGCCCCGCCTGGTACACCGAGGACCTCCGGCGCGCACTCGTCTCCGTCAACGGGGACTTCGAGGCGTTCCCCGCCGTGGGGATCGTCGCCGTCGGCCACGGCCCGGCGGACGCCCCCGGCACGGACGCCTACCTGCCGTTCCAGTGCGCCCCGTTCCCGGTGACCGTCTCCGTGGTCCGCGACAGCGCCGGTGGCCTGCTGCTGCGCTGCGACCACTCCTCGCGGCTGCTGCACTCCGACATCGCGGACCGGCTCCTCGGACACGTGGCGCGGGTCCACAGGGCGCTCTGCGAGTCGCCCGGCACCCCGGTCGCCGAGGTCGCCCTGCTGGACGAGGCCGAGCTGGCCGCCACGGCGGAACTCGGCCGGCCCGCCCCCCTGCCGTGGTTCGAGCCGGAGCGGATCGACGTGGCCGTGGCCGCCATCGCGGCGTCCCGCCCGGACGCCGTCGCCGTGTCCTTCGAGTCCACCCGGCTCAGCTACCGCGAGCTCGACGGCCGCGCCGACCGGCTCGCCCACGCGCTGCGCGGGCTCGGAGTCGGCGACCACGACCGGGTCGGAGTCTGCCTGGACCGGTCAGCCGAACTCGTCGTCACGCTGCTCGCCGTGCTCAAGGCCGGTGCCACCTACGTACCCATGGATCCGGCCTACCCGCAGGAGCGGCTCGCCTACACGACCGCGGACGCGGAACTCGCCGTCGTCGTCACGGACCGCGCCGACTTCCCCGGCGGCGAGGCCGTCCGCGTCATCGGTACGGCGGAGCTGGCCGAACTGACCCCGGGGACGGTCGACGGCCCGCCGGCCTCGGCGACCGGGCCGCACGACCCCGCGTACGTCATCTACACCTCCGGGTCGACCGGCCGCCCCAAGGGCGTCGTCATCCCGCACGTGAACGTGCTGAGCCTGATGGCCGCCACCCTGGAGGACTTCGCACTCGGCTCCGACGACGTCTGGACGCTGTTCCACTCCAGCGCCTTCGACTTCTCCGTCTGGGAGATCTGGGGCTGCCTGCTCACCGGTGGCCGCCTGGTCGTCGTGCCCTACTGGGTGTCGCGTTCCCCGGAGGAGTTCCACCGGCTGCTCGTCCAGGAACGGGTCTCCGTGCTCAGCCAGACCCCCTCCGCCTTCGCCCATCTGATGGACGTGGAACGCGACGGCGCCGGACCCGCCCCCGTGCGGCTGGTGGTCTTCGGCGGGGAAGGGCTCGAACCCCGCATGCTCCTGCCGTGGTTCGACCGGCACCCCGAGTCCGAGTGCCGTGTCGTCAACATGTACGGCATCACCGAGACGACCGTGCACGTGACCGCGCAGACCGTCACCCGGTACGAGGCGCTCACCGGATCGAAGTCCGTCGGGCACGCCCTGCCCGGCTGGTGGGTCCGGGTCGCCGACCCGGAGGGCAGGCCGCTGCCCGTCGGTGTCGCCGGCGAGATCTACGTCGGCGGGGCCGGCGTCGCGGCGCACTACCTCAACAAGCCCGACCTCGACGCACTGCGCTTCCTCACCGACCCCCTCACCGGGGAGCGGATGTACCGCAGCGGCGACAAGGGCAGGCTGCTGCCCGACGGCCGGCTGGAGCACCTCGGCCGGCTGGACAACCAGGTCAAGCTGCGCGGCTTCCGCATCGAGCTCGACGAGATCCGGGCCGTCCTGCTGGACGACCCGCAGGTCGGCGCCGCCGCCGTCGTCCTCAACCGCACCGACCCGGACGACCCGGCGACCGCCCAGCTCGACGCCTATGTGGTGACGGCGGGTGACGGCGACACCGCCGGGGTACGGCAGCGGGCCGCCCGGTACCTCCCCGCTTACATGGTCCCCTCGACCGTCACCGCGCTCGACAGGATGCCGCTCACACCGAACGGCAAGCTCGACGCGCGCAAGCTCCCCCGGCCCGCTCCCGTCCCGGCGGCGGCGCCCGCTCCGGTGCCGGCCGCCGCCACTGCGGAGGAAGGCCCGGAGCCGGCCGCCCCGCACGACGAGTTCACCTCGACCCTGCTGGAGGTGTGGCAGGAGGTGCTCGGCGTCGCGGTCGGACCCGACGACAACTTCTTCGACCTGGGCGGCAACTCGCTGCTGGCCATGCGCGTCGGCGCGGCGTTGCGCCGGCGCGGGGCCGCCGCGGTCCCCATGCGGGACCTGTACATGTCCCCGACGATCCGTCAGCTGGCCGCCGGGCGCGCGTGAAGCGCGCACCCGCGAGCACGAAGCGTCCCGTTCCGAAAGATGGAAGACACGATGGCTGAATCGCTCCTGCCCGACCTCTTTCAGCAGCAGGCGGCGCGCACGCCGCACGCCCCCGCCGTCCGCTCCGGCGGGCAGGAGCTGACCTACGCGGAGCTCAACACCCGTGCGAACCGGCTGGCACACCACCTGATCGCCTGCGGAATCGGCCCCGAGCGCCTCGTCGGCGTACAGCTGCCCAGGTCGGCCGAGCTGGTGGTGGCACTGCTCGGTGTCCTCAAGGCCGGCGCGGCGTACGTCCCGATGGACAGCGACTCCCCCGCGGAGCGGACCGCGTTCATCGTCCGGGACACCGGGCTCGGTCTCGTGCTGGGTGAGCGGGCCGCACCGGCCGGCGCCGACGGCGGCCCGGAGACCCTGACGGTCGCCGGGGTCCTCGCCGCCGCGGAAGCCGCCGGGCTTCCGGCCCACGACCCCACCGGGGCCGACCGGGCGCCACTGCGCCCGGACAACCTGGCGTACGTCATCTACACCTCCGGCTCGACCGGCCGCCCCAAGGGCGTCACCGTGCAGCACGACACCCTGACGCGCTACCTGGACTTCGCCTGCGCGCACTACCCGGGGCTGGCGGACGGGGCGCTGCTGCACTCCCCGGTGGCCTTCGACCTCACGGTCACCGCCCTGTACGGGCCGCTGCTCCTGGGCGGCTGCGTGCGGGTCGCGGCGCTGGACCGCGAACCGGCGGCCGGCCCGCCGGAGGAGAGGCCGGGCTTCGTCAAGGCGACCCCGTCGCACCTGCCGCTGCTGGCCGCGCTGCCGGGCTCGCTGTCGCCCACCCGCGAACTCGTGGTGGGCGGCGAGATGCTGCGCGGAGACGTCGTCGACCAGTGGCGCACCGCGCACCCCGGCGCGGCGGTCGTCAACGAGTACGGTCCCACCGAGGCGACCGTCGGATGCTGTGTGTTCCGCATCGAGCCGGGGGAGGAGGCCGCCGCGGGCGCCGTCCCCATCGGCGTTCCCACGCCGGGCACCGAGCTGTACGTGCTGGACGAGCGGCTCGCGGCGGTCGGCGGCGGAACGGCCGGCGAGCTGTACATCGCGGGCGGCCAGGTCGCCCGCGGTTACCTGCGCCGGCCCGGCCTGACCGCTGAGCGGTTCGTGGCGAACCCCTTCGGCGGCGGCCGGATGTACCGCACGGGCGACATCGCCCGGGTGCGCCCCGACGGGGTGCTGGAGTACCTGGGCCGCACCGACGACCAGGTGAAGATCAGCGGCTACCGCATCGAGCTCGGCGAGGTCAGCTCGGTGCTCGGCTCCCTTCCCGGAGTGCGGCTCGCTGCCGTGGTCGCACGCGAAGACCGGGCCGGCGACCGGTACCTGGCGGGCTACGCCGTACCGGAGGACGGGGCGGCCGTGGATCCCGCCGGCCTGCGCGCGGCCGTCGCCGAGGTGCTCCCCGCCTACATGGTGCCCGCCCGGGTCATGGTGGTCGGCGACCTCCCGCTGACCTCGAACGGCAAGCTCGACCAGGCCGCCCTGCCCGAACCCCCGGCCGACGGCGAGGTGCCGGGCGCCGCACCGGAGAGCCCCGGCGAGATCCGGCTGTGCGCGCTGTTCGCCGAGGTCCTCGACCTGCCGGTGGTCTACCTCGACGACGACTTCTTCGCCCGGGGCGGCAACAGCCTGCGAGCCGTCCGCCTCGCCGGGCGGGCCCGCAAGGAGGGCTGGACCTTCGGACTGCGGGACGTACTGGAACTGCGCACCCCCCGCGCCCTCGCCGGCCAGGCAGCCGGCGCGGCCCCCGGGGACGCCGGTGCCGCGCGCCTCGTCCAGGACGGGGCCGCCCGGTGAGCGCCGGCCGCGTAGTGATCGTCGGCGCCTCCGTCGGCGGCAGCCGGGTCGCGGAGGGCCTGCGGCAGGCGGGCCACACCGGTCCGGTCGTCCTCGTCGACCCGGACCCGGACGCGCCGTACGACCGGCCCCCGCTGTCGAAGCAGATCCTCACCGGCGCGTGGACGCCCGACCGGGCGTCGCTCGGCGACCCGGCACAGTGGGGGGCGGAGCGGCTCGTCGCGGCCGCCACCTCCCTGGACCCGGCGAACCGGGTGCTGCGGCTGGACGACGGCACCGAACTCTCCTACGACAAGCTGGTCCTGGCGTGCGGGGCGGTTCCCCGGACGCTGCCCGGAATGCCGCGCCGCGGGGTCTACCCGCTGCGGACCCTGGCGGACTCGCTGGAGCTGCGGGCCCGCTTCGACGGCATGAGTGGCTCCGGGCACCTGGTGGTCGTCGGCGGCGGCTTCGTCGGCGCCGAGGTGGCCTCCGCCGCCCGCTCACGCGGGTTCGGCGTCACGATGGTCGAGGCCCTGCCCGCCCCGCTGTCCGGACTGCTCGGCGAGGAGGTCGCCGCCGAACTGGCGCGACTGCACACCGACAACGGCGTACGGCTGCTGTGCGGCACCTCGGTCGCCGCGCTGACCGGCGGGCCCGAGGTCACCGGGGTGGAGCTCACCGACGGGACCGTACTGAACGCGGACGCGGTCGTCGTGGGGGTCGGCGTGCGCCCCGCCACGGACTGGCTGGCCGGTTCCGGTATCCCGCTGGACGACGGGGGCGGGATCCTGAGCGACGAGTTCTGCGCCGTCGACGCCGGGCGGACGGTGTACGCGGTCGGGGACGCGGCCCGGTGCCGCGACCCCCTGCTCGGCCGGCACCTGCGGGTCGAGCACTGGACCAACGCGGTGGAGCAGGCGGCCGTCGTCGTCCGCAACCTCCTGGAGCCCGTCCCGGTGGCCTGCCGGCACGAGTTCTTCGTCTGGTCCGACCAGTACGGGGGCAAGATCGCCCTGCTCGGACGCCCGGAGCCCGGTGCGGAGGTGACGGTGGTGCGCGCGGACGGGCCGCGCCGGCGATTCGCCGTGGCCTACCACCGCGGCCCGCGGCTGTACGCCGCGCTGACGGTGAACTGGCCCAAGGCCCTTCTCGCGGCCCGGCGTTCGGCGGGCACGCCGGACGGCGCCCACGACACCGTCGCCGCTTGGAAGTCTTTGTAGTCGCAGCTTGCTGTAAAGGCCCTGTCGTCCGCCGGTGCTCCTCCGGCACGATCGGACCACGTCGAACCGACGTCGAACCGACACGGCAGACGGCTT
The DNA here is from genome assembly GCF_044334475.1 of Streptomyces sp. NPDC020780. Lineage (NCBI taxonomy): Bacteria > Bacillati > Actinomycetota > Actinomycetes > Kitasatosporales > Streptomycetaceae > Streptomyces > Streptomyces sp. NPDC020780. The sequence goes on along the minus strand of NZ_JBIRTB010000013.1, from coordinate 197,188 downwards.
TCCGCGCAGGAACGCGTACGCCTTCCCCAGGCGGGCGCGCCTTTCCTCCGGAACGCCCGGACGGACCGCCGAGAACGGACCGTCCGTCCGTCGGACGAGGTCGGTGGCTTCCGCGGGCGATCACCGGCCGGCTGTCGGTACGGGCCGTCCTCCCCGCTGTCCCTGTGGTCTTCCCCATCCTTCGAAGGGCTTTCCGGTGCTCCGAAACAGCGATGTCGAGCCGCTCGTGCTCCGACGGCGAGGTGTGCCCGCGCAGGCGGACCACCGAGCGCTGCTGTTGCACGGCCTCGGCAGCGGCGAGAACTGCTGGGACCCCTTCGTCGCGCACCAACCCCCGGGACTCGACCTGTGGACCGCCGGGCTGCCCTGGCGGGCCGGCGGCCCGTACGCGGTGACCGAGCGGGACGAGAAGGCATGGGTCCGGGAGGCGATCGACCGGGTCCCGGGCGGCCCCGGGGTGGTGATCGCGCACTCCTACGCCACGATCCTGCTGCTCGCCCTGCTGTCCGACACGGCCGACGCCGGGGTGGACCCGCGGGAGCGGTTCGGCATCAGCGGCGTGGTGCTCGTCTCCCCGTTCTTCCGCCAGGACCCGGCCGACTTCACCTGGAGCCAGCTGCCGAGGACGCTCGACGCCATGCGCCACAGCGCCGACGAGTACATCCGGCTCACGGCCCGGGACCGCCTGAAGCCGGACGTGCGGGCCGACATGGCCGAGCTCGCCTGCGCGCGGCTCGGCCCCTACTGGGCGGTCCGCTACCTCGACGCCTACCTGCGCACGCCCTTCCTGGCCACCGGCCGGATCGACCTGCCCGTGCACATCGTCATCGGCACCGGCGACACGGTCGCACCGCCGGCCGAGGGCGAGGCCCTCGCCCGCGCGCTGGGCCACGCCTCGGTCGAACGGATCGAGGACTGCGGCCACTCGCCGATGACCGAGCGGCCCGAGCGGTTCGCACGCGCTGTCCAGCAATTCCTCACCACCCTGCCGGCCGGGCACCCCCCGGCGGCGGTCAACTGAGTACGGGAGCACACGATGACCACCCTGTCCGACGTCGCGCTCAAGAAGCTGCTGAACGAACCGAGTTCGGTCACCATGCGGCCGCCCTACGAGGGCGGCAACATCAACACCGCCATCGGGTTCAAGTGCGTCAACTACCTGCTCGAGGCCGCCGTCCTCGACCACTTCCGGGCCGTCGGCCTCGGCGCCCAGGAGCTGTTCCTCGTCCACGGCGTCAACTTCGACGTGGCCGGCCTGGACACCCGGCTGCACACGGTGCTCATGCTCGACGACGACGTCCTGCTGGAAGTGACGCCGAAGACGAAGGACACCGACACCGCGATGGTCTTCGCGGTCACCGCCACCGTCGAGCGCGACGGCGCGCCGAAGAAGGCCGTCAGCTCCAAGCTGCGGGTCCTGCTGCGCCGCGACACCAACGTCGACGACCCGCAGCCGCTGCCCGCGGAGCTGCGCCGCTTCGTCGTCGACCGGCTCGCCACCGAGACACCCACGGCGCTCGCCGCGACCCCGTCCGACGACTTCGCAGGCGCCCTGCACCGCGGGGAGAACAGCGACACGGACCCGGTGCTCGCCGAGATCATCGGTGACGACAACGCGGTCGGCTGGAAGTGGCGGGTCCCGTACTACTACTGCCACTTCACCGAGCGCATGCAGATGTCGGGCTACCTGCGGCAGATGGAGGAGGCGAAGCACGTCTTCGTCGCCTCGCGCGGCATCAGCATCAAGCGGATGCTCGACGAGCGCGGCTGGATCCCCGTCGTGACCCAGTGCAAGATCCACTTCACGGACGAGACGGTCATGGAGGAGGACCTCTACACCGTCTACACCGTGGAGTCCATCTTCAAGGACATGCTCTACACCTCCCGCGTGGACTTCTACGTCGTGCGGAACGGCGAGCTCGTCCGGACCGCCACCGGCTCGATCACCCACGGCTACTGCCACAAGGAGTCGCCGGACGCCGAGTGGCAGATGACCGTCTTCGACGACGAGGTCCTGCGCGCCCTGCGCGGCGAGTGACCGAGACGCCCCCCGTCCCGGACATCCACGCCCCGGACGACCGAGCCCCGGAGGAACCCCATGGCTAAACGCCCACCGCGTTGGTACTTCTCCCTGCGCAGCCCGTACTCCTGGTTCGCCTACCGCGATCTCATGGCCACCCACCCGGAGGTCCTCGACGCCATCGAGTGGCTGCCGTTCTGGGAGCCGGACGAGGAGACCGCGAGGCTGCTGGCCGAGGAGGGGGTCACCCTTCCGATCGTCGCCATGAGCCGGGCGAAGAACTTCTACATCCTGCAGGACACCCGCAGGCTCGCCACCGAGCGCGGACTGGCCGAGATCACCTGGCCCATCGACCGCGAGCCGTGCTGGGAGGTCGCCCACCTCGCCTGGATAGCGGCCGAGGACGAGGGCCGGGGCAAGGACTTCGTGGCGGCGGCGTACCGCGCCCGCTGGCAGGAGGGCAAGAACATCTCCGAGCCCGAGGTGATCGCGGACATCGCGCGGGAGCTGGGCCTGGACGCCGTACGGCTGTCCACCGCGGCCCAGGACGCGGACCTGCGCAAGCGGGGCGCGGCCCTGCTCGCCGAGTCGGCGCACGACGGCCTGTTCGGTGTGCCGTTCTTCATCACCGGCCGGGACAAGTTCTGGGGCGTCGACCGCGTCGCGCCCTTCGTCCAGGCACTGCGCGGTGCCGGACTGCCCGTCGCCGGGAAGACCGACGTCCCGGACCCGGCGACCCACGCCGGCCTGCTGGCGGCCGGCGGCGACGCGGGCCACGCCGGCGGCTGCGGCTGATACCGGCCGGTGGCCGCGGCACGGAACGCGGCCACCGGCCTCGGAGCCTGTCGGTGACCTGGGCTCGACCGGAGGTCACCCGCAGGCTCTCAGGCGAAGTACCGAAGAAGCATCCGCGGAACGCGACGAGGAGACGACTGTGGACAGCAACCCCTACGACACCGCCACCGGCGGCGCCGCACGGCGCCCGGCCGGTGGCGGCAGCTGGGACGCCGTCGTGGTCGGTGCCGGCCTGGGCGGTCTGACCACCGCCGCCTACCTGGCGGCCGCCGGCCGGCGCGTCCTCGTGCTGGAGCAGTTCTCGGTGGTGGGCGGGAACAGCCACGTCTTCCGCAGGAAGCGCCGCTACGAGTTCGACGTCGGGGTCCACTACCTCGGTGACTGCGCCCCCGGCGGAGTCATCCCGTCCATCCTGGGCGGACTCGGGCTCGGCGACCGGACCGAGTTCCTGGAGATGGACCGCGGCGGCTTCGACCTCATCAGGGTGCCGGGCGCCTCCGTGGACATGCCGGCCGGCTGGTCCGCGTACCGGGAGCGGCTCGTCGCCGCGATGCCGGACGAGGCGGAGGGGCTGCGCACCTTCACCGGGATCTGCGAGGCCGTCGGCGAGGAACAGCGCTTGGCACTGTTCGAGTCGCACACCTGGTCGCCCGCGGACATCGCGAACGGCACCGTCGCTGTCCGGGAGTGGGGCCGGCGCACGCTGGACGACCTGTTCCAGCACTGCGGCCTCTCGCCGAAGGCGCGTACGGTGCTCGCGGCACAGGCCCCCAACTACGGCCTGACACCGCGTCAGGCGACCGTGGCCCGGCACACCAGCGTCACCGACCACTACCTCCGCGGCGCCTACTACCCGGCCGGCGGTGGCCAGACGCTGGCCGCGGGCCTGGTCGAGGTCATCGAGGCGCACGGGGGAGAGGTCCGTACCCGCGCCCGGGTGCGGCGCATCCTGGTGGAGGACCGCAAGGTCACGGGCGTCGGTCTGGACGGCGGCGAGACGATCACCGCCGGCCTGGTGGTGTCCAACGCCGACTACCGCCGCACCGTGCTCGACCTGGTCGGCGCCGAGCACTTCTCGAAGTCCCTCGCCAACCGGACCAGGAACGCCAGCATGGGTATGCCCTGGCTGGTGCTCTACCTCGGTCTCGACACGGACCTGCGCGACCGGCCGAACGCCAACCTGTGGTGGTACGACACCGACGACATCGACGGCTACTTCGACCGGGCCCGCGCCGGTGACATAGGCGAAGTCCCCTTCCTCTTCTGCTCGTTCGCCTCGCTGAAGGACCCGGGCAACGGCGCTCTGTGCCCACCGGGCCACGCCAACCTCCAGGTCATGACGCTCTGTCCGCCCGACTACGAGTGGTGGGGCGCCGCCGACGGGATCGAGGGTGACAGCACCTCCTACCGGCGCGACGCGCAGTACCTGCGCCGCAAGCGGGAACTCACCGAGGCCACCCTCCGCGCGGCGGAGAAGGCCATCGGCCCGCTGCGGGGCCACATCACGCACCTGGAGGCGGCGACCCCGCTGACCCACGAGCGGTACACCCTCTCCTCCGGCGGCACCCCCTTCGGCATGGCCGAATGGGGCGGCACGGCCCGGCCGGGCACGGCGACCCACATCGCCGGCCTGCACGTGGTCGGCGCCAGCACCCAGGCGGGCAACGGTGTCGCGGGCGTCATGCTCGGCGGCATCTCGTGCGCCTCCGACATTCTCGGCCGTCCGCTGCTCGCGCTCGGCCGGCAGGGAGTGGTGTCCGGCGACCCGGACCTGCTCCCCGACCGGCCGGACGGCTGGGACCCGAGGGAGGTCTGCCGGGGCGCTTCCCGGCGGGCCCGCCCGGGCTCCGGCACAGCGGCCCGGGAACCGGCCGGCACGCCCGGCTGAGATCGGGCGGTACGCGGGTCACCGCCCGCGTACCGCCGAGCGGTAACCGATGAACACCCCTGCATCACGTCAAGCATTCACCATCTCTGAAGAACTGAGAGTGATTCCCATGAGCGCGACCATCGTCGAGCAGCAGGCCAGCATCAAGGAGATCGTCTGCGACATCCTCGAGCTCGAGGAGGACGAGGTGACCAACGAGGGTCTCTTCAAGGAGGAGTACGGCGCGGACTCGCTGCGCGCCATCGAGATCCTCGCGGGCCTCGAGAAGGAGTTCAAGATCACGATCGACCAGTCCGAGCTGGAGCGGATGGTCAACCTCGACGGCGTCTACGCCGTGGTCCAGGAGTCGATCGACGCCAAGTAGAGCGGTTCCGTCACCCCTGGTGGACCGGCGCACGCGCCGGACGCGACGTACCGCACGGCACGGCGACGCCCGCACCCGCGGGCGGCGTACCGCACCGCACTGCACCGCGAGGGAGCACCCGCACATTTGGGCGTTCCGGCAGCGCGGAGCGGAGCCGCGACGGCCGTCGGGCCCCCGCCAGGGCCGTACGGGACCGGTGGGCGGGCCGCCGGCCGAGAGCGGGCGCGGGGGAGCGGGCGACACCGCCGGCTCCCCCGCCGCCCCGGCACACCACCCGGCCCGACCGTCCGATGCTTCCCCCCGCCCCCCTTTCCGTGGCGACCCGTGGTGACCCCGCGGGGTCCCCGCGGTGAACCAGGCCGTACCGAGGGAGATAGATGTCTGACAGCCTTTCTGACGCGATGCGCGACGACGCGGCGTCCCGGGTCGTGCTGACCGGGTTCGGCGTGTTCTCCAGCATCGGTGTCGGAGCCGATGAGTTCGCCGAGGGCCTGCGCGCGGGCCGCAGCGGCGCCAAGCCGATCACCCTGTTCGACACCGAGGGTTTCGCCCATGCCAACGGGTGCGAGATCACGGGGGCCGAGCCGGAGCGCTGGATCCACAACCTGCCCGTGGAGACCCTGGGCCGGGCGACGACGTTCTCGGTCGCCGCGGCCCGCATGGCCGTCGAGGCCGCCGGGGTCGACCTCGAGGAACTGCGCGCCCAGCGCGGCATGATCTCGATCGGCACCACCGACGGTGAGTCCTACGACCTCGACCAGCTGGTCGGGACGGAGGTCGCCTCCGGGCCCGCCGCCATGGACCCCACCGTCGCCCGCCGGGTCTCCCCGAACCGGCTGTCCATCGCCGCAGCCCAGGAACTGGGGCTGTCGAACGTCGACGCGGTGACCATCGCCACCGCCTGCTCGGCCGGCAACTACGCCATCGGCCAGGGCTTCGACGCCATCCGCTCCGGCGCCGTCGACTACGCGCTCTGCGGCGGCGCGGACGCCATGTGCCGCAAGACGTTCACCGGTTTCTACCGACTCGGCACCATCGCCCCCGACGTCTGCCGCCCCTTCGACTCCGAGCGCAAGGGCATCCTGACCGGCGAGGGCGCGGGCGTCCTGATGCTGGAGAGCCTCGCCTCCGCACAGGCGCGCGGTGCCCGCATCTACGCCGAGGTGCTCGGCTACGGGATGAACTGCGACGCCTACCACCAGGTCGCGCCCAACCAGGCGAGCGTCGCCCGGTGCATGGAGATCGCCCTGGAGAACGCCGGTGTGAAGGAGTCGGAGGTCGACCTGATCTCCGCCCACGGCACCGGGACCAAGGCCAACGACGTCACCGAGTCCCGCGCGATCCACGACGTGTTCGGCGACACGCCGCCGCGCACCGTGTCGCTGAAGTCGATGCTCGGCCACACCATGGGCGCCGCCAGCGCGCTCGCCGCGATCGCCTGCGCCCTGTCGGCGTACCACGGCTTCATCCCGCCGACCATCAACCACCGCGAGACCGACCCCGAGTGCGAGATCGACTGCGTGCCCAACGAGTCCGTCGAGGCGGACCTGCGCATCGTGCAGAACAACGGGCTCGCCTTCGGCGGCAACAACGCGATCGTGATCCTCGGCAAGTACCAGGACGGTGAGCGGTGAGGCTGCCCATCACCGGAATCGGTGCGGTCGCGAGCATCGGCCGGGACGCGGAGGAGATCTTCCGGAACCTCTGCGCCGGGCGCGGTGGCCTCGGGCCGATGCGCGGATTCGACCACGACCTGTACACCGGCACCCAGCTCTTCGAGATCGACGACCGGCCCGAGCCGGGAGTGGACCGCACCCTGCGCGCCACCGGATTCCTGCTGGACGCCGTCGGCCAGGCGGCCCGGGACGCCGGACTCGGCGACGACCTGTCGGACTGCCCGGTGCTCGTCGGCACCGGCCTGCGCGAGCTGCGCTCCGCCGAGCTGTGGTGGCGCGACGGGGTGTCCTTCGGCCCCGAGCGGCTCCACTTCGGCACCGCCCTGCGCGAACGGTTCGGCACCGCCGACACGCACACCTTCTCCAACGCGTGTTCGGCCTCGCTCTACGCACTGGCCCTGGGCGCGGACATGCTGGCGCTCGGCGAGGCCGACACCGTGATCGTCGCGGGAGTCGACTCGATCACCGAGAGCATGTTCGGCCTGGCCGACCGGGTCCAGCCGGAGCCGCCCGGCGCGCTGCGGACCCTGGACGTCCACCGCAAGGGCACGATCCTGGGCGACGGCGCGGCCGCCGTCGTCCTGCGCCGCGAGGACCTTCCGTCGGACGGCGCGCTGTGGGGCATGCTCCGCGGCGTCGGGATGACCTGCGACGCCAAGCACCCCACCGCCCCCGACCAGAAGTACGTCGCAGAGGCGATCCGCCAGGCGCACCGGCACGCGGGCACCAAGCCCGCCGACATCGACCTGCTGATGCTGCACGGCACGGGCACGCCCCTCAACGACCTGGTCGAGGCTTCCGCGTACGCCGAGGTCTTCGGCGCCGACGCGGGCGTACCGGTGGTGACCGGCATCAAGCCGATGACCGGCCACACCAGCGGTTCGGCGGGTGTGCTGAGCCTGGTCACCGCCCTGCAGGTGATGGCGACGGGCAAGGTCCCGCCGCTGATCGGGCTGGAACAGCCGATCGAGGAGGCCGCCGGCCTCCGGCTGGTCCGCGGCCAGGAGGCCGAGCACCAGGTCTCGCTGGCGCAGGTACACGGGTTCGGATTCGGCGGGATCAACGCCGTGGCGATTGTCGAGGCACCATGAGCATCTTTGTCACAGGCGTCGGGGTCGCCCTGCCCGGCGCCGACTCGGCGGCCGCGCTGGTGGCCGCCACGTCCCCCGTGGGCTCCGTGGACCCCGCCGAGGTCCTCGGGAAGAAGGGCCTGCGCTACAAGGACCGCGCGACCCAGCTCGGACTCGTCGCGGGCCTGCGTGTGCTGACCGACGCGGGGCTGTGGCGTGACGGTGCGCTGACCGTCGACGGCAACCGGGTGGCGGTCCTCGTGAGCTCCAACCTGGGCAACGTGGACACGGCCTGCCGCGTGGCCAGGACCATCGCGGACGAGGGCACCCGCGGGCTGAGCCCGATGGACACCCCGAACGCCTCCAGCAACATCATCGCCTCCGAGGTCGCGATCAAGTTCGGGCTGCACGGTCCCAACCTGATGGTGTGCAACGGGCCGGGCTCCGGCCTCGACGCGCTGCGCTGGGGCGCCGCCCTGCTCCGCTCCGGCCGTGCCGACCAGGCGGTCGTGATCGGCGTGGAGCCCGACAACGAGATCGTGCGCGAGTTCGTCGGCGGCCCGGTGGCCGACGGGGGTGCGGCGCTCGTGCTGGAGCGCTCCGAGGCCGCCGAGGCCCGCGGGGCCACGGTCCACGCGGTGATCGGCGGGCACACCCGGGTGGCCGGCCTGGCCTCCGGGTACGAACGGCTCGCCGCCGCCGAACCCACCCCGCCGACCGCCTGGTTCGCCTCCGGCGCCGCGGCCGGGGCGCTGCCCGCCGAACTGCCGGGCCACGACCTCTCCGCGATCTGGGGCGAGCTGTCCGGGGCGCTGGGCCTCGTGCAGGCCGCGGCGGCGATCGGCGGCTTCCGAGCCGGCGCGCACGGCCCGGTGTGCCTGGTCGCGGGCAGCGACGACGACGACGGCAGCGCAGCGCTGGTTCTGCGGCCGCCCGCCCCGGCGGCTCTCGAGCCGGGCGCGGCCTGAACGAGATATCGGCCCCATGGACACTGAGCAGGACGGAATGACCATGACCTATTCGGCGAGGGCGACCGCGACCCTCAACAGGCCGGTGATCACCGCATGGTCCGCGGTGTCGCCGTACGGCATCGGCAAGGACGACTTCGCGGCCGGCGTGCTGGCCCGGAAGAGCGCCACGTCCGCACTGGACGCCGACGTGTGGGCGGCACCGGACGACCGGGCCTGCCTGGTCCCCGGTTTCGAACTCCGCGAGGTCCTCGGCAAGAAGGGCACCCGGTCCATGGACCGGGTGACCGGGCTGGCCGTCACCGCGGTCCGGGACCTGCTGCGGGACTGCGAGGGCAAGCGCAAGGGCGGCGACGAGGAGACCGCCCTGGTGCTCGGCACGACCACCGGCAGCGCCCAGAGCATGATGGACTTCACCCGCGCCTCCCTGGTCGGAGACCGGCCCTTCTACGTCGACCCCTCGCTCATGCCGAACGCGGTGATGAACTGCGCCGCCGGCCAGTGCGCCATCTGGCACCGGCTCAAGGGCCCGAACACCACGATCGCCGGGGGCCGGGTCGCCGGACTCTCCGCGCTGAGCTATGCGGCCGGTCTCCTGCGGACGGGCCGCGCCGAGACCGTGCTGTGCGGCGCGGCCGAGGAGTTCTCGAACGCGCGGGCGTGGCTGGACCACCACCGGCGGAACGAGGACGCCGCCGGTGCGCTGCTCGGCGAGGGATGCGCCATGTTCATGCTCGAATCCGCGTCGGACGTCGGGCAGGGCGACGCGCTGGCCGAGGTACTGGCCGTGGAGTCGCGGGTGTACTTCGACACGGGGCTGCGCCCGGTGCTGGACGCCTGCCTCGACGGAGTGCTGACGCGGGCGGGTGTCGACGCGAAGGACGTGTGGGCGGTCTCGGCCTCCGGACTCGCCGGCCACGCCGGGGACGAGGAGCGCCGTGCGCTCACCGCCCGCTTCGGTGCGGACGCCCTGGACCGGGCCCCGTCCCTGGACGGTGTCGGAGACACCTCCGGAGCCTCCGCCGCGTTCCAGATCGGCTCCCTGCTGAGCACCGCCGGCCGGGGGGAGAGGCCTGCGGGCAGCCTTGCGGTCGTCTCCTCGGTGGACGACGACGGCATCGTCGCCTGCGCCGTGCTCCGCCTCCTCGCCGACTGACCGGACAACCTGCGCGCAACCGGAAGGAAGAGCATGACAATCGACGCGGTGGCCCGGCTCGATCGCGAAGAGCTGCGGACGTTGCTGGCCGAGACCATCGACGCCGACGTGTCCGACGTCGGGGACGACACGGACTTCGTGGAGTCGCTCGGGGTCGATTCGCTGATGGCCCTGGAGGTCGTCGTCGTACTCGAACGCACGTACGGCATCAAGTTCACCGAGCAGGAGATGCGCACGGTGCGGACGCTGAACAGCGCCTACGACGAGGTGCTGCGCAAGCTGACGGAGCGTCCGTGACCACCGCGGTCCTGGCCCGCCCGGAGGCGGTGCGGGAGCCGGCCCACGACCCCGGCACGGGGAAGTGGTCGGCCCGGTACTCGGTGGCGATCGGCGCGGACGAACCCGTCTTCGCCGGACACTACCCGGACTTCCCGATCCTCCCCGGCGTGTGCGTGCTGGAGTGCGTGCGCACCGCCGCGGAGGCCTCCGTACCGCCCGACGCGGCCGGACTCCGGCTCGCCGCGGTCGAGTCCGGCCGCTTCCTGGCCGCGGTCCACCCGGGCGACGTACTGGACATCGAGCTCGTCTGGGAGGCGCGCGACGCCGGCTGGCGCTGCAGCGCCAAGGTGGCGACCGGCCGGGGCCCCGCCGCCTCGGCCCGCCTCCACTACCGGCGCGAGGCGGCGGCGTGACCGGCCCCGCGGCCGTACGCGCCGCGCTGCCCCACCGCTACCCGATGCTCCTGGTCGACCGGATCCTCACGGCCGATGCCGACGAGATCCGGTCCGTCAAGGCGGTCACGCTCAACGAACCGTGGTACGCGCGGCTCGGGGCCGCGCCCGCGGAGGCGGACTTCGCCTACCCGGACTTCCTGCTGCTCGAGTCCTGGACCCAGACCGCGGGCCTGCTGGCCACGCGGTCGGGCGAAGGCCCCGCCGAGGGCCGGACCATGCTGTTCGGCTCGCTGCGGGACGTGGAGTTCCACCGGCGGGTGTTCCCCGGCGACGTGCTCGAGCACCACGTCCGGCTGCAGCGCGCGGTGAACGACACGCTGGTCCTCGAAGGCGTCAGCAGATGCGGCGGCGAGCCGGTGCTGACCATCGGCTCCGTCACCGTGGCCTTCCGCCCGCAAGAACAACTCGACCCCGAACACGCCGCCCGGAACAGCGCCCCGCTGACCGGCAGCCGGCCAGGAGACACGTCATGACAGACGACAACGGAGCCCGCGTAGCCCTGGTGAGCGGGGGATCGCGCGGCATCGGCCGGGCCGTCGTCCTGCGGCTCGCCGCCGAGGGCCACGACGTCAGTTTCTGCTACCAGTCCAACGAGCAGGCCGCCCTGGCCCTGGAGAAGGAGGCGGGCGAGCTCGGCGTGCGCACCCTGGCGGTACGGGTCGACGTCACCGACGCCGCGTCCGTCAAGGAATGGGTGGCCAGGACGGAGGCCGAACTCGGCGCCGTGGAGGTGGTGGTCTGCTCCGCCGGCATCACCCGCGACAACCCGCTGCTGCTGATGTCCGACGAGGACTGGCACAGCGTCCTGGACACCAATCTCGACGGCGTCTACCACGTGAACCGCGCGGTGATCTTCGAGATGATGAAGCGGAAGTCCGGCACGATCATCAACGTGTCCTCCGTCGCCGGCGTCTACGGCAACGCGACGCAGTCGAACTACTCCGCGTCCAAGGCGGGCATCATCGGCTTCACCAAGGCGCTCGCCAAGGAGGTCGGCCGCTACGGCATCCGTGCCAACGCGGTGGCGCCCGGTTTCATCGAGACCGACATGACCGCCGAACTCACCGACAAGGTGAAGAAGGACGCGGCCAAGCAGATCCCGCTGCGCCGCTTCGGCCGGGCCGAGGAGGTCGCCGACCTCGTCGCCTTCCTCGCGGGCGACCGCGCCGGCTACATCACCGGGTCGGTCCTCCAGATCGACGGCGGCATCACCATATGAGTCCCGGCCGGGTGTGACGTGACGGCGACCGGACACCCTCCCGGCCGTGCGGGCGCGGCCGCGCCCGCCGTCCGGTACCACGCCGCACCGGACGAACCGCGCGGCGCGGTACCGGACGACCTGGACGGCGCCGTGCCGGACGGCCGGACCGCCTACGTGCGGCTGCGGGAGCTGGCGGACCTGCACGGCGCCGCCTACCGGATGATCGCGCACGCGCCGGAGGGCCGTACCGAGGCCGCCAGCGCGCTGCGCGGGCACGCGCTGGCACAGAGCGCCAAGTCCCTGGTCGTGGCGGCCCGTCCGACCAAGCGGACCTGCCGGTACGTACTGGCCGTCGTGCCGGGCGACCGGCGCGTCGACCTCGGCCGGATCGCGGAGCTCGCCGGCGGACGCAAGGCCGGCTTCGCGGCCCGCGACACCGCGGAGCGGCTGGCCGGCTCGGTCAGCGGCTCCATCATCCCCTTCTCCTTCCACCCCGAACTCGAGCTGATCGTCGACGAGGACCTGCTCCGCCACGACGTGCTGTATTTCAACGCCGCCCGGCTCGACCTGTCGATGGCACTGCCCACCGACGACTACGTGCGCATGGCCCGCCCGCGCACGGCCCGGATCAGCGAGGCCCCGGCCGGCTGACCCACCGGGGCGCCGGAGAGATCCGGGTTTCCGCAACCTGCAGCGCCCCGGTTCCGGCCGCCCCACGGTTTTACGATCGCCACCCGGCGGCGGTGGCTTTTCCGAGCACACATCCGAACCGGGGCCAGCCATCGGGCCACCGGAAACAGCAACGGAGGCCGAGCACGTGGCCAAACCCATGATTCAGGCAGTCGACGTAGTCAAGTCCTTCGGTGACGTGAAGGCGCTGAACGGAGTCAGCCTCTCGGTTCCCGAGGGGTCGATCCACGGTCTGCTCGGCCACAACGGCGCCGGCAAGACCACCCTCGTGCACATCCTCTCGACCCTGCTGGAGCCGACCGGCGGCACCGCACGGGTCTGCGGCTACGACGTGACCGCAGAAGCGGAGGAAGTCCGCCGCTGCATCGGCCTCACCGGGCAGTTCGCCTCGGTGGACGAGCAGCTCAACGGGCGGGAGAACCTCGCGCTGGTCGCCCGCCTGCTGGGCGCGAGCCGACGGCAGGCCCTTGCCCGCGCGAACGAACTCCTGGAGCTGTTCGAGTTGACCGACGCGGCGACGCGTCCGGTGCTCCAGTACTCGGGAGGCATGCGCAGGCGCCTGGACATCGCCGCCAGCCTCGTCGGCGGACCCCGGGTCATCTTCCTCGACGAACCGACGACCGGACTCGACCCCAACGCCCGGATCGGCGTGTGGGAGACCATCGAGCGGCTCGCCAAGGACGGCACCGCCGTGCTCCTCACCACCCAGTACCTCGAGGAGGCCGACCGCCTCTGCGAGCAGATCACCGTGCTCTCCGCGGGAAGCGTGGTCGCCGGCGGCAACCCGGCCGAGCTCAAGGCCGAGGTCGGCCAGCGCCTGGTGACCGTGACGCTGGCGACGCGGTCCGACATGGAGGCCGCGGTGCGCGCCCTGGAGGCGGCCGGCATCCGGGCGACACCGCAGGAGTCGGGGACGGCGCTCAGCGCCCCGGTGGCGGCAGCCGCGGACCTCGCGGTCGTCGTACGCATCCTCAGTGACGCGCACACCGAGATCGCCGAACTCGCTTTCTCCGAACCGACCCTGGACGACGTCTACCTGAAGCTCACCCATGAGCCCGGCAGGACACCGGTGCCCGCGTGACCGTCCCGATCCCCCTCACCGAAGAAGGAGCGTCCCGATGACGGTCATCGACGCCGAAGCCACACCCCGCCCGACCACCCGGCCGACCCTGAGCGTGTCCGAGGAGTGGGGCGGCAGCAACCTGCTGACCCAGACCCTCGCCCTGACGGGCCGTTCCGTGCGGCCCTACCTGCAGCCCGGCGTGCTCATCGTGACGTTCATCGAGCCGCTGGTCATGCTGCTGATGTTCGGCGGCGTGCTGCGCGCCCTCGGCGACACCGTCGCCCCCCAGGGGAGCGACCTGTCGTACATCGCCGGGCTGGCCCCCGCGATCATGATCATCACCTCGGTCGCAGCCGGTGCCCAGGCCGGGAACGGGCTCATCAACGATCTGCGCAACGACGTGATCACCCGTTTCCACACGATGCCGATCTCCCGGTTCAGCGTGCTGCTCGCCCGGAGCCTCGCGGACGCCGCGCGGTCCCTCTACCAGCTGATCGCCGTGGCCGTCCTGGCCGCCCTGATCTTCGGCTTCAACCCGCCCGGCGGGATTCTCGGTGTCGTCGGCTCGATCCTCCTGAGCCTGTTCGTCGGCTGGTCCATGAGCTGGATCTTCATCGCGCTGGCCGCCGTGCTGCGCAACGGTGACGTCCTGCGCATGATCACCACGCTCTGCACCTTCCCGCTGCTCTTCGCCTCCAACGCGTTCGTCTCCCCGGAGTCGATGCCGGTCTGGCTGCGGGTCGTCGCCGAGGCGAACCCCATCTCGTACGCCAACGACGCGATGCGGAGCATGGTCGCCGGGCAGGCCTCGCTCACGGAGCTGCTCACCACCGTGGGCGTCTCCTGCGTCCTGGTGGCCGTGTGCGCGCCGATCGCGAACCGCTCCTTCAAGGTGCTGTGACCCACGGACGCGTCACCCCCTGACCGGTACCGACCGCCCGCGGCCGGGAGGCGCACACCGCGCCTCCCGGCCGTCGCGCGTGCTCAGTGCCGGCCCCGGGAGATGGAGAAGACCACCCGCAGCACCAGGATGAAGCTGACCACCAGCAGGTTGTAACCGATCAGCTGGCTCAGCGAGACGGACCCGATGACCGTCGGCTTGCCGTCGATGCTCAGAAGTACCGCGCCGACCAGGGCGATGACCCCGCCGAGGAACGTCAGCAGCACGTCGTGGACCAGACCGCGCACGAAGCGCCGGTCCCGCTCGTCCGCCAGCAGCCGTATGCGGACCCCCAGCCGGCCGCCCTCCACCGCGCTGCTGATCCTGTCCACCCGCCGCGGCAGCCGGCGCAGCACCGAGGTGAGCGAGAGCGCCTCCTCGATCAGTGATTCCTTGACCCGCTCGTAGCTCAGTTGCTCGCGCACCCGCGCGGCGGCGAACGTACGCGCCTGCGCGACGATGTCGAAGTCCGCCACGAGCCGTTCGACGGTGCCCTCCACGGTGGCCAGGGCACGGAAGGTGGCGGCCACCTCCGGCGGGACGGTCAGACCGTGCTGGGCGACGAGCAGGAACAGCTCGGAGAACATGTCGCGGTGCGGGGTGCTCCCGGGGCTCAGGTACCGCGCCATGAACCGCCCCAGCGCCCGCTCCAGTTGCCTCTCGTCGAGCTGCTCCGGACGGTCGACGACCTCCAGGAGCGCGTCGCTGAGCGCCGCGGGATCGTTGCGGTGCAGGGCGAGCAGCAGGTCCTGCAGCGCGGAGCGCATCCTCCGGTCGAGCCGGCCCACCGAACCGAAGTCGAGCAGCCCGAGCTCGCCGCTGCTCAGCAGGAGCACGTTGCCGGGGTGCGGGTCGGCGTGGAACACCCCGCCGAGGATGATCTGTTCGAGGATGCAGTCGAGCAGCTGCTCGGCGAGCTTCGTACCGTCCAGCCCGCGTTCGGCGATCGTCTCCCTGGCGGAACTGAGGGGAACGCCGTGCAGCCGCTCCAGGGTCAGCACCCGCCTGCTGCTGTGTGCCTCGTACACGCGCGGTGTGCGGATCGCGCAGACGGATCCCGACGCCTCGGCCGCGGCGGTGATCGCGGCCATGTTGCGGGCCTCGGTCCGGAAGTCAAGCTCCTCGTGGAGCGAGACGGCGAAACCGTTCATCAGCTCACCGAGGCCCATGCTCCTCGCCCAGCTCGTGTGCTCCTCCAGCTTGCGGCTGAGCCGGAAGAGGATGTCCAGATCGCGCTCCACGACCTGCCCGGCGCCGGGACGCTGGATCTTCACCGCGACCTCCTGACCGTCCATCAGCCGGGCCCGGTGCACCTGGGCCATCGATCCGGCAGCCAGGGGCTTCGGGTCGAACTCGCTGAACACGAGATCCGGTTCGCGGCCCAGCTCCTCGGTGAGCAGTTCCCGTACCCGGACCCAGGGTTCCGCCGCGGCCTGGTGGTGGAGGCGGGAGAACTCTTCGACGTACTCGGCGGGGAGCAGGTCGTAGCGGGTGGAGAGCATCTGCCCGAGCTTGACGAACGTCGCGCCCGCCTCCTCCAGCGCCCGCCGCAGTTGCTGCGCGGAGTGCCGGCGTCCGGCGGCCGTCCCCTTCGCCGAGCCGGCTCGGGAGAGGCCGCGCAGCGAGGGGGAGAGGCCGTTGCGCATGGCTATGGCGCTGAGTTCCGCGTAACGGCGCGTCCGCACCACGCGGCGGCGCAGCACCCCGGGCAGCCGCACCAGGTCGGACAGCGTGCTGCTGGGCAGCATGACCTCCGAGGCCGCCAGGAAGATCATCGTCACCAGGATGCCGCAGCCCACCTGCACGGAGGTCATCGCCGGCCGGTGGCTGCTCGGCCCCATGGCCGAGATGATCTGCATCGTGGCCAGCACACCCACGGTGCCGGCGAGCGCGGCACGTATTTTGCCGATCCTGATGCCGAGCAGGCGCCGGGCGCCCATGGAGAGGCCGGCCAGGGTGAACACGAAGAGGACGGGTATCAGGATCAGGAACGCTGTGTGCTGCATGGGGGGAGCCTTTCCCGGACCGGAGTCCATGTGGGGTGCGGGTGCGGGCCGTTCAGCCGCCGGGCCGGGCCGGCCGGCTGGTGGGCTGTGCCGCTCTCCCGGCGCCGGCGGCCATTGTCCGGGGCTGCGGAGAAACCTCTCCACCCGGCCCCGGTACAGGAAACCGCAGAAGTGGACGAGGTGAGGTCCCTGGCAAGAACGTGCAGATGCCGTCACGCCGGGAACCGGACGGACACCTGCCCGCCCGTGCGCCCCGCGTCGGCCGTCCTGGCCGCCGGACCGGGTGCCGGCGAGGGGCGCGGAGGGAGGCCCGCACCCGGCCCGCGCCCCGTGGGCCACCGGCCCCGGCGCCTGCAAGGCGTTTCTCTCCCCTTGGCCGGAACCGGGCTCTTCGCTTCGGGATGCGACGGCGCCGACGCCGCATGATGCATGACCGGTTGTGCCGTGTACCCGGCCGTGGGAGAGGGGAACCCGCGTGGCCGTGGCACCAAGCTGTCGAAATCGGTTCTCGAACATACGGACTGTGCTGGAGGCGGCCTAAGTTGACCACGTCAAGGGGGCGCGGTTCTGCCCGGAAGAAGCAACTGCCGAGAGGTTGACGTGGCTGATACGGGGATCGGTTTGGATGTGCGGTCGGAGCTTGTCTACCGCACGCTGCTCCAGCGTGCGGCGTGGCGGACCCGGGAGTTGGCGCACACGCTCGCGTGGCCGGCGGACCAGGTGACGAGGGTGCTCGACGCGCTGCGCGCCGACGGCCTCGCGAGTGCCTCCGGAGAGGACGGGACGGCGTACCGGGCGGTGGAGCCGTGCATAGCCCTGCCGACGCTGCTGGCCTCCCGGATGCGTGAGGGCCGCTCGCCGCAGCCCTGCCCGGTACGGATCGGCCGGTTCATCGCCCTGCACGAGCAGGCGGAACGTTTCGGGGACACCGGCGAGGGTGGCGAGAACCGCCACGACGCGTCCGTCATGATCGAGCGGCTGGTCGCCAAGGTCGAGCGCGAGGTCGTCTTCCTCGTCCCCCACTACCGTCAGGGCGGCTTCGAGTTCTCGCGCCCCGTCGTGGACATGGCGCTGCGGCGTGGCGCGAAGCTCCGGGCGGTGTGGGCCTCTTCGGTCATCAAGGCGCCGGGCGCCATGGCCCACGCCCAGTGGCTGACGCAGGAGGGCGCCGCGCTGCGCTCGGTGGGCACCCTTCCGCCGCGCGCGGTGATCATCGACAACGCGGTCGCCGTGGTCGTCGACGAGAACGGGGCGATCCGCGTCGTACGGTCCGCGGCGGAACTGGAGCGGCTGAGCGCCCTCGCCGAGCGGTTCTGGGACCGCGGGGCGACCGTACGGCAGACGGGGCGGCAGCCCGTCGCCCCGACCCGCCGCCCCCGCTCGGAGATCGTCCTGCGTCTCCTGTCCGAGGGCCTCACGGATGATGCGATCGCCCGGCGGCTGGGGTGCAGCGTCCGCACCGTACGCAACGACGTGGCCTCCGCCATGGAGGCACTTGACGCGCGTAGCCGCTTCCAGGCCGGGGCCCGCGCCATGCAGGTCGGCCTGATCTGACCGCCCGTCCGCAGCGGGCGACGCGCCGCCTCCCCGGCGCTCCGCTGCCGGGCCGTGGGCCGGAGACGGCCTCCGCGCACGGCCCCCGGGTCCCGCAGGTCCGCCGCGGCCGGTTCGGCGGCCCTGCCGCTCACCGGCACCGGCCCCTCACGGGCCCCCGGCCTTCCGTCCGGGTGGCCGAGGGGATGCCCCGGTGCCCGGGGCTCTCGCCCCCGCACCGCCGGCGGCCTCGCCGGTAGCCCACATACCGGCGTCCTCCCACCGGGCGTACCCGGTGTCACAGCTCCCTCGCGGCACAGAGCCCTTTCGTAACCGTGCGGTGTCCGCTCACCGCTCACCGCTCACCGCTTACGGCTCACCGCTCACCGCTTACGGCTCACCGCTCACCGCTCGGCCCCGCGTCCGGCCGTGGAGCCGCCCCCGCACGACCGGGCCGCCGCCGCCCCTCCCCCGGAGGGGCGGGTGACCGGCCGGCCGAGGCCCGGGGCCCGGGAGGCGGGCGCGGGCCCGACACCCTGCCGAGCCCAGCGCCCCAGGACATACACAGTGGCCATGGAGCGCCGCCGCATCACCGCCTACGCTCGCCGCATGACCCCTCATGCCCCGTACGTCGACCCCGCCGCCGGTGCGGCCGTGAAGGCCGCCGACCGCGCGCACGTGTTCCACTCCTGGTCCGCCCAGGGCCTGATCGACCCGCTCGCCGTGGCCGGCGCCGAGGGGGCCCACTTCTGGGACTACGACGGCAACCGCTACCTCGACTTCACCAGCGGTCTCGTCTTCACCAACATCGGCTACCAGCACCCCACCGTCGTCGCCGCGGTCCAGGAACAGGCGGGCAGGCTCATCACCTTCGCCCCCGCGTTCGCCGTCGAGGCGCGCTCCGAGGCCGCACGCCTCATCGCCGAGCGCACCCCGGGCGACCTGGACAAGATCTTCTTCACCAACGGCGGTGCCGAGGCCGTCGAGAACGCCGTCCGCATGGCCCGGCTGCACACCGGACGTACGAAGGTGCTCTCCGCCTACCGCTCGTACCACGGCGCCACCTCCACCGCGATCAACCTCACCGGCGACCCGCGCCGCTGGGCGAACGACAACGGATCGGCGGGCGTCGTCCGCTTCTGGACGCCGTTCCTCTACCGCTCGCCGTTCCACGCGAGCACCGAGGCCGAGGAGTGCGCCCGCGCACTCCAGCACCTGGAGGACACCCTCGCCTTCGAGGGGCCGTCGACCGTCGCCGCCGTCGTCCTGGAGACCGTGCCCGGCACGGCCGGCATCATGAACCCGCCGCCCGGCTACCTGGCGGGCGTGCGCGAGATCTGCGACCGGTACGGGATCGTCTTCGTCCTCGACGAGGTGATGGCCGGTTTCGGGCGTACCGGGAAGTGGTTCGCCGCCGACCACCACGGCGTCGTACCGGACCTCATGACCTTCGCGAAGGGCGTCAACTCCGGCTACGTACCGCTCGGGGGCGTCGCCATCAACGCCGAGATCGCCGCGACCTTCGAGTCCCGCCCGTACCCCGGCGGGCTCACCTACTCCGGGCACCCGCTGGCCTGCGCCGCCGCCGTCGCCACGATCGGGGTGATGGAGGACGAGAAGATCGTCCAGAGCGCTGCCCACCTCGGTGAGCACGTCCTCGGTCCCGGGCTGCGGGAGCTCGCCGCGCGCCACCCGTCCGTCGGCGAGGTCCGGGGCCTCGGCGCCTTCTGGGCGCTGGAACTGGTCCGCGACCGGGAGACCCGCGAACCGCTGGTCCCCTACAACGCGACCGGCGAGGCCAACGCCCCGATGGCCGCCTTCGCGGCCGCCTGCAAGAAGAACGGCCTGTGGCCCTTCGTGAACATGAACCGCACCCACGTCGTCCCCGCCTGCAACATCACCGAGGCGGAGGCCAAGGAGGGCCTGGCCGCCCTGGACGTGGCACTCTCGGCCGCCGACGAGCACACCGTGTAGCAGCCGCCGGCGCCCGGCCCGACGCCCCCACCCGTGCCCGGAACCGGGCACACCCCCCTGGCTTAAGGTGACCCAAGCCGAGAACGGGAGGGGGCGTCATGGGCGCGAGCGGAGGCGTGACCCGCAACACGCTGCGACAGCAGATCGCCGGCGCACTGCGCGACGAGGTGCTCGCGGGGCGGCTCCGGCCGCGGGTGGAGTTCACCGTGAAGCAGATCGCCGAGCAGTACGGGGTGTCCGCGACGCCCGTACGCGAGGCGCTCTTCGACCTCTCCGCACAGGGGCTGCTCGAATCGGACCAGCACCGCGGCTTCCGGGTGCGCGAGTTCACCGTCGCCGACTACCGGTCGATGGTGGAGGCCCGCGCCCTGGTCATCGACGGGGTCTTCCGGCGGATCTTCGACGGTACGGGTCGTGCGGCCGAGCTGCTGGGTGCCCACCGCGCCGCCCTGGTCTCCGTGCGCCGCCGGGCCGAGGAGGCCGCACGAGCGGCGCGCGGCGGCGACCTCGACATCCTCATCGGCTACGACCTGCGCTTCTGGCGGGAGCTCGGCGCGGTCGTCGGAAACGTGTACCTCACCGACTTCCTGCACCGTCTCCGGGTGCAGGCATGGGTGTTCTCCGTCCCGTACCTGCGCGGGGACGCCGACGTGCGGGACTGGCTGTGGAGCGGCCACCAGGAGCTGGTCGAGGCGATCACGGCGGCCGACGGCGACGCGGTGCGCGCGGTGCTCGACGCCTACTCCGCGCACGGCTTCGACTGGGCGGACCGGCTGGCCGCCGGCAACCCCCCGCACCCCGGCCACGGCGGCTGAGTCCTCCGGCGGCCGGTCAGGGCCCCGACCGCTCCCGACCGCGCCCTGTGCGCGGGGTCCCGGTCGCATTACGCTGTCCCGACCACCGCGTGAACCCGTTGGAGAGCGAGACTTCGTGGCCTGTGACCTGTGGCTGGTCCCCCTCGTCGATGTGCTGTGCCACAGCCCCGACAATCCGTTCGCCGAAGAGATCGCCGTCTACGACAAGGCGCTGGGCGACGCGGGGCTGCCCCCCGTCCCCGTCTACGCGTACATGCCCGGCCTGACCGGGGACGTAGCCCCGGTCGCCGGATTCGACTACGACGCCCTGCACTTCCTGCGCCGTGCCTACCTGCTCCAGCTGAGCGGGCTCGCCGTCACGCCCGTCGACGAGCTGGGCGGGGACTACGAGCAGCTGCTGGAGATGTTCGAGCAGAGCGCCCAGCAGTCGCACCTGGTCTGGCACTACGACCACGCCGGCGCGTACGTCCCGCTCGACTTCCCCGTCCCGCTCTCCACCGACCGGTTGCTGGAGGGCGGCGGACCGCTGGGCTCCTCGCACGGCCTGCTGCGGGAGCTGGAGTTCGTCGGGCCGTCCATCGGCATCGACCCGGCCAACCCGCCGGCCGCCCCGCACCCGCCCGCGGGTCCGACCGAGCTGGAGGAGCGGTCCGCGACGGTGCCGTACGACGACAGCCCGTTCGCCCGTGAGCGGCACGTCTGGCTGGGTCTGCACGCGGCCGCCACCCGCAGCCTCGCCCAGGGCTCGATGATCGTCTTCAGCTGACCGGCGGGCGGTGCCGGGCCGAGCGGTCACGCACCGAGGGGGTCACGGGCCGGCCTGGGACGGGCAGCCGGTGGCCGGCGGTTCCGCCCGGCTCGCCGCCGGGCGGAACCGCCGGCCCGCGCTCCGCTCACCGGGGCGGCTCCGGCGGCCGCTGCCGCGGCATGTTCGGCCGCGCCACCGCGGGCATGGTGAGCCGGCCAGGATGGGCGCCCTGCTCCTGACGGCCGCCGACCGCCCCCGAGATCAGCGACTGCATCCCCATCGGCGCGGGTCCGGCACGGAACTCCACCATCCAGTCCGCGGTCTCCATGCGGACGAGTTCGGTGACGTCCTCGGAGAACCGGCGCAGCACGCCCAGGCAGCGCTCCGCCGCCTCGCTGGCCGTGCCCTCCGTCGGCCCGAGCACCTCCCGTACGCACTCGGAGGCCCAGTCGAACTGCAGCGCCTGCAGGCGCCGCTGCACGGCCTGCGCCGTCGCCAGGTTCCTTATCCAGCCGGAGGTCAGTCCGAAGTACCGGTCACAGGCCATGCACGCCGCCCCGAGCAGCAGCGCCAGATAGCCCCAGCCGGCCGACCCTGCGAGGTCCCCGGTCAGGTCCAGCAGCGGGAGGGCCACCCCGGCGACCACGCCGGTCGCCGTACCGAGCCGCAGCAGCCTGGCCGTGCGCCGCTTGCGGACCCGGTCCCGCAGATACCAGGCGGCGGTGCGCAGGGCACCCTCCTCGACCCAGCGGTACAGCTCGTCGAGCCGTTCGGCCGGTTCGCCCCAGTCGCCGAGCGGGAAGGCGCGACCGGTCAGGTCCTGCGGGTCCGTACCGTAGCGCGAACCGGACCGCTCCGTTCCGGTATTCGCGCCGGATCCCGCGCCGGGCTCCTTGCGGGGCGGCCCCTCGGGCTGCATCTCCGGCTGACTCACCGGGGCACTCCTCTGCATTCTGCGTTCGGCGCGTATCGACGCGGCTCGGCACGGTTCTCGGACACGGGCGGGGTGGAACCGGCATATGACCCGGGCCCCGTTCGTGTAACTCTGCGTTACCTGCGGTGGGCGTGTGCGTACGGTTACGCATCCTCTTCCTACCGCCGAATGGTGGGCGGTGGGGTCGGAATCGCGGGATTGCCGCGTGCGTACGGCCTCTGGTCAGGTATAGGAGCACGGCAGACGCTTTCCAGATCTCACCCGAAAGAGTTGGTCTCCACGGGTGGAGCGCGGCGTCCGGCGAACACGTAGGCTCGGCATACCGAAACATTCCGTCGTCGATGTGCCAGGAGTGACCGTGATTCCCGGTGGTGGCCAGCCCAACATGCAGCAGCTGCTCCAGCAGGCCCAGAAGATGCAGCAGGACCTCGCCGAGGCCCAGGAGGAGCTCGCCAGGACCGAGGTCGACGGACAGGCGGGCGGTGGCCTGGTGAAGGCCACCGTCACCGGCTCCGGCGAGCTGCGGTCCCTCGTGATCGACCCCAAGGCGGTGGACCCGGAGGACACCGAGACGCTCGCCGACCTCGTGGTCGCCGCGGTGCAGGCGGCCAACGAGAACGCGCAGCAGCTCCAGCAGCAGAAGCTGGGCCCGCTGGCCCAGGGCCTGGGCGGCATGCCGGGCCTCCCGTTCTGACCCCTACAGCTACCCGCTCGTACCCGCTACGGTACGAGCGGGGACAAGGAAAGGCGTTCCGTTGTACGAAGGCGTGGTTCAGGAGCTCATCGACGAACTGGGCAGGCTGCCCGGCGTCGGCCCCAAGAGCGCGCAGCGGATCGCCTTCCACGTCCTGCAGGCCGAGCCCACCGACGTACGCCGCCTCGCGCACGCGCTCCTCGAGGTCAAGGACAAGGTCCGCTTCTGCCAGATCTGCGGCAACGTCGCCCAGCAGGAGCAGTGCGGGATCTGCCGGGACGCGCGCCGGGACCGGACGGTCATCTGCGTGGTCGAGGAGCCCAAGGACGTCGTCGCCGTCGAGCGGACCCGTGAGTTCCGGGGGCGCTACCACGTGCTCGGCGGGGCGATCAGCCCGATCGAGGGCGTGGGCCCCGACGACCTGCGCATCAGGGAGTTGCTGGCCCGCCTCGCCGACGGCTCCGTCACGGAGCTGATCCTGGCGACGGACCCCAATCTGGAGGGCGAGGCCACCGCCACCTACCTCGCCCGCATGGTCAAGCCGATGGGCCTGCGGGTGACCCGGCTGGCCAGCGGACTGCCGGTGGGCGGCGACCTGGAGTACGCGGACGAGGTCACCCTCGGCCGCGCGTTCGAGGGGAGGCGGCTGCTCGATGTGTGACCCGGCGGAGTGCGGGCAGGGGGCGTACGGCCCCCCGGCGCACGCCCCGGCGGCGTGCGGTCCGGCAGGGCGTGGCCCGGCAGCTGATCTCCGCTTTATGTCCGGCGACGTTATGTTCTACCCACCGTTCGCGACCGTGCCCACGGGAGGTCTCCTCGATGTCTGACGCCACGCTGAACTCCGTCACGCAGGACCCGGACGACTTCGCCGTCCAGATCGCGGACCAGATCAAGACATTCATCGTCGCGGTCAGCGAGGTGTCCAAGGCCGAGGAGCCGGAGGAGGCCGTCCCCGTCCTGCTCCTCCAGGTCTCCCAGCTCCTGCTGGCCGGCGGCAGGCTCGGCGCGTACGAGGACATCCTCCCGGACGAGCGCTACGAGCCGGACCTGGGCGCCGAACCGGACGCCGACGGCCTGCGCGAGCGCTTCGCGGAGCTCCTGGAGCCGATCGACGTCTACTCCGAGGTCTTCGACCCGTACGAGCCCCGCAAGCCCCCGGTCCCGCACCGCATCTCCGACGACCTGGCCGACCTCGTCACCGACCTGAGCCACGGCCTGGCCCACTACGAGGCGGACCGCACGGCGGAAGCCATGTGGTGGTGGCAGTTCTCCTACTTCTCCAACTGGGGCTCCACGGCGTCGGCTGCCCTGCGCGCGCTCCAGTCCCTGATCGCCCACATCAGGCTCAACCAGCCCCTCCAGGAGCTCGACGGCCTGGACACGGACCAGGACCCCGGAGACGGCGACCTGGCCGAGGAGGCGGGCCGCGTGATGGCCGAGGAGATCGCGGGACCGCTGGGCCTGCGGCCGGTTCTCTAGCCCGAGGCCCGGGCCCCGCGGTCCGGGGCTCCTGTGGCGGCCCGCTCGGACTGCCGTGGCGCTGTGTCCTGGGACACAAAGAGGCGTGCCCGGCGGGGGACCGGGCAGGCACCACGCTACGAGCAGTTCGGTGCGACACGCCGGGCCAGGTGGTGGGCGGGACATCTCACCATCTGGTATAGACGGGTCGATTCCGGGCTGCTCGTTAGACTGAGCCGACCGCACCATTATTGAGCGAGGAGCGCACGTGGGCCTTGTCGTGCAGAAGTACGGAGGCTCCTCCGTAGCCGATGCCGAGGGCATCAAGCGCGTCGCCAAGCGAATCGTCGATGCCAAGAAGAACGGCAACCAAGTGGTTGTCGTGGTGTCAGCGATGGGCGACACGACGGACGAGCTGATCGATCTCGCCGAGCAGGTATCCCCGATGCCTGCCGGGCGTGAGTTCGACATGCTGCTGACCGCGGGAGAGCGGATCTCCATGGCGCTGCTGGCCATGGCGATCAAGAACCTGGGCCACGAGGCCCAGTCGTTCACGGGCAGCCAGGCCGGTGTCATCACCGACTCGGTCCACAACAAAGCGCGCATCATCGATGTCACGCCCGGCCGCATCCGGACCTCGATCGACGAGGGCAACATCGCCATCGTCGCCGGTTTCCAGGGCGTGAGCCAGGAGGGCAAGAACATCACCACCCTCGGCCGCGGCGGGTCCGACACCACCGCCGTCGCGCTGGCGGCCGCGCTGGACGCCGAGGTCTGTGAGATCTACACCGACGTGGACGGTGTCTTCACCGCCGACCCCCGGGTCGTCAAGAAGGCCCGGAAGATCGACTGGATCTCCTTCGAGGACATGCTGGAGCTGGCCGCGTCCGGCTCCAAGGTGCTGCTGCACCGCTGCGTCGAGTACGCACGCCGATACAACATCCCGATCCACGTCCGCTCGTCCTTCTCCGGACTGCGCGGCACCTGGGTCAGCAACGAGCCGCAAGGGGACCAGCAGGTGGAGCACGCCATCATCTCCGGAGTCGCCCACGACGTCTCCGAGGCCAAGGTCACGGTCGTCGGCGTGCCCGACAAGCCGGGCGAGGCCGCCGCGATCTTCCGTGCGATCGCGGACGCCGAGATCAACATGGACATGGTGGTGCAGAACGTCTCCGCCGCCTCGACCGGTCTCACCGACATCACCTTCACGCTCCCCAAGTCGGAGGGGCGCAAGGCGATCGACGCCCTGGAGCGCAACCGCGCCGGCATCGGCTTCGAGTCGCTGCGCTACGACGACCAGATCGCGAAGATCTCCCTGGTCGGCGCGGGCATGAAGACCAACCCCGGTGTCACGGCGGGCTTCTTCGAGGCGCTGTCCGACGTCGGTGTGAACATCGAGCTGATCTCGACGTCCGAGATCCGCATCTCCGTCGTCACCCGTGTCGACGACGTCAACGAGGCCGTGCGTGCCGTGCACACCGCCTTCGGCCTCGACAGCGACTCCGACGAGGCCGTCGTCTACGGGGGCACCGGCCGATGACGCGGCGCCGCCCTGCGCTCGCGGTCGTCGGAGCGACCGGGGCGATCGGCGGCGTCATGCTCCAGATCCTCTCCCAGCACGCGGACGTCTGGGGCGAGGTCAGACTGATCTCCTCCCCGCGTGCGGCCGGCGGCAAGCTGGCCGTACGCGGCGAGGAGACCGAGGTCCTCGCGCTCGCCGAGGACGTGTTCGACGGGGTGGACGTGGCCCTGTTCCTGGTGCCGGACGAGGTGTCCGCGCAGTGGGGACCGGTCGCCGCCGCGGCGGGCGCCGTGGTCGTGGACGACTCGGCGGCGTTCCGGCTGGACGAGGACGTGCCCTTGGTCGTCCCCGAGGTCAACCCCCATGCCGCGCGGCTCAGGCCCCGCGGCATCGTCGCTTCCCCGAGCAGTACCACGCTGTCGCTGATCGTCGCGGTAGGGGCGTTGCACGCGGAGTTCGGGCTCCGTGAGCTGATCGTCTCCTCCTACCAGGCGGTGAGCGCCGAGGGCCGTGACGGCGTCGCCGCGCTCCGCGAGCAGCTCTCGCTGGTGGCCGGCACGGAGCTGGGCACGCGCCCCGGGGACATACGGCGGGTGCTGGGCGGCTACGGCGGCGACAGGAGTCCCTTCGCCGCGCCCGTGGCGCTCAACGTCGTGCCCTGGGCCGGCCAGGACGCCGGGGACGGGTGGTCGTCCGAGGAACTGGCGATCCGGGCGGAGTGCCGGAAGGTCTTGGGCCTGCCCGCCCTGAAGGTCACGGCGACCTGCGTCTACGTACCCGTCGTCGCGACGCACTCCATGTCCGTGCACGCCCGCTTCGAGAACGAGGTGGCGGTGGACCGCGCGCACGAGGTCCTGGCGACCGCACCCGGGGTGGTGCTCTTCGACAGACCGGCGGCCGGTGAGTTCCCCACGCCGTCCGACGTGGTGGGCACCGATCCGACCTGGGTGGGGCGGGTACGGCAGTCGATGGACGACCCGAAAGCCGTCGAGATGTTCATCTGCGGAGATAATCTGCGAAAAGGCGCAGCTCTCAATGTCGCGCAGATCGCGGAATCCGTGGCCCGGGAATTTCCGCAGATGTGATCGAACCTGTTTTGTAGGATCTGTGAGCGCCCGGTGAGCAACTGGCAGGTCTGAACCTCTTGAGCTGGGTCGTCGTCATATCCGACGATGATCTCCTGACCCCCTGCAACCGCTCGTCGGGTGCGGCGCGTCTATGCCGTCACTTCTTGCGTGGCCGGTTGCGTTATCGGGGTATTCGGGGAAGAGCAGGTACGAATGAGGGCATGTCGCACAGCATCGAACGAGGTGCCGTACGCGTACAACCCTGACGGGGGGCAGCGTGTCCAACTGGCGTGGCAGAGGTTCTCGACATCACAGTGGCGGGCCCGTTGCGAGGCGCTTCCGTGCGCCCGCTCCGGAGGCCCCGCGCGGCCGGTGGTATGCCGGTGATCGCGCCCGTGCCCGCTGCGCGGGCCGCGCGGCTGCCCTCGCAGCGCGAGGGCGCTGAGGGCACCGTGGCGGCAGGAACCACGGTCGACCATCTCACCGAGACCTACCGAGCCCACTACCGCTCGCTGTTGGGCCTCGCGGCACTGCTGCTGGACGACACCGCGTCCTGCGAGGACGTGGTGCAGGAGGCGTTCATCCGGGTCCACTCGGCGCGCAACCGGGTGCGCGACCCGGAGAAGACCCTCGCCTACCTCCGCCAGACCGTGGTCAACCTCTCCCGGTCCGCGCTGCGCCGCCGCATCCTCGGTCTCAAGCTGCTCTCCAAGCCGATGCCCGACATGGCGAGCGCCGAGGAAGGGGCGTACGACCAACTGGAGCGGGACGCGCTGATCAAGGCGATGAAGGGGCTCCAGCGCCGCCAGCGCGAGGTGTTGGTGCTGCGGTACTTCTCGGACATGACGGAGACTCAGGTCGCCGAGACGCTGGGGATATCGCTCGGTTCGGTGAAGGCATACGGCTCCCGGGGGATCGCGGCGCTGCGCGTCGTGATGGAGGCGCAGGCATGAGCGGGGCCGAACACAGGCATGACGATGACCGGACTGGAAACGACACTGTGAACCACGGGCCGGAGAGCACACCGAACACCGATCCGGCGCAGGACGGCGCACACGAGCAGGGCGTCGGCGCGGCCGACGGCGCGGAGGCCGCCCCCTCGGCCACATCCGGTGGGGTGACCGTCCCCTCGGCCACGGCCGGTGCGGACGACGCTGCAGCAGCCTTCGTCGGTAGGGGAGTTGCCCCCGACGTGCCCGGTGGCGTGGCGGGGAGGCGAGGAGCCGCGGGCCGGCTCGGGACCGGGCCGGCCGACTGCGCACCGGGCGGTGGCGGCTCCACGCTCACCGCGCTCTTCGGAGACGGGACGGGCGGTGGGGCGGGCGCCCGGCGCGTGGACGGCGGAGAGGGCGGCGCGGACTCCGACGAGGTCGCGCTGCGCCGCATGCTGCGCGGCGCCGTCCAGGGACTGGAGCCCAGCGACGGCACGCTCGAGCATCTGCACCGCGCGGTGCCGGCGCGGCGCGCCCGGCGCCGGCAGGCGGTGGTGGGTGCCGCGGCGGCCGCGCTGCTGCTCGGCACGGCGATCCCGGCGTTCGTCCACGTGGCGACCTCGGACGGGTCGGCGACCGCCGACCCCGCCATCGCCGGCCACGAACAGCAGGCTCAGGGCGGCAACGGCGAGAACACCGGTGCCGACGCCGTGGGTGAGAAGACGGCCGGCCCCGCCGACCCCGGCAACGAGGACGGGAAGGACAAATCCGGTATGTCCGCCGCTCCGTCGCAGGACGCCGGATCCGAGACGCGGGGCAGCGGCCCCGCGGGTACCGAGGACCAGCCGGACGTCCACGCGGCGGACACGCCGCCGTGCGAGGCCGGCCAACTCGGTGTGGCGTCCGCCGAATCGCAGACGGCCGACGCGAACGGCACGGTGTACGGCACCTTCCGGATCGCCAACGTGTCGGGCAAGGACTGCTCGGTGAGCAGTAACGGCACGGTCGGCATCAGGACGACGGGTGCTGCCGACCGGCAGAAGATCACCGTGGTCCAGCACACCGCCGGGGACCCGGCGGCCGGGCTGCCCGACCCGTCGCTGGAGCCGGGAACGGTCCTCCTGAAGCCCGCGATGGCGTACGAGGTGCGGTTCGCCTGGGTGCCGTCGGACACCTGCCCGACCACCGGCGGTTCGCCGAGCCCGACGCCCACGGTCGGAGACGCAGGCGGAGGCACCGGAGGAAGCATCGGCGGCGGAGACGGCAGCGTGGACAATCCTGCGGGCTCTACGGACACGGCACCGCAGTTGGGCAGCGCGGACGAGGAACCTGCGGACGGCAGCGTAGCGGTCACGCACACCCCCGAGGCGGGGGCACCGACGGCGGAGACCACGATCACGCACGCCTGCTCCGGCACCATCTACCGCACGGGCGTGCTGCCCCCCGCGTAACCGCGGCCCCATTCGGCATGAGACGGCACCGGACCCGGGCGGCACCCGGCTACGGCGCGGGCCTACCTCGCCCCGGCACGTGCCCCGCTCGGTGCGGGCATCCCCACTGCGGTGCGCACGCGTCCCCCCGGCCCGCTCCGCGCTCCGCTACGGGGCGAGGGCCTACCCGCAACGGCGGCGGGGGCGCGGTGCGGCCCCCGCCGGGTCAGGGCGTGGGCGTATCCGCCCGGTTCGTGCGGGCCCGGTCCCCTACCCGGCAACGGTGCGGGGGCGGCGGTACGACCCGCCGGGCCAGGGCGTGGGCGTATCCGCCGGTCCGGGGCGCGCCCGTTCGGGTGCGGGTGTACCCGCTGGTCTCGTACCGGCAACGGTGCGGGTGCTCCTCGCCCGTTCCGTGTCCCGGGCGGGGTGAGGACGTGTCCGCCCGGTCGGGTGCGGACGTGCCCGCGTGGCCCCGTGCCCGGCAATGGCGACGGGGGCGGCGATACGGCCCGCCAGGCCAGGACGTGGGCGTATCCGCAACGATGCAGCGGGGGCCGTACGGCCCGCCGGGACCACGGTGGGGGCCGGGCTTGCCACCCTGCCGGGGAGCCGGGCCGGGTGCCACCACGGCGGGGGCTGTCCTCGCCACGGCGCCGGGTGTGGCCGGTCACCTGTCCGGTGCCCCGGGCGCGGCCATTGCCCGCCGGGTGCGCCAGGTTGCGCCACGTGCGCCGGTGCGGCGCGTGCGCCGGGCGCGGGATCCGGGTTCGACGACGAGGCCGGGTCACGCCGTCGGCGGACGTCAGTCGGCGTCGGCCGCGAGCCCCAGTTCCACGTCCCGCGCGGCCTCCGCCTCGCGGCGCACGAGCCGGAACCACATGAAGAGCACGAAGCCGGCGAAGACGAACCACTCGCCCGTGTAGCCGAGGTTCTGGAACGCCTTGAGGTCCAGCCCGCTGCCCTGGGCCGCCGTGGCGGGCACCGGCCGCAGCTCACCGCCCGTACCGCCTGCCTCCGGCTCCGTCAGGGTGACCCAGGCGTCGTACACGTCGTACGGGACGAGATTGACCAGTGACGCGGCGCTGATCATACCGAGCTGGCCCTCGGGCAGCCCGCCCCGTAGGTCGACGCCGTCGCTGCTGGTGTTCTCCGAGGCCTGCAGAGCGCCGGTCACCGTGACCTTGCCGGCCGGCGCCGCGGGCACCTCCGTGCCACCCGGAGTGCCGGGCAGCCAGCCCCGCACGACCGGCAGCGCCTTTCCGCTGTCCGTACGCAGCAGATCCAGCACGTAGAAGCCGCTGCGGTTGTCCAACTCACGCCCCGGCACCAGGAACTGGTCGGAGTACCGCCCCGTAGCCACGGCGGGGCGGCCGGACGTCTCCGTCGTCACAGGCAGCAGTTCGTCGAGCGGCTCGGCGGCCCGGGTGCCCGGGCCGGGCCGCTTCTCGGCCTCCTCGTGCGACTGCACGCGGTCCTCGAAGCGGCCGAGCTGCCACGTGCCCATGAACACGCAGAACGGGATCGCCAGCACGACGAAGAGGTTGATTGCCCACCATCGCGGGGTCAGCAGGAACCGGTACACCCCTCCACGGTACGGTTCCCCGCTCCGGACGTCCGGAGCGGGGTGCCCCATTTATCCACGCCTTACGGCCGGCCGACCGGCACACCGGTGCCCCTGGGCGGCGCAGGGCACCCGCCCGCCCCCGCCGGGCTTCAGGCAGCCTCCGCCTGGCCCAGGTGCCTCAGCGCGAAGTCCAGCTCCAGCCGGACCTGCTTGATCCTTTCCTCGACGACGAGTGAGCCGTGGCCCGCGTCGTACCGGTACACCTCGTGGACGGCACCGCGCGCGACGAGCCGGTCCACGTAGTTCTCCACCTGGCGGATCGGGCAGCGCGGGTCGTTGACGCCCGCCGAGATGTAGACGGGGGCACGCACGTCGTCCACATACGTCAGCGGTGACGAGGCGGCGAAACGCTCCGGCACCTCCTCCGGTGTGCCGCCCAGCAGCGTACGGTCCATGGCCTTCAGCGCCTCCATCTCGTCGTGGTACGCCGTGACGTAGTCGGCGACCGGGACCGCGGCCAGCCCGAGCGCCCAGGAATCCGGTTGCGTGCCCAGCCCGAGCAGAGTCAGATACCCACCCCAGGACCCACCCGCCAGGACCAGCCGCGCCGGGTCCGCGAGGCCCGAGGTGACGGCCCACTCCCGCACCGCCGCGATGTCCTCCAGCTCGATCAGCCCGACCCGGTGCTTGAGCGCGTCCGTCCACGCGCGGCCGTAACCGGTCGAGCCGCGGTAATTGACCCGTACGACGGCGAAGCCGTGGTCCACCCAGGCAGCGGGGCCGGACGCGAAGGCGTCGCTGTCGTGCCAGGTGGGCCCACCGTGTATCTCGAACACTGTCGGGAACGGGCCGTCACCCGTGACCGGGGTCTGCACCAGGGCATGGATCCGGCCACCGGGCCCCTCCACCCACGCGTCCAGCACCGGCACCGAGGCGGGCGCCTTCGCTCCCGGCGGGTCGAGGACGACGGCCCCCGACGTCGACCGCACGGCGGGCGGCTGCGCCGCCGACGACCACAGGAACTCCACCGTGCCGTCGGGGCGGGCCGTGGCACCCGAGACCGTGCCGCCGGGGGTCTCCACCCGCACCGGTGCCGGCGCACCCGGCTCGTACCGCCACAGCTCGCTGCGGGCCTCGAAGCTGTGGTGGAGGAGCAGCGCCGAGCCGTCCGGATACCACTCGCCGCCCACGTCCCCGGGCAGATCGACCGCGAGATCCGTCTGCGTCCCCGCCACCGGGTCCCAGATCATCGGCTCCCACCGCCCCCGGCGCTGATGCCCGACGAGCAGCCGGCTGTCCCCCGCCACCGGGGCGAAGCCCAGCACCGACAGCCCCAGCTCCTTCGTCCCGCCCTCGGTGTCGTCCAGCTCGGCCACCGTCGAACCGTCCGGGCGCACCACCCGCAGTGCGGAGTGCATCGCGTCGCCGTGCTCCGTGTGCTCCAGGGCGATCAGCGTGCCGTCGTGCGACAGGTCCCCCACCCCCGCAGACTCCCGGTGCCGGTAGATCTCGACCGGATCCGCCCCGGCACGCACCACGTGGACCGTCGTGCCGTCCTCGTCCGTCGACCGGCCGACCACCACGGTCCCGTCCCGCCCGAGCGCCAGCCCAGCCGGGTAGGAGGGCTCGAGTCCGGGCACGGCCGGTTCGTCGGCGCCACCCCCGAAGGGCTGGCGCATCCACACCCCGAACTCGTCCCCGTCGGTGTCGGCGAACCACCAGACCGCCTCGCCGTCCGGGGTCAGCACCCCGTCGGTGGTGCCGTTCGGCCGGTCCGTGGCCTGGCGCTGCGTGCCCGTCGCCCGGTCCCACGCGTACAGCTCGTACGTCCCGGTGGCGTTGGAGACGAAGAGCGCACGGTCGGGGGCGTCCTCGGCCCAGTCGGGCAGGGAGACGCGGGCAGCCCGGAAGCGCTGCTCCCACTCCGGCGGCTCGGCCCCGCCGGGCAGCGGGTCTCCCGCGGCCCCCCGCTGCCGCTGCGGTTTCGACGCGTCGTTCTGTGTGTTGCTCATGCCTCCATCCAACCCGATGCGGCTCCGGCCCCGGGCGGCCTGTGGATAACTGCTGGCGGGCACCACCGCCCTGTGGGTAACTTTCCGGTATGTACGCACCGACGCCTGATGACTGGTACGAGACCAACCGTGCGCGCTGGGACGAGCGCGTGGCCATCCACGCGGCCGGTGACTACTACGACCTGGACGCCTTCCGTGCGGGCAAGGACTCCCTGCGTGACTTCGAGCTCGTGGAGGTCGGCGAGGTGACCGGCCGGACCCTGCTGCACCTGCAGTGTCACATCGGGCTCGACACCCTCTCGTGGGCCCGGCGGGGTGCCGCGCACGTCGTCGGCCTCGACTTCTCCGAGCCCGCCGTCGAGACGGCGCGCGGACTGGCCGGCGCCCTGGGCCTGCGGCCGGAGCGGGCGGCCTTCGTGGCCGCCGACGTGTACGACGCGGTCGACGCCGTGCCGGACTCCGCGTACGACATCGTGTACACCGGGATCGGCGCGCTTAACTGGCTCCCGGACCTGCAGCGTTGGGCGGAGATCGCCGCTTCGCTGGTCGCGCCCGGCGGATTCCTCTACCTCGTGGAGTGCCATCCGCTGACCGACTGCCTGGACGACGCGACCGGCTCGACGGTCACCTACGACTACTTCAGCCGGGACCCCTGGGTGGACGAGACGCCGGGTACGTACGCGGACCGCGACGCGGTGACCGTCAACAACCGCAGTGTGGAATGGCAGCATCCGGTCGGTGAGGTGGTCTCCGCGCTGGCGGCGGCGGGGCTGCGGATCGACTTCCTCCACGAACACGACGTCACGCTCTTCGCCCGGTACGGGGCCCTGGAGCGGCACGCGGACGGCTACTACCGCTTTCCGGCCGACCGGCCGCGCATCCCGATGCTGTACTCGATCAAGGCTTCGCGGCCCACCGGCGGCTGACCGGTCCAGGTCCGCGACACACCGGACGACATGGTCCTGACCGTCCGGTCAGCACCACACGGTCAGCAGCACACGGTCAGCAGCACACGGTCAGGACGGCACCGCCCGGATCGCCGGGCCCGGATCGGGCCCGGCTCCCGTGGTCCGGATCAGGAGCCGGACCACGAGAGCCGACCAGGCGCGTCAGACCGCGGAACGGAACGCCGGCAGGTATCCGTTCGACTGCCCGATCGCCTTCGGGTGGTACGAGTTGGTGACCGGAATGGTCACGCTGTGGATCCAGGCGTCTCCCGAACAGAGCTCGTGCCCGGTGAACTCGTCCACCACGCTGGAGAAGGCGAACCCGTGGTCGGCCGCCCGCTTGGCGAGCACCCCGTTCAGGACCCCGGAGGCGTTGTTGATCGCGCCGCGCTCGTTCTCCGTGAGTCCCGCGATGCAACTGCCGGAGAGCTGGTAGAAGCGGGGGTACCCCAGCACCACCACCCGGGCCTGCGGGGAGCGCGCGTGGATGCTGTTGTAGAGCGAGTCGAGGTTGCCCGGCAGCATGTTCTGGATCTGCGAGATCGCTGTGTTGACGCGGCTCACGCAAGTGGCCTCGCTCTGCAGGACGCAGGTCTGCATCACGTCCGCGAACCCGACGTCGTTGCCTCCCGCCGTGACGCTGACGAGGGTCGTGGAGGAGTTCAGCGCGCCCAGCTGACCGCCGGCCACGCCGGCCGTCGTCGCTCCCGAGCAGGCGACGAACGCGAACGACGACGGCGAGTTGGCCGCCGCCCAGAGGTACGGGTACGCGTTGGTGCTGCGTTTGCAGTCACCGCTCTCGGACGTGTAGTTGCCGGCACCGACACCCGACGAGTAGGAGTCACCGAGAGCGACGTAGTTGCCGCCCGCCGCGGAGGCGGGCTGCGCGAGGCCGAGTACGGCCGCGGCTCCGATCGCGAGAGTGGAGAGGGAGGCCCAGAAGGAGCGTACTGACATGGCTGTCAGCCCTTCGAAGTGTGGGGGACGGGTGGGGAGTTCGTGGGGCGAGCACGTTTGTAGCAGCTCGCGGTACCCGTCGGTAATAGCTCCGAAGGAAGTCGTCTGATATGCCCGAATGACCGTTCGGGCGTTACAGCTCCGCGCGTAGATAAACCTCTGACGAGGCCTCGAACAGACGAACTCCCGGACCGCGCGCGGTGCTTCCCGGCCTCCTGAGGGCCCGTCGGATCGCCGTCCAGGCACCCGCCACCGTGGCCTCACCGCGCACGGCGCGCGGCCGGGCCCTCCCTCGTGGGTGCCCCGGCGCACCCGTCCTGTACGTCCCCGGGCACACGACCGCGGCCGCCAGGAGTCCTCAGTCCCGGCGACCGCGGTTTTGCGTGGGGGGTCCGGCCTACAGCGTGCGCTCCAGCCGGTCCGCCATCAGCCTGCTGAAGCGGGAAGGATCACTCAGCTCGCCGCCGTCCGACAGGAGGGCGAGCCCGTGCACCAGTTCAGCGGTCTCGGCGAGTTCGCCCGCGGCGCCCTCCTCCCCGCCGCGCTCGGCATGAGCCTTGCGCAGTCCGCTGATCAGCGCGTGGGAGGGGTTGAGCTCCAGGATGCGCTTGATCTGCGGCACCTCCTGGCCCATGGCGCGGTACATGTTCTCCAGGGCGGGAGTGACGTCGTGGGTGTCCGAGACGATGCAGGCGGGCGAGACGGTGAGCCGTGAGGAGAGGCGCACCTCCTTCACGTGCTCGCCCAGCTGCTCGGACATCCAGGTCAGCAGGCCGGCGTACTCCTGCTGCTGCTTCTCGCGCTCGGCCTCGACCTCCTTCTTCTCCTCGTCGGTGTCCAGATCGACCTCGCCCTTGGCGATCGACTGCAGCTGCTTGCCGTCGAACTCCGGTACGGACTGGACCCACACCTCGTCGACCGGGTCGGTGAGCAGGAGGACCTCGAAGCCCTTGGCCCGGAAGGCCTCCATGTGGGGCGAGCTCTCCATGGCGGCACGCGACTCACCGGTCATGTAGTAGATCTGCTCCTGGCCCTCCTTCATGCGCTCCACGTACGAGCGCAGGGTGGTCAGCCCCTCCTCGTCCTGCGTCGAGGCGAACGAGGAGACCTCGAGGATCGCGTCACGGTTCTCGAAGTCCTGCAGGAGTCCTTCCTTGAGGACCCGGCCGAATTCCTTCCAGAACGTCCGGTAGTTGTCCGGTGACGAGGACATCATGTCCTTGACCGTCGACAGCACCTTCTTGACCAGCCGGCGCCGCATCAGTTCGATCTGACGGTCCTGCTGCAGAATCTCGCGGGACACGTTCAGCGAAAGGTCCTGCGCGTCGACGACGCCCTTCACGAAGCGCAGGTACGTCGGCATGAGCGCTTCGCAGTCGTCCATGATGAAGACGCGCTTCACATAGAGCTGGACCCCGCGCTTGTGGCCCTGCATGAACAGGTCCTGCGGCGCGTGCGACGGCAGGAAGAGCAGTGCCTGATATTCGAAGGTGCCCTCCGCCTGCATGCGGATGGTCTCGAGCGGGTCGGTCCAGTCGTGACTGATGTGCTTGTACAGCTCGCTGTACTCCTCATCGGTCACGGAGTCCTTCGACCGTGCCCACAACGCCTTCATCGAGTTGACCGTCTCGGTCCCGGGCTCGGCGCCGTCGTCGCCCGTGGCCGGGGCTTCCATGCGGATCGGCCAGGTGATGAAGTCGGAGTACCGCTTGACGATCTCCCTGAGCTTCCACGGAGAGGTGTAGTCGAAGAGCTGGTCCTCGGTGTCCTCCGGCTTCAGCCGCAGCGTGACCGAGGTGCCCTGCGGGGCGTCGTCGACGGATTCGACGGTGTACGTCCCCTCACCGCTGGACTGCCAGCGCGTGCCGGTGGTCTCACCCGCGCGGCGGGTGAGCAGCGTGACCTCGTCTGCCACCATGAAGCTCGAATAGAAACCCACACCGAACTGCCCGATGAGTTCCTCGGAGGCCGCCGAGTCCTTGGCCTCCTTCAATTCCTGCAGGAACTTCGCCGTCCCGGAGTTCGCGATCGTCCCGATCAGCTGGACGACCTCCTCGTGCGACATTCCGATGCCGTTGTCGCGGACGGTCAGCGTCCGCTTCTCCTTGTCCACATCGAGGGCGATATGTAGGTCGGAGGTATCGGCCTGGAGAGCTTCGTCGCGGAGAGTTTCCAGTCGCAGCTTGTCCAGCGCGTCCGAAGAATTAGAAATGAGCTCGCGCAGAAAGACGTCCTTGTTCGAGTAGATCGAGTGGATCATCATCTGCAGGAGCTGGCGCGCTTCTACCTGGAACTCGAATGTCTCGGCCGGCATGGGTGCGGGTTCCCTTTCTGGGGTTAAGTCATCAGAGCCGAGACATATCGTAACCAGGCCCCGCGGCCCCCATGTGCCGCTTCGCGAGGGCCGTTCGGGACTTCGGGGCTGGGGGCCGACGTCATGCGCCCGGGCGCGGAGCGGTCGCCGGCGGCTGTCGCCTGATCTGCCCGACCCGTGGGGCAGCGGTGCGGGCGCCCGAAGGCGCCACATCGCTGCCGGTGTTCCGACGCGGCACGGGCCCCGAAGGGCCCGCACCGGTCACGGTGCCTCGCTTATCCGCCCCTGCCCCCCCGTCGTCACGTACTCGGCGGCGTTCGGCCGAGGCTCGCAAGTAGGCCCGCGCGGCTGCCTCACCGAGCACCTCGTACCTTCCCGCCCGCGGGGAGCACAGGATCGGATCGGGCCGGGAGCTGAAGTTCTCCATATCCAGCACCACCCAGCAGTGCGCGGTCTCACCGGACCTGGCGGTCTCCGCCGAAGGCTCCGGACAGCAACGCCTCGATCAGGCGCCCGGTGTACGACACCGACGTCCCCGGATCTACGCCCATTGAACACACAGCGGGAGCCCCGGGCAGCGCCACCGGCAACGATGGATCAGCGCAGGCCGGAGAAGAGATCGTTCTCGGGCACGGCCGCGCCGGTGGCGTCCTTGACCCGTACGAAGGTCTCCGTGCCCATCAGCTCGCCGAACCTCTCCTTGCCCATCCTGAGGAAGAAGATGTTCTCGCCCTGACTGGCGTGCGCGGCCAGCGCATCGAACTTCTGACCGCTGAACGCGGTGGTGTCCACCCACGTGGTGATCTCGTCGTCGGGGAGGCCGATCTCGGCCATCGCGGCGGCCTCGGCGGGGTCCGGCTCCGGCATGTCCTCCTGGAACTCGCGCATGGTCTCCCCGAAGCGCTGCATCATCGAGCGGGGCATCGTCGTCCAGTACACCTTCGGTGTCAGGTCGGTCATCTCCAGCGCCGCCATCGTGATGCGGTGGGCCTGGATGTGGTCGGGGTGACCGTAGAAGCCGTTCTCGTCGTAGGTGACGACCACATCGGGCCGGTAGTGCCGCATCAGTTCCGCGAGCCTGGCGGCACCTTCCTCCACGGGAGTCCGCCAGAAGGAACCAGGGGCGTCGTTGCTCGGCCAGCCCATCATCCCGGAGTCGGCGTAGTCCAGCGTCTCCAGGTCGCTGATCTGCAGGACGTCACAGCTCGCCTCGAGTTCTTTTCGGCGCATCGAGGCGACGGCCACCGGATCGTGCCCCGGATCGCCCGGCTTGACGCCCCCCGGTCCGTCACCGCAGCCGCCGTCGGTACACGTCACGAGAACGGTGCGGATGCCTTCCGCCGCGTACCGCGCGAGGACCCCGCCGGTTCCGGTGGCCTCGTCGTCGGGGTGGGCGTGTACTGCCATGAGCGTCAAAGGCCGGTCAGTCATGAGAAGTCCTCCTGCAGAACTATGTCGTGGTCCGAACGCGCGGCGGGCGCACCGCGATCCCGGGGCCCGGCTACTGGCGGGGCGGACGACCGTGCGGTCTCC
This sequence comes from Streptomyces sp. NPDC020780, assembly GCF_044334475.1. Classification (NCBI taxonomy): domain Bacteria; kingdom Bacillati; phylum Actinomycetota; class Actinomycetes; order Kitasatosporales; family Streptomycetaceae; genus Streptomyces; species Streptomyces sp. NPDC020780. Next base: position 158,180 of record NZ_JBIRTB010000013.1, on the reverse strand, counting down.
GTGATCCCCGCCCGTACGGCGCCGGTCCCTCGGTCGCTCCAACCGTCCAGAGCTGACCGGCTGTTCCCGAAAAGGACGTCCGGTCTTCCAGGTGGGCGATTCGGGGCGCACGAGGGAGGCGCACGAGGGAGGGACGCCGTCCACAGCTCTCAGCGCCCCATCGGATCCGAGTTCTGCGCGGCACGGTGTTCGCATACTGATACCGGCCGCCGCCGGCAGGTGGCCGCTCCTGGTGGCCGGCCGCACCCACCCGTTCCCCGGCTCCACGACCCTGACCAAGATGCGCCGATCCGCACCACTGAGGCCGTGACGGCCACCGCGAAGGCGCCTCCTCCGACGGAACCGCCCGAGCGTGCCGATCGGCAGCGACCACGCGCACAGCGGGCTTGCGCGGGCCCAGGCACCTCTGCCGTGCGGCCAGCGGACCGCGGATCGGGGCCGGTGCCCTGCGGCCTTCAGGGACACAGGCACGCCCCTGCCGGCCCCGACCAAGATCGTCTCCCGGACAATCTCCGGAAACAGGTCAGGGGCCTGATCCACTCAGTGAATCAGGCCCCTGACCTGGTGTTTCAGCTGTCGGGGTGGCGGGATTTGAACCCACGACCTCTTCGTCCCGAACGAAGCGCGCTGCCAAGCTGCGCTACACCCCGATGTCCACCGATTGTCCCGGCGACATCGATTACTTTAGCCCACCGGCGCCCGGAGGCGAAATCCGCTTTCCGGGCTCCGGCCCCCGGTGCCGGTGACCGTCAGCCGCGGGGCGTCAGCGTCAGCAGTGTCGCTTCCGGGGGGCAGGCGAAGCGGACGGGGGTGTAGCGGTTCGTGCCGCAGCCCGCCGAGACGTGGAGGTAGGCGCGCTTGTCGCCGACCGTGTGGCTGGAGAGCCCCTTCACCCGGTCCGTGTCCAGATCACAGTTGGTGACGAGGGCACCGTAGAACGGGATGCACAGCTGGCCGCCGTGGGTGTGGCCGGCGAGGATCAGGGGGTAGCCGTCCGCGGTGAAGGCGTCCAGGGTGCGGAGGTAGGGGGCGTGCACCACGCCGATGGAGAGATCGGCGCCCGTCTCGGGGCCGCCGGAGACCTCGGCATAGCGGTCCCGCTTGATGTGGGGGTCGTCCAGGCCGGTGAACGCGATCTCCAGCCCGTCCGCCTCGAGTCGGCCCCGGGTGTTGGTGAGGTTCAGCCAGCCCGCCTCGTCGAAGGCGTCCCGCATCGGCTGCCACGGGTTGTGTACGGCGCCGACCGCCGGTGCGTTCCCGTTCAGGCCGTGCTTGCCCTGGACCTTCTCCAGGAGGTACCGGGCCGGGTTGCGGAGCTGGGGGCCGTAGTAGTCGTTTGAGCCGAAGACGTACACCCCCGGGAAGTCCATCAGCGGCCCCAAGGCGTCCAGCAGCTCGGGTACGGCCTCCGGGTCGGAGAGGTTGTCGCCGGTGTTCACGACGAAGTCCGGTCGCAGTCCGGCCAGCGACTGCAGCCAGGCCCGCTTCTTGCCCTGGCCGCTCACCATATGGATGTCGGAGACCTGGAGTACGCGCAACGGGCGTGCCCCGTGCGGGAGTACGGGAACGGCGATCCGGCGGAGGCGGAACGAGCGGGCCTCGAACCCGGCCGCGTACACGAGGCCTGCGGCGCCGACCGCCGCGCCGACTGCCGTGACTTTCAGGGGTACTCCGTAGCGTGCGCGCATGGGCCCATCGTCGCAGACCAGGTGCGGCGGAACGAAAACAGACGGGCGGCGGGTGCCCCGTACCTGTCACAATCGCCGCATGACCACGCTCAAGTCCAAGCTCAAGGAAGACCTCACCACGGCCATGAAGGCGCGTGACGAGCTCACCTCGTCCACCCTCCGGCTCACCCTCACCGCGATCACCAAGGAAGAGGTCAGCGGTACGTCCGCGCGCGAGCTCTCCGACGACGAGGTGCAGAAGGTGATCGCCCGCGAGGCGAAGAAGCGCCGCGAGGCGGCCGAGGCCTTCGCGCAGGGCGGCCGGACCGAGCAGGCCGAACGCGAGAGGGCGGAGGGCGAGCTGCTCGACGCCTACCTGCCCAAGCAGCTCTCCGACGACGAGCTCACCGCGATCGTGGGCCAGGCCGTCGCGGAGGCCAAGGCCGCCGGGGCCGAGGGGCCGCGGGCCATGGGCGCCGTCATGAAGATCGTCGGCCCGAAGGTGGCGGGACTCGCCGAGGGTGGCCGGGTGGCCGCCATGGTGAAGAAGCAGCTCGCGGGCTGACGCGCCGGCGAAGCGTACGACGCGTGAAGGAGGGGCGCCCCCCCGGGGAGCGCCCCTCCTTCATGTCTGTTCGCACGCGGGCCCGGAGGCCGCGGCCCACTCGGATCCCGAGCCGCCGAGGACTCCGAGGCGCTGAGTGCGCAGAGCCCCTCAGGCACCCTGCGGGAGCCGCGGCCGGTCAGGGACCGTTGCCACCGCGCCCGCCGCCGTGCCCGCCGTTCCCGCCGATGACGCCGGGCGGGAAGGTGATGCCGCCGATCGGGTCCCCGCCGGGCTTCTCGTTGCCGCCGCCGTTCCCGTCGCCCTCACCGCCCTTCCCCTTGTCCTGCTCCTTGTCCTCCTTCGGCTTCGCACGCGGCACCGTGATCGGATGGAAGGACGGGGTCTCCGAGGCGCTCAGCGCACCGGTCATCGCGATCTTCCAGATGGGGCCCGGCAGACAGCCACCGCAGACCTTGTCGTAGTACTGGCCGCCGATGTTGATGTCGTACATCGGCACCTTCTTGCCGATGTCGGCGCCGACCCACACCGCTGTGGACAGGTTCGGCGTGTAGCCGACGAACCAGGCGTCCACGCGGTTCTCGGTCGTACCCGTCTTACCCGCGTTGTCGCGGTCGGTGAGGCCGGCCTGGGTGCCGGTGCCGTCCTCGACGACGCCCTTGAGCATCTGGTTGATCGTGTCCGCGGTCGTCTCGCTCATCGCGCGTGAGCAGTCGGACGCGGGCACCCTCAGCTTCTTGCCGTTGGCGTCCTTGATCGACTCGATGGCGATCGGCGTGCAGTACGTGCCACGGTTGGCGAAGGCGGCGTAGGCGGAGGCCATGGCGAGCGGAGTGCTCTCCGTGGTGCCGAGGGTGATGGAGGGGTTCTCCGTGAGCGGCTTGCCGTTACCCCTCTGGTAACCGACCTTCTTGGCCATCGTGAGGGTCTCGCACAGGCCGGCCTTCTGCTCCAGCATCGCGAAGTAGGTGTTGATGGACTTCCCGAGGGCGCTCGTCATGTCGAACGAGCCCTTCTCGGTCTCCAGTTCGTTCTGGACGGACCAGTCACCGCCACCGGCGGGGCCGCCGGCGCAGGTCCGGTAGGTGTTGAGCGGAACGGAGGTCTTCCACTCCGTGTCGAAGGTCTGCGCCGGGCTGACGCCCTTCTCCAGCGCGGCGGCCGCGGTGATCGGCTTGAAGGTCGAACCGACCTGGAAGCCGAAGGTGCTGCCGCCCATCTTGTTGCTGACGGCGAGGTTGAGCACCGTCTCGTGCTGCTTCTGGTCCAGACCGTACGGGCGGGACTGGCCCATCGAGAGGATCTTGCCTGAGCCGGGCTCGACCTGGACCACCGAGGCGGCGACCTTGTCGTCCTTGTTGACCTTCGAGGTGGCGGCCTCGTTGGCGGCCTCCTGCGCACGCGGGGCGAGCGTCGTCCTGATCGTCAGACCGCCGAGGTTCCAGAGCTTGGAACGCTCCTCCTCGGTCTTGCCGAAGGCCGGGTCGGTGAGGATGGTCTTGCGTACGTAGTCGCAGAAGAACCCGGAGCCGCTGACAGCGGTGATGCAGCCGTTCCTCGGCTTCTTCACCTTCAGCTCGATCGGGGAGGCGATGGCCTTGGCGGCCTCGTCCTGCGAGATGTCCCCGACGGCCGCCATGCGCTGCAGCACGGTGTTGCGGCGCTTGGTCGCCTCCTCCTTGTCGTTGACCGGGTCGTACCGGGTCGGCGACTGGACGAGGCCGGCCAGCATCGCGGCTTCCTGGAGATTCAGGTCCTTGGCGTGCTTGGAGAAGTAGCGCTGCGAGGCCGCTTCGATGCCGTAGGCCTGCTGTCCGAAGAACGTGATGTTGAGGTAGTTCTCCAGGATCTTCTTCTTGCCGAGCTCCTCTTCGACCTGGATCGCGTACTTCAGCTCACGGACCTTGCGGCCCAGGGTCTGCTGGGTGGCCTCCGCGACCTTGTCCGGGTCGTCGCCCGCCTCCTCGACGAAGACGTTCTTCACGTACTGCTGGGTGAGCGTCGAGGCGCCCTGGGCGGCGCCGCCCGCCTGCACGTTCCGGTTCATCGCGCGCAGGATGCCCTTGAGGTCCACCGCGCCGTGTTCGTAGAAGCGCGAGTCCTCGATCGCGATGATCGCGTCCTGCATGTACGGGGAGATGTCCTTGAGCGGGACGACGGTGCGGTCACGCGAATAGACGGTGGCGAGCGCACCGCCCTCGTTGTCCAGGATCGTGGTCCGCTGGCTCAACGGTGGAGTCTTGAGGTTGGACGGGATCTCGTCGAATCCCTCGACCGTCCCCTTGGCTGCGAGCCCCAGTGCTCCGGCGGCCGGCAACGCGATGCCGGCCAGCACCGCTCCGGAGAGCGCGGCGACACCGAGGAACTTGGCGGCCTGCTGGGTCGTCGTGAGACCCCCGCCTGAGCGCTTCTTTGGCATGAGGGCAGCCTAATCCGTGGGGAAGGGCGTTCCGGTGGAGCGGGTCCCTCTCGCGATGTTCCAGTGCCGGATCGTGACATCCGGGCGCGTCCGGGCCGCAGGCGAGCGCCACGGGCGGCCCGCGAGCGGCTCGGGAGGCGGACGGCGGGCCCGCGCCGGCCCCGTCCCTCCCGGAGTCCGAGGGCACGGCGGCGCGAGGAGGCCGACTTCCGATTCGCCGGACAGACGGACAGGCCTTGGCCTAAGCTGCTCTCAACTGTCACAGCAGTCCGAAGACGCATCAACCCCCGTGCACGGCCCTTGAGTAATTCAGCCACTCGCGAGGCGCTCCCGAATTCGCCCCGCTTGTCCCTGAATATCCGTTGCGGCTTGGGCTTCTTGTCCCGATTCTCTCGGGAAGATCCCGCATGTCCTCCCCTCACTCCTCTGGGTGATCTGCCGCGTACGCATAGTCCGTTCGGGCCATTCAAGATTGGGCCCGAAGGGGGTGTTGTGCTGTCGCCACCTTCCGTAACGTCCTCAACTGGCAGCGGTGAATATGCCGCTGTCGCCGTGGGGGAGCCTCGATTCGGGAGAGGACGGCGCCGGGATGGGCTGGGTAACCGACTGGAGTGCGCAGGCAGCCTGCCGCACTACCGATCCGGATGAACTGTTCGTACAAGGGGCAGCGCAGAACAGGGCCAAGGCGGTGTGCACCGGATGCCCGGTGCGGACCGAGTGCCTGGCCGATGCGCTGGACCATCGCGTCGAGTTCGGCGTGTGGGGTGGGATGACGGAGCGGGAACGCCGCGCGCTGCTGCGCCGCCGGCCCACCGTCACGTCGTGGCGTCGGCTGCTGGAGACTGCGCGCAGTGAATACGAGCGGTCCACGGGCATGCTGCCCGCCGCAGTGGGCCTGGACGACGACGAACTGCACCCGACGTACGCCGCGGTGGGGTGAGCGCAGGAGGCGCACGCTTCCAAAAGGCGAGCGCTCGAGACGTACGCCGCCGCGGGCCGGCCGCGCGGGGGCAGCTCCGCAGAGGAAGGCCGCCGGGAAGCGGTCTACGCCGCTCCGGGTGGTGGGGGACCGGCCGCGAGCCGTTCGCCGATGGCCCGGAGACCCGAGATGTCGTGCACGTCACCGGGCAGCGCGGCCACCTCGGCCACCGGGACCTCAGGATGCAGCGCGGTGAAGCGGTCACGTGTCCGCTGTTCGCGTGCCACGACCTGCATCCGCTCGGCATGCAGCCGCAGCAGGCCTGCGGCCAACTGCTCCACGGACACGGCGTCGCAGGGCAGGGCTTCGTCCCCGTCCCCCGTCGACGGGACGGGTGGAGCTGACGGGGTGTGTGGCTCGGGCGCGCCGTGCGGTTCGGGGGTGCGGGTGGGGCGGTCCTGCGGCTCGGAGGCACGGGGCGTGCGGTCGTGCGGCTCGGGGGAGAGCGGTGACGCGGGGGTGTCGGGAGAGGTGACGACCGGTGCGTCCACCGGGTCGCACAGGCCAGCCTTCCCGGCCGAATGATCCACAATGCCGACAGCGTCAAGATTTTCTGCGGCGGCCAGCGCCCGCTCCGCGGTGAGCCGTGCGGCCTCGCTGCCGTGCACCCGGTTGAGTACCAGACCGGCCAGCGGCATCTCCTCGGCGGCGAGCCGCTCCACGAAGTAGGCGGCCTCGCGCAGCGCGTCCCGCTCGGGCGTCGCGACCACGAGAAAGGCCGTGCCGGGCGCCTGCAGCAGCTTGTACGTGGCATCGGCCCGGGTGCGGAAACCGCCGAACATGGAGTCCATCGCCGCGACGAAGGTCTGTACGTCCTTGAGGAACTGACCCCCGAGCAGCTTGCCGAGTGTCCCCGTCATCATCGACATACCGACGTTGAGGAACTTCATGCCGGCCCGCCCGCCGATCTTCGCCGGGGCGATCAGCAGGCGGATGAACTTTCCGTCCAGGAAAGAGCCGAGACGTTTCGGCGCGTCGAGGAAGTCGAGGGCGGAGCGGGACGGCGGTGTGTCCACGATGATCAGGTCCCACTCGTCGCGCGCCCTCAGCTGCCCGAGCTTCTCCATCGCCATGTATTCCTGGGTGCCGGCGAAACCTGCCGACAGCGACTGGTAGAAGGGGTTCTCCAGGATCGCGCCGGCCCGCTCGGCGTCCGTGTGCGCCTCGACCGTCTCGTCGAAGGTGCGCTTCATGTCGAGCATCATGGCGTGCAGTTCGCCCGCCCCCGCACCGTCGATGTCCTCGACCCGGCGCGGGATGTTGTCCAGCTGGTCGATGCCCATCGACTGGGCGAGCCGACGGGCCGGGTCGATGGTGAGGACGACGACCTTGCGGCCACGCTCGGCAGCCCGTACCCCGAGTGCCGCCGCCGTCGTGGTCTTGCCGACGCCGCCGGAACCGCAGCACACGACGATACGGATCCCCCGGTCGTCCAGCAGTGCGTCGGTGTCGAGTCCCGGTGCGATGTCCGTACCCAGCGTCATGACCCCACCTCTTGTCCGGAGCCGCCTTGCCCGGTGCCTCTGGGTCCCGTCCCGCCGCCTCCGGACCCCCGTCGCCCACTCTCCCCGGAGCCCTGCCCCGCGATGTCGGCCGTCTCGTCGCCCACACCCTGCTTACGGAACTCGGACGCCAGTTCGTACAGCGCGGCCAGGGTCATCCCTTCGTTCATCAGAGGGAGCTCGGCCGTGGGCAGCCCCAGTCCGGCCAGCACCGCGCGCTGCTCCCGCTCGAGCTCCACGCGCTGGGCGTGTTCGGCCGCCTGCTCGACCAGAGGGCGGACGAGCCCGGCGGAACCGGTCACGCCGGCCCGGGTCAGGACCTTCGCGAGCTCCTTACGCCGACCACCCGACGCCGAGCGCAGCGCCTCCTCGTCCAGGAGGTGCGGGCGCACCATGTTCACCACGATCCGCCCCACGGGCAGTTTGGCGGCCCGCAGCTCCGTGATGCCGTCCGCGGTCTCCTGGACCGGCATCTCCTCCAGGAGCGTCACCAGGTGGACCGCGGTCTCGGGGGACTTCAGGACGCGCATCACGGCCTGCGCCTGATTGTGTATCGGGCCGATCCGCGCCAGCCCCGCCACCTCGTCGTTCACGTTGAGGAAACGGGTGATGCGGCCGGTGGGCGGGGCGTCCATGATCACGTGGTCGTAGACGAACCGGCCTTGCTTGTCCTTGCGGCGTACGGCCTCACAGGCCTTGCCGGTCAGCAGGACGTCCCGGACCCCGGGCGCGATGGTGGTGGCGAAGTCGATCGCACCGAGCTTCCTGAGCGCCCGGCCCGCGCTCCCCAGCTTGTAGAACATCTGGAGGTAGTCCAGGAGCGCCCGCTCGGCGTCGATCGCCAGGGCGTGGACCTCCCCGCCTCCCGGGGCCACGGCGATCCGGCGTTCCTCGTACGGGAGGGCCTCCGACTCGAAGAGCTGGGCGATGCCCTGCCTGCCCTCGACCTCGACGAGGAGGGTACGCCTGCCCTCGGCCGCGAGGGCGAGCGCGAGGGCGGCGGCGACCGTGGTCTTACCGGTACCGCCCTTGCCGCTGACGACCTGGAACCTGCTCACGTCCTCGAGCCTAACCAGTCGGCAGGCAGGCTACGCATGGGACCGTCTGTGCCAGGCATTACAGTCTGCTCATGACCAAGTGGGAATACGCGACAGTGCCTCTTCTCGTGCACGCGACCAAGCAGATTCTGGACACCTGGGGCGAGGACGGCTGGGAGCTGGTCCAGGTCGTGCCCGGCCCGAACCCCGAGCAGCTCGTGGCCTACCTGAAGCGGGAGAAGGCGTAGTGGCGGGCGCCGTCGAGGCACAGCTCGCCGAGCTCGGCCTGACCCTCCCGGCCGTCGTCCCGCCGCTGGCCTCGTACCAGCCCGCGGTGCGCTCCGGGGTGTACGTGTACACCTCCGGCCAGCTGCCGATGGTGGACGGCAAACTCGCCGTGACCGGCAAGGTCGGCGCCGAGGTGACGCCGGACGAGGCCAAGGAGCTCGCGAAGACCTGCGCGCTGAACGCTCTGGCGGCCGTGAAGTCGGTCGCCGGTGACCTGGACCGGATCGCCAGGGTGGTGAAGGTCGTGGGCTTCGTCGCCTCGGCCGCCGACTTCACGGGGCAGCCGGGCGTGGTCAACGGCGCGAGTGAGCTGCTGGGCGCGGTCCTGGGCGACAAGGGCGTGCACGCGCGCAGCGCCGTCGGAGTCGCGGTGCTGCCCCTGGACGCCCCGGTGGAGATCGAGGTCCAGGTGGAGCTCGTCGAGGACTGAGCCGGGGACCGGCCGGTGCCGTCCCGCCGATCCCGCCCCGTCCCCCGACGGCGGCGGGATCACGTGTGTCAGGCAGGACCCCGAGCGCGGGGCCGGTTACGGCAGGGTGTGACCGGGCCGCCCCCTGCCGGTGGGGGCCCTGCGCCTCTCGAACATCGGCGCGGTTCCGGATAGCCTCCGGCCATGCCCAACGGTCAGTGGTACCCACCGGAATGGCCCGCCCGGATCAGGGCCCTCGCCAGCGGCGATCTGAAGGCCGTGACCCCCCGGCGCGCGGCCACGGTGATGCTGCTGCGTGACGGCCGTCCGGGGCAGAACGGCCCGGGCCCTGCCGTCCACATGCTCCGACGGCGCGCTTCCATGGCTTTTGCCGGGGGCGCGTACGCCTATCCGGGTGGTGGGGTCGATCCGCGCGACGACGACCACCTCGTGGGCTGGGCGGGACCGTCCCTGGAGAGCTGGGCCGAGCGGCTCGGTGTGGACACGGCCGCAGAGGCACAGGCCGTCGTCTGTGCCGCCGTCCGTGAGACGTTCGAGGAGGCGGGTGTCCTGCTGGCGGGACCGACCGCCGGCACCGTCGTGAGCGACACCACGGGCGCCGACTGGGAGGCCGACCGTGAGGCCCTCGTCGCCCGAGAGCTGTCCTTCGCCGACTTCCTCGACCGCCGGGGGCTCGTCCTGCGGTCGGACCTGCTGGGCGCGTGGGCACGCTGGATCACTCCTGCGTTCGAACCGCGCAGGTACGACACCTGGTTCTTCGTCGCCGCGCTCCCGGAGGGCCAGCGCACCCGGAACGCCTCCACGGAGGCCGATCGGACGGTCTGGATCCGCCCCGGGGACGCAGCCGACCGCTACGACCGGGGCGAACTCCTGATGATGCCGCCGACCGTGGCCACACTGCGGGCGCTGAGGCCGTACGGGACGGCCGCCGAGGCATTGGCGGCAGCGGACGCCCAGGACCTCGCTCCTGTGCTCGCAGAGGCCCGCATGGAGGGCGACACCTTGGTACTGAGCTGGCCGGGTCATGACGAGTTCACCAAGAACGTCCCGGCCGGGGACGTCTCCCCTCCGGAGGAGGCCAGGGACGCCTCCGCCACGGGGAAGGCCGGCGGCGAGGACGGGGGTGCCCCATGAGCGATGCCTCGCTCCTGCCCGGGCAGCCTCGCGGCGGAGCCCTCTCGGGGCCCGCCACGGCCCGGGCGGTCAACGTCCTGGCCCCCAACGCCTCCGCGATGACACTGGACGGCACGAACACCTGGATCATCGCCGAGCCGGACTCCGACCTCGCGGTGGTGATCGACCCGGGGCCACTCGACGACGGTCACCTGCGGGCCGTCATCGAGACCGCGGAGCGGTCCGGTCGGCGCGTCGGGCTCACGCTGCTCACCCACGGCCACCCGGACCACGCGGAGGGTGCCGCACGCTTCGCCGAGCTGTCCCGTACGAAGGTGCGGGCCCTGGACGCGGCCCTGCGCCTCGGCGACGAGGGGCTGGCGGAGGGGGATGTGATCACCACGGGCGGTCTGGAACTCCGAGTGGTCCCCACCCCGGGGCACACCCGGGACTCGCTCTCCTTCCACCTGCCCGCCGACGGTGCCGTGCTGACGGGCGACACCGTCCTCGGACGGGGCACGACGGTCGTCGCGCACCCGGACGGACGGCTGGGTGACTACCTGGACACGTTGCGCCGACTGCGCTCACTGACCGTCGACGACGGGGTGCACACGGTGCTGCCCGGCCATGGGCCGGTGCTGGAGGACGCCCAGGGCGCCGTGGAGTTCTATCTCGCCCACCGGGCCCACCGGCTGGCCCAGGTCGAGACGGCCGTGGAGAGCGGACACCGCACGCCCGCGGAGGTGGTGGCGGCGGTGTACGCGGACGTCGACCGTTCGCTGTGGCCGGCGGCGGAGCTGTCGGTCCGGGCCCAGATGGAGTATCTGGCCGAACACGGGCTGATCCAGGAGTGACCGGTGCGGTCCCCGGCAGCGGCAGACCCCGTCCGGAACGCGAGAGGCCCCGCCGGGCCTCGGTTCAAGGGATCCTCGCCACTCCCACAGGTCACGGGTGTGGCAAGGACCGTGGGAACCCGAGGACAGTGGGGCCTCTCACGGAACGGCTGCGGATGCGGGTCAGCGGGAGCGCTTCGCCAGACGCTCCACGTCCAGGAGGATCACGGCCCGTGCCTCCAGGCGCAGCCAGCCGCGGCCGGCGAAGTCCGCGAGGGCCTTGTTGACCGTCTCGCGGGAGGCGCCGACCAGCTGGGCCAGCTCTTCCTGCGTGAGGTCGTGCACGACGTGGATGCCCTCCTCCGACTGCACACCGAAGCGGCGGGACAGGTCGAGGAGCGCACGGGCGACACGGCCCGGCACGTCGGAGAAGACCAGGTCGGACATCTGGTCGTTGGTCTTGCGCAGGCGGCGGGCGACCGCGCGCAGCAGTGCCGTGGCCACCTCGGGGCGTGCGTTCAGCCAGGGCTGGAGGTCGCCGTGGCCGAGACCGAGGAGCTTGACCTCGGTGAGCGCCGTCGCGGTGGCGGTGCGCGGACCCGGGTCGAAGAGCGAGAGCTCCCCGATCAGCTCGCCCGGGCCGAGGACGGCCAGCATGTTCTCCCGCCCGTCGGGGGACGTGCGGTGGAGCTTCACCTTGCCCTCGGTCACCACATAGAGGCGGTCGCCCGGGTCACCCTCGTGGAACAACGCGTCACCGCGTGCGAGGGTCACCTCACTCATCGAGGCGCGGAGCTCCGCGGCCTGCTCGTCATCGAGCGCCGCGAAAAGCGGGGCGCGCCGCAGAACGTCGTCCACGAGTTCTCTCCTTGTCGGCCTGCTCAGGGAAGCGTGGTCCCCATGATGCCGGACGGTAAAACAGTGCGATCAATCACAAACCAGTTTGACGCACGGGCGTGCCGGACCCTACGGCAGGGGGCCGATCGGGCGTGGATACGCGGTGACCGGGGCGGATGTCGGTGCGTGGCTCTAGGCTGGCCGGGTGTCCGGAAAGCCGGTGAGAACGCAGGCCAAGGGGGCTGATGGGGTGTCGGAGGACGAGGATTCCGCTGTGGGTGAACAGCCCGTACAAGGCCGGAAGAACGCCGCGAAACGCCCGTCGGGAGTGACCCCGGGCAAGAAGCCGGCCAAGCCCGAGTCGCATCTGGCGATGGTCCGCCGTGCCCGCCGGATCAACCGCGAGCTCGCCGAGGTGTATCCGTACGCCCACCCCGAGCTGGATTTCCGTAATCCCTTCGAGCTCCTGGTTGCCACGGTGCTCTCCGCGCAGACCACCGACCTGAGGGTGAACCAGACGACGCCCGCCCTGTTCGCCCGGTATCCGACACCCGAGGACATGGCGGCCGCCGTGCCCGAGGAACTGGAGGAGATCATCCGGCCGACCGGTTTCTTCCGGGCCAAGGCACGGTCACTGATGGGCCTGTCGGCCTCCCTCAGGGACAACTTCGGCGGTGAGGTTCCGGGCCGGCTCAAAGATCTGGTGACGCTGCCGGGTGTCGGCCGTAAGACGGCGAACGTCGTCCTCGGCAACGCGTTCGGCGTGCCCGGCATCACGGTGGACACCCACTTCGGGCGGCTGGTCCGCCGCTGGAAGTGGACCGATCAGGAGGACCCTGAGAAGGTCGAGGCCGAGGTCGCCGCGATCTTCCCCAAGAGCGAATGGACGATGCTGTCCCACCGCGTCGTGTTCCACGGCCGTCGCGTATGCCACTCCCGTAAGCCTGCCTGCGGAGCCTGCCCGATCGCCCCGCTCTGCCCTTCGTACGGCGAGGGGGAGACGGACCCGGAGAAGGCCAGGAAGCTCCTGAAGTACGAGCTGGGCGGCTATCCGGGCCAGCGCCTCAGCCCGCCCCCGGACTACCCGGGCAGGCCTGCTCCGCCCCTGGGGGCCGGGTGAGGAGCGTTCTCGTAAGGGTGCCGTGCGGCGCCACTCGGAACGAAATGGTGGACGGCATGCGTTCAGACCTGAGGGGGTGCCCATGACGCACGCACAGCGCACAAGAACCGCACGGCAGGCGGCCGCCGCGGAGAGGGACGTGCCGCAGGACAGCGTGGTCGCCGTCACCACCGAGGGGCTACCGGGCTGGCTCGACCCCGTGGCACAGGCCACGCGGAACGTCCGTGCCCAGCAGCTGAGCCGCTTCCTACCGCCGGAGAGCGGTGCGGGCCGGCAGTCGGCCGTCCTGATCCTCTTCGGCGAAGGCGAGCGCGGCCCGGAGCTGTTGCTGATGGAGCGCTCCGGCACCTTGCGCTCGCATGCGGGCCAGCCGTCCTTCCCCGGAGGTTCCCTCGACCCGGAGGACGGCGACCCCGGGACCACCGGGCCGCTCAGGGCGGCGCTTCGGGAGGCCGAGGAGGAGACGGGCCTGGACCCCGGCGGCGTCCAGCTCTTCGGCGTACTGCCCCGGCTCTACATCCCGGTGAGCAGCTTCGTCGTCACGCCCGTCCTCGGCTGGTGGCGGGTGCCCAGCCCGGTTGGGGTGGTCGATCCGGCCGAGACCGCGCGGGTCTTCACCGTCCCCGTGGCGGATCTCACTGATCCGGCCAACCGCGTGACGGCCGTCCACCCGAGCGGCCACCAAGGCCCGGCATTCCTGGTCGAATCCGCACTCGTCTGGGGTTTCACGGCCGGCTTGATCGACCGTCTCATGCACTACGCGGGCTGGGAACGCCCCTGGGACCGGGCCAAGCAGGTGCCGCTCGACTGGCGCGCATGACAGGCTGACCCCCGTGCTGCGCTGTTCCGGGCCTGGCCCGGACCCCGTCGAACCGGACGGGCCAGGTGACGAATCTGCGAGGCTATAGACGGTGAACGTGCTGGACATCCTGCTGCTGGTCGGCGCCGTATGGTTCGCGGTCATCGGCTACCGCCAGGGTTTCGTCGTCGGCATCCTGTCCGTGATCGGCTTCCTGGGCGGCGGCCTGGTGGCCGTCTACCTGCTTCCGGTCATCTGGAACAAGGTGACCGACGGATCCGAGGTCTCCTCCATGGCCGCCATCGTCGCGGTCGTGATCGTGATCGTGTGCGCCTCCGTGGGCCAGGCGTTCACCACCCACCTGGGCAGCAAACTCCGCAGGTACATCACCTGGTCGCCCGCGCGCGCCCTGGACGCCACGGGAGGCGCGCTCGTCAACGTGGTGGCCATGCTGCTGGTCGCCTGGCTGATCGGTCTGCTGCTGGCGGGCACCTCGCTGCCGACCCTCGGCAAGGCCGTCCGCAGCTCCTCGGTCCTGCTCGGAGTCTCCCGCGTCATGCCGGACCAGGCGTCCACCTGGTTCCAGGACTTCTCCTCAGTGCTGGCTCAGAACGGCTTCCCCCAGGTTTTCAGCCCCTTCGCCAACGAGCCCATCACCGAGGTGCAGGCGCCCGATCCGGCACTGGCGGGCAGCCCGGTCGCCGCCCGAGCGAAGAAGTCCATCGTCAAGGTCGTCGGCATGGCGCCCGGCTGCGGCAAGGTGCTCGAAGGCACCGGTTTCGTCTTCTCCGACCGCCGCGTCATGACCAACGCGCACGTCGTCGGCGGCGTGGACGAACCGACGATCCAGATCGGCGGCGAAGGCCGGCTGTACGACGCGAAGGTCGTCCTCTACGACTGGCGGCGGGACATCGCGGTGCTGGACGTCCCGGACCTCGACGCGGATCCCCTCCGCTTCACCGACACGGAGAACGACGCCAGGAGCGGCGACAGCGCCATCGTCGCCGGCTTCCCGGAGAACGGCGCCTACGACGTACGCTCGGCCCGTATCCGGGGCCGTATCGACGCGGGTGGCCCGGACATCTACCACCGGGGCACCGTGCAGCGTGACGTGTACTCACTCTTCGCGACGGTGCGTCAGGGCAACTCCGGAGGTCCGCTCCTCACCCCGGACGGCAAGGTGTACGGAGTGGTGTTCGCCAAGTCGCTCGACGACCCCGAGACCGGCTACGCCCTCACGGCCGACGAGATCCGCGAGGACATCGACCTCGGCAGGTCCGCCGTCCAGCAGGTCGACACCCAGGGGTGTGCGCTGTAGGCCGGGCCCTCGTCCGGGCGGGGCCGGACGTGTGTGAGTGAACGGACGGTTCCACGGCCCCGAGAGCCGTGGAACCGTGCCATGCGTGTCGTTGCCTGTCCTCGCGTTCCGCCCGCCGGGCTTCTGTCAGGCCCGGGGGTGGCGCAGCCGTGCCGAGACCCAGCGAGCCCGACGGTGGAGGATGCGCGGAATGCCCAGCCGGAGATCATGAAAATCGCTCACATCGTGCACCCGGCTCCCGGAGCCGCCCCCCTCATGAGCGCTCGGACCAGCAGGAGCGGTCGAGCGGCGGTTGCGTGCTGCGTCACTGAAGTCGCGCGTCCAGCCCATACACCGACGTCTGCCCGTGACTCATGGTCGGTAATCGTGTGCGAGTCAGCCAATTGGCTTATGCGGCAGGCAATGCCCGTTCGTCGGACACCTGTTCCCAGCGGCTACCGGTCGGGCTCGGGATCCTTGAGCCAGTTGATGAGTTCGGTCGAGAAACCGACCGGGTCCTCCTCCTGGGGGAAGTGCCCCAGACCGTCGAAAAGCCGCCAACGATACGGTGCCTCGACGTACGCGCCGGATCCGGCGGAGCTGCGGGTACGCACCACGGGATCGAGGGAGCCGTGCAGGTGAAGTGTCGGGACGCGCACCGGCCGCTTCATCCGCCGGTTGAACTGGAGGCCGTCCGGACGGGCCAGCGAGCGCACCATCCAGCGGTACGGCTCGATCGAGCAGTGCGCCGTCGACGGGATGCACATCGCGCGCCGGTAGACGTCCATGGTGGCATCCCCGGGGAAGTCCGGGGTGCGGGGCCCCGCCCAGTCGTGGATCAGCCGGCCGACCAACGCCGCGTCGTCCGCGACGAGCTGACGCTCCGGTACCCACGGCCGCTGGAAGCCCCAGATGTGCGAACCCGCCCTGGACTGGGCAACGTCGGAGAGCATCGAGGAGCGCCAGCGACGCGGATGGGGCATGGACGACACAGCGAGGCGGCGTACCAGCTTCGGCCGCATCACGGCGGCGGTCCAGGCCAGGTAACCGCCCAGGTCGTGGCCGACGAGTGCCGCGTCCGGCTCACCCAGCGACCGGATCACCCCGGTGACGTCGAGCGCCAGGTTGGCGGGGTCGTAGCCCCGGGGCGTTCGGTCGCTCCCGCCCACGCCCCGCAGGTCCATCGCGACGGCGCGGAATCCCGCGTCGGCCAGCGCGGTGAGCTGATGGCGCCAGGTCCACCAGAACTGCGGGAAGCCGTGCAGCAGCAGCACCAGCGGCCCGTCACCGAGCTCCGCGATGTGGAAGCGGGCACCGTTCGCCGCCACGTCGCGGTGGGTCCAGGGGCCGTCCAGGCGTACGGGGCCACCGGGGGCGGTTGCCGGGCCGGTCGGCCCCGTCGGGCCGGGCGGACTGATGTCGGGGACGGTCATGCGGATGAGCGTGTCACAGAGTTCGCCTCGTCCTGGACCGGACGGGCCTCGATGGCCTTGTCGGCGAGGGAGCTGCCCTGCGCGCGTTCGATCGCGCGTGCGGAGACGGTGGGACGCGGGTGCGGCTTGACGCCCTGAAGGACCGCCGCGGTCTGCTTGGCGGAGGCGATGGACTTCTCCGGCGGCTTGACCTTCTTGAACTTGGCGAGGCCGAACAGGGCGATGAGGATGCCCAGAAGGATGAACGCGCCGCCCACGATCAGGAACGACCAGGCGAGGCCGAGTCCGAGATTGTGGATCCCGTAGGCCGCGGCGAAGCTCAGCATGGGGATCGCGAACAGGAGCAGCCCGCCCGTGACCATGAACGCCACGCTGCCGATCACGCCGCGCTTGACGTCCTGCCGCACCTCGGCCTTCGCCAGGGCGATCTCGTCGTGCACCAGCGCGGACATCTCGGCGGTCGCCGAGGCGAACAGCTGCCCGAGACTACGGTCGGTGCTGCCCGCATAGTTGCCGGGGTCGCTCATCCCTGACTCCCTCTCCTCTTCCGTACATCCGTTGTCAGATCATGCCGGACTGTCCGGCTTGCCGCTCGCTGCCCCCGCCTGTTCGGCAAGGCGGCGATGCTCGGCCGCCTTCCTTTCGTATATGGCGGCCATCCGCAGGTGGTAGTCCGGGTCGTCCTGCTCGTAGACGTCAGGAACGCCCGACAGGTCCTCGTCGAGCTCCTCCGCCTCGTACAGGGCCCTGTATCTCCGTACCCGGAGTTTCAGCAGTACACCGGAGAGTACGGCGGCGATGAGGGAACCGAGGAGGACCGCGGCCTTGACCTCGTTGATCATGTCCTCGTCGCCCGCGAACGCGAGCTCGCCGATGAGCAGCGAAACGGTGAAGCCGATTCCGGCCAGCGTGGCCACCGCGAAGACATCCGCCCAGGCCAGGTCCTTGTTCAGCTCGGCTTTGGTGAAGCGGGTGACCAGCCACGTCCCCCCGAAGACGCCGACGGTCTTGCCGACGACCAGACCGAGAACCACACCGAGCGTTTCGGGCCTGGTGAACACGCCGGCCAGAGCATCGCCCCTGAGGGTGACACCCGCGGAGAAGAGGGCGAACAACGGCACGGCGACGCCGGCCGAGAGGGGGCGCACCAGATGCTCGATGTGTTCGCCGGGGGACTGGGACTCGCCTTCGCGGCGGGAGCAGCGGAGCATGAGGCCCATGGCCACCCCGGCGATGGTGGCATGGACGCCGCTGTTGTACATCAGCCCCCAGATGGCCAGCGCCAGCGGCAGATAGATGTACCAGCCTCGAACGCCGGTGCGCAGCAGCACGTAGAAGACGACCAGGCCCGCGAAGGCTCCGCCGAGAGCCAGGAAGTCTATGGTGTCGGTGAAGAAGACTGCGATGATCAGAATGGCGAAGAGGTCGTCGACGACGGCGAGCGTCAGTAGGAAGGCGCGCAGCGCTGACGGCAGTGACGCACCGATGACCGCGAGGACGGCGAGCGCGAACGCGATGTCGGTGGCAGTGGGAACGGCCCAGCCGGCTGCCGAACCCCCGCCGAGCACCACTGTCAGGGTGTAGGCGACGGCGGGGACGGCCATACCGCAGAGAGCCGCGGCGACGGGAAGGGCCGCGGCTCTGGGGTCACGGAGTTCGCCGGCTACCAGTTCACGCTTGAGTTCGACGCCTGCGACGAAGAAGAAGACGGCCAGCAGGCCGTCGGCCGCCCAGTGGGCCACGGAGAGGTTGAGCCCCAGCACTTCGGGCCCGAAGTGGAAATGGCTGACAGCCGCATAAGCGGAGCCGAAGGTGTTCGCCCAGATCAGTGCTGCGACGGCTGCGACCAGGAGAAGGACGCCGCCGACGGTCTCGGTGCGCAGGGCGTCCGCGATGTAGTTCCGCTCGGGCAGGGAAAGACGGCCCAGCAGGGTGCGGCGAGGGGGCGGGGGAGCAGGCGCGGCCACAGGAGACCTCCGGTCGGGGATGGCAGTGATGGCATGACGAAGCACATGCCGACCAGACTTCCCGGCGCCCCTGTGGAGATTTCTGTCCTGTTGTGTGTCGTTGACGTTGACCAGCCGACTTGCTCCGTCGGCGAAGTGGCCATCCTACCTGCGGTGCCGGATTCCGGTCCGGTGCGCGGGCCGGGCGCGGGACCGGCCGGGCGCGGCTGGGCTTGGGCGCAGCGCGGCCCGGGTTCGACCGGGGGCCCGGCCGACGGGGCGCGCGCCGGATGCGCCGAGGGGCATCCGGCGTGTTGTCGGATGCCCCTCGGAGCCGTACATGTCCCGGCGGGTTCCAGTCCTGCGTGCTGCTTCAGATCCTCGGGGGACTTCGCCGTCAGTCCTCGGCAGGTCCTGAGGGCAGCTGTGTCTGGATCAGGGACATGACCGACGAATCGGTGAGTGTGGTGACGTCGCCCAGTTCCCGGTTCTCGGCGACGTCGCGCAGCAGACGGCGCATGATCTTGCCGGAGCGGGTCTTGGGCAGTTCGGCCACGGGCAGGACTCGCTTGGGCTTGGCGATCGGGCCGAGCGTCGTGCCGACGTGGTTGCGGAGTTCGGTGACCAGTTCTTCGGACGTGGTCGCTGTGCCGCGCAGTATCACGAATGCGACGATGGCCTGTCCGGTCGTCGCGTCGTTCGCGCCGACAACGGCCGCCTCGGCGACCGCCGGGTGCGACACGAGAGCCGACTCGACCTCGGTGGTGGAGATGTTGTGACCGGACACGAGCATGACGTCATCGACCCGGCCCAGCAGCCAGATGTCGCCGTCGTGGTCCTTCTTGGCGCCGTCCCCGGCGAAGTACCTGCCCTCGAACCGGGACCAGTAGGTGTCGAGGAAACGCTGGTCATCCCCCCAAATGGTGCGGAGCATCGACGGCCACGGCTCGGTCAGGACGAGATAACCGCCCCCGCCGTCCGGCACCTCACGGGCCTCGTCGTCCACCACCGTGGCGGAGATACCGGGCAGGGCGCGTTGCGCCGAACCGGGCTTGGTCGCGGTGACCCCGGGCAGCGGCGAGATCATCATCGCGCCCGTCTCGGTCTGCCACCACGTGTCCACGATCGGGCACCTGTCCGCACCGATGTTCTTGCGATACCACATCCAGGCCTCGGGGTTGATCGGCTCACCGACCGAACCGAGCACGCGCAGGGACGACAGATCGAACTTTGCGGGGATGTCGTCCCCCCACTTCATGAACGTACGGATCGCCGTCGGCGCGGTGTAGAGGATCGTCACGCCGTACTTCTGGACGATCTCCCAGAACCGCCCCTGGTGCGGGGTGTCGGGGGTGCCCTCGTACATGACCTGCGTAGCCCCGTTGGCCAGCGGGCCGTAGACGATGTACGAGTGCCCGGTGACCCAGCCGATGTCCGCGGTGCACCAGTACACGTCCGTGTCGGGCTTCAGGTCGAACACCGCATGGTGCGTATAGGCCGTCTGGGTGAGGTAACCGCCCGAAGTGTGCAGGATGCCCTTCGGCTTGCCCGTCGTCCCGGAGGTGTACAGGATGAACAGCGGCTGTTCCGCGTCGAACGCCTCAGGGGTGTGCTCGGCGGACTGCCTGCCCGTGACGTCGTGCCACCAGACGTCCCGGCCCTCCGTCCATGCAGTGTCCTGCCCGGTGCGCCGAACCACGACCACGTGCTCGACGCTCTCGATTCGCGAGACGGCGTCGTCCACCGCGGGCTTGAGCGCGGAAGGCTTGCCCCGGCGGTACCCACCGTCGGCGGTGATCACGACCTTCGCGTCGGCGTCCTGGATACGGGCGGCGATCGCGTCCGCGGAGAAGCCGCCGAAGACCACCGAATGCGCTGCGCCGATGCGGGCGCAGGCCAGCATCGCGACGGCGGCTTCGGGGATCATGGGCAGGTAGACGGCGACCCGGTCGCCCTTGCCGACACCGAGTTCGATGAGGGCGTTGGCGGCCCGGGAGACCTCGTCCTTCAGTTCCGCGTAGGTGATCGCTCGGCTGTCACCGGGCTCGCCCTCGAAGTGGATGGCGACCCGGTCGCCGTTGCCCGCCTCCACATGACGGTCCACGCAGTTGTACGCGACGTTGAGCTTGCCGTCCGCGAACCACTTCGCGAAAGGCGGATTGCTCCAGTCGAGCGTCTCGGTCGGCTCCGTGGCCCAGGTCAGACGACGGGCCTGCTCGGCCCAGAAGCCCAGCCTGTCCGCCTCGGCCTGCTCGTACGCCTCCACGGTCACGTTGGCGTTCGCGGCCAGATCGGCAGGCGGTGTGAACCGCCGCTCCTCCTTGAGCAGATTGGCCAGGCTCTCGTTGCTCACGACATCTCCCATTCCCAGGGTGTCCGTTGTGTCCCGGAGGACAGCTCATCAGGCCGCGGGCCGGGTGACAAGTGTCTGCCAGGAATTGGTGTAGACCTGTGTTTCGTGTATGGGGCCACGCGTTCCGCTTCCGCAAGCACTCTCGTGCGGCGCGGAAGCGGAAATCACCACAAGGTCTCACGGAGGTCTCACGGACCGGGGACGTGAGAGGTTCAGACGCCGACCGCTGTGTCGGGTCTCCCGGAAACAGCTTCTTCCGGGCCGGGGTACGTGCGGGACTGGGCACTTGGCAGGCCGTGGGGGTCGGTGTCGGGCTCTGTGCCGGGAGCGACCCGGGCGAAGACCTCGTCGGGGCCGGTACCCGAACTGGCACCTTCGGTGAGCAGGTAGGCCTGCGCTTCCCCGACGTGGAAGTACATACCGTGCAACTGCAGGGTCCCCTGCGCCAGTCGGCGTGCCACCGAACCGTGCGCGCGCAGATGCTCCAATTGCTGCACCACGTTGGTCAGGCAGAGTTGCTCCACCGCGTCGGTGGGCAGTCGCCCGGCGATCCGCGCCCAGGAGTGATGGCGGGAGTGCATGCGTTCCAGGCTCGGCCGGCCGTGCCGCAGCCAACGCCACAGGGGCGTTCGAGGAATCTCCGGCGGGGCGTCCAACAGGGCTTGCATGGCCCCGCATCCTGAGTGCCCGCAGACAGTGATGGACTCGACCTCCAGCACATCCACCGCGTATTCGATCGCGGCGGCCACGGAGTCGTCGTGTCTCTCCGCGCTCTCGGCGTCGGGGTGTGGCACGAGATTGCCGACGTTCCGTACGGTGAAGAGATCGCCCGGGCCACTTGCCGTGATCATGCTGGTGACCAGGCGGGAATCGGCACAGGTGATGAACAGCTGGGAGGGCTTCTGCCCCTCGGCCGCCAGCCGGGCCAGCTCCTCACGGACCAACGGGGCCGTGGTGCGCTGGAACGAGCTGAGGCCGCTGAGCAATCGGTGACGGCCCGGGCGGCCCGGTGCGGAGGCCGTCATGACAGTCGGTGACACGGTTGCGAGGTGGGTTTGCGCGGTGGCCTGTGACATGGGAACGCCGGTGGCGGAGCCGGGAGAGCCGGCCTGCGGGGCGGCGTCGGAGGCGTTGTGTCCGGCCCGGTCGTGACAGTGATGGT
Source organism: Streptomyces sp. NPDC020780 (assembly GCF_044334475.1). Taxonomy (NCBI): domain Bacteria; kingdom Bacillati; phylum Actinomycetota; class Actinomycetes; order Kitasatosporales; family Streptomycetaceae; genus Streptomyces; species Streptomyces sp. NPDC020780. Next base: position 136,400 of record NZ_JBIRTB010000013.1, on the reverse strand, counting down.
TGCGCCACGGTGTCCACGGCCGGCAACAGGGGTGGGCAGCTGACGCCGGCTCGGCGATCCGGCCCCCGGAGCGCCCTGTAAGGAGTACGGTGCCGCCCAGTGCGGTCCGGGCCGTGTGCCAATCCTGAATGGTCTCGTACGCCGCGTGGTCCATGAAGAAGCCGTCGAGCTCCAGGATCACGTCGGCACTCTCGGGGAGGTGGTTGAGCATGCGGCTGAGCCGGGGGACCGCGAGAAAGGTCAACTGCCCGCGGACGGAGACCAGCAACCGTCCGTCATGCTCCGTCACGGTGATCCGCGTGCGGGCCAGCCGGTGCAGGGCGATGGCCACCGCCACGAGAATCCCGATGACCACGCCCGTCAGTACGCCCGCCACGATCACTCCGGTGATCGTCGCCCCGTACACCAGGAATTCACGGTGTCTGTGAACGTTGCGGATGTGGGCGAAGCTGACCATCTGGATACCCACCACCATCACAAGGGCGGCAAGGGCGGCCAGCGGGATCCACTCGAGCGCCGTGACGAGCAGCACGGCGGCCAGCAGTATCCAGACACCGTGCAGCACCGTAGCGGCGCGGCCTGTCGCTCCTGCCCGCACATTCGCCGAACTGCGGACGGCGCCTCCCGACACGGGGAGGCCTCCGCACAGCCCGGCCAGTGCGTTGGCGACGCCTTGGGCCCGGAGCTCCCGGTCGAGGTCGGACCGTTTGACGGGCAGGCGGGGCGTCGCACCGTCCTTGGACGCAGCCGACGCCCGCTCGGCAGCCAGTTTGTCTACGGAGACAGCGGCCAGCAGTGATTCGAGGCTGGCGACGAGCATGACCGTGAACATCGCGGTGGCGAGCGCTGCCACCGGCCCGTCCGGCAGCTCGGCCAGAGCGTGCGAGCTCCACGACGGCAGATCGACCCGGGCGATCCCGGGTGTGGCCACCGCCGCCACCGCTGTCGATACTCCGACGGCGACGAGCGCGGCGGGAATTCTGCCGAGCGTCGCTCCGACACGACCTGGCATCCGCGGCCAGAGGATGAGAAGGGCGACGGTCAGTGCGCCGACGGCGGGTGCGGCGGGGTACATCCGTCCCAGCTGAGACGGTAGCGCCCAGGCGTTGGCGAGGGCGGAACTCTGCGGCGTGCCGCCCAGCACCACGTGCAGTTGCGCGAGGGCGATGGCCACGCCGATACCGGCGAGCGTCCCGTGCACGATGGCTGGACTGACGGCAAGTGCGCTACGGGCGGCTTTCAGAGACCCCAGCAGAATCTGCAGAAGCCCGGCGCCGATGGTGATCGCGCATGTGGTGCGCCAGCCGTACAGCTGGATCAACTCGGCCGTGACGACTGTCAGTCCGGCGGATGGTCCGCTGACCTGAAGAGGTGTACCGCCGAGCAGGCCGGCGACGATGCCGCCGATGGCCGCAGAGACCAGACCGGCTGCCAGCGGGGCGTCCATGGCCACGGCGAGGCCGAGTGACATGGGTACGGCAATCAGAAAGACGGTGATCGACGCGGACAGGTCGGCGCCTGAAACCCGGAATCGAGGGCGGCCGTAGGGCGGGGGCGGGCTGTGAGGTCGCTTGAATCCCGACCCGCGGGAACGACGCGAACTGCGGGATGAGTGGGCATTGCGTGTAGGGGCACAGGCAGGCATGGTCCCGTCTCCTCCGGGGCGGCGCGGTCGCGAATTCGATAGGGGCGCGGCCGTTGGCCACGGCATGCAGCGGGGGTAGGGCAACTCTCGGTAAATGAATAGTAATGGAGAGTAAAGAAATGTGTCCATGTTTTCGAGCGAATAGGCTCTAATCTCACTCTTTTAGGTGAATAAGCAGCTTTTCGTACCGTTTGTCGTACTGGTCTTTCGGGGTGCGTGCGACGTTGGCCGCGCCGTGTCGGCGCGACGACGCACGACTTCTGCAAGAAAGAGGGTGGACGGATGGGTGCCAGAAAAACGCTCGCCCTGGGCGCTGTGGCCATGGGGTTAATCACGGGCCTGGCCGGGTGCTCAGGCCCTGGCAGCGCGGGTTCGGTGGCAGCGAGGAAGGTGGCGCCGGGCTCGGAGGAACGTTCCCCGGCGGCGGCCCCCAAGGGCGCCGTCAAGCTCATCGGTGACGGGTCCACCGCATTCACCGGAGCGCAGCCGAAGCTTCCCGTGGCCAAACGCATGGAGCCAGGCCAGAAGCCCCCGCAGTTCGTGGTGTTCTCGTGGGACGGGGCCGGCGAGGACGGTCAGAAGCTGTTCTCGCACTTCCGTGAGGTGTCGAAGAAGTACGACGCGAAGATGACCTACTTCCTCAGCGGCGTATACCTCTTGCCGGAGGAGAAGAAGGCCCTCTACGACCCGCCCCAGCACTCGGCGGGCCGGTCCGACATCGGTTTCAACGACACCGAGGGCATCCGCGACACCCTCACGGAGTTGCGGGCCGCCTGGCAGGACGGGAATGAGATCGGTACCCACTTCAACGGACACTTCTGCGGCCCGGACGGGGGCGTCGGAACATGGTCGGTCGAGGAGTGGAAGAGCGAAATCAGCCAGGCGAAGGCCTTCGTGAAGAGCTGGAAGACCAACACCCCGGCCCTCAAGGCGGAAGCGCCACTGCCCTTCGACTACGACAAGGAGCTGATCGGCGCCCGTACGCCCTGCCTGGAGGGGCAGAAGAACATGGTCGAAGCTGCGCGGACGATGGGTTTCCGCTATGACTCCAGCGGCATCGGCAACCAGGTCTGGCCCACCAGGAAGGAGGGCCTCTGGGACCTTCCCCTTCAGCTCGTCCCGGTGCCGGGGCGAGCCTTCGAGACCCTCTCGATGGATTACAACTTCATGTTCAATCAGTCCGGTACGACGCAAGGGGACCCGGACCGACACGCGTACTGGGGCAATCAGATGCGCGACGGCCTGCTGCAGGCGTTCGACCGTGCTTACAAGGGGAACAGAGCTCCGCTGATCATCGGCAACCACTTCGAGTCCTGGAACGGGGGCACGTACATGCGGGCTGTCGAGGAAACGATCAAGGCGGTCTGCACCCAGCGGGACGTGCGCTGCGTCTCCTTCAGGCAACTTGCCGACTGGCTGGATGCCCAGGACCCGGCGGTCCTCGCCAAACTCCGGACATTGAAGGTCGGTCAGGCACCCGGGCCCGGGTGGTCGGCGTTCCTCGCGGGAACCGTCCCGGGCAAGCCCGCGGCTAGCCCGGTGCCCGCCAGGCCGGCGGACCAGCCAGCAGGTAAGGGCGCTGACAGGAACGCGGAATAGGCGGCGCACATCCGCCTCTGCGCCGATACCCCGTCACTGTGCTACAGGCTGGTCCAGGCTTATGTCTTTCGTCAGGCCGGCTGGTCGGCGACCTCCTGACGGTCCTGCTCGTGCAGCACGAAGGCGGGGTCGACCTGGGCAGCCAGGTCGGCGCCCGTCTTCTCGTTGCCCCAGCTTTCCGCGTTCTTGAGATGGAAATGGACCATCTGCCGCGTGTACCGCTCCCAGTCACGGTGTCCGTACGAGTCCTCCGCGGCGTCCTGCAGGGCCTGCAGTGCCATACGGTTGTCCGCCTCCAGCAGGTCGAACGGGGCCGGCTTCCCCTTTTCCACGGTCCTGACCCAGTCGGAATGTCCGACGCCGACCAGAAGGTCGTCACCGACTTCCGAGCGCAGGAAGTCCAGGTCGTCCTGGCCCTGCACCTTGTTGCCGACGACTCGCAGAGCGACACCGAAGTCGCGCGCGTACTCCTTGTACTGCCTGTACACCGAGACGCCCTTCCGGGTGGGCTCGGCTACCAGGAAGGTCATGTCGAAGCGGGTGAACATTCCTGAGGCGAAGGAATCCGACCCCGCCGTCATGTCGACCACCACGTACTCGTCCGGTCCGTCGAGCAGGTGGTTGAGGCAGAGTTCCACCGCGCCGACCTTGGAGTGGTAGCAGGCCACCCCGAGGTCCGCCTCGGTGAAGGGGCCAGTCGCCATGAGCCGGATGTCACCGTCGTCCAGTCGGACCGTGGTCGCGCAGGCGTCGTAGATCGGGTTGTCCTCCCGGATGCGGAGCAGGCGTGAACCCTCGCCCGGCGGTGTCGTCTTGATCATCGTCGCGGTGGACGCGATGCGGGGGTTGCTGCCGCGCAGGTAGTCCTTGATGAGGGGCAGGTGGGCACCCATCGCGGGCAGGGCGGCGGCCTCCGTCTCGTCGAGGCCCAGGGCGGTTGCCAGGTGCTGGTTGATGTCGGCGTCCACGGCCATGACGTGGGCTTCGTTGGCGGCGAGGTGGCGGATGAAGAGCGAGGACAGCGTGGTCTTCCCGCTGCCGCCCTTCCCCACGAAAGCGATCTTCATGTTCACCTAGGGTAGCCGCATAATCGCTCGCTGTTGTCACGCCAGTGAAGAAGGCCACTCCTGTGGGGTATCAGCATGCGGGGCGCGTAGCCTCCCTACTTATGAGTACGACTTCCTCCGACCCGCTTGCCGCCCTCGGTGCCCTGCCGGGCGTTGCCGAAGCGGTGGGCTCCGTACGCAAAGCGGTGGACCGGGTCTACGGGCACCGGGTGATGCGGCGCCGCAGCAACGAGGTGACGGCGGAGGCGGCCCTGCGCGGTGCCCGCGGTTCCGCGGCCCTTTCGGGTGCCGACTGGAACCTCGAGGAGGTGCGGAGGCGTACTGACTTTCGCGGTGACGACCAGGCGTCCACGATGGGTGCGGCTCTGCGTCTGACTGCGGAGGCGGGGCAACTCCTCTCCATCTGGCGGCAGTCGCCGCTGCGAGTTCTCGCACGGTTGCATCTCGTCGCGGCCGGCGGCTCGTCGCCCGAGGGTGCCGTCGGTCGGCCCCGGCTGGCGGGGGAGTCCGTCGATGAGCCGCTGATCGAGGCTGCGGTCCCGGGTGTCGAAGAGATGGCTGGGCGGCTCGAAGGGCTGTCACAGCTGGTCATCGCCGGCAGTTCGGCGCCCGCACTGGTCACGGCTGCGGTCGTGCATGGTGAGTTGCTGGCCTTGCGGCCCTTCGTGTCGCACAACGGCCTGGTTGCCCGGACAGCGGAGCGGATCGTGTTGATCGGCAGTGGCCTCGACCCGAAGTCGATCTGTCCCGCCGAGGTGGGGCATGCCGAGCAGGGCAGGGCTGCGTACGTAGCGGCGTTCGAGGGGTACCTCTCAGGGAGGCCGGAAGGCATGGCTGCCTGGATCGCCCACTGCGGACGGTCGGTCGAACTCGGGGTGAGGGAATCGACGGCGGTGTGCGAAGCACTGCAACGCGGTGCCGCCTGACGGCCTGCCCCGGAGACGGTCGGCCCCTTGCGCGACATTCGGGGCCTCGAGGGAAGGGGTGCGGCGGTACCGCATCGGTACCGCCGCTGGCACGTCAGCCCAGTTACCAAGCGTCCTCGATATATGCCCATCAGGCCGGTTCTTTGCCCGACGCCTGGTGCGGCTGGCCCGTAATCGACGGGTCGACGTCGCGTGGGTACTCGGCATCCGTGCTCGGTCCGTGGGGCCATTCTGCGTGTAAAGGTCATCCACTCGGATGTCCTCGGTCTCGCGGGCCGTTGACTCCTTTGTACTCCAGGGGCGGGAGGAGCGGAAGTGCTGCCTGCGCATCTTTACTTTTGGGATTCACTTGCGGGCGAGTCGGGCACTGTTGCACTCATTGCTCCAGGGTGGCGCCCCGTGACCTCGCTGTGGGGTTCCGGAGGGCCCGTTCTGCCTTCCGTCAGGGGGTGGCTGCGGAGGCCCGGCGGCGAGAGGCGTACCAGACGAGCCCAGCGGTGACAGCGGCCGCACCTACTGCTGCCGCGGCCACGAGCGCCGGGCGCGGCGGCATCGAGAAGACCGGCAGCCGTTGCTTGAGCCGGACCGGGCGGTTGAAGACCAGAATCGGCCATTCCCGGAGAGTGGCCTCACGGCGCAGCGCCCGGTCGGGGTTGACGGCATGCGGGTGGCCGACCGACTCCAGCATCGGGACGTCGGTGAACGAATCGCTGTACGCATAGCAGCGCGCGAGGTCGTATCCCTCGGAGGCGGCGAGGGACTTGACGGCTTCCGCCTTGGTCGGCCCGTAGGCGTAGTACTCGACCTCGCCCGTGAAGCAGCCGTCGTCGCCCACGACCATCCGGGTCGCGACGACCCGGTCGGCACCGAGCAATTCCCCGATCGGTTCCACGACCTCGGCGCCGGAGGTCGATACGATCACCACGTCGCGTCCGGCTGTGTGGTGTTCCTCGATGAGGGATGCTGCCTCGTCGTAGATGATGGGGTCGATCAGGTCGTGCAGGGTCTCGGCGACGAGCTCCCTGACCTGCTGGACGTTCCAACCCTTGCAGAGCGCTGAGAGGTATGCACGCATGCGCTCCATCTGGTCGTGATCGGCGCCACCGGCGAGGAACACGAACTGCACGTACGCGGTGCGCAGTACGGCGCGGCGGTTGATCAGCCCGCCTTGGTAGAAGGACTTGCTGAAGGTCAGCGTCGATGACTTCGCAATGACCGTCTTGTCCAGGTCAAAGAAGGCTGCTGTACGCGGCGAGAAGCAGTTTTCCACAAAGGTGAGCATAGGCGGCCACCATTCGGCGTAAAATCCGGCGGGTGGGTTTGCTTGAGAAGGCCCTCGGGTACACCATGGAAGTCACGGATCGTTCGCGACCGTGCTAACCCCGGTCCGGCTCCTCCCCCCCCCCCGAGTCGGCCGTGGGGACGACCCCCGCTCTCCCCCCCCGGCGGGGGTCGTCGCATGTCCTGACGCGTTTCGTATACCTCGGGGCAGGCGGCCTTTCCTCTTTTTTGCTGGTAGCGGCCGACCGCTGGGCCGGTCTTGCCCCAGCATGGCGCGTGACTCTGTGTAGCGGAAGAGCTGCGCTACGAATGCCCCTGTACGAGCTACCGAGATATTCACAACCTTGAGCTTGTCCACAGGTTTCGAGCAAGATCCACATGTTTTTCCGGCTCGTTGCATGGTGATTCCGCCCACGAAGTCCGTGGGTTCCGGAATCGCGCCTCTCGGAACAGTCCGAGATCACCGCGGACCGCACTGAAGAGGCAGTGGGAGGGGGCGGAGATCGTGACGGGAACCTTCGCACGAGAAGGTCTGGCGGTTGCGGGAGAGCCGCTGAGCGGACCGTTGATCGTGACCGAGGACGCGGAGCTGTTGGACGACCTGCTGCGGCTGTGCGCGGCGGCCGGAGCTGTGCCTCAGGTGCATCACGGGCCACCTGGAGAGAGAGGCGCATGGGAGGCGGCTCCCGTGGTTCTGGTAGGTGACGATGCTGCCGCCCGATGCCGTGGGGTGGCACGAAGGCGCGGTGTGATGCTCGTGGGGCGTGACCAGGACGACCCGGACGTGTGGCGCCGTGCAGTGGAGATCGGCGCCGAGTACGTGCTGCGGCTGCCCGATTCGGAGGGCTGGCTCGTCGACCAGATCGCCAATGCGGCTGAAGGTGTGGGACGTCCGGCCCTGACCGTCGGCGTGATGGGAGGGCGGGGTGGGGCCGGTGCGTCGACGCTGGCCTGCGCGCTCGCGGTGACGGCGGCCAGGTCCGGTCGACGGACGATGCTGATCGATGGTGATCCTCTGGGTGGCGGAATCGATGTGCTGCTGGGCGGCGAACAGTCGGACGGCATGCGATGGCCGGATTTCGCGCGTTCCAAGGGGCGGCTCGGAGCCGGCGCGTTGGAGGAGTCCTTGCCGGCGTTGCACGGACTGCGCGTACTCAGCTGGGGCCGGGACGACGAGGTGGTGATCCCGCCGCAGGCCATGCGGGCGGTGCTCGCGGCGGCACGGCGGCTCGGAGGTGTGGTGGTCGTGGACCTGCCGCGCCGGGTCGACGAGGGCGTGGCCGAGGCACTGGCACAACTGGACGTCGGGCTGCTGGTGGTGCCGGGTGAGCTGCGAGCGGTGGCAGCGGCCAAACGGGTGGCGTCGGCGGCCGGGATGATGTTGGAGGACCTCCGGATCGTTGCCCGTGGGCCCTATACGGCCGGACTTGACGAGCACTGGGTGGCGCAGGCGCTGGGCAGGCCTCTCGTCGGGGACCTGCCGGTGGAGGCGGGGCTGGTGGCGGCTCAGAACGGTGCTGTGCCGCCGGGCGGTCATGCTCGCGGCCCGCTGGCCCGCTTCTGCACGGCGTTCTGGGAACTGGCGGACGCCTCGGCGGGCGGCATCGCGGCCGGCCGGCCCCGGGATGCGTCATGAGCGAGATGATGCTGGACGCGGTCCGGCAACGCCTGGCCCGTAGCGGCACCGAGCCCACTCCGGCAGGAGTGGCGACGGCTTTGAGGGAGCAGGGGCGCCTGCTCGGCGATGCGGAGGTCCTCGGTGCGGCGGAGGAACTACGCGGTGAACTGGTCGGGACAGGTGTGCTGGAGCGGTTGCTGGCCGATCCGGCGGTGACCGATGTACTGGTCTCCGCGCCGGACCGGGTCTGGGTCGACCGCGGCGGCGGGCTGGAACTGACGCGAGTCACCTTCCCGGACGCCGCAGCGGTCCGGAGGCTGGCCCAGAGACTCGCAGCGGTAGCCGGACGCCGACTGGACGATGCCCGGCCCTGGGTGGACGCACGACTCCCGGACGGGACGCGGATGCACGCGGTCCTGCCTCCGGTGTCCGTCGGCTCGACGTGTCTGTCACTGCGAGTGGTGCGGCCGCAGGCATTCACCCTGGCGGAGCTCGTCGACGCCGGGACTTTGCCGCCCCTAGGCGACCGGCTTCTGCGCGCCCTGGTCGAGGCCCGGGTCTCGTACCTGATCAGTGGAGGGACCGGGGCGGGGAAGACCACCTTGCTGTCCAGCCTGCTGGGGGCGGTCGACGAGCGCGAGCGCATCGTGCTCGCCGAGGACTCGGCGGAACTGCGCCCTGACCATCCGCACGTGGTGCGACTGGAGTCGCGGCCCGCCAATCAGGAGGGCGCGGGCCGTGTGACACTCCGGGACCTGGTGCGCCAGGCGTTGCGCATGCGCCCCGACCGGCTGGTGGTCGGAGAAGTGCGGGGCGCTGAGGTGACGGAGCTGCTGGCTGCCCTGAACACCGGACATGAGGGCGGGTGCGGCACGGTACACGCCAATGCTGCCGAGCATGTCCCGGCGCGCCTGGAGGCGCTGGGGACCGCCGCAGGCCTGGACCGGGCATCGCTGCACAGCCAGGTGGCAGCCGCCCTGTCCGTGGTGGTGCATCTGGTACGTGACCGGGGCGGGCAGCGACGTCTCGCCACGGTCCATGTACTCGAGCGTGACTCGGCGGGCCTGGTGATCACGGTGCCCGCGGTGCGCTGGGGAGCCGAGGGTTTCATCCGGGAGCGGGGCTGGGAGCGCCTGGCGCTGCTCATCGGGGAGGCGCTGTGACGGCGACCGGTTCGTACCCTCCGGGGCAGGCCGCGGCCTTGGTGATGGCTGTCGGCGCAGGACTGGCTGGCTGGCTGGCCGTGCTTCAGCATCCGGGTGAGCGGCGGGCACGGGAGATGTTCACGGACGGCCGCCCGGCAGGTCCGAAGCTCGAGGTCTGCTGGAAGGCGGTCCGCGGATGCCTCGACGCGCGGAGTGAGTGGCTGTGTGCCCCCGTGGCGCTGCTTCTTGCGATGCTCGGCGCATCGGTACTGCCCCTGTTCGCAGGGGCGCTCGCGGTGCCACTGCTGCGGCGGTGGCTACGGGGTCGGGCCATGCGTTGCGCGCGTGAGCGGGCGGCTGACGCGGTGATGGCACTGTGCGGGACGGTCGTGGGCGAACTGCGGGCCGGACGCGAGCCCGGGCAGGCACTGCTCACCGCTGCTCGGAACGCGGGCGCACTGGGCGAGGGCGAGGCAGCGGTGCTTGCGGCCGCCCGGTTCGGTGGCGATGTGCCGGGCGAACTCCGGAAGGCATCGGCTGGACCGGGGCTGGACGGACTCGCGGGGGTGGCCGCCTGCTGGCAGGTGGCTGTGGACGGCGGTGCTGGTCTTGCGGCAGGTTTGGCTCGGCTTGAGGGGGCGCTGCGGGCCGACAGACGTCGTCGGGAGGAACTCAGGGCGCAGCTGGCAGGCGCATGGTCGACGGTGCTGGTGCTGGCGTTGCTGCCGGTCGTGGGTCTGGGTCTGGGGGCGGCGCTGGGAGCCGATCCGCTGAGGGTGTTGCTGCACAGTCCGGGCGGGTTGGTCTGCCTGGCGGCAGGTGGCCTGCTCGAAGGGGCGGGGCTGTTCTGGGCGTCGCGGATCGTTCGGGCCGGTGAGGCGACATGAACGGGCCGGCGGACGCGATGCGCGGGATGGGAGCGGCGGGCGCAGCGCTGGGAACTGCTGTGTACCTGTCCCTTGCGCTGGTCGGGTGGCGGCAGGAGCGGGGGGTCCGCCGACGCGGAGGGCGATTGACGGGGATGGACGCCGGTGGACCGACGCCGGGATGGCCGCGGCGTCGACTGGCGGGTCACGGCGGAGTCCGGCTGTGGGCGGCGCCGGTGGGGGCGTTCGTGAGCGGCTGGGCCCTCGTCGGTGGCACGCCCGGCTGCGGTGTCGGCCTGGCCGCGGCGTACGGGGTGTGGCGTTTGTCGCGCTCCGGGCGAGGGAGCAGCGACAGCGGGAGCAAGGCGGAGGCGGCCGCGGTCGCCAGACAGTTGCCGCTCGCGGCAGACCTGCTGGCCGCCTGCATCTCGGCGGGCGCCGGACCAAGGGACGCGGCGGAGGCGGTCGGGGAGTCCATGGGTGGTCATGTCGGCGAATTATTGGCTCGAACGGCGGCCGAGATCAGACTGGGCGGTGAACCGGCCGACGCATGGGGGCGCTTCGGGGAGATACCAGGCGCAGGTCCTCTGGCCCGCTGCCTCGACCGGGCGGGATCGACGGGGGCTCCGGCGGCGGAGCCTGTCGCCCGCCTGGCCGATGACATGCGCGCGGAGCGCGCCGGAGCGGCCGCGGCCCGTGCTCAGCGGGCTGGTGTGCTGATCACGGCACCGGTGGGGCTCTGCTTTCTGCCCGCCTTTCTGGCGGTCGGAGTGGCGCCCGTAGTGATCGGGCTGGCGACCGGTCTGCTGCACCGCAATTGACGAGTACTCCGACTGGGCGTCGTCGCGGGCCAGGGGTGCCGCGACCGATGCGTGCCCCAGCCAGCGGGTGGCTCGACCTGCGGGCGGCCTGACCGACGAGTGCCGCTGGTGCCCTTGCAGGCGCCTATTCGAGAAATGTGCGAACTGAACGTCGAACGACATATGAGCGGAAACAGCGGAAACAGTGGGGGAACGATGGCAAAGAAGAACATCGGCCGGGTGTGGGCCGCGGTCTGCCGCACCTGGGTGGACAGGCGAGTTCGGCTCGCCCGGATCGGACGTCCGGACAGGGGAATGACGACATCCGAGTACGCCGTAGGGACCATCGCGGCCTGCGCGTTCGCCGCGGTTCTCTACAAGGTGGTGAACAGCGGGGCAGTGCTGTCGGCGTTGCAGACGCTGGTCAAGGACGCGCTCGATGCGAAGTTCTGACGCGGTGAGAAGCCCAACCGCCGGCTTCGTGGGCCGCGGCGGGGACCGGGGAGCGGTGACGGCGGAGGCCGCTATGGCCATTCCCGTGCTGGTGGCATTCGTGCTGGCCCTCGTCTGGGCGTTGGCCGCCGCAGCCGACCAGATCCGCTGCGTGGACGCCGCGCGGGCCGGGGCACGGGCCGCCGCCCGCGGGGAAGCCGCGGCCACGGTTCTGTCCACGGCACGTGGCGCGGCACCGGGAAGCGCCCGGATCGAGGTGAAGAGGGCCGGGGATCTGTGGAAGGTCCGCGTGGAGGCACCGACGCCCGGCCCTGGAAGTCTCGCCCTGACGCTGAATGCCGAGGCGGTGGCCCTTGCCGAGGACGCTGTGGGGGCCGAGCCGTGAGGGCGGCGGCCGAAGGGCCCGCCGGTGGGGACCGTGGGCTGGCAACCGTATGGGTGGCGGTGACCACGGCGACGTTGTGCGCGGTCTTCGCGACGGTGCTCGCGCTCGGCCAGGCCGTGGCCGCCCGCCACAAGGCCGGGGGAGCGGCGGACCTGGCGGCGCTCGCCGCCGCCGACCGTGCTTTGAGCGGGTCTGCGGCGGCCTGTGAGGTGGCCGGCGATGTGGCGGCGGCCCAAGGGGCGGAGCTGGTGCGGTGCGCGGTCGAGGGCGAGGTCGCCGACGTGACGGCCCGGGCGCGCTTCGGTCCGTACGCGCCGGAAGTCAGGTCGCGGGCGGGTCCTCCGGCTGTCGTGTCGTCCGCGACGCCGGCGCCGGATGATGCGGCACACGTGCCCCGGCTGTCATCGGGTGAGACGTCCTCCGTGCCTCGCCGGGCCCCTGTGCACGCGCAGACGGCGCTGGGTGGGCCCCGGTATGTGGTGTGCCATATGCGGTGTCCTGCTGGGGCCGGCGGTGCCGGGGCCGTCTCGGCCGCGGCCCGGTAGAGGCACGGGTGCCTTCCCGAGCTCGGCACTTCGCTTCTCCGCTTCGGCGCGGCATGACCGCGCCCACTTTCTCCTGAGAGCCGGGTCGCCAGGTCCTCCCCTGCGACGGCCGACTCGTCGACGTGAATGCCGACGGGGCAGGAGGGTAGCTCGGCGGCAAGAACGAGCTACTCCTGGCCGTTCCACGGTTGCCGGGCGGCTTCCGGGTCCGGCGGTGCGGTTCTCAGGAGTTCGGCCAGGAGCCGCACAGCGCCGCGTTTGTGCAACGGTTCGTTGCCGTTGCCGCACTTGGGGGACTGGATGCAGGACGGGCAGCCGGACTCGCATTCGCAGGACGCGATGGCCTGGCGGGTCGCCGTCAGCCACCCCCGGGCCGTGTGGAAGGCACGCTCCGCGAAACCCGCGCCGCCGGAGTGGCCGTCGTAGACGAATACCGTCGGCAGCAGTGTGTCCGGGTGGAGCGGTACCGAGACGCCGCCGATGTCCCAGCGGTCGCACGTGGCGAAGAGCGGCAGCATCCCGATGGCGGCGTGCTCGGCGGCGTGCAGGGCGCCTCCGAGGATTTCGGGGCCGACCCGGGCGGCGTCGAGCTGGTTCTCGGTGACCGTCCACCAGACCGCACGGGTGCGCAGTGTCCGAGGGGGCAGGTCGAGTTTGGTCTCGCCGAGTACTTCCCCGGTGATGAGCCTGCGCCTCAGGAAGGAGACGACTTGGTTGGTGACTTCGACGGATCCGAAGCAGAGCCGGCCGTCACCCCACGGGATCTCGGTATCGGTCTCCAGCACGGTGATGGCGGTGGTGTCGCGCGCGTTGGTCGAGTACGGCGGCGCTGCTTCCTCCACCAGAGCGACCGAGTCCCGCAGGTCCAATGTCCGCACGAGATACGTCCGGCCCTGGTGGAGGTGGACGGCGCCCTCGTGCACGGCGGTGTGCGCGGCCGACTCGTCGACCGTTCCGAGGAGGCGGCCGGTGCCTTCCTCGACGATCTGGATCGGGCGGCCACCGCCGCCACGGATGTCGGTGAGGTCGGCGGCCCGTTCGCGGCGCGTCCAGTGCCACCCCGTCGCGCGCCGGCGCAGCAGCTTCGCGGCCTCCAGCTGGGGCAGCAGTTCGGGCGCCGCAGGACCGAAGAGAGCGATGTCCGCCGGTGTCAATGGCAGTTCCGCGGCCGCGGCGCAGAGATGCGGGGCGAGGACGTACGGGTTGTCCGGGTCGAGGACGGTGGACTCCACCGGCTGCTGGAAGAGCGCCTCGGGGTGGTGGACGAGGAATGTGTCCAGCGGGTCGTCCCGGGCCACCAGGACCGCCAGTGCGCCCTGGCCCGAGCGTCCTGCACGGCCCGCCTGCTGCCACAGGGACGCCCTGGTGCCCGGATAGCCGGCGATGATGACGGCGTCGAGACCGGAGACGTCGATTCCGAGTTCCAGGGCGGTCGTGGCAGCCAGCCCCAGCAGTTCGCCGGAGTGCAGTGCCCGCTCCAGGGCCCGGCGTTCCTCCGGCAGATAGCCACCGCGGTAGGCGGCGACCCGCGCGGGCAGGGAGCGGTCCACCTCGGCCAGTCGCTCCTTGGCGATGACGGAGACCAGCTCGGCGCCACGCCTGGAGCGGACGAAGGCCACCGAGCGGACGCCCTGGACGGTCAGGTCGGTCAGCAGGTCGGCGGTCTCTGCCGTGGCGGTACGGCGCACAGGAGCCCCCTTCTCGCCGTGCAGTTCGGTCAGCGGCGGCTCCCAGAGCGCGAAGACCATCTCGCCGCGGGGAGACGCGTCGTCGGCGACCTCTTTGACCGGCAGGCCGGTGAGACGGCAAGCAGCCTCCGACGGATGGGCCGAGGTCGCCGAGGCGAGGAGGAAGACGGGGTCGGAGCCGTAACGGCTGCACAGGCGCCGCAGACGGCGCAACACCTGGGCGACATGGGAGCCGAAGACGCCCCGGTAGGTGTGGCACTCGTCGATGACCACGAACCTCAGGGCACGCAGGAAGGAGGCCCACCGGGGGTGGGACGGGAGGATCCCCCGGTGCAGCATGTCGGGGTTCGTCAGGACGTAGTTGGCGTACTGACGCACCCATTCGCGTTCCTCGACCGGCGTGTCCCCGTCGTAGACCGCAGGCCGGACAGCGGAGCCCAGGGGCTCCGCCAGGGCCTTCACCGCGCGTCTCTGGTCCGCGGCCAGGGCCTTGGTCGGCGCTAGGTACAGAGCGGTCGTCCCGCGGCCGTTGCGGGCTTCGGAGCCGTCGAGGAGGGTGCTGAGGACCGGAGCCAGGTAGGCGAGTGACTTCCCGGACGCCGTTCCGGTGGCGATGACCACGGACTCGCCGGACAGTGCGTGCTCGGCCGCGGTCGCCTGGTGTGTCCACGGATGGTCGATTCCCGCCCGGCCGATTGCCGAGATCACGTCTGGCCGGATGCGGTCCGGCCAGACGGCATGAGAACCCGTACGCGGGGGCAGGTGCTCCGTATGAGTGATGCGCGCTGCCCGGCTCGCCCCTGCGGCGAGCCGGTCGAGAACCACGTCGGGAGAGGGGCGCGAGCCCGTGTTCTCGGGTGGTCCGTCGGGGCGTTGATTCTTGGCCATCGGCACCGAGTGTGTCACTGGCATGACGGACAATGGCCCCAAGGCGTCGTCCATGGCTGCCGGTAAGTGATTGAATGCCATGGCGGCTGGCGATCCGTCCCCTGGCCTCCGCCGGGGAGACCGAGGGGCGACCGCTCGATAGCAAGGTGCTGGAGGATCCGTGGACCTGTCCCTGTCGACTCGCAATGTGTCCGGCCCTGGTGGCGACCGTACGGTCGTCGAGGTCGGTGGCGAGATTGATGTGTATACCGCGCCCAAGCTGCGCGAGCAGTTGGTCGAGTTGGTGAATGACGGCAGCTACCACCTGGTAGTCGACATGGAAGGTGTCGATTTCCTCGACTCCACCGGTCTCGGCGTACTGGTGGGTGGCTTGAAGCGTGTCCGGGCCCATGAGGGCTCGCTGCGCCTGGTGTGCAACCAGGAGCGCATCCTCAAGATCTTCCGGATCACGGGCCTGACCAAGGTGTTTCCCATTCACACCACGGTCGACGAGGCTGTCGCGGCCACCGACTGAGTCGTCGGCGGTCCGGGGCAGGTCGGCAGGCGGCTGTGAGATGTGCCGCCAGGAGCAGGCGGTCGACCTTTAAGGGGCGGCTGTCGGCTTCGTCGGCTTCGGAGGAATTCGAGAGCAGGGGCACCGGGCGGCTCGCCCGGTCCCCTGAGATGCACACCCGTACGTCCGAGGGGGATGGCATGCCAACCGTTGAACTCCGCTTCAGCGCTCAGCCTGAGCACGTCAGGACGGCCCGCCTCGTGGCGGCCGCCGTGGCACGCAGGGCCGGCGTGGACGAGGCGGTGCTCGACGAGGTCCGGCTGGCCGTCGGTGAGGCATGCAGCCGCGCCGTCGGACTGCATCGCAGTCATGACATCACCGCTCCGGTCACGGTCTTGCTGAACGAGGAGGAGAAAGCGTTCTCCATCGAGGTCGGCGACAAGGTCCCCGGCCCGGGACACGGCACCTCGCGGCTCGGAGCGACCGGCGGCGGCAGGGAAGAACCCGACGCAGAAGCCGACAGCGAGGACGACATGGGCCTCGCGGTCATCAGCGGATTGGTCGACGACATGGAGGTGCGCTCCGGGGCGGACGGCGAAGTGATCCGTATGACCTGGCCGACGATGTCGGCGACGATCGCGTTGCCCTGAGTCTCGTTCCTGCCCAGCCGAGTCCCGCCGCAACTCTTCGGGCTGCCCCAAGCGGTGCGAAGCGCCCACCCGCTCGTGCCCTCTGCCGAGCCTCTCCGCAGTTCTGCGCACGGCTTGCGCTTCCCGTGCTGACCGCACTGCGCGCCGCCTGAGCCCCGTGCTGATCGTGCTGCGCTCCGCCAACGCGCCGTGCTGACCGTGCTGCCCGCAGACTCCGCAGTTCTCCGGCCTGTGCGCTGTCTTCCGCCGGGCAGCTTTCAGACCTCAGTGTCTCCGTCTTCTGCCGCAGGCCTGCCTCCGCTGGAGGAGGCGCGCTGGATGAGGGGGCCCTGCGGAGCAGAGCCCCCTTTGTGTGCGCTGGATCAATAGCTACGGAATTGCGCGCCCTCGCGTCTTTCCCATTACTGCATTCAGGTGCAAACCCGCAGCGATCATTGCCATTGGGTGGATGGAAGTCGATGTCATTGACCACCCACTGTTTTGGTCGGACTCTTCTCCCTACAATCCGTCCACGACGTGAGCGATCAGCGTCAAGGAGGATGTATGGCGGAGTTCTTCGACACCCCACTGGCAGAACTGACGCACGCTCCCGTACCTTCCGGCCGGTCCGCCTCACTCGCAGCCGCGGTACTCACCGCTGACAACCGGCTGATCGTCGTCGTCGTCGCGGCCGTCGCCCTCGCCGCGCTGGTCGTCGCCCGCCTGCTGGTACGCGAGGTGCTGGCGGCAGGAGAAGGCACCGATCGTATGAAGGAGATCGCCGCGGCCGTCCAGGAAGGCGCTCATGCCTATCTGGCCCGACAGTTGCGCACGGTCGGCGTCTTCGCCGTCGTCGTGTTCTTCCTTCTTCTCCTGCTCCCCGCCGACACCTGGTCGCAGCGTGCCGGGCGGTCGTTGTTCTTCCTGGTCGGTGCCCTTTTCTCGGCGGCCACCGGATACATCGGTATGCGGCTCGCCGTCCGCAGTAATGTGCGTGTGGCCGCTGCGGCCCGTGAGGCGACCCCGGGGGAAGGGGAACCGCCGAAGGATCTCACCGCCGTTTCCCACAAGGCGATGAAGATTGCTTTCCGTACCGGCGGTGTAGTCGGCATGATCACGGTCGGTCTCGGTCTGCTCGGTGCCTCTGTGGTCGTGCTCGTCTACGCCGCCGACGCGCCCAAGGTTCTGGAGGGATTCGGCCTGGGCGCGGCGCTGATCGCCATGTTCATGAGGGTCGGGGGCGGCATCTTCACGAAGGCCGCCGACGTGGGGGCCGACCTGGTGGGCAAGGTGGAACAGGGCATCCCGGAGGACGATCCCCGCAACGCCGCCACCATTGCCGACAACGTGGGCGACAACGTCGGTGACTGTGCGGGTATGGCCGCCGATCTCTTCGAGTCGTACGCCGTGACGCTCGTCGCCGCGCTCATCCTGGGCAAGGCCGCCTTCGGGGACGCCGGCCTGGCCTTTCCGCTGATCGTTCCGGCCATCGGGGTGATCACCGCGATGATCGGGATCCTTGCGGTCGCCCCCAGGCGCGCCGACCGTAGCGGCATGACGGCCATCAACCGGGGCTTCTTCGTCTCTGCCGTGACGTCGCTCGCACTGGTGGCGGTGGCGGTTTTCGTCTACCTGCCCTCCTCGTACGCCGGGCTGGACGGAGTCACCGAGCGCGCCATCACCTCGCACAGCGGCGATCCCCGGGTGTTCGCCCTGGTCGCCGTGGCCATCGGCATCGTGCTGGCCGCCCTGATCCAGCAACTCACCGGCTACTTCACCGAGACCGATCGCCGCCCCGTCCGCGACGTCGGGAAGTCCTCGCTGACCGGTCCCGCCACCGTCATCCTCGCGGGCATCTCCCTCGGCCTCGAGTCGGCCGTGTACACGGCTCTGCTGATCGGCCTGGGCGTCTACGGGGCGTTCCTGCTCGGCGGTACGTCGATCACGCTGGCGCTCTTCGCGGTAGCCCTGGCCGGGACCGGCCTGTTGACGACCGTCGGTGTCATCGTGGCGATGGACACCTTCGGCCCGGTCTCCGACAACGCCCAGGGAATCGCCGAGATGTCGGGCGACGTCACCGGCGCCGGGGCCCAGGTGCTGACCGGCCTGGACGCGGTGGGCAACAGCACCAAGGCCATCACCAAGGGCATCGCGATCGCCACAGCGGTCCTGGCCGCGGCAGCGCTCTTCGGCTCCTACCGGGACGCCATCGCGACGGCCGTGAAGGACGTGGGCGCCCGGGCGGGGGAGATGGGGCTCAGCCTGGACGTCTCCCAGCCGAACAACCTGGTCGGTCTGGTCCTCGGTGCCTCGGTCGTCTTCCTCTTCTCGGGGCTGGCCATCAACGCCGTCTCGCGTTCGGCTGGGGCGGTGGTCTACGAAGTGCGGCGGCAGTTCCGTGAACACCCCGGGATCATGGACTCCGCAGAGAAGCCGGAGTACGGCCGGGTGGTCGACATCTGCACCAAGGACGCGTTGCGGGAGCTGGCCACGCCTGGGCTCCTGGCAGTCCTGGCGCCGATCGCCGTCGGCTTCACCCTGGGGGTGGGCGCGCTCGGCTCGTATCTCGCCGGTGCGATCGCCACCGGCGCGCTGATGGCCGTGTTCCTCGCCAATTCCGGTGGCGCGTGGGACAACGCCAAGAAGCTCGTCGAGGACGGCCGTCACGGCGGCAAGGGTAGTGACGCGCACGCCGCGACGGTCATCGGCGACACGGTGGGCGACCCCTTCAAGGACACGGCCGGTCCGGCGATCAACCCG
This sequence comes from Streptomyces sp. NPDC020780, assembly GCF_044334475.1. Classification (NCBI taxonomy): domain Bacteria; kingdom Bacillati; phylum Actinomycetota; class Actinomycetes; order Kitasatosporales; family Streptomycetaceae; genus Streptomyces; species Streptomyces sp. NPDC020780. The sequence continues at coordinate 117,612 of NZ_JBIRTB010000013.1, read as the reverse complement.
CTCCTCAAGGTGATGAACCTCGTCGCGCTGCTCATCGCCCCCGCCGTGGTGCAGTTCAGTTACGGCGCCGACGCGAGCGCGGGAGTGCGGGCCGTGGTGGCCGGGTTCGCCGGCGCCGTCATCGTCGGCGCGGTCTACGTCTCCAAGCGGCGCGGGATCGCCATGGGCGACGAGAGCGGGTCAGGGGGCGACGACGGCAGTGGCGGTCGTCCTGCCCCGCCCTCGGATTCGACCGCCGTCTCCTGAGACGTCCACAGTAGAGCGGGATGTCTGCCTGCAGGGACCGAATGAGTGACATGGCATCAGCGAGGGCGAGGGACAGGAGGCCTGACGCCCCGCCCGCGCCACAGCCCGTCAGCGGTGCCGGCGGGGGCGACGGTGGCGTCGTCCGCCCAGGTGCGCCTTCGTGCGTGTGTCCGACTCTCGGGGTGAGGTGTATCTCCCTCATTTCACTTGGTGCAAATGGCTGCAAAAGCATGCATATCGGATTCCTGGCGCCTGAATGTCGCCCACTTGGCGTGTAAGTTCCGGGGCCGAGAGCCTTGGAAGGGACCAATCCGGTGAACAAGAAGCTTGCAGCCGCACTGTCCGGCGGTGCGGTACTCGTACTGACGCTGTCGGGCTGCAGCGAGGACAGCGACAACAAGGTGAACGACTGGGCGAAGAAGGTATGCGACCAGGTCCAGCCGCAACTGCAGAAGATCGCGAACGCCAATGCCGCGATCCAGCAGCAGACAGCTGACAACAGCAAGCCCGCCGATGTCCAGCAGACCGACTCGGCTGCCTTCCAGCAGATCTCGCAGGCGTACAAGGCGCTGGGTACGGCCGTCGAGTCGGCGGGCGCACCGCCCGTGGACGAGGGTGAGACCACGCAGCGGGAGGCCGTGAAGGAGCTCAACGCTTCCTCAGCGGCCTACGCCGACCTGAAGACCAAGGTCGACGCGCTCGACACGCAGGACCAGGCCAAGTTCGCCGACGGCCTCAAGGGTGTCGCCGACGAACTGAACAAGATCAGCACCAACGGCGACCAGGCGCTGAAGAAGCTCCAGTCCGGTGAGGTCGGTTCCGCGATGGCCAAGCAGAAGGGCTGCCAGAAGCCGAAGGCCTCCGCGCCGCCCGCCTCCGCACCGTCCGCCCCCGGCGGAGCGTCGAAGCCCGCTTCTCCTTCGGCGTCGGCGACCAAGGAGTCGTAGGCGGAGCACGGGCTCGCGAGCGGGGCCGGGAGTCGCGGGCGAGCGAGGACACCTGAGCAGGCGAGAAGTCGTCACCCGCGGAGTCCCCGGCGGCCCGGCATCCCCTCGTGGGTGCCGGGCCGCTGCCGTTGTCGGCGGGAGCGGCGACAATGGCGGGGTGAGTACGACCAGCCTCCCCGCATCCGCCCGCGCCCCCCGGCTCCGCGAAGCCCTGATCGCCGCGGACTTCACCGCCGACGGGCTCCTCGAGCGGCTCGGCGCGTCCGCCTACGCCGCGCTCGCCCGCAGCGAGACCGTCCCCGCGCTGAGGGCCACACGCGGAGACTCGCCGCTCGACACGCTGGTGCGGCTGTTCCTGCTGCAACGCCCCGTCCCGGCCGCCCGGGCCGCCGTCGCGCTCCCGCTGGAGGAGTGCCTGGAGGACGGCTGGGCGGTGCGCGAGGGCGACCTGGTCAGGGCCACCGTCGACGTCCGGCCGTACGGCGGGCCCGAGGGCCAGGACTGGTTCATCGTCTCCGATCTAGGCTGCGCGGTCGGAGGAGCCGGCGGTATCGGCTCCCACGAGGAAGGGGTCGTCCTCGGGGTCGGCGGGGCATCCACCACGCTCGCCGGGATCACCGTACGCAGGCCTGTCGAATCCGCCCTCGATCTGGGTACGGGCTCCGGTATCCAGGCGCTCCACGCCGCCCAGCACGCCGCCCGGGTCACGGCCACGGACGTCAACCCGCGGGCCCTGGAATTCACCCGGCTCACCCTCGCCCTGTCCGGCGCCGCCCCGGCCGATCTGCGTGAGGGCTCCCTCTTCGAACCGGTCGGCTCGCAGACGTACGACCTGATCGTCTCCAATCCGCCCTTCGTCATCTCGCCGGGTGCCCGGCTGACGTACCGCGACGGTGGCATGGGCGGCGACGACCTGTGCCGGACCCTGGTGCAGCAGGCCGGCGACCGGCTGAACGAGGGGGGCTACGCGCAGTTCCTCGCCAACTGGCAGCACGTGGAGGGCGAGGACTGGCAGGACAGGGTGCGCGGCTGGGTGCCGCCCGGCTGTGACGCCTGGATCGTGCAGCGCGAGGTGCAGGACATCACGCAGTACGCCGAGCTGTGGCTGCGCGACAGCGGTGACCACCGCTCGGACCCCGCCGTCTACGCCCAGCGGTACGAGGCGTGGCTGGACGAGTTCGAGGCCCGGAACACCAAGGCCGTCGGCTTCGGCTGGATCACCCTCAGGAAGTCCGCCGCTGCTGCGGCCGGGCAGCCCTCGGTGGTGGCCGAGGAGTGGCCGCACGCGGTGGAACAGCCGCTCGGGCCCGCCGTGGAGGCCCACTTCGTTCGGCAGGACTACCTCCGTGAGCACGACGACGCGGCGCTGCTGGCCGCGCACTTCACTCTCGCCGAAGAGGTCGTGCAGGAACAGGTCGGCCTCCCGGGTGCGGAGGATCCCGAGCACGTGGTACTGCGTCAGAACCGGGGGATGTGCCGCGCCACCAAGGTCGACGCGGTCGGCGCGGGCTTCGCGGGCGTGTGCGACGGATCGCTCCCCGCAGGCCGCATCCTGGACGCCATCGCCCAGCTGATGGCCGAGGACCCGGTGCTGCTCCGCGACCGCACGCCGCAGGCGATCCGGCTGCTCGTCGGGGAGGGCTTCCTGGAACCGGGCCGAGGCGGCGCGTCCCTGGGGTGACCTCCGGTGGCTCACCGGATGGTGCTGCCCGGCCCCGGGCATCACCCCGATACTCGGGCCGGGCACTCCCGAGCTGCCCGGCCCGAGCGCGGGACCGTCTCCTGCGACGGGCCGTGAGGCGGTGCCCGTCGTCTTTCCCGGCTGCCCGGACCCGGGGCGCCGGACCCGGTCCGTACCTTTCCGACCCGCTCCTTTCCCACCCATCGCGGCGCGCTCACTCCTCGGTCCCCCACTTCCTGCGGGCCGTTCCCGGCACGGCTGCGAGCCGTTCACCCACGGTTCGTTCCGGTGATGCCGCGACGTGGCAGTCTCCCCCTGTCGGCAGCGCGGACACATCAGCGGCGCGGACAGACGAGAGCCACGCGCGAGCCGGCGGAACGGCGCGGCCGTGCCGGACGGGGGCCGGCGGCGTCCGGGTCGGAGAGGGTGAGGGGTACGGACATGGAGAGCGTCACAGCGGTCTTCGCCGGTACGGCATTCGGCCTGTTCGGTGCCGCCCTCCTCGTCTGGACAGGGGCGCGCACCATCCAGCGCGCGCCGGTCGCGCACGGTGTGAGCCCCGTCGCCTCCGCCGTCCTCACCACGATCTTCGGCGCACTCTTCCTGGTCCTCGGCGTGTGGTGTTTCACGCGGGTCTGACCCCATCTCCAGCTGGGCCGATCACCGGCCGGACGCCCGCAGAGTCAAGGCTCGGCGCCGCCCGGAGACGCGCAGGCGGAAGCGCTGCGAAGGGCGGACCCAGCGGTCCGGGCGGCAGGAATGGCGGAAGTCGGGTTACCGTTCGAGTGGCCGTTGCGGGCTTTTGCCGTTTGACACGGGGGCGGGTTGTACCGTCACACTCCGCAGCGACAGCACCGCGGGCAGCGTCACAGCGCTGTCCGGATGCCCCACGAGTGCCGACCGGAGAGAAGAGCGAAGTTGTCCCCGACCAGCGAAACCGCAGGCCGCCGACTCGTCATTGTCGAGTCGCCTGCCAAGGCGAAGACGATCAAGGGCTACCTCGGCCCCGGATACGTCGTCGAGGCGAGCGTCGGGCACATCCGCGACCTGCCGAACGGCGCGGCCGAGGTGCCGGACGAGTACACAGGTGAGGTACGTCGTCTCGGCGTCGACGTCGAGAACGACTTCCAGCCCGTCTACGTCGTCAACGCCGACAAGAAGTCCCAGGTCAGGAAGCTCAAGCAGCTTCTTGCCGAATCCGACGAACTCTTCCTCGCCACCGATGAGGACCGCGAGGGCGAAGCCATCGCGTGGCATCTGCAGGAAGTGCTCAAGCCCAAGGTCCCGGTGCACCGGATGGTCTTCCACGAGATCACCAAGGACGCGATCCGGGCCGCCGTCGCCAATCCGCGCGAGCTCAACCAGCGCATGGTCGACGCCCAGGAAACCCGCCGCATCCTCGACCGCCTCTACGGCTACGAGGTCTCGCCGGTCCTGTGGAAGAAGGTCATGCCGCGGCTCTCCGCGGGCCGTGTCCAGTCCGTCGCGACCCGTCTCGTCGTCGAGCGGGAGCGCGAGCGCATCGCCTTCCGCTCCGCCGAGTACTGGGACCTCACCGGCACCTTCGCCACTGGCCGCGCCGGTGACGCCTCGGACCCCTCGACGCTCACCGCCCGCCTCAGCGCGGTCGACGGACGCCGTATCGCCCAGGGCCGTGACTTCGGCCCGGACGGGCAGCTCAAGTCCTCCTCCGGCCAGACACTGCACCTGGACGAGGCGAACGCCCGCGCCCTGGCCGCGGCCCTCGCCGACTCCTCCTTCGCGGTCCGCTCGGTCGAGTCGAAGCCCTACCGCCGCTCCCCGTACGCCCCGTTCCGTACGACGACCCTCCAGCAGGAGGCGAGCCGCAAGCTGGGCTTCGGGGCCAAGGCCACGATGCAGGTGGCGCAGAAGCTGTACGAGAACGGCTTCATCACCTACATGCGTACGGACTCCACGACCCTCTCGGACACCGCCGTCTCCGCGGCCCGGGCGCAGGTCACGCAGCTGTACGGAGCCGATTACCTGCCGGAGAAGCCCCGCACGTACGCCGGGAAGGTCAAGAACGCCCAGGAAGCGCACGAGGCGATCCGTCCCTCCGGCGACCGCTTCCGTACCCCGGCCGAGACGGGTCTCACCGGCGATCAGTTCCGGCTGTACGAGCTGATCTGGAAGCGCACCGTCGCGTCCCAGATGAAGGACGCCGTCGGCAACTCCGTCACCGTCAAGATCGGTGGCCGGGCGAACGACGGCCGGGACGCAGAATTCTCCGCGTCCGGCAAGACGATCACCTTCCACGGCTTCATGAAGGCGTACGTCGAGGGCGCCGACGACCCGAACGCCGAGCTGGACGACCGCGAGCGGCGCCTGCCGCAGGTCGCCGAGGGCGACGCGCTCACCGCAGACGAGATCACGGTCGACGGCCACGCCACCAAGCCGCCGGCCCGCTACACCGAGGCCTCGCTGGTCAAGGAGCTCGAAGAGCGCGAGATCGGCCGTCCGTCGACGTACGCCTCGATCATCGGGACCATCCTGGACCGCGGCTATGTGTTCAAGAAGGGGACGGCCCTCGTGCCGTCGTTCCTCTCGTTCGCCGTGGTCAACCTGCTCGAGAAGCACTTCGGCCGGCTCGTCGACTACGACTTCACGGCGCGCATGGAGGACGACCTCGACCGCATCGCGCGGGGCGAGGCCCAGTCGGTGCCGTGGCTGCGGCGCTTCTACTTCGGCGCAGGCGACGACACCACCGGCGCGGGCACGGCCTCCGACGCGGGCAACGGCGACGGGGACCACCTCGGCGGCCTGAAGGAGCTCGTCACCGACCTCGGGGCGATCGACGCCCGCGAGATCTCCTCCTTCCCCGTCGGCAACGGCATCAAGCTCCGGGTCGGCAGGTACGGACCGTACATCGAGCGCGGCGAGAAGGACTCCGAAGGTCACCAGCGCGCCGACGTGCCGGAGGACCTGGCACCCGACGAGCTGTCCGTGGAGCACGCCGAGGAGCTGCTGGCGAAGCCGAGCGGCGATTTCGAACTCGGTGCCGATCCGGTCACCGGGCACCAGATCGTCGCGAAGGACGGGCGCTACGGCCCGTACGTCACCGAGGTGCTGCCCGAGGGCACGCCCAAGACCGGCAAGAACGCGGTGAAGCCGCGTACCGCGTCGCTCTTCAAGTCCATGTCGCTGGACACGGTGACGCTGGCCGACGCGCTCAAGCTGATGTCCCTGCCGCGGGTCGTCGGTGAGGACGCCGACGGCGTCGAGATCACCGCGCAGAACGGTCGATACGGCCCCTACCTCAAGAAGGGCACGGACTCGCGTTCGCTGACGTCGGAGGAGCAGCTCTTCGACATCACGCTCGAGGAGGCCCTCGCCATCTACGCCCAGCCGAAGCAGCGCGGCCGGGCAGCCGCCAAGCCGCCGTTGAAGGAACTGGGCACCGACCCGGTGAGCGGGGCGCCGGTGGTCGTGAAGGACGGCCGGTTCGGCGCGTACGTCACGGACGGCGAGACGAACGCGACCCTGCGGACCGACGACAGTGTCGAGGCCATCACGCCGGAGCGCGGCTACGAGCTGCTCGCCGAGAAGCGGGCCAAGGGGCCCGCGAAGAAGACGGCGAAGAAGGCCCCGGCCAGGAAGGCGCCCGCCAAGAAGGCCACGGCGGCGAAGAAGACGGCCACGAAGAAGACCGCGGCGAAGAAGACGACGACGGCCAAGAAGACGACGGCCAAGAAGACCACGGCGGAGAAGGCCGCCTCGGCCGCGCCCACGGAGGACTGACCGACCCCGCTCGTGGGCGGCGGCCGGTGCCGCGGGCGCCCGAGGGCCGGCCGGGGGTCCGGCCGGTCCCCGGTCCTGCCGAGGAAACCTCTTGAGTCCGGACCCCGCGTACGGCCGATGGCGGCCTCGCCGGCCGGGTCTCCGCGAGAGCGCGCGGGGACCCGTGCGCGCCGCGCACAGACGGTCACCGACCCGGTCCGCGCAAGCCCGGCGGCCGTTTGTTCGGACGCGGCCCCCGGTCACCGTACGGTCCCCGATAGGCTGGGCGGATGACGCGAGCCGAGCAGCCATTGGTCGTGAGCCCCACCTCCGACCCACTTGCCGCAGACTCACGCGAGCGCGCCGTGCGGGCATTGTTGCGCGTTCCCCAGCTCAGGCGGCTGTGGAGCGCCCAGCTCGTCGGCAGTATCGGCGATGCACTCGCCCTTCTCGTGCTTGTGCTGTTGTCGCTGCAGGCGGCGGTCCTGGAGGGCTCGTTCGGAGCCGGATACCGCGGGGCGGCCTTCGCTGTCGCCGCCGTGTTCGGGGCCCGGATTCTCTCCACCGTGCTCTTCGGAGCCGTACTCCTGGGGCCCCTGACCGCGCTCACGGCGCCCGGCGGGCCCGTGGACCGGCGCTGGCTGATGATCGGGACGGACGGCCTGAGGCTCGCCCTGCTCGTCATTGCGCCCCTCTGGATCGACTGGCTGCCCGACAAGGCGCTCCTGATGATCCTCGTGACCGTCTTCGTGGCCGGTGCCGCCGAACGCCTGTGGACGGTGGCCAAGGAGAGCGCCGCCCCCGCGCTGCTTCCGGGCCCGCCCCCGGGGGGTGCCGCCGTTCGCCCGCTGCCCGACCACCATGACGCACTGCGCCGGCTGTCCCTGCGCACGAACTTCCTGGCGATCCCCGCTGCCGCGGTCATACTCCTGGTCACCGCGATCATCGGCGAACTGCTGGGCTCAGGGCTGGACTGGTTCTCCTTCCACCAGGCCGCACTCGGCTCGTACGTCGCCGCGGGGCTCTTCTCGGCGTCGGTCTCGACCCTGTACTTCCTCGAACTTCCCGGCACCCCGACGCCCCGTCCGCGTTCACCCCTGGAGGGCCTGCGCAGGCCCTCCAGCGCGGCGGGTCCGGACAAGGGGCGGACCGGCAGCCTCCCGTTGGTCGTCGGCGTGTGCGCGGCGGTCGCCGGAGCGGTCGCCGCCGCGGCCGCCGTCTCCGTGCTGCACGCGGCCGACCTCGGCGGTGGACCGGCCACGTTCGCCCTCCTCGTCCTCGCCCTGACCGGTGGCACCGCGATCGGTATCCGCACGGCCGGCAAGGTGCTGCCCACCCTGTCGCGGCGCCGGCTGCTGTCCCTCGCGACCGCCGTCACCGGGATCGCGCTCCTCGCCCTCGGCCTGGTGCCGGACACGGCGACCGGTGTGCTGATCGCACTGCTCGCCGGATACGCGGCCGGTGTCACCGCCCGCATCGGGCACACGATCCTCGACCAGGAGACCGAGCCGTCCCGTCAGAGCAGGACGGCGGACCACCTCCAAGCGGTCGTCCGGGTGCTGATCGCACTCGGCGCGGTGGGGGGCCCGGTGCTCGCCGCCGCCATCGGACGGCACCGTCTCGGCTCGGGCGACTTCGTCTTCGCCCACGGTGGAGCGGCCTTCGCGCTCATGCTCATCGGCGCCCTGCTGCTGCCCGTGGCCGTGATCGTCCTCGCCAGGACGGACGACCGCTCCGGAGTGCCGCTCCGCCGGGACCTGCGGGAAGCCCTGCGCGGCGGCGACCCCGCGGTCGCACCCGCCGCCACCGGCTTCTTCCTCGTACTCGAGGGCGGCGACGGGGCGGGCAAGTCCACCCAGGTCGAGGCACTCGCCGAGTGGATCCGGGGCAAGGGCCACGAGGTCGTCGTCACCCGTGAGCCGGGGGCGACCCCCGTCGGCAAACGCCTGCGTTCGATCCTGCTCGACGTGTCCTCGGCCGGGCTCTCGAACCGGGCCGAAGCCCTGCTGTACGCCGCCGACCGTGCCGAGCACGTCGACTCGGTCGTCAGGCCGGCGCTGGAGCGCGGCGCGATCGTCATCTCCGACCGTTACATCGACTCGTCCGTCGCCTACCAGGGGGCGGGCCGCGACCTCTCCCCGACCGAGATCGCCCGGATCTCGCGGTGGGCGACGAGCGGACTCGTCCCGCACCTGACGGTGCTGCTGGACGTCGACCCCGGTACGGCACGGGAACGCTTCACCGAGGCGCCCGACCGGCTGGAGTCGGAGCCCGCGGAGTTCCACACCCGGGTACGGACCGGGTTCCTCACCCTCGCGGCTGCCGACCCGTCCCGGTACCTGGTGGTGGACGCAGGCCAGGACCCCGAGTCGGTGACCACCGCCGTACGTCACCGGCTCGACCAGCTCCTGCCCCTCTCCGACGCCGAGATCAAGGCGCGGGAGGAGGCCCGCAGGGCGGCCGAGGAGGAGGCGCGGCGCAGGGCCGAGGAAGAGGCCGCCCGCAAGGCCGAGGAAGAGCGGCTGGAGCGTGAGCGTCAGGCTCAGCTCGCCAAGCTCCGCGCCGAGGAGGAGGAGCGCAGGCGCCGCGAGGAGGAAGAGGCGCGTCGGCGCGAGGCCGAACGGCAGGCGGAGGAGGCACGGCAGCGCGCCGAGGACGCCCGCCGCCGTGCCGAGGAGGAGCGGGCACGCCTCGAGGCCGAGGAGCGCGTGCGCGAGGCCGAGCAGGAGCGGCTGCGCAAGCAGGCCCAGGAAGAGGCAAGGCTGCGCAAGGAGGCGGAGGAGCTCCGCCTGGAGAAGCAGCGCAGGGCCGAGGAGGCGCTCGTACGGGCCGAGGAGGCGCGACGCCGGGCGGAGGAGGACGCGGCAGCCCGCGCGGAAGCCGCGGCGGCCGCCGCGCGACGGTCCGAGGCGTCATCGCCGTCCCCGTCGGCCTCGAGCTCGCCGTCCGTGCCGGACAACGAGCTCACGGTGCCCACCCCGGTCGTGAATCCGAACGAGATCACGCAGCCGGTGCCCCTTACCCGTCCGTCGGACCGCCCGGAGCCGCGTGACGCCGACGAGACGGCCGTCCTGCCGTCCGTGCGGGACGAGGGTCCCTCGGACCGGGTGCCGCCGGGCACCTTCCGCGACGGGCGTCCCGCCGCCGGCGAGGGGGAGAGCGAGAACGAGCGCACGCGTGAACTCCCCCAGGTCGGCCAGGAGCCGCAGGCAGGGCAGGACCGTGCGGGCGGCCGGCAGCGCCCGCGGCCCGACTGGGCCGAGGAGACACCGCTCGACGATCTCCCGACCCTGGCCGACGAACTTCTCGGCGGCCAGGAGGACGAGGACCCGGGAACATCCGGCCGCGGTGGCCGCCGGCCGCGGGGCTGACCGGGGAGCGACCGCTCACGGAGCGCGGGAGGGCCTTCCGGCCGGGACGGCCGGAAGGCCGGGATTGTCAGACCCGTCCCGCACAATGGGAATCCGGCTTTCCCCGCACCACACCACCGGAAGGGCGGTGACCCGTGACCGTATGGGACGACCTGGTCGGACAGGACCGGGTGCAGGAGCAGCTCGCTGCCGCCGCCCGGGACGCCGACGCGCTGGTCACCGCGCATTCCATGGGAGGCTCGGTGCCCCCGGGGTCGAAGATGACCCATGCCTGGCTGTTCACCGGCCCGCCGGGCTCCGGCCGGTCCACCGCCGCCCGTGCCTTCGCCGCGGCGCTGCAGTGCACCAGCCCGGACCGGGCCCTGGGCGGGGCACCGGGCTGCGGGTTCTGCGACGGCTGCCACACGGCGCTGATCGGGACCCACGCGGACGTCGAGGTGATCCGCACGGATCTGCTGTCCATCGGCGTCAAGGAGACCCGGGAGCTGGTCCGCCGCGCCCAGCTGTCCCCGGCCGTCGGCCGCTGGCAGGTCATCGTCATGGAGGACGCCGACCGCCTCACCGAGGGCGCCGGCAACGTCCTGCTGAAGGCGGTGGAGGAGCCCGCGCCCCGCACGGTGTGGCTGCTGTGTGCGCCCTCCCTCGAGGACGTCCTGCCCACCATCCGCTCCCGGTGCCGCCACCTCACGCTGCGTACTCCGTCCGTCGAGGCCGTCGCCGACGTGCTGATCCGCCGTGACGGCATCGACCCGCAGCGCGCCGCCTTCGCCGCCCGGGCCACCCAGGGCCACATCGGCCGCGCCCGCCGCCTCGCCACCGACGAGCGGGCGCGCGCCCGGCGTGCCGCCGTACTCAAGCTCCCGCTGCGCGTCCATGACGTCGGCGGCTGCCTCAAGGCGGCCCAGGAGCTGATCGACACGGCCACCGACGACGCCAGGCAGATCGCCGAAGAGGTCGACGTCAAGGAGACCGAGGACATGAAGGCGGCGCTCGGGGGCGTCGCCGGCGGCCGGATGCCGCGCGGCACGGCCGGCGCCATGAAGGAACTGGAGGACAGGCAGAAGCGCCGCAAGACGCGTACGCAGCGCGACAGCCTCGATCTCGCGCTCACGGAGCTCATCGGCTTCTACCGCGATGTACTGGCGCTGCAGCTGGGTTCGCAGCTGGCGCTCGCCAACACCGACGTGCGTGACGCCGTCGACCGGATCGCCGAGTCGTCCACCCCCGAACGCACCCTGCGGCGCATAGAAGCGGTGATCGCCTGCCGCACCGCCCTCGACCGTAACGTCGCGCCTCTGCTGGCGGTGGAGGCGATGACCATGGCCCTGCGGGCCGGCTGAGCTCAGGAGGCACCGTACGGGCCGAGGGCGGACCGACACCGTCGCGGGGGCAGCGGGACGGCGTGTGAATTCACCCGTACGAGCAGGGAATCGGTTGAGTCGTCCCCCTGCGGCTACGCTCCGGGGATGGATACCAGGCGCCTGCTCCGCACCCTCGCCACCGCGCTCGGCACGGCCGGCCTCCTCGTCTCCGGCTGCAGTGGCGGCGGTTCGGCGCCGAGCGCGTCGACGACGGGGTCGGCCGTATCCGAGGACCTCCAGCCGTACTACGGGCAGAAGCTGCGCTGGCGGGACTGCGGTGTGGAGGGCTTCCAGTGCGCCACGATGAAGGCCCCGCTGGACTACGCCAAGCCCGACGACGGGGACGTGAAGCTGGCCGTCTCCCGGAAGAAGGCCACGGGCCCGGGCCAGCGGATCGGCTCCCTCCTGGTGAATCCCGGCGGGCCCGGCGGTTCGGCCGTCGACTACCTCCAGGGGTACGCGGCCGTCGGATACCCGGCCCCCGTCCGCGCCCGGTACGACATGGTGGCCGTCGACCCGCGCGGGGTCGCCCGCAGCGAACCCGTCACCTGCCTCACCGCCAAGGAGATGGACGCCTACACCCAGGTGGACCAGACCCCCGACGACAACGGGGAGGTCGCCGCACTGAAGTCGGCGTACGAGAAGTTCGCCCAGGGCTGCGAGAAGCGCTCCGGCGAGGCCCTCCCGCACGTCTCCACGGTGGAGACGGCCCGCGACATGGACATCCTCCGCGCTCTGCTCGGCGACGAGAAGCTGCACTACGTGGGCGCCTCGTACGGCACCTTCCTCGGTGCTACGTACGCCGATCTCTTCCCGGACCGAGTGGGGCGGCTGGTCCTCGACGGGGCGATGGATCCCTCGCTCTCCGCGGTCGACATCAACCGCGACCAGACCGCAGGCTTCGAGACGGCGTTCCAGTCGTTCGCCGCCGACTGTGTGAAGAAGCCGGACTGCCCGCTCGGCACGAAGTCCACGGACGAGGCGGCGAAGGCTTTGAAGAGGCTCTTCGACGACCTTGACGCCCGGCCCGTGGAAACCGGCGAGTCCCGGCAGCTGGGCGAGTCCCTGGCGACCACGGGCGTGATCGCGGCCATGTACGACGAGGGCGCCTGGCCTCAGCTCCACGAGGCCCTCGCCGGCGCGAGGCGCGGTGACGGCTCCGGCCTCCTCGCCCTGGCCGACAGCTACTACGAGCGCGGGCCCAACGGGAAGTACGCGAACCTCATGTTCGCCAACGCGGCCGTGAACTGCTTGGACCTGGCCCCCGCCTTCTCCGGTTCCCCGGCAGTCGAGAAGGCTCTGCCCGCTTTCGAGAAGGCGTCCCCCGTCTTCGGCAGGGGCTTCGCGTGGGCGGCACTGAACTGCGCGTCCTGGCCCGTCGATCCCACCGGCACCGCCCACAGCACCGAGGCGGAGGGGGCCGATCCGATCGTCGTGGTGGGCACCACCCGGGATCCGGCCACCCCCTACAAGTGGGCGAAGTCCCTGGCGGCCCAGCTCTCCTCGGGCACGCTCCTCACCTACGAGGGCGACGGGCACACCGCGTACGGCCGGGGCAGCGACTGTGTCGATACGGCGATCAACACGTACCTGCTCGACGGAACTCCGCCCAAGGACGGGAAGAAGTGCTCCTGACCTGCGGGTAGGTCTCCGGGAGGCGGTGGTACGAAGCACCCTCGGGAACTGTGTAGACTTGGCGTCGCTGCTGACCGCACCACGGTGTGACAGAGCGTGCCGCCTTAGCTCAGTTGGCCAGAGCAACGCACTCGTAATGCGTAGGTCTCGGGTTCGAATCCCGAAGGCGGCTCGGATTAACCCCAGGACTCACTCGCCGTGACCTGGGGTTATTCCTTTTGGTGCCCGCGCTGTCACGATAGATCGCTCACTTGCGATCTGTTCGCCCTCCTGCGGAGGTCGCAGGTTTGTCTCGCTGTCGCGTGTGAGCTTCGGCGAACCTCTGACCCGCTGTTCCGGTGCAGCTCAGCCCTCGACGAGCGGGGGCGATCCGCCAGGAAAGGAAGCCGCCCCGGTGGGGGCCGCCCGGGCAACTCATGGCGTCGATGGGCGTCCTCACCTGCATTCGCCCCTCCGCACCCGAGAACTGGTCGGCCTCGTCCCACCCGAGGACCACCTGAGGAAACGAGCCTGCCACGACGTGCGGGGACAAGGGCCCCTGCGGATGATCAGGTGGGCAGCCTGACCGTGAACACGGTTCCGAGGCGGTGAACGGGTCCTCGGGCGGACTGCCGCCAAGTCGTCGAACCTTGCCCCCGGTGGCGTCCAGCAGACCGCCACGGGCCAGCTCGGTCATCGCCCCGGCCCGCAGCAACTGGCCGCGCCCCTGGATGTTGTCGAGCTGGAACTTCTCCTTCTTGACGGTGTAACAGCGCAGATACAGCTTCTGAGCGAGAGTCGTGGGCATGATAACTCCCCAGCGCGTTAGCCGAAGTGGGCAAGATTTTTACCGTCGATAAAAAAGTGAAATGCTCGCAGTGGAAAGACTCGTCGGTCTCACCCTCCGTTCCTCGGATAGCTGCCGAGGGGCGAGGTGGAAGTGGGCGTTCGCCCAGTCGTCAGGGATCAACTGCCATGTCTTCGCGATTGCGTTGCCTTTCAGCGGGACTCCTACCTCCGGTTCGAGCCGTGAAACTGGTGACGTTACGGCATAGTTGTACACTCCCCGAAAAGCGAATATTTCGTGACCTTCTGTATCGTGCGCGTCGAGACCACCGTCGTGACCGATGCGAGGCCATGACGGTTCTCGCGCCGGGCTCCTGGCGGATCCTGCTCGTGCAGCCGGGTCTGGCCCGAGCGGGGGTGGGCCGGGGGCGCGGTGGTGCGGAGACTGGGGTTGCCGCGGAACGGTGGGTATTGTCTGCGCGTTCTTGCGGCGGGCCAGTTCACCGATCCGGCGCAGATTCAGGCACGGGCGGGGCCCTGAAACAGGGTTCCTGGGGACTGTCCCGCAATTTCCGGTAGACCAAGCACGTGGCGTCCGGTGCGGTGCATTGCAAGGCGCAGGTGCGTCCGCGTGCTGGATGCGTGGGGACGCCCCGACAATACGGCGAGGTGCCGTGCTCTCGTCGCGTTCCCGGCGGAATCGCGGGACAATCCTCAGCTGTGGCCTTGCGCGTCAGTCAGCCCGTAAGTAGCCCTTCCGCTCGCTCCACGGCCATGTCGTGCGTACGGGTACGCGGGTGAAGACCGGCGGTGACTCAACGGTTCGCGGGGATGAGGGGTCGGGTGGTGGCGGGCTTGTCCGTCGTGCATACGGTGCCGTCGGCAGGGTGGGTGCCGTGGATGAGGGCGGCGTCAACTGCTGTGTTGACGCACGAGTTGATGCCGTAGGAGCCGTGTCCGACTCCTTCACGCGTGAGCAGGACCGCGGAGTCCAGGGTTCGGGTCATGTTCTCGGCCCAGTGGTGGGGAGTGACGGGGTCCAGTCGGCCGGCGATCAACAGGGTCGGTGGTGCGCCGGCGCCGGTGAGCGGCTCGGTGACGCGGTCCTTGTTCGGTGCAGGCCACCGTGCGCAGTTCAGGGCGGAGTAGGCGGCCCGGGTCCCGATCCGCCTGGCCTCGGTAACTGCCTTGGTGGCCGCGGCCTTGTGTGCGGCGATGCCGGGCGGGGTCTTCCAGTCGGCGCAGCGCACTGCGGTGTGGGTTTCGAACATCGCGGTGGGCACCGGGAAGGGGGACACCGTGACGGCGGTCCACAGGGTGTACAGGGGCGCGCCGTTGCCCTTCTGAGCGGCCAGCAGTGCCGAGGTCAGCAAGGGCCAGGTGTTCTGGTCGCCGGCCAGGGCTCGGGTGGCCTCCAGGGCCATGGCACCGTCGAGTTCGCCGCCCTGGGTGGCGCCCTCGGCGGGTGCGATCTTCAGCGGCTTCGCTTCCAGTGTGTCGATCAGTGTGTCGAACGCCGTCTGGGGGTCTCCCGCTCCGAAGGGGCACACTGCGGTCCCCTCGGTGCGGCAGGTCGTGAACCAGGCGTCGAGGGTCCGTTCGCTTGCCACGGCGACGTCGTTCTGGAAGGGGAGGGGGTTGCCGAACCACTGGTCGGTGTCGACGGGCGCGTCGAGCACCATCCGGCGGACGCGGTGAGGGAAGAGGGTGGCGTACATCGGGCCGACCACGGTGCCGTAGGACAGGCCGTAGTACGTGATCTTGTCCTCGCCGAGCGCGGAGCGAACCTGGTCGATGTCGCGGGCCACGTTGTCGGTGGACAGGCTGGCCAGGAACTTCTTGCTCTGGTGCTCGGCGCAGCCGTCGGTGAACGCGGCGGCATCGGCCAGCAGCTGCGGCAGAGGCTTGCCTCCGGGGACGGAAGGGGCGAAGTCGGTGCCGGCGGCCTCGGCTCGCTGCTCGTCGGTCAGGCAGTGAACGGCCTGCGATGCGCCGACACCGCGCGGGTCCATCGCGATGATGTCGAATCTGGCGAGCACCGCGGGCGAGAAGGCGCCCGGAGTGCCGGCTGTCTTGGGCAGATTGCGCAGGGTTTCGGTGGCGGGGACCCCGGGCCCGCCCGGGTTGAAGATCAGGCTGCCGATGCGGCGGCCGGGATCAGTGGCCCGGTGCCGCATGACCGCGAGCGGGATCTGCGCACCCTCGGGCTCGGTGTATTCCTGCGGCACCTCGAGTGTGGCGCATTCCAGGTTCTCCCCGCACGCGCTCCACGTGAGCGGCTCCGGAGGTGGCACGGAGGCCGCCGCACCCGCTGCGGACGTGCTGCGCAGCTCCGAGGCGCCGGACGAACACCCCGTCAGGGCCATGAGGGTTGCGGCGAACGCCGCCCCGTACCGGGCGGCGGCCCGTGACCTCGGATGGATCATGATCATCTTCCTTTCGTCCTGCTTGCGTCGTTGCGTGCGGCCGGGCTGTGCCGGTCGCAAGAGAAGGCGGCCGAGGAGAGCCGGCGTGGTCGTCCCCTGCTCGCGTCGAGGGGTCAGCGACCGGCCGCGTCGAGCAGGGAGGAGTACCGCAGGCGGAGCGCGCGCTCCATGCTCGCGAGAACGGCCCCGCCCCCCAGTGCGAGGTTCAGCCAGATCGGCAGGTGTACCGGCGATACGAACGTTCCGACCCGCTGTGCGACGGGAGGAATCTGAGAGACGGGTTCAGCGAGCTGCAACAGGTTCAGGCCCACACCGATGGCAAGCAGCAACACCGATCCGATGGCGATCGCCCGGCTCAAGCCGGGATGGCGGGCGCCGAAGCGTGCCCGCCGCCCTTCCGCCGAGGCCGGGTCGGGCGTGAGCTGGGACGGCAGCCCGTTCAGGGGACGGTAGTGGCAGCGCCTGATGCCGTAGCTGCTCATCGCCACCTCGATGACACCGCCGTCGACAGGGAAGATCGCGGGTAGCTTCGACTCGGCCACGTGCCTGCCGTCCAGGAACAGATGCGCCCGAATCCTGCTGCTGTCCAACCGCGCCCAGTGCCGTACGTCGACGGCGTGCAGGCGCACCTGCCCGCCGGCACCGGGAAGCCGTAGCCGGAACAGCGAGCGGAAGGGGAGCTGCCACCAGCGGAACGGCTGCAGTGCCCTGCCGTCTCCCGGCTTGAGGCGCCTCGATGCCGCCCACTGCTTCCAGGCCATGCTTCGCCCCCTCCTTCGCGCATCAGCCGCACCCTCACTAGTACGGCGTGTTAGTGCACACGCTAGCACGATGTACTAGTACGGCGTGCTAGTACGATGTGCCAGTACAGTTGAGGAATTCGGGAGAAACGAAGGAGAGCGGGCATGGGAACACGCGAGAAGATCCTCCGGGCTGCTGCGGAAATGCTCGCCGAGGACATGGCGGCGAAGCTGAGCGTGCGGGCGGTCGCCGCGCGTGCGGGAGTGAGTACCGGCTCGCTGAGGTTCCACTTCCCCACCCAGCGCGCTCTGCAGGACAGCTTGCTCGCGCGGATCTACGAGGACCTGCTGCCCGGCGACCCGATCCTGGACCGGACGCTGCCGCCCCGCGAACGGCTGCTGAACTGTATGCGGCAGGTTCTCGCACCGCTCGGCACCAGCGAGGACGCGCGAACCGCATGGGGCAGGATGTACCGGACCTTCATCGAACCCGAGCCGACCGAACCGGTACGCACCGCGTACCTCGGCCTTGAGCGGGAGGCGGAGCGCCGGGTCGAACACTGGCTGACCGTGCTCGCCGAGGACGGCGCACTACCCCCCGGAGACCACACCCGCAACGTCAGGTTCCTTCTCACCGTCCTCAACGGACTGTCGGTCGAACGCGCCCTGCCCACGCGCGAATCCGTCCTCATCGCCGAGACCGAGACGCTCGACGCCGCCGTCGACCACGTCCTCTCCACCGGACCCGCACCATCCGCCGGGCCGACTCGGCCGTGAACCCGACCGGCCACCCCTCTGCACCGGCTTCCCCGACGGTGTGGGGTGCGAGAGCACAGGGGGACGCGCACTCCTCCCCTGTGCCGGCCAGCCGTTGCGTCATGGTTTTCAATGGGGCTCACGACGTGACCGCGTCGGCGGCACCGGACGGTGGGGGAGATTTCGATCATGGCGTGGAGCACCCGGGAGATGGCGGAGCTGGCCGGCGTCAGCCTCAGGGCCGTACGGCACTACCACGGCATCGGGCTGCTCGACGAGCCGGAGCGCCGCTCCAACGGATACAAGCAGTACGGCGTCAGCCACCTCGTCCGGCTCCTCCGGATCAAGCGCCTCAGCGCTCTGGGCCTCTCCCTCTCCCTCTCCCAGATCGCGGACATGGACGACGACCCGGCTGCGGACCCTGATCCGCGTGATCTGCGGGCCCTCGACGCTGAGCTGGCCGCCACCATCGAACGCCTGCAGCACGCCCGCGCCGAGGTGGGCGCCCTCCTGCGCGGACGAGCCGCGAGCGATCTCCCCCTCCGCTTGGCCTCTGTGGACAGGGCAGCCGAGCTTCCTGACCCGGACCGCTCTTTCGTCACCGTCCTCGGTACGGTCCTCGGCCCCAGCGGGATGGATGCCTATGCCGACCTGCTCCATCAGGAGCCGCAGCCCGTGGCACGCGAACTCAACGAGCTTTCCGCCGATGCCGACGAGCTGACCCGCCAGAGTCTCGCCGAGCGTCTCGTGCCCTATGTCCTAGGCCTCCGGGCCCGCCATCCCGGGCTCGGCGACCTTGCTTCAGACGCCCCGCGCGGCCGACAGCACACTGCCCGCACCCTCGGTAAAGCCATCAAAGATCTCTACAATCCAGCCCAGGTGGACGTCATGAAGCGGCTCGACGGGCTCCTGTCCGATGTGGATGCCCCGAGGTGACCGCTCTCTGAACGCCGCTTCGCGATCTGGCGGGTGGGCCCCGATGTGCGCTGATGGTGTGACGGGCGGGCGGCGGAACCCTTGGCACGGTAACGACCGCCCGGGCACCAGCGAACCGGAGCCCGTGCGGTCCACGCGCCCCACGTCCGCCGCGAGTTCGGCGTCCAGGTCCCGAAGGATCTGCCGCGCCTTCTCGTCACCGCTCTCGACCGAAGGGACATCCGCGAGGGCCACGCCGAGGTCGGTCAGTCTGCGGATACGCAGCAGGCGCACCAGATGGCTGACGCCATACCGCTTGTAGCCGTTGGACGCCCGTTCCGGCTCGTCGAGCAGGCCGATCTCGTGGTAGTGCCGGACGGCCTTGGCCGTCGTTCCCGCGAGTTCCGCCAGCTGACGGGTACTCCACGCCACCAGGAGCCCCTCTCCAGGATCGTGCCCGGCCGCCATTGAAAAGCCTGCCCCTGGGGCACAGTCAACTCCGCCCGGTTCCCCCGCCACCGGTTGACCGTGCCCCAGGGGCAGGGAGTGGGATGGTCGCGACCACGCCCCACACACCGTTATGCGGAGACCGGACATGAAACGACAGAGCAGTGTCGGCCGAAGCCTGACCCTCCTGGCCGTCATCGGCCTGGGCGCGTCGCTGACCACCGCGCCCGCCGCCGCCGAGGCGGCGAAGAAGCCTCAGGTGAACTGGGGTCAGTGCCCCGACGACGTCGTGGCAGAAGCCGCTCCGACCGTACTGCAGTGCGCCACCGTGCCCGTCCCGCTGGACTACGCCCGTCCGGAGGGCGAGCAGATCGACCTCACGGTCTCCCGGCTGGCCGCCACCGACCCGGACAAGAGGCGCGGCGTCCTCATGCTCAACCCGGGCGGTCCCGGCGGATCCGGGCTGGCGCTGTCCGCGCTGCTGGTGGCCCAGGGCCTGCCCAGCAGCGTCACCGACCGCTACGACCTGATCGGCATGGACACCCGCGGGATCGGTCATTCCACACCGGTCAGCTGCGGCTTCACCTCGGACAGCCCCTACTACTCCAACATCCCGCCCTATGCGGTCGACGACGCCGCGGTCACCGCACAGGCCGAGGTTGCCGAGCGGGCAGCTGAGCAGTGCGCGGAGAACGACGACGGCGGTCGGCTGCGTCACCTCACCACCGCGAACACCGCCCGCGACCTGGACCGGATCCGGGCCGCGCTCGGCGAGGAGAAGACCAGCTACCTGGGCTATTCCTACGGCACGGCACTCGGCGCCGCCTATGCCTCGATGTTCCCCGAGCGCTCCGACCGGATGGTGCTCGACAGCAACATCGGAGACACCCACCTCGACCGCGACGGCATGCGCCGGTACGCGCTCGGCATGGAGCAGACCCTGCCGGACTTCGCGAAGTGGGCCGCCGGCCGGCACGACAGCTACGGCCTGGGCCGCACACCCAGTCAGGTCCGGGCGTCCTACCTCACCATCGCAGGGAGACTCGACAAGACTCCCGTCGCAGGAATCGACGGCAACCTGTTCCGGCTCCTCACGTTCGGCCACCTGTTCAAGCAGACGCAGTACCCCGCGCTGGCACAGACCTGGCAGAGGCTGCTCGAAGGCGACGAGGCTGCGGTCCGCGGTCTGCAGCCCCCGCAGGATGAAGGGGCGGACGGGCCGGTATCGCCGACCGACAACGCCCTGACCGTCTTCCTCGCCGCCACGTGCAACGACGTCGAGTGGCCGGAAAACGTCGACACCTACCGGCGGGGCGTCGCCGAGGACCGTGAGCGCTATCCGCTGTACGGCGCTGCCACCGCCAACATCACACCCTGCGCCTTCTGGCCGTACGCCCCCTCCGAACCGCCGGTGGAGGTCGACACCGAAGGCCCGCGCAACGTGTTGCTCCTCCAGAACCTCAGGGACGCGTCGACCCCGCACACGGGCGGGAAGATGCTGCGCGAGAAGTTCGGCGACCGCGCCCGGCTGGTCAGCGTCGACGACAGCGGGCACGGCGTCTACGTACTGGGCAGGAACTCCTGCGCGCTGAACACCACCACGCGCTACCTCGTCGAGGGCAGGATGCCCACGAAGGACGCGCTCTGCCCCGCAGATTGACCACCGCACCCACGTCACCCGCAGCCGTCCGCCCCCGACGTGCCGGTCGACGCCGGTGTGCAGGTGGTGCGGCGGAGGCGCCCTGGTCCCTGCACGTGCCTTCCTTGCCGAGAGCCCCGTCTGCTGGTGACGCCTCAGGAGAACCTGCCCATGGTCGTTCTGCCAGCCGCGAGCCACCGGAAGCGGAGAGGGCGAGGTGCAGGATGAGCACTGGTGCCCGGAAGGCGAGGGCCGACTCCGCGCCTGCCACTGCCGACCGGTGCGCTGCGGTTCGAGTCGCCCCAGTCGCCGGTGGGCTTCACCGCTGAGGCAGCGGGTGGGCGAATCGGTCGCACAGACCGTCGGCAGGAGCAGCCCGGGACGATAATCTCCCCGACCAGGATCTCAAAATCTATCCTGTTGGAGGTAGACATTGGCGTGCGGGGTCGTTATGGTTTCTCTCGTAGTCAAGAAGGACAGCGGAGTTTGGCAGAGATGAACTGCCAGGCAGCAGTACCTAGCAGTTGCAGTGTGCAGGTCGGTCCGGTGGTGGAGTTCCGAAGCCAGGGTTGTAGCAGCAAGGTGACGGGACTGACGGCCGGACCGGGTGGCCCGCGGTCTTCAGGGGCTGCCATGAGCAGTGCCGCAGTAGGTAAGTGCAGTCGTCGTGCAAGTGGTTCCTCGGTAAATGGCGTCAGGCTGCGACGCGCGTGCCGGGAGGTTCGGCAGTGGGGTTCCAAGCCCGGAGTGAGTGCAGGGTGGGCGACGGGGCTGGCTGCCGGAGTGGCGCTGTGAGAGGCCGCCAGAAGTACGGAAGTGTGTTGTCCAGAGGGAAGAACGGAGGAGTTGAGCGCCATCAGGATCGCCCGGGTGAACGACGTGGGCCCGGGTACCGCAGGACATCGACAGTGAGGTGGTCTCCGGTCAAGCAACCGCGATCCCCGCAGCCCCCGGGCCTCGTCCTGGCAGGTATGCGGAAACACAGAGCCGGCTTGGCTGATCAAGGCCGGCTGATGGTGTAGCAGTTCCTTCGGGGCCCGGGTGCCACATGGCACCCGGGCCCCTCCGACGCGTGTTCCACAGGAAGGTACAGATGACAGCAGACGACTCGTACGGCCGTCTCGACGATGACGACTACCCCGCCTACACCATGGGCCGGGCCGCCGAGCTGCTCAACACCACCCAGGGCTTTCTCCGCGCCATCGGCGAAGCCCGTCTCATCACCCCCCTGCGCTCCCCGGGCGGCCACCGTCGCTACTCCCGCTACCAGCTCCGTATCGCCGCCCGCGCTCGCGAGCTCGTCGACGCAGGCACCCCGATCGAGGCCGCTTGCCGCATCGTCATCCTTGAGGACCAGCTCGAAGAAGCCCAGCGCATCAACGCCGAACTCCACCGAGACGCCAGGTCGCGCAGCGCGCCACCCGCCGCCTGAAGATCCGTCGAGGCCGAGGCAGGTCCCGCAGAAGCCGTCCCCCTGACGGGAGTTCACTGAAGCTGTCTCCAGCTGCGGCTGTCGTGCCCGATGGTGTGGCCGCCCTGTCGTGCCGCTGCTCGTCCGCGCAGGAGGACCATCGGCTGGTCGCGGCGGTGTCCAAGGGCTGTCCCGCAATCCCCGGCGGGCACGCGACGACAGCTACGGCACCTCGCCGCGTTGTGGGAACGTCCGCGTACCTCCAGTATGCCGACGCTCCTCCGCCCTGCGACGCACCGCATCCGACGCCGCGCACCGATCCACCGGCAACTGCGGGACAGCCCGAAGGTGTGGACTTCAGCGCGGTCAAGGGCGCCGGATCGCCAACGGCGCCCGGAGGCTCACTGCTCAGCTCCAGGGGGGCTCTGTCCGGTGCGCCCTCCCCACTCCTTCGGCTGGTGAGGGGTACGCCGAACCTGCGCGTGGTCGGCATCCGGACGGTGAGGAGTGAGCGCCCTTTCTTGAAAACGCTTCGTGCAGGGCGTCCCATATCTGTGGCCGCGGCGTGAGGGTCTGTCGTGCCGCGCCGGGAGTGTTATCGCGGTGGCCCGGAGAGTGCAGACATATTTCGTACGTGGATCATTACGGCATGCTACTGTCGATCTCGGTTGCAGTTGTGGTTCCCAGAACTTCAGGCTTCTGCGTGGGTATTTCGACCAGTGGAAGTTTCATTGTATTTCCGGTTCTCTCCCGGTCGGGGCATCATCGCGGCGACGCGGGATCCGTACCTCACGGGTCTCGGCGTACCTGCTCCCTGAAGGAGATGCGACATGGCGTCAGGCACTGTGAAGTGGTTCCACCCGGCCAAGGGTTTCGGCTTCATCGAGCAGGACGGTGGCGGCGCTGACGTGTTCGCCCACTTCTCGAACATCGCCGCCGAGGGCTTCCGTGAGCTGGTCGAAGGCCAGAAGGTCACTTTCGACATCGCGCCGAGCCCGAAGGGCCCGACGGCAGAGAACATCCTTCCCGCCTGACGCTGACGCCCACTGCGTAGCTGGGTCCCGCATCCTTCGGGGTGCGGGACCCGGCTACGGGCATCCTCCCGGCCCGGTGCCGCCTGTGGCAGTACCTCTGCCCGCAGAGCCGCCGTCCCGTCCATGGATTCCTGTTCGTCGGTGAGAGATTCCTCGCCCTGCGGTGTCACTCATTCCACGGCCTGCGTCCCGATACGAGATGAAACACCGGCCACATCTCATTTCTGCATTTTGCTCGGCCCGTTCTTGTGATTCCTTGCGCTGTTCTTCCGCTGCGGGAATTCCTTGATGCGTGCCGTATCAAGGAAGGTTCTGAATGAACCCCACTCGTACGAACGACCGCTCTACCCGCGCACGTAGCCGTACCGCCGACTCCGGTCGGGCCGGCAGCCGCTTCGGCTCGACCACCGCGGCCCGTTCGGCCGGCCCGGCTCGTTCCGGCGGTTCGAGCCGCTCGGGTGGCCAGGGGCGGCGACCCGTCGCGGTCCAGGGCGAGTTCGCCCTGCCGGTCACGGTCACTCCCGCGGTTCCCGCGGTCGAGACGTTCGCCGCCCTCGACATGCCGGGGCAGTTGCTGGCGGCGCTGACCACCCAGGGTGTGACCGTTCCGTTCCCGATCCAGGGGGCGACCCTGCCCAACACACTCGCGGGCCGTGATGTCCTGGGCCGAGGGCGCACCGGCTCCGGCAAGACCCTTGCCTTCGGCCTCGCCCTGCTGGCCCGTACCGCCGGTCAGCGGGCCGAGCCGCGACAGCCGTTGGCGCTGGTCCTCGTGCCGACGCGCGAGCTGGCCCAGCAGGTGACCGACGCACTGGCCCCGTACGCCCGTTCGGTCAGGCTGCGGCTGGCCACCGTGGTCGGGGGAATGTCGATCGGCAGGCAGGCCAACGCGCTGCGCGGTGGCGCCGAGGTCGTCGTGGCGACGCCGGGTCGGCTCAAGGACCTCATCGAGCGTGGTGACTGCCGGCTCGACCAGGTCGCGATCACCGTCCTCGACGAGGCCGATCAGATGGCTGACATGGGCTTCATGCCCCAGGTCACCGCACTTCTCGACCAGGTCCGCCCCGAAGGGCAGCGGATGCTGTTCTCCGCCACTCTGGACCGCAACGTCGACCGCCTGGTCCGCCGCTACCTCAGTGACCCGGTCGTCCACTCCGTCGACCCCTCCGCCGGAGCGGTCACGACGATGGAGCACCACGTGCTGCACGTCCACGGTACCGACAAGCACCGTACGACGACCGAGATCGCCGCTCGCGAGGGCCGGGTCATCATGTTCCTGGACACCAAGCGGGCCGTGGACAAGCTCACCGAGCATCTGCTGGCCAGCGGTGTGCGGGCGGCGGCTCTGCACGGCGGGAAGGCGCAGTCGCAACGCACCCGGACCCTGACCCAGTTCAAGACCGGGCACGTCACCGTACTCGTGGCCACCAACGTCGCCGCACGGGGCATCCACGTCGACAACCTCGACCTCGTGGTCAACGTCGACCCGCCGACCGACCACAAGGACTACCTCCACCGCGGCGGCCGAACCGCCCGGGCAGGGGAGTCCGGCAGCGTGGTCACCCTCGTCACCCCCAGCCAGCGCCACGACATGACCCGCCTCATGACCGCCGCCGGCATCGTGCCCCAGACCACCCGGGTCCGCTCCGGCGAAGAGGCGCTCGGCCGCATCACCGGAGCTCAGGCCCCCTCGGGCATTCCCGTGACGATCACCGCGCCGGTGGTCGAGCGGCGTCAGCGCAGCGCGTCCTCACGAGGCCGGCGCGGCTCCGCCTCCGCAGCCCGGCGCGTGACCGCACACCAGTCCTCCTTCGACGCCGCAGCCTGAGAGCTCCGTGATCCGGGAACTCACCCACCACTGCAGGAGGCACCTCTTGACGCTCGTCCAGGTCCAGCCGCACACGACGCACGCCACTGCCGTGGGCAGGACGGTGGCCGACGCCATGGACACCGCCGGGCCGCAGGTCTGCGACGACATGACCGTCGAGGTGGCCTTGTCCGTCATGGCCGGTGCCCGTACCGGGCGTCTGCTGGTCTGCGACGACAGCGGCCTGTGCATCGGACTGGTCACCCACGCCCGCCTTGCAGCAGTTCGTGAGAGCTCGGCGTACTCGGACAGGGTCCAGCTGCGGGACATCCTCCGCGACCGAGGACCGTTCACCTCACCGTTGACCACCGTGGCCGAAGCCGGGCACATGATGCGCCACAGCGATGTCGATGCCCTGCCCGTGATCGACGAACACGGCAGTGCCCTGGGCATACTCGCTCTCGCGCGCTGAGCCGTCCCATCCGTGACAGGACCACTCCATCGCCGTTTCTCTCCCTGTGAGGCATCATGCGCTGTGTCATCGCCCGCTTCCCGTTCGACCTGACCAAGAGCGGCGTCCTGGAGTCGATGAAGGGCGTCAAGCCCGAGCACGCCTCCGGTGAATCGGTGATCATCGGACGACGCACCTACCCTGTCAAGCAGGTCGGACAGGTCGTCACACGCCAGGACCGCCGTGACTTCAGTGCAGGGGAAGTCCTGCGGGCCATGACCCAGCTCGGCTTCACCTGTCGCGACCTGGCCCCGGCCCGCGCACCCAAACGGCTTCTCGACCCGGTGCAGCAGGCATCTGCGATGCTCGGGGCACCTGTGGCCGACTGACGGACGGGCAGACGCCGGCTGTCGGCAAGCATGGGTGAGGGGTCGGCCGGAGCACTCCGGCCGGCCCCTCACCGCGTACCTGGGTCTCCCGGCGAGGCAGCGGGTCAGCGGCCGGAGCAGCCGAAGTCCCCGTCGTCCAGGAACTGACGTCCTCGATCGCGGCCCGGTACATCCCGCCCGTCCTCGGGATTCCCGCCGGGCCCTGCAAAGTCCGGGCCAGGTGAAAGCGCGGATGCGGGGGCGGCCCTTCCTCGGGTGCGGCAGTGGCCAACACGGCGGAAGAGTCGCTCGGCTGGGCCGAGTCCGCAAGGACTTCCGACACCCGTTGCCTCCGCACGGCTCCGGGTGCCGGCCGACCCGTGACGACAGCTCCACCCCCGACCACGGTGAGAGGCATCTGATCGCCGCGCCCGGACTCCACCAGGGCGGCAACGTCAACAGGCAGCGCGTCAGGCCTCGGCAGGAGGCCGATCATGTTCGGCGGCCACCCGGCTGCGTTCCCGTGGCGCCGGTCAGGGAGGACCGCACTGAGACCCCGTCGTCGACGACGCGGAACGACCCGCCGAGTGGCACGGCAGCCAAGCCCTTTCCCTCTGCGGCCTCCCGCCCGGAGGGGGGACGAGTCCGCCGGGCGTGTCGATCCGGCCGGCACGCGCACCCGGCGCACAGCGCCGCATGAGCCGGACGGCCAGGTCGCCGGAGGACCTGGGAAGAGCAGGATCTCCGGCACCCGGACCCACCGTGCCCAACCACCATCAGACCTAGGGAGATCCGTATGACGCAAACGATCTACGACGCCATCGGCGCCACTGAAGACGCCACATGGACCCGGCCCGAGGCCGAAGCCGCGCCATCGCACGCCATGACCTTCATCGCCCCCGACGGAACGGAACTCGTCTGCCTGGACGTGCCCGGGTCGCTCCCGACTCCCCGCGTGGGAGAGGAGATCGGACTGCACGACAGGGACGTGACGGTCACGCACGTCAGCACGCGTTACGGCCGCGACGAGAAGACCGGCCGGGTCGAGGTGCTCACCATCGTCCTCGTCACAGCCGACCCATGGCCCAGTACGTACTGAGAGCTTGAGCAGGCCCCCCTGCCGGGGAAGCTGATACCCCACCGCAACGCCGGTCGGCCCCGGCACGCCTGCCTCGGCAGCTCCGGTCGCGGTGCGCCGCCGGACAGCTGTTCCGTCCCTGTCCTCGGGGCGGAGCGGCGGCGAGGGGATCGGCCGTGCGTGCAGGGGGCTCAGCTGATCTGAGCCGCGTCGAGGGTCGGGTAGATGTCCAGGACTGCGTCGATGCCACGGACACCGAACAGGCGTGCGAGCCTGGGAGAAGGGCTGACGATGCGCAGGTCGGCGTGCTGGTGGGTGGTGAGGATCAGCACGAGGAACATCGAATCGGCGAATGTGATGCCGCTGGCGTCAAGAATCACTCCTCCGTGGGCCGCGATGGCGGATTCGATCTGCGCCTGCAGCGACGGCAGGGACTCGAAGTCGAATTCTCCGCGAGGGGCGATCACCGGCAGCGGCCCGGAACCCGGGTGACGGGGGGCGGAAGACGTCATGAGGGGAGGAACGCTGTGACGGTCTTGCCTCCGGCTGCCCACGGTGTGACCGCGATCGTGCGGGCGAGGCGGTTGATCACGGGCCGGCCGAAGCCGCCCCCGGAACCGGTCAGGTCGGGGGTCCGCATACGCGGCCACCGCGGACTCGTGTCCTCGACAGCGACTTCGACGGCGTTGGGGTGAGCGTTCATACGGAGCGTGAAGGCGCCGTCGCCGTGACGCAGGGCGTTGGTGACGAGCTCGGAGACGACCGGGGCGAGGTCGTCCGCCTCGTCCGGACAGGGCTTCGGGATCAAGCGATCGGTGAAGGCCCGGGCTGCTCGGCGGGCCCGGCTGATGCCGGCTGCACTGTCGCCCCGGACCGTTGTCGGTACTGGCCCCGTCTCCGAGATGGCGTTCTTCGTGCTGTTCATGCGCGTACACCCCACCTGTCGTCGATTGTGACGCTTGCGCCGTAGCTGGGCCGCCTGCCCGTTTTGGGCAATCATTACACCTTGGTCCGAGCGTTCCGGCGCGCCAGGTCGGCGATGTGCGCAGTAGGACTTCAGATTCTGCTTCCGTAGAAAATCTATCATGATGGGAGTAGAGATATGGAGTCGCTGCGATCGGTGTTCTGCCGTAGCCGCAAAAGCGAGCGGGATCATCGGGCGTGAACTGCTGTGGGCAGGAATCCAGTTGCAGGATGCAGGACGGTGCGGCGGTGGAATTGCGAAGCCAGGATCATCGAAGGGCGGCGACGGAGCCGGCCCTGGACCGGTGGCCCGCAGGCGCCGGGCCCCGCACGCCTCCCGCGCGAAGAGCCCTGCGGCGCTGCTGACGGCCGGGCTTTGCGGGAAGGGGACAGTGGCCCTTGTGCCTCCGCCCACACGTGCCGAACTCTCGTCGAGAGCCATGCGGCCCGGGATGCGAGGGCGACGGGCCTCGCCGGTGGACGGACGCCTCCGGACGGCGCAGCACAGGGTGACGGAAGGTGACGAGCTCGGGGCTTCCCGGGCCGGACAGGACATTCCGCGAACACGCAACCCGGCAGGCTCCCTGAGCGATGACGAGATATCTGTGTGACGCTGGATGCCGTGCCCTGCGGGAGCGCAGGGCACCCGCTCGCGGCGCCCGCGAACACCGGTCGGAAACGACCTCTTCGCCGACCCGGTCGGGTCAGACCCTTCGCCGGCCGGGCGCCGGACCAGTCCAGGCAGAGCCCTCCACGGAGGAGACGATCCATGAACATCACTCGAATCCGCCGCTCCGTCCTCGCCGCCTCGGCGTCGGTGGTCTTTCCTGTAGCACTGGGAATCGCCGCGCCGACGGCGTCCGCCGACAGCGCCACGCCGACGCCGTCCGCCAGCAGCGGCTCGCAGCCGTTCGGTCCGGGCTGTTCGTCCGTGCCGAAAGAAGGCACCGGCGGCCTGAACGACATGGCCAACGACCCGGTGGCCACGGCGGCCGCCAAGAACCCCGAACTGGCGACGCTCGCCGCCGCGGTGAAGGCCGCCGGGCTGACCGACACCCTGAACCAGTCCACGGACATCACGGTGTTCGCGCCGACCAACGCTGCGTTCGAGAAGATCCCGAAGTCGGATCTCGACGCCCTGCTGGCCAACCAGGCCCAGCTGAAGAAGGTCCTCACCTACCACGTGGTGGACAAGAAGATCACGCAGAACGAGCTCGCGAATGGCAGCTTCAAGACTCTGGAGGGCAGTAGCCTCACCACCTCCGGCTCGGGTGACTCCTTCACGGTGAACAACTCCGCGAAGATCGTCTGTGGAGGCATCCCGACCGCGAACGCGACGGTGGAGCTCATCGACACCGTCCTGATGCCCAAGTAGCGGGCACGGTGGGTGGGCAGCGATCACCGCCGCCCACCCACCACCAGGGGCAGGGCGCTACCGGTGCTCCTCGACGGAGGGGGACCCACGCCGATCGGGGCGGCGGCCTACGCTCCGCGTCGACAGCCGCCCCGGCACCGTGCGCGGGAAGCCGGCCAGGCGTCCCGCGCACGGTCCGAGAAGCGCGATGCCGGGGAGTCCCGCTCTTCACGGCGTGGGCAATCCGGCACCGACCGCGCCAGCGGGCGCTCGGGCGGGCGTGGCCCGGCGTGTCGCGTGATGGCCGGGACCGACAGTTGTCGTACGGAACGGCGGATCAGCGGTGGAACAGCACGAGGGCGGAACTGCAGGGCAGGCGGACGACGATGGGTGGTCCAGCCGGCTGCACGAGGTCTGGCGTGACGCCGACACGGCGCAGGACGTCACCGGGCCGGCCGATTCCCTCTCCGGCGGGCTGCTCGCAATGCCCGGTGTGCTGGCCGTCGTGAGCACCCGCTGGAGCGGTGGGCTGCTGCACTCCCTGCGCAGCGTCACCCTTGCGGATCCGAGACCGAAGTCCCTCACCTGCGAACGGGACTTCGGCGCGTCCGCCGCCGGGGCGCCTGGCGGCGATCCTGCCGTCACGGTTCGCGAGGTGTCGGAACTGGACGGCGGCATGCCGCACGTGGGGATCATGGCGGCAGCCGGGGCACGGAGTGTGGCCGAGTGTGCCGTGCCGCTGGGGCAGGGCAGCTGGGCGTCGTTCTCGGTCGGGGTCGCGGACCGGGAGGCGGCCGACGTGACGCTTCGTACCCGGTTGAAGCAGGTGGCCGAGGTCACCATGGTGTGCGAACGGCGCCTCCTGGCCCGGCGCAAGGACGAGTTGCGCCAGGTGAGCGACGCCTTTCTGGCGGAGGCGTCGTTGCAGATGGATGCGAGCCTCGATGTGGAGCGTACGGTGCGGCGAGTCGCCCGGACAGCCGTACCCGCTGTCGCCGACGGATGCGTCGTCCATCTTGATCTTTCAGGCAGGCTGACTCCCGTCGCCTCGTCGCACATGGACGCGGCCGAGCAGCAGTGGCTCCGTATGGTCGCGGCCGAGGACCACTGGCTCATGGACGTGCTGCGGCGGGCCGCCGACCGCGGGGAGGGACTGGTGCTCCACGGCGAGGAACTGGCCGGCGGACCCTTCGACCCGTCCTCGTCCGGGACGGGGCATGCCGTGCGGGCGCTCAGCGTGAATCCGCTCACGGCGCGAGGACGTGCCCTGGGCACGCTGACGTTCCTCTATCGCCGGCCTGATCTCGCCGAGACGGCGTCACGGTTCCTCGCCGACCTTGCGGACCGGGCCGCCCTGGCCATCGACACCAGCGTCCTGTACGAGCAGCGGCGCCGGCACGTGGTCTCGCTCCAGCGGCATCTGCTGCCCAGAGCACTCCCGCGGATCGCGGGCCTCACGCTGAGTGCGGCATACGAGGTGGGCGATATCGCGCTCGATGTGGGCGGTGACTTCTACGACGCCGTCCCTGGGGCGGAGGGCGGTGTGACGCTGCTCATCGGTGACGTCTGCGGTCGCGGGGCGGAGGCCGCCGCCCTCACCGGTCTGGCCCGCCATACCCTGCGCACCCTGATCGAGGACGGCAGTACGCCGGAGCACGCGCTCGGGCGGCTGAACCGGGCCCTGATGAGAGAGGGGACGTCCCGCTTCGTGACGGCGCTCGTGTCGGTGCTGGTGCCGGAGGGGAGGGGATTCCAGGTGCGTTATTGGAGTGCCGGGCACGTGGCTCCACTGCTGCGCCGCGGGAGTGGCGAGGTCGAGGAGCTTGCGGAACACGGGGATCTGCTGGGGGTCCTGGAGGACATCGAGTACGGATCGGGAGCGGCGTACCTGGCGCCGGGCGACGCGCTCGTGCTGTTCACCGACGGGGTGACCGAGGCGAGAGCGTCCGACGGGACGTTCTTCGAATCCTGCCTGGCGGACGCGGTGACGCAGCAGGGGGCCGGCGCGTCCCGGGGGTTCGCCGAGCGGCTGGCGGCAGCCGTCGTCGCGTTCCGGGCGATGGATGCGGACGACATCGCCGTGCTCGTCGCACGGGCGGAGACGACTGCACCGGTGGGGGCAGCCACATGAGCGGGGACGACCGCGGCGACGACCGGAGCAGCGGTAGGGCCGTGGACGGCCGCACCGACGGCAGCCCCACGGGCGGCTCGGGCAGCCGGACGGGCGGAGGCGATCGCACCGGCCGAGGCGGGCGCACGAGCGGGCCGGTGATCGATCCGCGGATCGATCAGGACTTCGTCTGGGTGGTCGAGGACTCGCCGGAGGACGCGGAGGCGATCCGGCGGGCACTCGGCGGCACTCATCCGGAGCTGACCCTGCTGTTCACCGACAGGGGGGCCGGAGTCGCCGAGCGGCTGCTGGAGGCCACCCGGCGGCCGGGGCTCGTCCTCCTGGACCTGAACCTGCCCGGTCTCAGTGGAGCCGCGGTGCTCCGCTCCATCCGGGCCCTGCCCGAGCTGAACGGCGTGACCGTGGTTGCCTTCACGTCCTCCACCGCACCGGCGGAGGTCGACGCGACCTACGAGGCGGGCGCAGACAGTTACATCTACAAACCGGTCAACTTCGAGCTCTTCCGGACGGTGCTGAAGGGGGCCGTCGACTACTGGCAGAGCAGGGCCAAGGACGCGGGTGAGGACCCTCCCGCTCAGTCGCCGCCCTCCTGACCCAGGGTGAAGTAGACGCTGGTCCCACGGCCCGGCTCACTTTCGAGCCACACCTCTCCGCCGTGCCGTTCGATGATCCGCCTGACGATCGCGAGGCCCACGCCGGAGCCTCCACCGCGTTCGTCGTGGCCGTGCAGCCTGCGGAACAGCTCGAACACCTCACGCTGGAAGTCGGCCGGTACGCCGATGCCGTTGTCGCGGACCACGACGGCCTGCCGGGGATCTCCACCGGCCGGCGGGTGGACCGTCTCGGCCAGGATCTCGACCGTACGGTCCTCTCGGTCGGCGGCGTACTTGGCGGCGTTCACCAAGAGGTTGACCAGGACCTCGTCGAGCCGGTCCTCATCGGCGTAGACCTCGGGCAGGTCGCCTCGGACGATCCTGACGTGGGCCTCGGCCAGGCGTTCCCCCGCCACGTCCAGTGCCGAGTCCAGCACCCGGTCCAGTGGGACGCGGGCGCGGTGCAGCCCGCCCCGGCCGAGCCGGGCGAAGTGCAGCAGCGAGTCGAGCAGGCCGTCCATCCGGCCGGCCAGTCTGCGCATGGTGAGAAGCCGGCGGACGGTCGTCTCGTCGAGGTCCCCTGCGGCGTCCTCGAGGACGAAGGCCGCGGCGTTGGAGATACCCCGCAGTGGCTCCTTGAGGTCGTGGGCCGCCACATGGGCGAACGAGTCGAGGTCGGAGTTGATGACGCGCAACTGTTCGTTCAGGGAAGCGAGTCGTGCCTCGTGCCGGAGGACGAGGCCGGTCAGCGTGCGCCAGAGCTCCAGCGCCGTGGCGCGGTCGGCCGGTGTCCAGGGGAGGCTCCTTCCGCGTGTCACCGCGCGGAAGGCGGCACCCGACCCGCGGGGGGTCAGCCGTTCGCCGCGCGGGCCGACCCGGACGGGCCGGGAGGGATCGGTGGCCCAGCGGCGGGCGGTGGGACGCTCCCTGCGGAACCAGGCGAGGAAGTCACCGGAGCGGCTCAGCGTCACCATCAGGGCTCCCGCCGGTCCGCCTTCCGCCGTTCCGTCGCCGCCGGTTCGGTACGGTTCCTCGGACAGGCGGTCCGTGTCCCAGACCGCGCCCGGGGTCAGGTCCGCCGCACGGGCCTGGAGGTACTCCAGCAGGGCGGGCGGACCACCCATCCCGCTGGTGGTGCTGCGGCCGTTGCGGAGGAGCACCGCACCGTCGGCGTCGAGCAGGGCCCTGAGGGCGTCGTCGCTCGCCAGGAGCGAGCGCTCCAGGTCGGAGGTGAGCCGGGAGAGCATCTGGTCGCGGCGCTCCCGGGAGGCGCGGAGGGCCTCGGCGCGCTCCCGTTCCTCGATGACCGCCAGCTGCAGGGAGAAGGCGACGCCGAAGAATTCGCACGCCGCACGCAGTTCGGGGGGAAACGTGACGGCGGCGTCACCATGGCAGGCGATCAGCCCCCAGAGTTCGCCCTCGCGGAGGACACTCACCGACATCGAGGACCGCACCCCGAGGTTCCGCAGGTACTCCAGATGAAAGCCGGACACGGTGCGCAGGACGGAGTGCGACAGGTCCAGCGGCAGGCCTGAGTCCGCCCGTCGGCAGGGGTGCAGGTCCACACCGGTGTCGTCCACGTCGGCGATCACCCGGATCCAGTTGTCGCGGTAGAGCCGCCTCGCCTGGGGCGGGATGTCACTGGCGGGGAACCAGAGCCCCAGCCAGGGCTCGTGACCGTCGGTGATCACCTCCGCGACCACCTCGCCCGGCCCGTCCTCCTCCTCGAAGCGGTACGCGACCACTCGGTCGAAGCCGGTCAGCGCCTGGACCTCCTGAGTGGCCGCCTGGCAGCACTCGGCCACCGTCGTCGCCGTCCGAAGCCTGGTCAGGGCACGCCGCACCGCCTGGTAGTAGCCCGCGAAGTGCGGCAACGCGACGGTTCGGGGCTCGTACTCCAGGATGACGTGGCTTCCCTGACGGTGTGCGGTCACGTCGAACGACCGGGGCACGCCCCCCACGTCGATCGAGACGGGGAGCACCATGCTCGCCGTCTCCTGCCACGCGCTGGTCTCGAGAGCCTCCGCCCAGGCTTCCGGGGCGAGTACCCGTGAGACCGGTCCCCCGACCAGCTCCTGGGCCTCGAATCCCAGCAGGCGGCCGGTGTTCAGGGCTGCGATGTCCACGGTGCCGGTGGCGGCCTCCACCGCGAGCAGGGTGCCGTGGGACTGGACCCGGTTCAGCAGGTGAATGGGTTCCTGGTCGCATGCGCTGAGGTCGAAGCCGAGGGCAGCCGCGGCCTCAGCCTCCCTGTCCGGATCCGGAAGGGACATCTCTTCTCCCACGTACCGTGTTCTCGACCCGATTCGACCCGACCCGACCCGGTCGGCCGTCCGGCCCGAACCGGCCCGAACCGATCCGACCCCGTCGGCCGTCCGGCCCGCCGAGATCCTTCCACGGCGTCCTGCGGCCGGAGGCCTCCTGCGGGCGCGTGTCGTCACCCCTGACCGTGAACGACGCACCGGCCGACGTGTGCGCGAGGTACAGCCGTGTCCCAGGGTGGACCGCCGACTGCCCGGCCCGTGTACCCGATCAGTTCACGTCGTCCCACGACGCTGTCGCTCAGGCGCGTGTGTTCGTCGTACCACTCGACGATCTGGATCCAGTCGGTCTCCTCGGCGGTGGGCGCGTCGGCGTGGAGTGCCGCGATGGCCGCCTGGGCCTGGAATTCGCCCAGCCGGTCGCGGGCGAGGGCCCCTGGAGGATCCCGACGCCCTCGGCGATCAGCGCGGTGTCCCACCGGTCGCGGTCCTGCTCGGCGAGCCGTCTCCCGGCGCTGCGGCGCGGGATTCCCGGGGGTACGACGAACGGTGCCGGAAGGGTATGCGTCTCGCGGGGCGGGCGGGCGTGTGCCGGCGGTTCGGGGCGTGCTTCGAAAGTCCCGCCTGCCCGCGACGCCCGGCACGCACACGCGACGCATGGTCGGGACCACCCCGATGGGGCCGGCATCGGTGCCTCGGACCGGCGGCGTCCGACGCGTGCGATCGTACGGCGGAGGGCCCGTCCGGACAGACCCGGCACGGCCGGGACGTCGTGGCGACGGACGTGCGGATGCCGCCCGGGTTCTCCGGTGAGGGACGCAGGCCGACGGCGCCGCGCGGAAGGCGTCCCCGCGGCTGGGGGCGTCATGTGGCCTCCGCATAGCGCTCGACGACCGCTGTGGTGAACGGGAACCGCACCGGCGTCCGCCCGAACACCACCCGCCCCGCCAGCTCCCCCGCCTCCCGGATCGCCTCCACGACCGCTTCCGCCTCCTCGGCCGGACAGTGCACGATCACCTCGTCGTGCTGGAAGAACACCAGCTCGGCCCGCATCCCCGCGGTGAACAGCGTCCGCCGCAGCGCCGCCAGGAGCAGCAGCGCCCAGTCGGCCGCGCTGCCCTGGACGACGAAGTTCCGTGTGAAGCGGCCGCGGGCCCGGGCGTCCGTCGAGGCGTAGCCAGGTGTGAACCCGTACGTCCCGGAGCCCTCGCCGGACGACGGGTCCTCGCTCTCCTGCGGGATGCCCGCTTCCCCGTCGTCTCCGGTCCCGGCCGCGGGCGGGCTGGTGCGGCCGAGCCAGGTGCGGACCAGCCGGCCCTCCTCGCCCGCCTTCGCCGCGTCGTCGACGTAGGCGACGGCCTGTGGGAAGCGCCGCCGCAGCGCCGCGAGGTTCTTCAGGCCGTCGCCGGACGTCTGCCCGTAGACGGCGCCCAGCAGCGCCAGCTTGGCGTGGTCGCGGTCGCCGTGGAACGCCCGGTCCGACAGGGCGGTGTAGAGGTCGCCCTCATGGCCCGCCACCTCCATCAGCCCCCGGTCGCGTGAGATCGCCGCCAGCACGCGCGGCTCCATCTGGTCGGCGTCCGCCACGACGAGGCGCCAGCCCGCGTCGGCGACGACCGCCTGCCGTATCACCTTGGGGATCTGCAGGGCGCCGCCGCCGTTGGTCGTCCAGCGGCCGCTGACGGTGCCCCCCGGCAGGTACTCGGGGCGGAAGCGGCCCTCACGCACCCAGTCCTGGAGCCAGCTCCAGCCGTGCGCGGTCCATATGCGGTACAGCTTCTTGTAGCGGATCAGCGGCTCGACCGCGGGGTGGTCGATTCCCTCCAGCTCCCACCGCCGGGTCGATTTCACCCTGATCCCGGCCTGTGCGAAGGCCTTCACCACATCGGCGGGCAGATCGGGGCGCACCCGTCTGCCGAACGCCGCCGACACCTCCTCCGCCGCCTCGGCCAGCCTGCGCGGCTCGCCCCCGCCCGCGTACCGCTCGCCCAGCAGACCGTCCAGCACCTCACGGTGCACGTCGGCCCGCCACGGCAGGCCCGACCTGTTCATTTCGGCGGCGACCAGCATTCCGGCCGACTCGGCCGCCGTGAGCAGGCGCATCCTGTCCGGGTGGGTGGTCGCGTCATGGCGGCGCAGCTGCTCCGCGTAGACGTCGAGCAGCGCGTCGAAAGGCAGGTCCGTGCCGGACGGCGGCTCGAAGAGGGAGGACTGGGCGCCGGGCTCCGCCGAGCGGGGCGGCGGGTCGGCCGGTACCGGCGCGTTGCGCAGCCGCGCCCAGGCGGCCGCGGCGGAACGGGGTTCCCCGAGGCGGCCCTCGTGGCCGAGCAGCAGGAGTTCGGCGCACTCGATGTCGTAGCACCGCTCGACGCGCACGCCCGCGGCGAGGAGGCGGGGGTAGACCTCCGCCGTCGACCGCCAGACCCAGCGGGTCACGTCGGGGCGGGAGCGGACGGACTCGACGAGATCGGGCTCGGTCAGGACCGGGCCGCCGGGCAGACCGTCCTGCCCCAGCGGCACGAGGAGTGCGGCGCCCGTCTCGGCGGGGGCCAGAGCCCAGCGTCCGGTCATGGTCCGAGTCTGGCATCCGGCACCGACAACGCCCCTGACCCAGGGCGCCTCGGGCGGGCGCGGTACGGGCTGCCCGCCGCCTACCCTGACCTGATGGAACCGGTGATCGACCAGGCATGCGCGGCGGCCCTCTACACGGAGGACGACGCGGGTCTCGACACGGGCGCCTCCCTGCTCGCCGCCGACCCCGCGGCCGACGAGGAGCTGCACCGCCGGGGTGAGGAGTTCGTCCGCCGCGCCTGGGCGCGCGGCTGGCAGCCGGCCGACGTCGTACGGATCGTCCGGCGCGAGCTGGACGAGACCGGGGCCGCGCTCGCCGCCGCGCTGATCACCGCGGAGACCGCCCGGTACGGGCAGCTGCCGCCCCGCTGGGCCGGCCAGCTCGCCGAGCTGCCTTCCCCGGCGCCCCGCAACCGGCCCGACCGCTTCACGTACGCCTCCGCGCTGCTGCGGCTGTACCGCCTGCTGCTGCGGCTGCCCGCCCTCGAGCCGGTCGGCCCGCCGCCCGGCACGGCGGCCGACGACCGGCACCGGCCGCCCGCCCACGGCGAGCCCCGCATGCTCACCCGGATCCGCGCCCTGCTCGCCAAGGCGGAGGCGACGGGCTTCCCGGAGGAGGCGGAGGCGCTCACCACCAAGGCACAGGAGCTGATGGCCCGGCACAGCATCGACGAGGCCCTGCTCGCCGCCCGTACCCACAGTGCCGAGACCCCGGGCGCCTGCCGGATCGGGATCGACGCCCCGTACGAGAGCGCCAAGGCGATCCTGCTCGACTCGGTCGCCTCGGCCAACCGGTGCCGGGCCGTGTGGAACAGCGACCTCGGCTTCACCACGGTGGTCGGTTTCGAACCGGACCTGGAGGCCGTGGAGCTGCTGTTCACCTCCCTGCTGGTGCAGGGCACCGCCGCGATGACGAAGGCGGAGGCCGGTCAGCGGGCCGGTGGCCGCAGGAGGACGAAGACGTTCCGGCAGTCCTTCCTGCTGGCGTACGCCCAGCGTCTCGGCAGCCGGCTCGCCGCGGACACCGCACGCGTCACCGCGGAGGCCGGCTCCGGTGCCGGTGCGGGGGGTGAGGACGGGCGCGGAGCCGCCGGCGGTCTGCTGCCGGTGCTGGCGGCCCGGGACGTCGCCGTCACCGACACCGCGGAGCGGATGTTCCCGCGGACCACCACCGCCCGGGTACGCGGGGCCACGGACGCCCAGGGCTGGGCCCACGGGACGGACGCGGCGGACCGGGCCCGGATGGGCGGTGGGGGTCCGCGGATCGGCCGGTAGGGCGTGGTCCTGGCGGCGCGGCTACGGGGACGGGTGCTGGCGGACGACGGCCCGGGCGGCGGTGCCGTGCCGTGATCGGCGGGGTGGTGTCGGGCGGTGCGGGCCCGGAGGACTACGGCGGTGGTGGCGGTTCGGTGGCCCGCTTCGCGGGACGGTGACCGACGGCGTGACGGAGGCCCCCGGCCGGTGGCGGCGGTCCGGCCTTCGCCTCGCGGGCAGGGCCCCGCGCCGCGTGCCCATCCCCCGCCGAGGGCGGCCCGGCCCGTACGCTCGGCCCATGGGCTGGGTCCGGGCGCTGAAGGAGACCGCCCGCTCGGGGCTGACGGTCGAGCGGCAGCGGCTGGAACCGCTCGTCGCGCTGCGGGGCGCGGCGGGCCTCGCCCTTGTCGTCGGGGTGAGCCTGGCCTTGTTCGGCCCCGTCATCGCGGCCGGTTCGGCGTTCGGCGCGTTCCAGGCGGCCACTGCCGGCTTCCAGCGCAGCTGGCGCCCGCGGCCGGTGCTCGCGCTGGTCTCCGGTAGCAGCCTCGCCGTGTCGACGTTCGTCGGTTACGTCACCGTCTCCCACACCGTGCTGTTCCTGGCGGTGCTGGTGGTGTGGACGTTCGCCGCCGGGATGTGCTGGGCCGCGGGCCCGACGGGCGGCATCATCGCCGCCTCCAACGTGGCGATCATGCTCGTCACGATCACCCTCCCCACCTCCGTCGCCGACGCCGCGGTGCACGGCGCCGTGATGGCGCTCGGCGGGCTGGTCCAGGCGGCGCTGATCGTCCTCTTCCCGGTACGCAGGTGGGGCGCCCAGCGCGACGCGCTCGCCGACGCCCTGGCCGCCGAGGCCGACTACGCCCGCCGTCTGCGCCACGACCCGACCGTGCACTTCGATCCCGTTCCGCTGATGACGGCCCGCAGCGCGGCTGCCGTCACCCCCCGCCAGGCCCGCCGGCGTCCCGCCGAACTGCACGGGGCCCGTGGCGTCGCCGAACGCCTGCGGCCGGTGCTGGCCTCGCTGGCCGACCCGGCCCTGGGCGTGCCCGCCGAAGGGCTGGAGCGTGCCTGGGTGCGCGAGATGCTGGCCGCCGCCGGCTCCGTGCTGGACGCGGCGGCCACCGCGGTGCGGCACGGTGAGCCGGTGCGCATCGCCGCGACCGACCTCGGTGTCCTGCGGACCCCCGACAACGAGGTGATCCTCGTCGGACCCGCCCGGCGTGCGGCCGACCGGCTCAACGTGCTGCTCGCCGACGTCATCGAGATCGCCGAGGGCGCGGGCACCCGTGCCCCGGCGGACCACACCGCGCAGACCCGCCGCCGCCCCGGTCTGCTGCGGATGGTCCCCGTGGTGCTGGCGGAGATGCGGCGGGAGCTGCACCGCAGGTCACCGATCTTCCGGCATGCAGTCCGGGTCTCGGCGGTCGCCGCCGTGGGATATCTCCTGGGCGCCGCGCTGCCGTTCGGGCACGGCTACTGGGCGCCGATGGCGGCCGTCATGGTGATGCGCCCGGATTTCTCCCAGACCTACTCCCGGTCCGTGGCCCGGTTCGGCGGCACCGTCGTCGGGGTCGCCCTCGCCACCGGCGTCGTCCAGGCGGTCAGCCCTGGCGTCACGGTCGCCGCGGGCCTCGCGGTCGGCTGCGCCTTCCTTCTGTACATGCTGACGAACACCGGGTACGCGGTCGGTCAGGTGTGCGTCTCCGCCTATGTCGTGTTCCTGCTCGGCATGGCGGGCGACGACTGGTCGCAGACCGTACCCGAACGGGTCGTCCTCACCCTGATCGGCGGGCTGCTCGCGATGGTGGCGTACGCCCTGTACCCGGCCTGGGAGACCCCGCGGCTGCGGAACCGGCTCGCCGACTGGCTGACCACGGACGGCCGTTACGCGGCCACGGTCCTGGACCACTACGCCGATCCGGCCGCCGCCGACCTGGAGGACGTGCGCTCCGCCCTGCTCACCACCCGCGAGAGCCGGGTGGCCTGGCAGGAGGCCCTGGAGACGGCCCGGCACGAGCCGGTACGGCACCGCGGCATCTCCAGAGCGGCGGCCGACGACGGCGAGCAGGCGCTCGCCCAGCTCGGCCGCGTCGCGATGCTCATGGAGGCCCACCTGCCCGCCCGCTCCGCCGACCCCGTGCCCGGGGCGGCAGGGCTGGCGGACGCCCTGCGCAAGGCCACCGAGCAGGGTGCGAAGGCGGTGCGGGAGCGCCGTGTGCCGGACTGGGAGCCGGTCCGCCGGGTGATCGCCGACTGGGATGCGCCGGAAGACGGCCCGGACGCGGTGCCCGTTCCCGATCCCTTCGTACGGAGAGGTGCGGGCATGCTCCTCCGGGCGCTGGAGGACTTCTCCCGCGGACTGGAGGGCACGGCGGGCCCGGGCCGGCGGGAGAGCGGCTCGTCCTGAGGGACCGTCACGGCCGGCCCGGTCTGCGGGGTGCCGGGTAAAGCCGTCGGTGTTACCGTCGGTACAGCCGAGGTGGCGCCTTCGGCCGGTGCCCTGATCCATGGCGGAAAGGCCGACGGCACTCCCGGCGTGACGGAATAACACCCTTGTACGGGAGCCGAATAGGCGTCACGCTCGTCTCTCTTCCATGGGGGCCGGGAAGGGGCGGGCAGATCACGGAAAAGCTGTAACCATTCGGGCACCCCGCGTGCACGTGCATCTGCTTCTGCATCTGCATATGAACACAGCTATGATCC
This sequence comes from Streptomyces sp. NPDC020780, assembly GCF_044334475.1. Classification (NCBI taxonomy): domain Bacteria; kingdom Bacillati; phylum Actinomycetota; class Actinomycetes; order Kitasatosporales; family Streptomycetaceae; genus Streptomyces; species Streptomyces sp. NPDC020780. The sequence continues at coordinate 76,963 of NZ_JBIRTB010000013.1, read as the reverse complement.
GAGCTAGTTGACACTTGCACCTTGCAACTCGGGGAGCGTCCTGTGCACCACGTGTACAACGGCATGGCGGCCACAGAGCTTCGCGGAGTCGTCTGGCAGAAGAGCAGACACAGCAACTCCCAAGGCTCCTGCGTGGAGTTCGCGAAACTGCCCGGCGGAAATGTGGCGATGAGGAACTCGCGCCACCCCGACGGACCCGCCCTCGTCTATACGCCGGCGGAGATAGAGGCGCTGCTGCTGGGCGTCAAGGACGGGGAGTTCGACCACCTGGCCATCGACGGCTGACCGCACTCGCGCGCGGCGCGCGCACCGCAGGCCCGCACCGCGCAGGCGGTACCGGCTGCCCGTACGGCGGCGCGGTGCCCAGGCCGCCCCCGCCGGGCCGCCGACCGGACGGTCGGCCTCCCGGAGCCGGTTCCACCCTCGAGGGTGACGATCACGTCAGGGCACGAGCTCTCCGGCCGGACCGCCCGCGCTCACGCCCTCGGCCGCGTCCGTCAGCCGGAACAGCGCCCACACCACCTTCCCGCGCGGCGTGGCGCAAGCGTCCCCGGCCGGTGCGGGCGACGGGTGCCAGCCCCAGGAGTCGCTGAATGCCTCCACGAGGAACAGCCCCCGGCCGGACTCGGCGGAATCCGCGGCATGGCCGGCCACCGGGCCGTCCTCGCTGGGGTCACGCACGGCGCATACGAGCCGTGAGGTCCAGCGCATCAGATGCAGGCGCACCGAGCGGTCCTGGCGCTCCCGCGCGGGGTCGGCCGGCCGGGCGTGCCGCAGCGCGTTGGTGACCAGTTCGGACACCACCAGGGCGACGTCGTCGAAGCGGTCGCACAGATCCCACGAGGTCAGTGTGGCGCGGGTGAACTTCCTGGCACCGCCCACCGCTTCGTACCGGGACGGCAGCGCGCAGGTGGCCGAGGCGGCGACCGCGGAGGGGTCGATGGGTGGGAGCCCTCGCCTTAACGGCTCGAGCATCGTCGATCCATTCGTCCCCATACGAGGCACTCCCGGGAATCGCGGCTGTGGCGGCACTGCTGGTAGCGGCACCGCGAGGGGGTACAGCGGCACAACACGATCGAGCACGCAGGTGCGCGAGGGCCATGGTTCCGAATGCGCAGAGCAGATGCAAGGGCAGATGCACGTGCAGGCGCCGGACGTGCCCGGTAGCGTGGGGTTCTGACTCATATATTCCGGTGATCGTATGGGAAGCTTTCCGGAACTCTTGCCATTTCCGTAATCGAATGAGTACGCGCTGAAGCGTTTTGGTGGCAGAATCCGGCACCGGGGTTCGGGGGGACCCCGGTGCACGGGAAGCGATGGGGAGGGTGGGACCAGTGCCGGCAGGCGAGTCGAGTGGATCTGTGGTGCGGCGCATCCTGCTGGGCTCACAGCTCAGGCGGCTGCGCGAGTCGCGCGGCATCACGCGTGAGGCGGCCGGCTACTCCATCCGTGCCTCCGAATCGAAGATCAGCCGCATGGAGTTGGGACGCGTGAGTTTCAAGGCCAGGGACGTCGAGGACCTGCTCACGCTGTACGGAGTCACGGACGAGACGGAGCGGGAGTCTCTCCTCGGTCTGGCCCGTGAGGCCAACGTGGCGGGCTGGTGGCACAGTTACGGCGACGTGCTGCCCGGCTGGTTCCAGACGTACATCGGTCTGGAGGGAGCGGCCTCGCTCATCCGGACCTACGAAGTCCAGTTCATCCACGGCCTGTTGCAGACCGAGGCGTACGCCCATGCCGTCGTGGAGCGCGGAATGCGTGGAGCCCCGGCGGCCGAGATCGACCGCCGCGTCGCGCTGCGGCTGGAGCGCCAGAAGGTGCTGGTCTCCGAACGGGCCCCCCGCTTCCACGCGGTGCTCGACGAGGCCGCCCTGCGCCGCCCTTACGGGAATCGTGCGGTGATGCGCGCGCAGTTGCGGCATCTCATCGACATGTCGGAGCACCCCAACATCGTCCTCCAGGTGATGCCCTTCAGTTTCGGCGGCCATGCGGGAGAGAGCGGGGCATTCACGATGCTGCGTTTTCCGGAATCCGATCTGTCGGACATTGTCTATCTGGAGCAGCTGACAAGTGCGCTCTATGTGGACAAGGCGGAGGAAGTCGCCCAGTACGAACAGGCCATGACCCGGCTCCACGAAGACAGCCCCGGCCCCGAAGAGAGCCGGGATCTTCTCCGTGGACTTCTTCAACTGAGCTGATTCGCCAGTACGATGACGTACCTACAGGAGTCCGTGCCTGCAGTGAGGGATTGAAGGGATTGCATGTCCTTCTTCAATGAACTGGCCCACCAGTACATCGACGGCGAGTGGCTGAACGGTAGCGGCTCGTGGGACATCATCGATTTCAATCCCTACAATGGGGAAAAGCTCTGCTCCGTGACCGTGGCCACGGCCGCGGAGGCCGACCTCGCCTACCGCGCCGCCGAACGCGCGCAGCGCGAGTGGGCCGTGGTCGCCCCCCACCGGCGCCGGCGCGTCCTCGAGAACGCCGAGCGTCTCGTAGGGGAACGTGCGGAGGAGATCGTCGAGATGATCATCGACGAACTCGGCGGTACCCGTTTCCGGGCCGAGTACGAGGTGCGGGCCGCCCGGGAATTCCTCCGTGTCGCGGCCGGGCTGGCACTCCGTCCGGAAGGTCTTCTGCTGCCCTCTGCCGTGGACGGAAAGGAGAACCGGCTCTACCGGTTGCCCGTCGGTGTCGTGGGCGTCATCAGCGCCTTCAACTTCCCTTTCCTGGTCACCATGAAGACCGTGGCCCCCGCTCTGGCGCTCGGCAACGCGGTGGTGGTGAAACCCCACCAGAACGCCCCGGTCGTCGGCGGCGGGCTGGCCGCCAGGATATTCGAGGACGCCGGGCTGCCTGCCGGACTGCTGAACGTCCTGATCACCGACAGCGCCGAGATCGGTGACACGTTCATCGCCCACCCGGTACCCAAGGTCATCTCCTTCACCGGTTCGGACCGGGTCGGCCGGCACATCGCCGCGACCGCCGCCGGCCTGTTCAAGAAGACCGTCCTCGAACTGAGCGGCAACAGCGCGCTGGTCGTGCTGGAGGACGCCGACATCGACTACGCGGTCCGGGCGGCCGTCTTCAGCCGTTTCCTGTGCCAGGGGCAGGTCGGCATGGCCGCCAACCGCATCCTGGTGGACCGTTCCGTGGAGGAGGAGTTCACCGGGCGGTTCACCGCAGAGGTGGCCGCCCTCAAAGCCGGCGACCCGCGCGACCCGGACACCAGGATCGGCCCGGTCATCAGCGAGTTCCAGGCCGACGTGCTCACGGCGCTGGTCGACGAGGCTCTGGCGTCGGGCGCCACCGCACTCGTGCGGGGACGTACCCGCGGCAGTCTCGTCGAGCCGACGGTGCTGACCGGACTGCCCGACGGCTCGCCGCTGCTGACGCAGGAGATATTCGGCCCGGTGGCGCTGCTGATGCCGTTCGACGGCGAGGACGACGCCGTACGCATCGTCAACGACAGCCCCTACGGCCTGAGCGGGGCCGTGCACACGGCGAACACCGAACGGGGTGTGCGGTTCGCCCGGCGCATCACGAGCGGGATGTTCCACGTCAACGACGCCACCGTCCAGGACGACCCGCTGGCCGCGTTCGGCGGCGAGAAGATGTCCGGCATGGGCCGGTTGAACGGCGAGGCCGCCGTGGAGGCCTTCACCACCCGGCAATGGATCTCGGTCCAGCACGGGCGGACGGAATTCCCCTTCTGAAAGCCGGCGTCGAGGTCAGGACGTCCGGAGCATGGACGACACCTCCCCCTGCCCGAAGCGCCCTGGTTCCCGGAGGAGAACCGCTCGATGCCGGCTGCCCGTCCACCTCGTCGAGGAGACCGCCCGGCACGCGGGGCATGCCGACGTCGTCCGCGAGTCGCTGGACGGGAGGACGGACTTCGAGCTGGTCGCCGAGGACGCGGGATACCCTGAGCGCACTTGTTGACAAGGGTGGGGGTGGCATGTCCGCGATCCGGCTCCTCGTCCTCGGCGCCGTACGTCAGCACGGCCGTGCGCACGGCTACCAGGTCCGTAACGACCTGGAGTACTGGGGCGCCCACGAGTGGTCCAACGCCAAGCCGGGTTCGATCTACCACGCGCTCAAGCAGATGGCCCGGCAGGGGCTGCTGGTGGCGCACGAGACCGCCCCTTCCACGGCCGGGGGCCCGCCCCGCACGGAGTACGAGATCACCCGGAAGGGCCACGAGGAGTTCCTTGCCCTGCTGCGCACGGCCCTGACCTCCTACGACCAGGGCATGGACGTGCTCTCGGCAGGCATCGGGTTCATCGTCGACCTGGAGCGCGCCGAGTCGGTGTCCCTGCTCCGGGAGAGGGTCGCCGCCATCGAGGGCTGGCGGGCCTCGGTCACGGAGCACTACACGCCCACCGGCGGCCCGGAGGCGCTCGGGCACATCGGCGAGATCATGCGCCTGTGGGTCCACACGGCGGACGCGGGAGCCGAGTGGACCCGGGGCCTGATCGCCCGGATCGAGGCGGGGGCGTACACGTTCGCGGGGGAGGGTGAGCCGTTCGTAGGGGTTCTCCCGGAGGGCCGGGAGAACCCCTACGCGACGGGTGTCCCCGATCCGGGGGACGACGGCTGACCCGCGTCCCCCGTCGTCGGCCGGAGGTCAGTGGTGGAAGGCCGTCTGCGCCGACCGGTTGCTCGTCATGGGGTGGGGTTGCGAGCGCAGTTCGGGCAGGAGCCTGCCCAGATCCTCCAGCAGGAGTTCCGCGAGGTCCGAGGAGAACCCGTTGCGGCACACCACCCGCAGGACCGAGAGGTCCTGGCGGTTGGCGGGGAAGGTGTAGGCGGGCACCAGCCAGCCGTGTTCTCGCAGCCGCCTCGACACGTCGAAGACGTCGTAGGCCCGGACGCCGGGGTCGGTCGTCAGGGTGAACACCGGAAGTTCGTCGCCCCGGCTCAGCAGCCGGAAGTCGCCCAGGGCCTCGATCCTGCGGGCGAGTCCGACCGCGATGTCCCGGGAGGCCTGCTGGACGGCCCGGTAGCCGTTCCGTCCGAGTCGCAGGAACGTGTAGTACTGCGCCACCACCTGTGCGCCGGGCCGGGAGAAGTTCAGCGCGAAGGTCGGCATGTCGCCGCCCAGGTAGTTGACCCGGAAGACCAGCTCCTCGGGGAGTTCGGCCGGTGAGCGCCACAGGGCCCACCCCACGCCCGGGTAGACGAGGCCGTACTTGTGGCCCGACGTGTTGATCGAGGAGACCCGGGGGAGCCGGAAGTCCCAGGCCAGTTCCTCGTCGAGGAAGGGGGCGATCATCGCCCCGGACGCCCCGTCCACATGGACGGGGATGTCGAGCCCGGTGCGCTCCTGGAGCTCGTCGAGAACGGCGCAGAGGTCGGCGATGGGCTCGTAGGAGCCGTCGAAGGTCGAGCCGAGGACGCCGACGACACCGATGGTGTTCTCGTCGCAGAGGTCGGCGGCCGCCTGCGGGTCCAGATGGAAGCGATCACCCTCCATCGGCACCTGGCGGGGCTCCACCTCCCAGTACGTGCAGAACTTGTCCCAGCACACCTGGACGTTGATGCCCATGACGAGGTTCGGCCGGGCGGTCGCCGGGTAGCGGTCGGCGTTCCTGGCCGACCAGCGCCGCTTGAGCGCCAGGCCCGCCAGCATGCAGGCCTCGCTGGATCCTGTGGTCGAGCAGCCGACCGCGGACGCCGGGTCGGGGGCGTTCCAGAGGTCGGCGAGCATCGCCACACAGCGCCGTTCCAGCTCGGCGGTACGCGGGTACTCGTCCTTGTCGATCATGTTCTTGTCACGGCACTCGGCCATCAGCACACCGGCCTGCGGCTCCATCCAGGTGGTGACGAACGTCGCCAGGTTGAGCCGGGCGTTGCCGTCGAGCATCAGCTCGTCGTGGACGAGCCGATAGGCGGTAGAGGGCGGCAGGGGGCCGTCGGGAAGGCGGTGGGTGGGCGGAGCCGCGGACATCGGCGCGGTCGGGTCCGCCTCCCCGAAGAAGGGGTTGAGGGCGAGTTTCCGGTGTTCCTCGGACCGTGCGCGACCGTGCGATCCCTGGTGGAGCGGCATCGGAGGGTTCCCTTCAGTTTCCGGCCGTGAGGCCTGCCGTGAGGGCCCGGGTGATTGTCACGACCCGCTCGGCCTGGACGCGGGCGGCGGTCAGGGTCACCTCGCCGACCGGGACGTCGCCCTGACCCGAGACGTGGGAGGTGCCGTAGGGGTTGCCGTCGGTGAACGTCGACGGGTCGGTGTAACCGGGGGTGACCAGGATGCCGCCGAAGTGGTGGACCGTGTTGGAGAGGGCGAGCGGCGTGGACTCCTGGCCGCCGTGCACCGTGCTGCTGGAGGTGAAGCCGCTGTACACCTTGTCGGTGAGCTGTGGGCGATCGGGGAGATGGTGCCGGTGGACGAGTAGTGGACGACGGCGACGTTCACGGACGTGGGCATGGGAGCCTCCGGGCGAGGTGGGGGACGGCGGGCCGAGGCGCGGGAGGGTCAGGACCTGCTGACGACGGCCGCCGTCCCGTAGGCGCAGATCTCCGTGCCCACGTCGGCCGCCTCGCTGACGTCGAAGCGCGTCATCAGCACCGCGTTGGCGCCGCGCGCCCTGGCCTGCTCGACGAGCCGCTGCACGGCCTGGTTGCGGGTCTCGACCAGGGTCTTGGTCAGGCCCTTCAGCTCACCGCCGACCATGGACTTCAGGCCGGCGCCGATCTGGCTGCCGATATGCCGCGACCGTACGGTCAGCCCGAAGACCTCGCCGATGACCTGGGTCACCTGGTAACCGGGGATGTCGTTCGTCGTGACGACCAGCACGTCCGCCTGCGGTTGCTGGCCGCCGCCGTAATCCTCAATGCCCATGACGTGGCACCTCCTGGGGTCAGCCTCACCCCGCTTCAGGCCGTGCGCATCATTGGCTACGCCACTGGAACCCAGAGCCGTTCCTGGGCGTTGATAGCTTGGGGCGGCCACGCAGCCGCCATCGATCGATCCTGGAGCCCGGACCCTTGAATACGCTTGCGCTCGGACCGAGCTGGCTGGACCCGGATTACCTGCTCAACACCTTCGGGCTTCCCGGCCTGCTGCTCATCGTCTTCGCCGAGTCCGGACTGCTGATCGGCTTCTTCCTGCCCGGTGACTCCCTGCTGTTCACCACGGGCCTCCTGGTGACGACGGGAGACCTGAAATACCCGCTCTGGCTGGTCTGCACCCTGGTCGCGCTGGCCGCGATCATCGGTGACCAGGTCGGCTACCTCTTCGGGCGCAAGGTGGGCCCGGCCCTCTTCAGGCGCCCTGATTCCCGGCTCTTCAAACAGGAGAACGTCGAGAAGGCCCACGATTTCTTCGAGAAGTACGGCCCGAAGTCGCTGGTGCTGGCCCGCTTCGTGCCCATCGTCCGGACGTTCACACCGATCATCGCCGGTGTGAGCCGGATGAACTACCGCTCGTTCATCACGTTCAACATCATCGGTGGTGTGCTCTGGGGCGTCGGCGTGACGCTGCTCGGAGCGGCGCTCGGCAAGATCGCCTTCGTGAACGAGCACATCGAGCTGATCCTCATCCTGATCGTCCTGATCTCGGTGGTGCCGATCCTGATCGAGTTCCTGCGGGCCCGCGGAAGGTCGAAGAAGGCGGCGGCCGCCGGGGAGCAGCGGGAGACGGACGCCGGCCCCGCCGTTCACGGCCGGGACGGTGACCCGTACGACGGCGGGCAGGGCGCGGCGTACGACGCCGGTCCGTACCAGGCCGGCCCGGAGGCAGGACCGTACGGCGCCGGTCAGGCCGCTCCGTACGGCGAGGGCCCGCAGTACGGCAACGCTCAGCCCCCGTACGGCAGCGGTGGGCAGGGGCCGTACGGGAACGGTGGGCAGTACCAGCAGGACCCGTACGGCAACGGCGGGCCGAACGCGTACGGAAACACCCAGGGCCAGGCGCAGGGCCAGTACGGCCAGGGTCAGGGGCAGTACGGCAACGGCCAGGACCCGTACGGCAACACCCCGGCGGCCCCGTACGGAAACGGCCAGGGGCACGGGCAGTACGGCAGCGGCCAGGGCCAGTACGGCGGTGACCAGGGCCGGTACGGCCAGGAGCAGTACGGAAACGGCCACGGCGGCCAGGGGCAGTACGGAAACGGCCACGGCGGCCAGGGGCAGTACGGAAACGGCCAGGCCGCTCCGTACGGCGACGACCAGGAGGGCGACGCCGGCTCGTACGGCTGGCAGGACAGGCGCTGACCGAGGGCGTGTATCGAAAGTCCCGCCTGCCCGGCGGCGCCCGGCACGCACACTCGCCGCGTTGTCGGGATCGCCCCGATACATCCAGTATCGGGGCGACCCTCCGCCTTGCGATCGCACGCACCGGACACCGCCGAGCCTGCCCTTCGGGCAGACGGCGCTACTTTCGACACACGCCCTAGTCGCGCAGCCGCTCGACGGCGCCCCGTCCCCTCGCTCGCGGGGGTGGGGCGCCGTTCGCGTGTCAGAAGCCGCGCGTCCTCTTGGCCGCCCGGCGGGACGGGCCGCCCTCGACACCGCCCGGCACTCGCATGAACAGCCGCGAGATCTCGCTCCCCAGGTTCACCCCGATGGCGATGGCCAGTGCCGTCGCCACGGCGGTGCTGAGCGAGGCGAGCCCGGTGGTCACCTCGTTCTGTGCCACACCCAGCAGACCGAAGTACGTCGCCGAACCGGGCAGCAGCGGACCGATCGCCGCCGTGATGTAGGGCAGCGACGAGGTGTAGCGGTAACGCGAGAACAGCTGGCCGAACAAGCCCACCAGGCCGGCCGCCACCGCCGTAGCGGCCACCGGGGAGATGTTCCCCGTCCGGGCCATCGCACCGAAGACGACCCAGGCCACGCCCCCGTTGAGCGTCACCGCCAGCACCGTGGAGCGCTCCTGCTGGAGCAGGACCGCGAAGGCGAGCGTCAGCGTCATCGACACCAGGATCTGCAGCACCGGCCGGTCGTTGGCCACGAACCGTGCCTCCGGGTTCAGCTGGGCGCCGAGTTGTACCCCCAGGTACAGCATCAGCAGCACCCCGCCGACGATGCCGATGAAGAAGTACATGACTTCCAGGAGCCGGGCCCCCGCGGTGATGTAGTAGCCGGTCAGTCCGTCCTGCACACCGGCGACCAGGGCCCGCCCGGGGAGCAGGGCGAACAGCCCACCGGTGATGACCGCGGACGGCCGGACATCGGTCGAATGGGTGAGCGTCAGCGCGATGCCTATGGCCGCGGGCGGCATCGCCGCGGCCATGAACTGGTAGAACTCGGGAAGTCCCCGGCCCGCGCAGAGCCAGGCCAGCCGGTCCCCGAGCATGGCGCCCGCCGCCGCCACCATGAAGACCAGGACGCCGCCGCCGACCAGCACCGACGCCGAGCCGGCAAGGAGTCCGGCGGCTGCCGTCAGAGCCCAGCCGGGATACGGGTGCCGGTTGCGGCGGATCTCGGCGAGGCGGCGGTAGGCCTCCTCCAGGGAAACCTCGACGTGCTCGATGCTGGTGATGTCGTCGATGAGCCGGAACACCGCGGCCAGCCGGGTGTAGTCCGTGCCCCGGCGGCGTACGGTGCGGCTCGCGGTGACGGGGTCGTCCACCAGGGACGGCTGGTGCGAGATGGACAGCAGCGTGAAGGTGACCGTCGGTTCGCAGCGGTCGAGCCCGTAGGAGCGCGACACCGCGAACATGGCCGCCTCCACGTCCTCGGCGCCCTCCCCGCCCGCCAGCAGCAGTTCCCCGATACGCAGCGTCAGGTCGAGCACGCGCGGTACGGCCGGGCCCGAGTCGTCGGTCTTCTGCATGCTCTCGGGCGCCGGCCGCTCGAACACGGGCATGCGCAGCATGGTCCGCATCCGGTCCTGCCAGGGCGCTTCCTTGGTCAGCCGGACCATGGGAATGCCCTGTGCGGGGGTGAAGGCGGGTGGCTGGTGCTGCACGTTGTACCCGCTCGGCGGAACGAAGGCGGAGGCGAGCGGCTCGCCGCCCTGACCCCCGCCCGAGCCGGAAGCGGAACCCTGCCCCGGACCGGACGCCGCCGGCGGATCGGTGTGCAGACCGGCCGGAAGGGCGAACTCCGACGTGGGGTGGTCGTCCTCCGACTGGGCGGCGGGCTGCTCCACACCGGCCGGTGGGACGAACGCGCTGCGTGCCTCGTCGGACTGGGGCTTCTGGTCCTCCGGACCGCCCTGTTCCGCCACCACTCGACCTCGTTCCTTGCTCGACCACGCGTCCTGGGAGCGCTTCTGCCCAGTATGGGCACGGGCATGGCTCGCCACGCGCGAAGGGCGGCGCATCCGGTGAGGATGCGCCGCCCGTCCTGCGTACGGTCAGCGGGGCCCATGGGCCCGGAGTGCCGCGACCCGCGCCGTCCGCCCGGAAGCGGAAGGGAACGGGATCACGTCAGTGTGCGCCGCCCTTGGCCTCGAGGCGCTTGTAGGAGGCCTCGATCTCGGCCTCGGCCTCGGCGCGGCCGACCCAGTCGGCGCCCTCGACGGACTTGCCCGGCTCCAGGTCCTTGTAGACCTCGAAGAAGTGCTGGATCTCGAGGCGGTCGAACTCCGACACGTGGTGGATGTCGCGCAGGTGCTCCACCCGGGGGTCGGACGCCGGGACGCACAGCAGCTTGTCGTCGCCGCCGGCCTCGTCGGTCATCCGGAACATGCCGATGGCGCGGCACTTGATGAGGCATCCGGGGAAGGTCGGCTCGTCGAGGATGACCAGCGCGTCCAGCGGGTCGCCGTCCTCGCCGAGGGTGTTCTCGACGAAGCCGTAGTCGGCCGGGTAGCTGGTCGAGGTGAAGAGTCGACGGTCCAGGCGGATCCGACCGGTCTCGTGGTCCACCTCGTACTTGTTCCGCGAACCCTTCGGGATCTCGATGGTGACGTCGAACTCCACGGGTGGCTCCTCCATGATCAACACATACGACTGGTGGTTAAGTGTCCCTCACGCAGACGAGTGCTCGCGAAAGGGGCTGGTCAACGGTGGCCGAGCCGGTGGATGGACCGACGGACGAACCGTTGAGCCGGTGGGGCGGGTGGAAAGGACCGATGCGCCCGCTGCGGGGCGGCGCTCCGGACGACCGGCGGTTCGTCGCAGGCTCCGCGGTGCTCGGCCTGGTGGTCGCCGCCGGGGCCGTCCTCGCCGCCGGTCCCTGGGACTCCGGTCAGCGTAAGGCCGAGCAGCACCGGGCGGCCGCCGGTATGCGCTCAGGTGGCGCACATCACCAAGCGGCGGCGCCCCGGGGCCCCGAGCCCGCGGCGAGTGCCCCCGCGGTCCTGACCGCCCTGGGGGCCGCACGGGGCCTGAAGGAGCCCGTGGGCGGCGGCGGCCTGGAGGCCGCCCTCACGCCCCTGCTGGACGGGCCGGGCCTCGGCTCCCTGCGCACCGCCGCCGTCGTCGACACGGCCACCGGCAAGCAGGTGTACGCGCGCGGCGCCACCAGGCCCATGACCCCCGCCTCCACGGTGAAGCTCGCCACCGCCGCCGCCGCGCTCTCCGCGCTGGGGCCCGGCCACCGCATCGCCACCACCGTCCGGCTGTCGAAGGACGCGAAGACGCTCACCCTCGTCGGCGGCGGCGACCCCACCCTCGGCGAGGCCGCCCTGCGCGGCCTCGCCGCCGGCACCGCACGCGCCCTGCGCGGGAGCGGCACCGGCGCCGTAGCCCTGACGTACGACACCTCCCGCTACTCGGGCCCCGCCCTGCACCGCATCGGCCCCAACGAGAACATCGCGCCCGTCAGCGCGCTCATGGTCGACGAAGGGCGCCTCGACGACAGCGACAAGGGGCCGGCGCCCCGCACCGGCGACCCGGCGAAGGAGGCGGCCCGCACCTTCGCGGACCTGCTCGGCGACGCCGGCGTCACCACCCGTCCGGCCCCCTCCGCCGGTCGGGCCGCGGCCGGCTCCACGACCGTGGCCACCCATCTGTCCCCGCCGCTCTCCGCCCTGGTCGAACGCGCCCTGACCAACAGCGACAACGACATCGCCGAGGCCCTGGCCCGGCAGACCGCCCTGAAGGCGGGCAAGCCGGCCTCCTTCGCCGGAGCCCGGCTCGCCGTCACCGAACGGCTCAGGAAGCTGGGCCTTCCGGTCGCCGGCGCCCACCTCGCCGACGGTAGCGGCCTCGACCGGGCGGACAAGGTCACCGCCGGTCTCCTCACCGGGCTGCTCGCACTCGCCGCAGGCCCGGACCACCCCGAACTGCGTCCGGTCCTCACCGGCCTGCCGGTGGCCGGATTCAGCGGGACACTCGGCAGCCGCTACACCGTGACGTCCCGGGGCACCGGCCTGATCCGGGCCAAGACCGGCACGCTCACCGGGGTGAACGCCCTCGCAGGGACGGCGGTCGACGCCCGGGGCAGGCTGCTCGCCTTCGCCTTCCTGGCCTCGGGCACCACCTCACCGCAGGAGGCGGAGGCCACTCTCGACGCTCTGGCCACGGCGCTCATCCGGGGCACCGGGTGAGCGGCTGACACCCCACCGCGAGAGGGCGGCCTCACGTACGGTTGACGCATGACGAGCATCGGTGGTGCCGAGATGGTCGACTGGAATCTCGCGGTCGCGACCGCGACACGGTTCGTGCGGCCGGGTCCCGAGATCAGCCGCGAGGGGGCCCGCGCCGTCGTCGCGGAGCTCCGCCGGCATGCCAAGGCCTCGGAGGAACACGTCCGTTCCTTCACCCGGATGATTCCGGAGGGGCACGAACCCGAGGACACTCCGGTCCTGGTGGTCGACCGGGCGGGCTGGGTCCGGGCCAACGTGGCCGGCTTCCGCGAACTGCTGCGCCCTCTCCTGGGCAAGATGCAGGACCGCCGCGGCAACGGCCCCGGCGGCATGGTGCTCGGCGCGGTCGGCGGCAAGGTGACCGGCGTGGAGCTGGGCATGCTGCTGTCGTTCCTGGCCTCCCGTGTCCTGGGGCAGTACGAGACCTTCGCGCCCGCGACCAGGGAACTCCCCGCGTCGGCCGAGGGGGGCGGCAGGCTGCTGCTGGTCGCCCCCAACATCGTGCACGTCGAGCGCGAACTCGACGTCGAACCTCACGACTTCAGGCTCTGGGTGGCTCTCCACGAGGAGACCCACCGCACCCAGTTCACCGGCGTCCCCTGGCTCCGCGACCACCTGCGGGGCGAGATCCAGTCGTTCCTCGACGAGACGGACGTCGACCCGATGACCGTTCTGGAACGCCTCCGTGAGGCGGCCCAGACCTTCGCCGGAGGCAGCCGTCCCGAGGGGGAGGAGGGTGAGAACGGCGGGCGCAGCCTCGTCGACGTGGTCCAGACGCCCGCCCAGCGCGAGATCCTCGGCCGCCTCACCGCGGTGATGTCCCTTCTCGAAGGCCACGCGGACTTCGTGATGGACGGGGTGGGCCCCGAGGTGGTGGGTTCCGTCGCCGAGATCCGGGAGAAGTTCCAGCAGCGCAGGGCGCGTGGCGCGAGCCGCCTGGACCTGGCCCTGCGCAAGCTGCTGGGCCTGGACGCCAAGCTGCGGCAGTACCGCGACGGCGAGAAGTTCGTGCGCGCCGTGGTCGAGGAGGTCGGTATGGACGGCTTCAACCGGGTGTGGACCTCGCCCAACACCCTCCCCACGAAGGCGGAGATCGCCGCTCCCGCGGACTGGGTGGCCCGTGTGCACCGCAGGACCGATTCATGATCACGGCCTCACCGACGGCAGAAGATTGCCCCTCCAATCACCCATCCGAGGGAGCGTAGGGGCATGGGAAGGCGTGCAATGCTCGGTGAACAGCTCGTCTCTGTCACCATCGACGCACTCTGAGTGAGGGAACCACCGGGTTCCGGCACTCCGAGGCACCTTCCCACAACTTCACCGAAGGGCACCGGACATGGGTCCCCATCCTGCGGTCGCGGCGATACGCCTGGCGGTCCGCCGCGTACTCCACGACGTCGTCACCGAATACAACCGCCACCCCGGACAGGCCGGCCGTGCCGAGCTCGCGGAAGCCGGGGCGGGTGGCCGGCGCGCGCCGCTCCCCGACCGCCCGGAGACCCCGCTGGTGCTCGTGGCCTGCTCGGGAGGCGCCGACTCCATGGCGCTCGCCTCCGCCCTCGCCTTCGAATCCCGCAAGCTCCCCGTCCGGGCCGGCGGCATCACCGTCGACCACAACCTCCAGCCCGGCTCCGGTCTCCGCGCCGATGAGGTCGTCACCCGCCTCGCCGGCATGCGGCTCGACCCGGTCGAGGCCGTCGCCGTGCATGTCGGCCGCGAGGGCGGGCCCGAGGCCGCGGCCCGGGAGGCGCGGTACGCCGCGCTGGACGCCGCCGCGGAGCGCCACGGCGCCGCCGCCGTCCTCCTCGGCCACACCCGCGACGACCAGGCCGAGACCGTCCTGCTGGGCCTCGCCCGCGGGTCAGGTATCCGCTCGCTCTCCGGGATGGCGGCCGCCTCCGGGCCCGCCGGCCGCTACCGCCGCCCCTTCCTGCAGCTCGACCGGCAGACCGCGCGCAAGGCCTGCCTGGTCCAGTCGCTCCCCGTCTGGGACGACCCCCACAACGCCGACCCCGCCTACACCCGCTCCCGCCTGCGCCACGAGGGTCTGCCCGCCCTGGAGAAGGCCCTGGGCAAAGGTGTGGTGGAGGCCCTCGCCCGTACGGCACAGCTGTCCCGGGACGACGCCGACGCGCTGGACACCTGGGCCGCCGAGGCCGCCCGTTCGGTGTTCGACGACGACGGGCGGCTGGAATGCGCCAAGCTCTCCGTCCTGCCGCCCGCGGTACGCCGCCGGGTGCTGCGCCGTGCCGTCATGGACGCCGGATCCCCCGCCGGATCGCTCTTCGCCCGCCACATCGAGGAGGTCGACCGGCTCATCACCGGCTGGCGCGGCCAGGGCGCCATCAACCTGCCCGGCCGCGTCGAGGCGCTGCGGCAGGGTGGCAGACTGGTCATTCGGCAGAGCTGAAGCGCAAGCGGCTGAAGTGCAGGCGAAACGGCCGGCCCGTCCCGGGGAAGAGTCCGGGTCCGGCAGGCAGAGAAAGAGACGCGGGTGAACGAGAAGGACATGGGCGCCGACCTCCAGTCGGTGCTCCTCACCAAGGAAGAGATCGACGCGAAGCTCGTCGAACTGGCCGCGAAGATCGACGCGGAGTACGCGGGCAGGGATCTGCTCATCGTCGGCGTGCTCAAGGGTGCGGTGATGGTCATGGCGGACCTGGCGCGCGCGCTGTCCACCCCCGTCACGATGGACTGGATGGCCGTCTCCTCGTACGGAGCGGGCACCCAGTCCTCCGGCGTCGTCCGGATCCTGAAGGACCTCGACACCGACATCAAGGGCAGGGATGTCCTGATCGTCGAGGACATCATCGACTCCGGCCTGACGCTGTCCTGGCTGCTGACCAACCTCGGCTCCCGGGAACCCGCCAGCCTGGAGGTCTGCACGCTGCTCCGCAAGCCCGACGCGGCGAAGGTCGCGATCGACGTGAAGTGGGTCGGCTTCGACATTCCCAACGAGTTCGTCGTCGGCTACGGGCTGGACTACGCGGAGAAGTATCGCAACCTCCCCTTCGTCGGCACGCTCGCCCCGCACGTCTACGGCGGCTGACACCCTGCCCGGCGGAAACCGCCGAACCGGGGCCGGCTCCGGGGAACCCTGACCGTTCTCCCGCCGTTGAGCCTTCGGAGGCGGGTTCGACAGACGTCCCCTGCGGTCGCGGGTGACAATGCTGGGGTACCGTCCGAAGAACAGTCTTTTCTCACAGCAGCATTTACCTACGGGCAGGAGGGACGGGGCGACTTCGCTCCGTATGGATGGACGTGAAGCGATACTTCCGTGGGCCGGTCATGTGGATCGTGCTGGCCGTCCTCGCCGTGGTCGTGTTGATGCAGGTCGTCGGCTCGTCGGGCGGCTACAAGACGGTGGACACCGGCAAGGTGATCCAGGCGATCAGCAACAACCAGGTGGAGCAGGCCAAGCTCACCACCGGTGACGAACAGATTCTCAAGATCGAGCTGAAGGCCAAGGAAAAGCTCAAGGGCGAGTCCGGCAGCAAGTTCCAGGCCAGTTACATCGGCAACCAGGGCGTCGAGCTGGCCGACACGCTGCAGAAGAAGTTCGAGAGCGGTGACATCGAGAAGGGTTACACCGTCTCGCCGTCGAAGCAGTCCCCGTTCGTCTCGATCCTCCTCTCCCTGCTGCCCTTCGTCCTGATCGTGGTCGTGTTCCTGTTTCTGATGAATCAGATGCAGGGCGGCGGCTCCAAGGTCATGCAGTTCGGCAAGTCCAAGGCGAAGCTGATCACCAAGGACACGCCGAAGACGACCTTCGCCGACGTGGCGGGGTCGGACGAGGCCGTCGAGGAACTGTACGAGATCAAGGAATTCCTCCAGGAGCCGGCGAAGTTCCAGGCCGTCGGCGCGAAGATTCCGAAGGGTGTCCTGCTCTACGGGCCGCCCGGTACGGGCAAGACCCTGCTCGCCCGCGCCGTCGCGGGCGAGGCGGGCGTGCCCTTCTACTCGATCTCCGGTTCCGACTTCGTCGAGATGTTCGTCGGTGTCGGTGCCTCCCGGGTCCGTGACCTCTTCGAGCAGGCCAAGGCGAACGCTCCGGCGATCGTCTTCGTCGACGAGATCGACGCCGTGGGCCGGCACCGCGGTGCGGGCATGGGCGGCGGTCACGACGAGCGCGAGCAGACGCTCAACCAGCTCCTCGTCGAGATGGACGGCTTCGACGTGAAGGGCGGCGTCATCCTGATCGCCGCCACCAACCGGCCGGACATCCTGGACCCGGCGCTGCTGCGTCCCGGACGGTTCGACCGGCAGATCGCCGTCGACCGGCCGGACATGCAGGGCCGCCTGGAGATCCTCAAGGTGCACCAGAAGGGGAAGCCTGTGGCCCCCGACGTCGACCTCAACGCGGTCGCCCGTCGTACGCCCGGCTTCACCGGTGCCGACCTGTCGAACGTGCTGAACGAAGCGGCGCTCCTCACGGCGCGCAGCAACAAGAAGCTGATCGACAACCACATGCTCGACGAGGCCATCGACCGCGTCGTGGCGGGCCCGCAGAAGCGGACCCGGATCATGTCCGAGAAGGAGAAGAAGATCACCGCGTACCACGAGGGCGGACACGCCCTGGTCGCGGCTGCTTCCCCCCAGTCGGACCCGGTCCACAAGATCACTATCCTCTCCCGCGGCCGTGCCCTCGGTTACACGATGGTGCTCCCGGAGGAGGACAAGTACTCCACGACGCGTAACGAGATGCTCGACCAGCTGGCGTACATGCTGGGCGGGCGCGCGGCCGAGGAGCTGGTCTTCCACGACCCGACGACCGGTGCGGCGAACGACATCGAGAAGGCCACTGCCACGGCTCGCGCGATGGTCACGCAGTACGGCATGACCGAGCGGCTCGGTGCGATCAAGTTCGGCGGCGACAACACCGAGCCCTTCGTGGGCCGGGAGATGGGCCACCAGCGCGACTACTCGGAAGAGGTCGCGGCGCTCGTCGACGAGGAGGTCAAGAAGCTCATCGAGACCGCGCACAACGACGCGTGGGAGATCCTCGTCGAGAACCGCGACATCCTCGACGCCCTGGTCCTGGAGCTCCTCGAGAAGGAGACGCTCGGCAAGGAGCAGATCGCCGAGATCTTCGCCCCGATCGTGAAGCGTCCGGCCCGTCCGGCGTGGACCGGCTCCGCCCGGCGGACTCCGTCGACCCGTCCGCCGGTGCTCTCCCCGAAGGAGCTCGCCCTCACCAACGGCACGAACACCGCCAACGGTTCGGGTACCTCTCCGGAGATCGCCCCGCCGGACATCACGAAGAAGGACCTCGGCAGCTCCCCGGAGGAGCGTCCCGAAAGCTGAGGTCCGTCCCGTCCCGCCCGGTGTGTCCTCCGTCACGGGCACACCACAGGTTCCGGAATGGATGCCGCGCCCCCCAGGTTCTAGCCTGTGGGGGCGCGGCTTTTCCGTACGCCTGCGCCGGACCTGCCTTTTTCCGCGATTCCCGGGCCGGCCCCGCGCACGCGACAGCACAGAGGAACGAGGCACAGATGACCGACCCCGTAACGCTCGACGGACAGACGTCCATCGGCGTGTTCGACCAGAAGCGGGCCGAGTCCGCCGTACGGGAGCTCCTCATCGCAGTCGGCGAGGACCCGGACCGCGAGGGGCTGCGCGAGACCCCGGGCCGGGTGGCGCGTGCCTACAAGGAGATATTCGCGGGCCTCTACCAGGAGCCCGAGGACGTCCTGACGACCACCTTCGACCTCGGTCACGACGAGATGGTCCTGGTGAAGGACATCGAGGTGTACAGCACGTGCGAGCACCACCTGGTGCCGTTCCGCGGGGTCGCGCACGTCGGGTACATCCCGGCGACCAGCGGCAAGATCACGGGGCTGTCGAAGCTGGCGCGGCTGGTCGACGTCTACGCCCGGCGTCCGCAGGTGCAGGAGCGGCTCACCACGCAGATCGCCGAGTCGCTGATGGCGATCCTGGAGCCGCGCGGTGTCATCGTCGTCATCGAGTGCGAGCACATGTGCATGTCGATGCGGGGAATCCGCAAGCCCGGAGCCAAGACGCTGACGTCCGCCGTACGCGGCCAACTGCGCGACCCCGCCACCCGCGCGGAGGCGATGAGCCTCATCATGGCCCGCTGAGCGCGCGGATCACCCGCAGACGGCGGCGGGAGGGGCCGTCCGCCGGCAGCGGCGGGCGTCAGGCCGCGGTGGCGGCGTTCCCGCGGTCGTTCTTGTCCTCCGGGAGCTTGCAGACGCGCTCGAGGAACATCGCGGCCGCGATCACCGCCGCCCCGGCCAGCACCGCGCAGCCGGCGTAGATGGCCTGGTCACGCCGGGGCGGTACATCGAGGTAGCTGAGCAGGAAGACTCCCGTGCCGCCGTACATCCCGGCGACCAGTGCCGCGACGAGGGCACTGGCCTGGCCGAAGACCACCGCCCTGGCCGCCATGAGGGGCTCGACGCCCTTGGCTCCCGGGCGACGCTCACGCTGGGCACGGAGGCGGGCCCGGATCGACAGGGCGGTGGCGAGCAGGACGACGGCGATCACCGCCAGGACGACGGGTGCGGCGAGCGGCACGCTCGGCAGGGTGCCCAGGGAGTCCCAGAGGCGGGATCCGCCCCAGGAGATGACGCCGGCTCCGGCGAAGAGGCCGGCCAGTGGCCCGAGCCGTAGTTGCTTCACCGAGAGTGCCGCCCTTCTCCGCCGCCCATGTCGTCTCGTTCGTCATCGAGCCTAACGACTACTCGGGGAGACGGAGTTCCAGGTCGGCCCGGGGAAGCACCCCGTCACGTCCGACGCCCGCGAGGAGTTCACCGATCGGCCCGGAGCCGGGCAGCTGGGCGTCGGGGTCCACGTCGTGCCAGGGGGCGAGGACGAAGGCCCGCTCGTGGGCGCGTGGGTGGGGCAGGGTGAGCAGTGGGTCGTCGGAGACCACGTCGGCGTACGCCACGATGTCGACGTCGAGGGTGCGGGGGCCCCAACGCTCCTCACGGACCCGGTCGAAGGCCTCCTCGATGGCCTGGCCGCGTTCCAGGAGGGAGGACGGGGGCAGGGTCGTCTTCACGACGACCACGGCGTTGAAGTACGACGGCTGGGAGCCGGGGGTCACGCCCCAGGGCTCCGTCTCGTAGACCGGGGAGACGGCTTTGACCCGCAGCCCGGGAGTGTCCTCCAGGGCGTCGATGGCGCCCTGGAGGGTCTCCAGCCGGTTGCCGAGGTTGGAGCCGAGGGAGATCACGGCCCGTTTGGGGTTGGACAGGGTGATGTCCGCCGCGTCCACCTGCTCGACCACGGCGGCGGGAACCGGCTGGACGGTCGGATCGCTCTGACCCTCGGGAAACGCACTCATGCTCGGCTCCGGGTGATGGTGATGGTCACGTCGTCGAAGGGGACCGTGATCGGGGCGTCCGGCTTGTGCACGACGACCTCGACCTCTTCGACCCCGTCGTGCGTGAGGCACCGCTGCGCGATACGTTCCGCGAGGGTCTCTATCAGGTCGACCGGTTCACCCTCGACGACGGCGACGACCTCTTCCGCGACCACGCCGTAGTGCACGGTCTTCGTCAGGTCGTCGGCGGCTGCCGCGGGGCGGGTGTCCAGGCCGAGGACCAGGTCCACGATGAAGGTCTGGCCCTCCTCCCGCTCCCGGGGGAAGACACCGTGGTACCCACGGGCCTTGAGGCCGCGCAGCGCGACACGATCCACGCGAATCACTCCTGCTGTCGTTGGTCGGGGCGGCACCCGCGCGCGTGCGGGCGGAAGGGTGCCGTCTTGTGAATCTACCCGCGGGCACCGACAGGGCTCACGCGTGGGGCGTCGGGTCTGCCGGTAGGGGGCCGGGAGCCGCGTATACCCGGTGATCCGGTCGTCCAATCCCCCCAGGACCGGGACTGTTCCTCGCCGAGGGCATCCGCCTGACGCCCGCAGCTCAGGACGGTGAGTCCTCGTCCTCTTCCTCGCCGGTCTCCGCCAGTACGGGGGAGCCGTGGTGGGACCAGAGCTTCCAGCCGTCCGGTGTGCGCCGGAACACGTTCGTGGCGACGACGAGCTGGCCGACGAGCGGTCCGAGCGCGGCGCCGTCCTCCGCCGGGGCGCCGCTGAGGATGTTCTCCGTGCAGGTCACCAACGCGGTGTCGCCGGTCATCGCGACGCCGACGTCGGTCAGGAAGAACTGGATGTACTCGGTGTTGGCCATGATCAGCGCGTAACTGCGGAGCACCTCACCGCGCCCCGTGAGCACCGGCCAGCCGGGGTGGACGCAGGAGACCGTGAGGTCCTCGCCCGGCAGCCAGAGGTCGGAGAGCGCGTCGAAGTCGCCTCGCTCCATCGCCTCGTAGAAGGCGGTGTTGGCCTGTTCTACGGCTCGGATGTCGGCTGCGGCGGCCTCGTGTTCGTCCCGGGGGGTACTCATGCGGCTCCCTCGACGGCGCGGGCGACCCGGACGGCGTCGGCCGTGGGCCGTACGGCGTGGACGCGTACCGCCCAGGCGCCCGCGTTCGCCGCGAGGGCGGAGACGGCGGCCGTGGCGGCGTCGCGTTCACGTGCGGGCGGCGGAGCCGTGCCCTCACCGGCCAGGACGTGGCCGAGGAATCTCTTGCGCGAGGCAGCCACGAGCAGGGGCCGGCCCAGGTCGCGAAGCCGGGGAAGATGGGCGATGAGCGCCAGGTCCTGGGCGGCGTTCTTGGCGAAGCCGAGCCCGGGGTCGATCACCAACTTCTCCGGGGCGACCCCGCCGTCGATCACGGCGTCCATGCGGGCGCGCAGCTCGCCGACCACGTCGGCCACGACATCGTCGTAGACGGCGCGGCTGTTCATCGACTCGCTGAAGCCGCGCCAGTGCATCACGACGAACGGCACGCCGGAGGCAGCGACGACCGGGACCATGTCCGGGTCGGCCAGCCCACCGCTCACGTCGTTGACCAGGGCCGCACCGGCGGCGACGGCCTGCTCGGCGACGCGCGCCCGCATGGTGTCCACGGAGATGGTGACGCCCTCGGAGGCGAGCCCCCGTACGACGGGGATCACCCGGCGCAGTTCCTCCGCCTCGTCCACCCGGCTGGCACCGGGGCGGGTGGACTCACCGCCCACGTCGACGAGGTCGGCTCCCTCGGCCACGAGCCCGAGACCGTGCTTGATCGCCGCCGTGGTGTCGAACCAGTGGCCTCCGTCGGAGAAGGAGTCGGGCGTCACGTTCACGACACCCATAACCGCGCAGCGGTCCCACTCCGGCAGGCCCTGCACTGTGCCCCGTCCTCGCAACGTACTCATGTGCCCCAGCCTAGGGCGTGTGGCGAGAGGAGCGCCGCCTGCCCGGAGGGCAGGGCCGACGGCGTCCGGTGCGTGCGATCGCGTGGCGGAGGGGCGCCTCGGAACCTGCCGTATCGGGCCGGACCCCCGGCAATGGGGTGCAGGGCCCTGAGAGGCCGGCCCGGGAACGGGTCGGTCAAACCGCGCGGGCAGCGTGCTCGGCCGGCAGGTCCGGGCGGTGGGCGCAGGGCCGGGGAGCGCGGGGGCGGAACGGGCGGGGCGGCGCGAGGTGCAGGAAGCCCTCGGCCCGGAGGGCGGCGAGACCGATGCGGGGAAGATCGCGGCCGGTGCGGTAGACGACGAAACGGGGCTCCCAGCGGGGCCGGAACTTCGCGTTGAACCGGTAGAGCGACTCGATCTGGAACCAGCGCGACAGGAAGATCAGCAGTCCTCGCCAGCAGCGCAGGACCGGTCCCGCGCCCAGCCGTTCGCCGCGGGCGAGAGCCGAGCGGAACATGGCGAAGTTCAGCGAGACCCGGGTGACCGCGAGTGCGGGAGCGGCCTGCAGGGAGGCGACTATCAGCAGTTCGTTCATGCCGGGGTCGGCCGAGCGGTCGCGCCGCATCAGCTCCAGGGAGAGGCCGTCGCGGCCCCACGGGACGAAGTGGAGCACCGCCTTCAGGTCTCCGTGCGGGGAATCCGCCGCGCCGGAATCCGCCAGATGGGCGGTCGCGACGACACAGTCACCGTCGTAGGGGTCACCGATCCTGCCCAGCGCCATGGAGAAGCCGCGCTCGGTGTCCGTACCGCGCCAGTCGGCGGCGGCTTTGCGGATGCGGGCGAGTTCGGTGTCGCCGATGTCGCGTGCGCGCCGGACCCGGGTCTCGTAGCCGTTACGCTCGATGCGCTTCACCATCTGCCGCACGTTGCGCATCGGTCGCCCGGCCAGGGAGAAATCCGCGACGTCCACCACCGCCTCGTCGCCGATCTCCAGCGCGGACAGCCCGGTCTCGCGGGTCCACACCTCTCCGCCGGTCTCGCTGCAGCCCATCACCGCCGGTGTCCAGGAGTGCGCCCTGGCCTCGTCCATGAAGCGCTCGATGGCTCCCGGCCAGGCCTCCACGTCACCGATCGGGTCACCCCCCGCGAGCATCACGCCCGACACCACGCGGTAGCAGACGGCGGCCTTGCCGCTGGGGGAGAAGACCACGCCCTTGTCGCGGCGGAGCGCGAAGTGCCCGAGGGAGTCGCGGCCCCCGTGCTTGTCCAGCAACGCCCGCAGCCGCACCTCGTCGTCCTCGGTGAGGCGGGCGGCCGGGTGCTCGGGCCGGAAGGCCAGGTAGATCGTGGTGACGGCGGTCAGCAGACCCAGGGAGCCGAGGGAGTACGCCACCGTCCATGAGGTCGTGCCGGCGTAGTCGACGGGCCCCTCGAAGCCGAACAGGCCGTACAGCACGTGCTGGAGCCGGTCGGCGATGGAGGGGTTTCCGACAACGCGCCCCGGGTGCACGCTGACGACCACCAGGCCCAGGGCCATCGAACCCGCCCCGAGCAGAACGAAGTTGGCCAGGGCCCGCCAGCGGCTCCTCGGGTCGGGGAGCGCCGCGAACTGGCCCCGGTGCCGTACCAGGAGGTAGCAGAGCACCAGCGAGACGAGCACGCCGATCAGGGAGTGCCGGTAGACGAACTGCGCCACGGCGCCCGCCGGCAGCAGGACCACGGCCGCCCGCCAGGCGCGCCGTTTGTGCCGCTTGATGCCGTGGGCGAGCAGGAGCAGCAGGACCCCCGAGCTGAGGGAGAGCGCCGCGGCGAACGGGCCGAGGGCGCCGGGGAGCACCTCGGCGAGGGTGTGCATCCGGCTGTGCCGGAAGCGGGGGAAGACGCCTGCGGCGACGTCGATCAGGCCGACGATCGTGCAGGCGCTGCCGATCAGCGCCGGTACCGCTTCGGGCCGTGGCCCGCGCAGAAGCCCGCGTCCGCGGACCGCGAACGGAACCTTTCTGGATTTGTCCCCATCTACCGTGACAGACATCGCTTCCCGTGGCTCCGCGAGAGATTCCTGAGTCCGTCGGCCGAAGCCCCTACGGACGATGTGCGACCTCTAGGACGAAGCTTCCGCGAAGTGGGTTCATCCTCTTTGCGGAAATTTCACGCACAGAAAGCTCATCTGTACTCATGGGTCTCACCAGCAACGCTGTTCTGGCCGTCGCGGCAGCCGTGGCCGTCACGCTGTTCGCCGTCACGATCCGTCTCTGGCCCCGGCTGGCCGCCCGTACCGCCCGCGCGGTGGCGGGCCGGGTCGGCCTCCTGCTGGCGACCCAGCTGACGCTCTTCGTCGCGGTCGGCCTGATGGCCAACAACTCCTTCCTGTTCTACGGCTCCTGGGCCGACCTGTTCGGGCGGCAGCAGGAACTGGGCACGGTCGTCGACCACGGGACGGACATCGGCGCACCCGGGAGCACGACGGCCCGGATCGGCAGCGTGCGGCCGGACGTGCCGGGGGGCGGGAGACCCGAGGTCGGCGGCCGGATCGACAAGGTCGTCGTCTCGGGCCGCACGTCCGGGATCGACAGCGCCGCCTACGTCTACCTGCCGCCGGAGTACTTCCAGCCGGCCAACGCCGGGCGCGGCTTCCCCGCGGTCGTCGTGCTCACCGGCTACCCGGGGACGGCCGAGAACCTCTTCAAGGGGCTGCGCTATCCGCAGACCGTGCACGACCTGGTGAAGGCGGGAAGGGCGCAGCCGATGATCCTGGTGATGCTGAGGCCGACGGTGGCGCCGCCCCGGGACACCGAGTGCGTGGACGTCCCGGGCGGTCCCCGGACCGAGACCTTCCTCGCGCGGGACCTGCCCCAGGCGGTCTCGCGGACCTACCGGGTCGGCAGCCGCGCCGCGAACTGGGGGATCATCGGAAACTCGACCGGCGGCTACTGCGCACTGAAGATCGGGATGCACCACCCGGACGGATTCGCGGCGAGCGCCGGGCTCTCGGCCTACTACAAGGCGGCCGAGGACCCGACGACCGGCGACCTGTTCCACGGTGACCGGGCTGCGCGCCGTCGGGCGGACCTGCTGTGGACCCTGGCGCACCGGCCGCCGGCGGCCGCCTCGTCGTTCCTTGTCACGACGTCCCGCCAGGGTGAGGGGAACCTCGGGGCGACCCGGGAGTTCATCGCCCGGGTGAAGGCCCCCGCCAGGGTGTCCTCGATCGTGCTCGACAGCGGCGGGCACAACTTCAACACCTGGCGGCGGGAGATCCCTCCGGCGCTTGAGTGGATGAGCGGCAGGCTCAGCGGGCGCTGAACCCGGGCGCTGAACCCGGGCGCTGAACCCGGGCGCTGAACGCGGGGGCTGAACGCGGGGGCGGCGCGGTACGGTTCCGGGCCCGCCGGCGGCCTGCTTCGAGGTGGCCCCTGCTTCAAGGTTGCCCCTGCCCCGAGGCCGCCCCCGCCTCGCCGGTGCCCCGGGAGGCGCCCACCCCGCTCAGCGTGAGTCGACCTTCGTGACCGTCTCGACGGCGACCTCCGCCCGTGGGACGTCCTGCGCGTCCGCGTCGATCGAGCGGCGCAGGGCCTCGTGGAGGCGTGCCGGAGTGAGGACGCCGAGGAAGCGACCGGCGCTCCCCTCGTCGATGACGGCGATCCATCCCGCGTCGTGCTGGAGCATCGTGGCGAAGGCCTGCTTGAGCGGGGCGCCGAGCGGGAGCCAGGCCTCCATCCGACGGGCGTGTTCGCGAACCGTTCCCCCGGCCGCCGCCGGCCCGCCGCCTGCGGGTATCCAGCCGTGCAGGTTGTCCTCGCCGTCCAGCACCACCGCCCAGCGGGCCCCCTCGGCCCGCAGCCGCTCGGTCGCCCGTGGCAGGGGGTCGTCGAGGTGCACGACCGGCGGCTGGTCCAGGTCGCTCTCCTCGATGGGCGTGACGGAGAGCCGCTTGAGGCCGCGGTCGGCCCCGACGAAGTCCGCGACGTACGGTGTCGCGGGCGCACCGAGCACGGTGGCGGGCGAGTCGAACTGCTCGATGCGGCCCTGCCCGTACACGGCGATGCGGTCACCGAGCCGGACGGCCTCCTCGATGTCGTGCGTGACGAACAGCACCGTCTTGCGGACCTGTGCCTGCAGTCTCAGGAATTCGTTCTGAAGCTTTTCGCGGACGACGGGGTCGACCGCGCCGAAAGGCTCGTCCATCAGCAGGACAGGAGGATCCGCTGCCAGCGCCCGCGCCACACCCACCCGTTGGCGCTGACCGCCGGAGAGCTGTTCCGGATAGCGGTCGCCATAAACGGAGGGATCCAGTCCGACCAGGTCGAGCAGTTCGGCGGCGCGCGCGCGGCCCTTCGCCCTTTTCCAGCCCAGGAGATGGGGCACCGTCGCCGTGTTCTCCAGCACGGTCCGGTGCGGGAAGAGTCCCACCTGCTGGATCACATAGCCGATACGGCGCCGGAGTCGGACGGGGTCGATGGAGGATATGTCGTCCCCGGCGAGCGATATCCGGCCCTCGGTCGGTTCGATCAGACGGTTCACCATCTTCATGGTGGTCGTCTTGCCGCAGCCGGAAGGTCCGACGAGCGTGACCAGTTCCCCCTCGGCGACCTCGAAGGAAAGGCCGTCGACGGCGGTCGTGCCGTCCGCGTACCGCTTGGTGACGTGCTCGAAACGGATCATGGTTCCCCATTGTGACGCGGGTTCTGTGAAGGACGTGTTGCCGGAATACGACAGCCTCGGCGATTGTCAGTGGTCGAGGATAGGGTCACCGGTGATCGGATCCGCTGCGGAGCGGCCGCGGTGAACGGGGGGTGAGGGGCGGATGGCCGAGCGGAACTGCCTGGTGGCGAACGACTGGATCTGCGGAGAATATCTGCGCTCCCGGAGCCAGGAGCTGACCGATGCGACGGTCCAGCACATCTGGATCACGGCGCTTTCGGTGCTGATCGGGCTCGCGGTCGCCTTTCCGCTCGCGCTGCTCGCACGCCGCGGACGGCATTTCGCAGGACCGGTGCTGGGCCTGACCACCGTGCTCTACACCGTGCCGTCGCTGGCGATGTTCTCGCTCCTGCTGCCGCTCTTCGGACTCTCCGCCGCGCTGGTCGTCACCGGTCTCGTGCTCTATTCACTGACCATTCTCGTGCGGAACATCCTGGCGGGCCTCCAAGCGATCCCCCAGGAGGCCAGGGAAGCCGCGCAAGGCATGGGGTACGGTCCCGGCAGGCTGCTCTGGGAAGTCGAACTCCCGCTGGCCCTGCCCGCCCTGATGGCCGGACTTCGGATCGCCACGGTCTCGACGGTCGCACTGACCACGGTCGGCTCCCTCGTCGGGAAGGGCGGTCTCGGCAATCTCATCGAGGACGCGCTGCCCAGCTTCTTCAAGGCCCAGGTGCTCACCGCGTCCGTGCTCTGCGTGCTGCTCGCGGTGGTGGCGGATCTGCTGCTGCTCGGTCTGCAGCACCTGCTCACGCCCTGGACCCGGATACGGATATCCGCCGTGCCGACGGGCATCGCGAAGACGGAGGCGGGCTAGACCGTGGGGATCATCGGGGACGCCTGGACCTGGCTCGTCACCGGGGCCAACTGGACCGGGGACGACGGCGCCACGCACCGGCTCGGCGAGCACCTCTTCGTCAGCGGCGTCGCTCTCGGGGCTGCCTGCGCCCTCGCGCTGCCGCTCGCCCTGTACCTCGGACACATCGGCAAGGGGGGTGCGCTCGCGGTCAACATCTCCAATGTGGGGCGGGCCGTCCCCGTCTTCGCGGTACTGGCGCTCTTCATGATGACCCCCCTGCGTAACTCCGGTTATCTGCCCACAGTCATCGCGCTGGTGCTGTTCGCCGTGCCACCGCTGCTGACCAACGCCTACGTCGGGATGACGGAGGTGGACAGGCCGGTGGTGGAGGCCGCACGGGGTATGGGGATGTCGGGCGGGCAGCTCTTCCTGCGGGTCGAGCTCCCACTGGCCTACCCGATGATCATGACCGGTCTGCGTTCCGCCGCCGTCCAGGTCGTCGCCACGGCCTCGATCGCGGCGATGGTCGGCCTCGGCGGCCTCGGCCGGATCATCACCGCCGGATTCAACACCTATGACACGGCCCAGGTCTTCGCGGGAGCCGTCCTGGTCGCCCTGCTGGCCCTGGTGGTCGAGGGCGTGCTCGTGGCGCTGGACCGGCTGCTGGCGCCCGGGCGCCGCCGGTCCGCATGAGGACCGGGCTTTCGACGTGCACACACTTTTTTTCTCGCGGACGGAGAACATCATGAGCAGGATCTCGCGCACAGCGGGTGCGGTCGTCGCGGTGGTCGCGCTGGCGGGTTCGCTCGCCGCCTGCGGCGGCGACAGCCTGGAGAACAAGAAGGGCGGCCCGGACACCGGCGCGGGCGCCGGCTCCGCGAAGGGTTCGCTGGTGGTGGGAGCCGCGGCCTTCACCGAGTCCAAGGTGCTCGCCGAGCTGTACGCCCAGCTCCTGGGCGACACCGGATACAGCACCTCGGTCACCACGGTGAAGAACCGTGAACTGTACGAACCCTCGCTGGAGAAGGGCGAGATAGACGTCGTCCCCGAATACGCGGCGACCCTCGCCGAATTCCTCAACGCCAAGGTCAACGGGGTGAAGAAGGCGGAAGCCGCGCCGGTCGCCTCCGGTGACGCCGCGGCCACCGTGGCGGCGCTGGAGAAGCTCGCGACGCCGCTCGGTCTGAAGGTCCTCCCGGCCGGCAAGGCGGTCGACCAGAACGCCTTCGCGGTGAGCGGGGAATTCGCCTCGAAGAACGACCTCAAGACGCTTTCCGACCTCGGCCGGTCGAAGCTGAAGGTGAGGATCGCGGCGGGTGACGAGTGCGAGGTGCGCCCCTTCTGCGCCCCGGGCCTGAAGAAGACGTACGGAATCGACGTCACCGGCATCGACCCCAAGGGTGTCGGAACACCCCAGTCCAAGCAGGCGGTCAAGGACGGGAAGGACCAGTTGGTCCTCACGACCACCACGGACGCGGTGCTGGACACCTACGGGCTGGTGTTCCTGGAGGACGACAAGAAGCTGCAGAACGCCGACAACGTCCTGCCTGTACTCAATGCCGAGGACGCGGGTTCTCCGGAGATCGCCGCGGCGCTCGGGAAGCTCACCGACGTACTCACCACCGAGGACCTCGCGGAACTCAACCTCAAGGTCGACGCCGAGCGCGTCAAGCCCGCCGACGCGGCCAGGAATTATCTGCGGTCCAAGGGGCTGATCAAGAAGTAGAAGAGCGCGGCGAAGTGCCTTCCGCGAGACCGTGAAGGGCTTTCGACCGGGTCCGGCCGGACAGAGGTGCGGTGCCGTGCGGGGGGTTCAGCATGATCCACTGTGCGGGTCCTGAGTAACCGCCCGGGAACAGATTGCCGGGCGGTCTCCCAACTGACCGGCGAGCACGGTAAATTTCGGGCCATGCCACGTGGACGCCACCGCCATTCGCCACCCCTTCACAAAATCCTGCCGCCCACCGTGGTGGCCGGGGTGTCGGTCGTCTGTGCCGCCGGAGCCTGGCTCCTCGCGGACCCCGTGCCCCTGCGCGGACTCGTGGCGGCCACCGCCGCCGTCGCGCTCTCCGGCGCGTACCTGATGCGCAGCTGGGACCGTGCCGCGGGGCTACGCGTCGCGGAACTGACCCGGGCGAGGGCCGGTGACGAGTGGAAGGCCGAGGAGCGCATAGCCGAGCTCGAGTCCGATCTCGAGGAGTCACGGGCCCTGCGCACCCGGCTGGAGACGAAGCTGCGCCGCAAGCGCGTGGAGCTCGCCGGTCTCCGGGGTGAGCACGCCGCCCTGCTGCGCCGCTACGCCAACGCCGAGACCGAGCGGGCCAGCGCTCTGGAGGGCCGCAGGCAGCTCGCCATCGAAGCGTCCGCACCGCGCGAGCTGCCCGCCGCACGCTCCACACCCACACCCGACGCCTACCTACGGGCCGCGCAGGCCCTCCAGGACCTGACGCGCAACGCAGCCCTCCAGGAGGCGCGCCGCACGGCCGAACCGGCCAGGGAGCGGGACCTGGAGCGGGCCGCTGATCGGGACCCGGAGGGCGAGGGCCCGAGGGGGAAGCACGCGGCGGTCGCCGGAGCGGGTGACCACCAGCACCGCCGTCCCGCCGCGGCCCTCCCCGCACTTCAGCCGTCGCCCGCACCCGTGCGCGTGCCCCGCGCCGTTCCGGCGGCCTCGGCCGTCGTCCCGTACGCCGCCGCGCGCCGCCACGTCGTCCCGCAGGGGAGCTTCGACTTCTTCGGCACCCAGAAGGCGAACACCGCCGAGCTCGAGTCCGTGCAGAACGAGGACCTCGCGGACGTGGTGGGCCAGGAGGCGCTGGCGGCGCACCGTACGGGCGCTGCCGAGAACCGTGCCGTCGGCAAGGTCATCGACCTGACCGCGCACGACGAGACCGAACAGCTGGACGTCGTACGGCTGCGCAGCGCGATCTCGTGACCGCCGTGGCCGAGGGGCGCGGTTACTTGTCGATGTCCCCGACGACGAAGAAGAGCGACCCCAGGATCGCGACCATGTCGGCGACCAGGGTGCCGGGCAGGAGCTCGGTGAGCGCCTGGATGTTGTTGTACGAGGCGGAGCGCAGCTTCAGCCGGTAGGGGGTCTTCTCGCCCGTGGAGACCAGGTAGTAGCCGTTGATGCCGAGCGGGTTCTCGGTCCAGGCGTAGGTGTGGCCCTCCGGGGCCTTGAGGACCTTGGGCAGTCGCTGGTTGATGGGCCCGGGCGCGAGGCCGGCCATCCGGTCCAGGCAGGCGTCGGCCAGGTCCAGCGCGTTGTGCGTCTGTTCCAGCAGGCATTCGAAGCGGGCCAGGCAGTCACCCTCGGTCCGGGTGACGACCTTCAGGGTGTCCCGCAGCTCCCCGTACGCCAGATAGGGCTCGTCGCGCCGCAGGTCGAAGTCGACGCCCGAGGCGCGGGCGATCGGCCCGGACACCCCGTAGGCATGAACGGCTTCGGCGGACAGGACACCCACCCCGCGGGTGCGGCCCCGGAAGATCTCGTTGCCGAGGACGAGCCGGTCGTAGACGTCCATGCGGGAGCGCACGGAGGCCACGGCGTCCCTGGCCCGGCCGAGCCAGCCTGCGGGCAGGTCCTCCTTGAGGCCGCCGACCCGGTTGAACATGTAGTGCATCCGGCCGCCGGAGACCTCCTCCATCACGGCCTGCAACTCCTCGCGCTCCCGGAACGCGTAGAACACCGGTGTGATCCCGCCGAGTTCGAGAGGGTAGGAGCCGAGGAACATGAGGTGGTTCAGTACCCGGTTCAGCTCCGCCAGCAGCGTCCTCGTCCACACGGCGCGCTCCGGGACCTCCATGCCGAGCATGCGCTCGACGGCCATGACGACCCCGAGCTCGTTGGAGAAGGCCGACAGCCAGTCGTGGCGGTTGGCCAGCATGATGATCTGCCGGTAGTCCCGGGCCTCGAAGAGCTTCTCGGCGCCGCGGTGCATGTAGCCGATGACCGGTTCCGCGTGCTGGATGCGCTCGCCGTCGAGTACGAGCCGGAGCCGGAGCACCCCGTGCGTGGAGGGGTGCTGCGGACCGATGTTGAGCACCATGTCGGTGCTCTCTGCCGCGCCGCCGATGCCGACCGTCGTCTCCGTCATGCGGGACAGTATCCCTCGTCGGGTCCGCGGTCAGGCGGCGGAGCCCGGCGTCACCCGGTGCCGGAGCCAGCCGAAGTCCCCGAGCCCGCCGCGCGCTGTGAGTTCGGCCGCCTCGCCCGCCGAGGCGAGGGCCCGTACATAGCCGGCCGGGTCGGACGACGCCCGCGAGAGGGGCGGCCGTTCGCCGTTGACCCCCAGCTCCCGCAGCGCGGCCCGCTGGTCCAGGAGTTCCGCCTCCCCGCCGGCCGCCGCCGCGCAGGCGTCCAGTGCCACGTGCGAGGTGAGGTCGCAGCTCCCGTCGGGCACGGGGCGCACCTCGCGCCCCGCCCGGAACCCGGTCAGTGTCCCGAACGGCGGCCGGGCTCCTCCCACATGGGCGTAGTCCACGGCGACCGCGACCCCGCCGCTGAGCGAGCCGACGACCCGCGCCCACGCCTCGTCGCGCGGCCGGCCGATCTCCGCCCGCTCACCCGGCCGCGACAGCGGCCACCAGCGGTCGAGCCACCGCGCGTCCGCGCCGGTCACCGGATCGCCCAGCCGTTCCTCGCCGTCCGCCCGCCGGACGAGCACGTAACGGGCGACCCCGTCCCCGTCCGCCTCGGCGATGTCGGTGGGGACGTTGTCCAGCCACTCGTTGGCGAACAGCAGGCCCCGCGCACCCCGGGGCGGCTCGGTACACCACTCGATGCCCGGATCCAGCCCCGGGGGGCGGGGCGCGAGCTCCACGGCGTACGCCCGCACGGCGAGCCCCTGGGCGGCGGGCCGCTCCCGGAGCGCCGCCAGGACTCCGGTCAGCAGCTCACCCCGGCCCGCTCCGACGTCCACCAGGTCGACCGCGTCGGTCCCGAGCAGACCGGCCGTCCTGACCAGCAGTCGCGCGACTGCCGCGGCGAACAGCGGGGAGGCGTGCACCGAGGTGCGGAAATGCCCCGCAGGACCTTCGGGCCGCCGGTAGAAGCCCTTTTGCCCGTACAAGGCGGTCTCCGCCGCTTCCCGCCAGCCGCACCAGTCATACGTCACGTAGGCAAGTCTCCACCTTGGGGAGTACGGTCCCAGGACCCGGATCGGCCCTTCGGCTGACCCGGGCACCGATCAGCTGTCCCTACGCTGGGTAACGTGCAGCGCCTTTACGATTTCATCCGCAGACACCCGACGGGCGTCGACACCTTCTGGGCTGTCGTCCTCCTCGGGATCTCCGGCGTGTCCATCGTGCAGGGCCAGACCGGTGGTGGCCGGGAACGCGTGGCAGCCGTGCCCATCGCCGTCGGCCTGTGCGCCGTGGTCGCGCTGCGCCGCCGCGCGCCCGAGCGGATGCTGCTCCTGGCGATACTGATGGGCGCCGCTCAGCTGGTGTTCGGCGTCCGGCCGAATCCGGCGGACTTCGCCCTGCTGGTGATCACGTACACCGTGGCCACCGTCGGGGAGCGCTGGGCCTCCCGGCTCGCCCTGGGTTGCAGCCTGGTCGCGGCCGGACTGTCCATGCTGCGCTGGCCGCAGGAGACCCCGTCGAACAGCTGGCCGCAGTCCGTGTTCATCGTCGTCGTCATGACCGGGCCGTTCGTCCTGGCCTGGGTGCTCGGCGACTCGATACGCACCAGACGCGCCTACTTCAGCCAGCTGGAGGAGCGCGCCGCCCGGCTGGAGCGCGAGCGGGAGGCCCAGTCGAAGGTCGCCGTGGCCGCCGAGCGCGCACGGATCGCCCGCGAGCTGCACGACGTCGTCGCCCACAACGTCTCGGTGATGGTCGTCCAGGCGGACGGCGCCGCCTACGTCATGGACAATTCTCCCGATCAGGCCCGGCAGGCGCTGGAGACGATCTCCGTCACCGGCCGCCAGGCGCTCGCCGAGATGCGCCGGCTTCTCGGGGTGCTGCGGACCGGCGACACCCAGGAGAGCGGGGAGTACGTGCCCCAGCCCGACGTGCAGCAGATCGAGGACCTGGTGGGCCAGGTCAGGCGGACCGGCCTCGAGGTGGACTTCAAGATCGAGGGAACCCCGCGCCCGCTGCCCAGCGGGGTCGAGCTGACCGCGTACCGCATCGTCCAGGAGGCCCTGACCAACACCCGTAAGCACGGGGGTCCGGATGCCGGGGCGAGCGTACGGCTCGTCTACTTCGACGACGGACTCGGGTTGCTGGTCGAGGACGACGGCCGGGGCGCCGCGCACGAGCTCTACGTGGACGGTGGGGCCGACGGCGCGGGACAGGGAATGATCGGCATGCGGGAGCGGGTCGGCATGGTCGGCGGCACGCTCGACGCGGGGCCCCGCCCGGGCGGCGGTTTCCGGATCAGCGCGCTTCTCCCGCTCAAGGCGGCCGGCCAGTGACCATGCCAGTGACAGAAGGACAGGACCCCTCATGGCGATCCGCGTGATGCTCGTCGACGACCAGGTGCTGCTGCGCACCGGCTTCCGGATGGTGCTCGCCGCCCAGCCGGACATGGAGGTCGTCGCGGAGGCGGGCGACGGGGCGGAGGCGATCGAGGTCCTGCGGGCCACCACCGTCGACGTGGTGCTGATGGATGTCCGCATGCCCCGGCTGGACGGCGTCGAGGCGACCCGGCGCATCTGCGCGCAGCCCGATCCGCCCAAGGTGCTGATCCTGACCACGTTCGACCTCGACGAGTACGCGTTCTCGGGGCTGAAGGCGGGCGCCAGCGGTTTCATGCTCAAGGACGTGCCGCCCGGCGAGCTGCTCTCCGCCATCCGTTCCGTGCACAGCGGCGATGCCGTCGTCGCCCCGTCCACCACCCGCCGGCTGCTCGACAGGTTCTCCCCGATGCTGCCCAGCAGCGGCAAGGAGCCGCAGCACAAGCATGTCGGCAAGCTGACCGAGCGCGAGCGCGAGGTCATGATGCTGGTCGCCCAGGGCCTGTCCAACGGCGAGATCGCCGCCCGCCTGGTGCTGTCGGAGGCGACCGTGAAGACGCACGTCGGCCGCATCCTCACCAAACTGGCTCTGCGCGACCGCGTACAGGTCGTGGTGCTCGCGTACGAGACCGGCCTGGTCCGGGCGGGCGGTCAGCCGGGCTGAGGGCGGGAGCCCCGAGCCGGGCCGGCGGGCGCTTCGGCGGCAGGACGCAGACGGTGCAGGGACGGGGGCGGCGGCTGCCCGACAGCGTGGTGCGCGGTCCCGAGCACGTCGGTCCCGGTCCGAGCCGCCTGCTGCGGCACTGGTTTGTGCCGCTTCTGGACGGGCACCTGGCCCATCCGGTTCGACCGGGCCCACCGGCGCTCAGCGCAGGACGCCCTCCAGGAAGTCGCTGCCCAGGCGGGCCACCACGGTCAGGTCCAGCGCGTGCAGGACGTACCGGCCGCGCCGCCGGGTGGTCACCAGGCCGGCCTTCTTGAGTACCGCGAGGTGGCGGGAGACCTCGGGTGGGGTGATGCCGTGCGAGTCGGCGAGCTCCCCCGTGGTGTACGGGGAGCGGGCCAGGTTGCGGCAGAGGCGCATCCGCATCGGATGGGCCAGGGCCTCCATCCGCAGCTGGAGCAGTTCGACGGAGGCGGGGGAGGGCAGCTCGGGCGCGTGCACCGGGTAGTGGATCACCGGCCGCCACCCAGGGGCGTGCAGCACCATCAGATGGGGCCACCCGAAGCTGGTCGGGACGAGCGTGAGCCCGGTGCCCGCCGCGGAGCCGGAGGCGTCGGCGCGGCCGACGGTCAGCTTGTCGACGCAGATCCTGCCCGCGTCCTCGTCCAGGGAGAGGGCCGCCGACACGGCGTTCATCGCCGCGGCGACGCCCTTGCGCCGCAGTACCTCGGTCTTGTGGCGGGCGTCGGCGGCCAGCTGGACCTGGACGCGCTGCCAGGTGGCGGCGAAGAAGGCCTGGTCACAGTCCTCGAAGAGACGGCGGACCCATCCCCGTACGGCGGCGGGGTCGCTGAGCAGCTCCCGGGTGAACTCCGTCTGCTTGGGGCCTCTGGCAGCGGCCAGGTCCAGCGCGCGGGCGCGCATGCCGGCGTCGGTGAGGGGGGACGGCCCTCCGGCTCCGTACTGGCTCGCGCAGGTGAACTCCAGAGCCGCGGAGACGAACCGCTCGTCGTCGAGCTTGTCGAGGATGTCCAGGTCCTCGGCGAGGGTGGAGCCGGTCCTGCCGTCCCCGCCGCGGACACCGGCGAACGGCATGAAGACGTCGGAGAAGGTGTTCCGCCAGAGGAACTCCGCCTCGTGCAGCCGGTCCGCCAGGTCCGGCTCCAGAGCGGCGGCCGTCGCGGTGGCCCAGCCGTGCAGGCCCGGATGGTGCCCCGGCTCGGAGAGCGCGTGCAGAGCCAGCCCCAGCTCGGCGAGGGGCGAGATCTCGAAAACGATGCGCTCGGGGGGCAGGCCGGCGATGTCGATATGCACGCTCACCCCTCCATAGTGGGGCCTGGCCGAGCGGGGCCCGCCGCCATTTGACGGCGGCCGTCAATCCACGGGCCGGCCGGTGCGGACGGGTTCACGCTGGGCCCATGGACATCGTTCAGCAGCACATGCTCGACAGCTACCGCGCCGTGCGGCACGGCGAGGTGCCGCCCCCGCTGCCCGGCCGCCACGACTGGGACGTCCTGCGCGAACTGCGCAGGAGATTCCGTGCCTGGACCGAAGGCGCGGGCGGCGCCGGCTGAACCGGGGACCGCCCGGGAGCGGGCGGGGCACCGACTCCGGGGCAGCCCGGGCGCGAGGAGCGCCGCAGCCGGGGCCGGCCGAAGGCGGGCGGCGCCGACGATCCTGTACGGGGAAGAACCCGGGCCCGGACGCGGGCAGGGCCGCACCTGAGCCCGGACGCGGTAACAGGGACGGGCCTGGCGGGGGGCCTGGCCGCACCCGAGCCCGGCATGGGCAGGGCCGAACCCTGGGTGAAGCAGCGCAGGGCGGCCCGCAGCCCGGCCCGGACGCGGGGCAGGGACGGCCCCAGCCCCACGCCAGGCCGTAAGGCCGAATCCCGGGACAGCCCTCAGTCCAGCAGTCGCACGAAGTCCGCCACCGCGGCCCGGACGTCCTGCGCCGTCCACTCCAGTCCCGGCCCCGCCACGGTGACCTCCGTGAAGGAGATGCCGGGCGGCCCGGCGAACCACCGCCGGAAGAGCGCCACACCCGTCTCCTCGGCCTGCCGCACCGACGCCTCGTCCAGCACCTCGGCCCCGTACGGCAGCCACACCTGGAACTGGTGCGTGTGCGGGGGGTCCGGGTGCACCCGGGACCAGGGTACGGAGGACTCGGCGAAGGCCTCCGCGAGTGCCCCCGCCACCACCTTCGCGTGCGCCACGTACGACGGCAGCCTCGGCAGCTCCCGCTCCAGGCCCAGCAGCGCGGAGAGCGCCGCCGGGTACTGCTGGAAGACCTGACCGCCGTACCGGTGGCGCCACGTCCGCGCCTCGTCGACCAGTGCTTCGGGGCCCGCGAGCACCGCCCCGGACAGCCCGTCCAGGGACTTGTAGAACGAGACGTACACACTGTCGGCGAGGGCCGCGATCTCCGGCAGCCCGCGCCCGAGGTGCGGTCCGCACTCCCACAGTCTGGCTCCGTCCAGGTGTACCACCGCGTCCCGCTCCCGTGCGGCGGCCACGACCGCTTCCAGCTCCTCCCAGGAGGGCAGGACGAAGCCCGCGTCGCGCAGCGGCAGCTCGAGCATCAGCGTGCCGAACGGCTCGGGGAAGCCGTGGATCTCCTCCGCCGTGGGCAACCGCGGTTCGGACGTCGGATGCACCGTGCGCAGCCCGCTCACCGAGGCGAGCGCGCCCCGCTCGTGCACCTCCGGGTGGGAGAGCGGATGCAGGGCGACGACGGGGCTGCCCGTGCGCCCCGCCCAGCAGCGCAGCGCCACCTGCTGGGCCATCGTGCCCGTCGGGAAGAAGGCCGCGGCCTCCATCCCGAGCAGCTGCGCCGTCCGCCGCTCCAGCTCGGCGACGACCCCGTCGCCGTACACGTCCGTCCACCCGCTCAGGTCGTGGACCGCGCCCGCGTCGGCGGCCAGCGCGGCCAGCCGCTCGCCCAGTGTGTGGTCGGCCGACGTGCGGGCCAGCGTCCTCGTGGACCGCTGCCACGCGGCCAGCCTGCGGTTCCGCTGCTTCTGCTCATCGGTGACTGTCATGGGACGATCATCGCGCCTGCCGCCGCCGTTCCCCATCCCGTTTCCCGGCCCCGGAAGTTACCCACAGGCTGTGGACGGCCGGGGGTGCCGGGACGCGCTGGCGTAGCATGCAGAGGAATCGTCCGGTACCCCCCGCGGACTGGAACGGAAGGCCACCGCCGCGTGAACGCATCAGTTTCCAAGGAACCCCTCGACGCGAGGGACCGCCCCGCCCGCCTCACCGTCGGCGTCGTCGGCGCGGGCCGGGTCGGCCCCGCCCTCGCCGCCTCGCTGCAGCTCGCCGGGCACCGCCCCGTCGCGGTGTCGGGCGTCTCCGACGCGTCCCGGCGCCGGGCCGCCGCGCTCCTCCCCGACGTGCCCCTGGTCACCCCGGCCGACGTCCTCGCCCGCGCCGAGCTCGTGTTGCTGACCGTTCCCGACGACGCTCTGCCCGGCCTGGTCGAGGGCCTCGCCGAGACGGGTGCCGTCCGGCCGGGCCAGCTGATCGTGCACACCTCGGGGCGGTACGGGACCCGGGTCCTCGACCCCGCCCTGCGGGCCGGGGCCCTCCCGCTCGCGCTGCATCCGGCGATGACCTTCACCGGCAGCTCCGTCGACGTCCAGCGGCTGGCCGGCTGCTCCTTCGGGGTCACCGCGCCCGAGGAGCTCAGGCTCGCCGCCGAAGCCCTCGTCATCGAGATGGGCGGCGAACCCGAATGGGTCGCGGAGGAGTCCCGTCCGCTCTACCACGCGGCGCTCGCCCTCGGCGCCAACCACCTGGTCACCCTGGTCGCCCAGTCCCTGGAGCTGCTGGGAAAGGCGGGCGTGGCCGCGCCCGACCGGATGCTCGGACCGCTGCTCGGCGCGGCGCTCGACAACGCCCTGCGCTCCGGTGACGCGGCGCTGACCGGCCCGGTCGCCCGGGGCGACGCCGGCACGGTGGCCGCGCACATACACGAGCTGCGCGCCCACGCCCCGCAGGCGGTGGCCGGCTACCTCGCCATGGCCCGCACCACAGCCGACCGGGCCCTGGCCCTCGGCCTGCTCAAGCCGGAGTCGGCGGAGGACCTCCTCGACGTCCTCTCCGACCGCGCCGCCGCGGGGAACGGCACCGACGGAACACACGGAACCGGCGAGGCCGGTCCGGGGGAGAACCGATGACCACCGCACCCGCCACCCTGCTGCGCACCATCGGTGAGCTGCACGCGCTCCGCCGGCCCGCCGGCGCGCAGCGCGCCGTCGTCATGACGATGGGCGCGCTCCACGACGGCCACGCCACCCTGATCCGCACGGCGCGCGCCGCCGTCGGCCCCGGCGGACAGGTCGTCGTCACCGTCTTCGTCAACCCGCTCCAGTTCGGTGAGGCCGCCGACCTCGACCGCTATCCCCGCACCATCGAGGCCGACCTCGCCGTCGCCTCCGAGGCGGGTGCCGACGCGGTCTTCGCCCCCGGTGCCGACGAGGTCTACCCCGGCGGCGAACCCCAGGTCAGGATCACCGCCGGCCCGATGGGCGAGCGGCTGGAGGGCGCGTCGAGGCCCGGGCACTTCGACGGCATGCTCACCGTGGTCGCCAAGCTCCTCCACCTCACCCGGCCCGACGCCGCGTTCTACGGCCAGAAGGACGCCCAGCAGCTGGCACTGATCCGCCGCATGGTCCGCGACCTCGACTTCGGCGTCGACATCGTCGCCGTACCGACGGTCCGTGACCCGGACGGCCTGGCGCTGTCCAGCCGCAACAGGTTCCTCTCCGCCGGCGAACGCCGCACGGCGCTCGCCCTGTCCCGGGCCCTCTTCGCGGCCCGCGACCGGCTGGCGGCCCAGCAGGCGCTGCACGCGCGGGCCACGGCCGTTCCGGGGCGCCAGGGCAGGGCCGCCGCCCTCCACCGGATCGGGGAGGCCCGTGCGGCCGCCGACTCGCAGGCGGTGGCGCAGGCCAGGCCCGCCGTGGGACCCGCCGACGTGCGCGCCGCCGCACAGGCCGTGCTCGACGAGGCGGCCCGGGAAGCGGTGCCGCTCGCCCTCGACTACCTCGCGCTCGTGGACCCGTCGGACTTCACCGAGATCCCCGACGGCCGCGACGGTGGGGAGGCGGTCCTCGCCGTCGCGGCCCGGGTGGGCGCCACCCGCCTGATCGACAACATCCCGCTGACCCTCGGAGCCCTCACGTGACCGGAATACGGCTGACCGCCCCTGCCCCGGGCTGGGCCATCGACGCGGACGTCGTCGTGGTCGGCTCCGGCGTTGCCGGTCTCACCACCGCGCTGCGCTGCGCCGCCGCGGGCCTCGCCACCGTGGTCGTCACCAAGGCGCGCCTCGACGACGGCTCGACCCGCTGGGCACAGGGCGGCATCGCCGCGGCGCTCGGTGAGGGCGACACCCCCGAGCAGCACCTGGACGACACCCTCGTCGCCGGGGCGGGACTGTGCGACGAGACGGCCGTGCGCACCCTCGTCACCGAGGGACCCGGCGCCGTCCGCCGGCTGATCGAGACCGGCGCGCACTTCGACACCACGGACTCCGGTGCCATCGCCCTGACCCGCGAGGGCGGCCACCACCGACGCCGCATCGCGCACGCGGGCGGAGACGCGACCGGCGCGGAGATCTCCCGCGCCCTGGTCGAGGCCGTCCGCTCCGCCGCCCTGCACACCGTCGAGAACGCCCTCGTCCTCGACCTGCTCACCGACGCCGAAGGCCGTACGGCCGGTGTCACCCTGCACGTCATGGGCGAGGGCCAGCACGACGGTGTCGGCGCGGTCCGCGCCCCGGCGGTGGTCCTGGCCACCGGGGGCATGGGCCAGGTCTTCTCCGCCACGACCAACCCGCCGGTCTCCACGGGCGACGGGGTGGCCCTCGCGCTCCGCGCGGGAGCGGAGGTCTCCGACCTCGAGTTCGTCCAGTTCCACCCGACGGTCCTCTTCCTCGGCGCCGGCTCCGAGGGCCAGCAGCCCCTGGTGTCGGAGGCGGTACGCGGCGAGGGCGCCCATCTCGTCGACGCCTCCGGCACCCGCTTCATGCTGGGCCGGCACGAGCTGGCGGAGCTCGCCCCCCGTGACATCGTGGCGAAGGCCATCACCCGCCAGATGCACCTGCTCGGCGCCGAGCACATGTACCTCGACGCGCGTCACTTCGGTGCCGCGATGTGGGAGGAGCGCTTCCCGACGATCCTGGCCGCATGCCGCTCCCACGGCATCGACCCGGTCACGGAGCCGATCCCCGTGGCCCCCGCCGCGCACTACGCCTCGGGAGGCATCCGCACCGACCTCAGGGGCCGTACGACCGTCCCCGGCCTGTACGCCTGCGGGGAGGTCGCCTGCACGGGCGTGCACGGCGCCAACCGGCTGGCGTCCAACTCCCTGCTGGAAGGGCTCGTCTTCGCCGAGCGCATCGCGGCTGACATCGTGGCCGGCGGACCCCGGGACCGGCCCCTGCCGGCCGAGGCGCCCGACGCCACCGCGGAGACGGTCCCGCTGCTCACCGCGGAGACCCGGACCCGCATCCAGCGGATCATGACCAGGGGCGCCGGAGTCATCCGCTCGGCGGACGGCCTGGCCGCCGCGGCCGAGGAACTGGAGGTGCTCCAGCGGACGGCCGCCGTCCCCGGTGCCGGGGAGGACGCCGCCAAGGACGCCGTACCCGGCGTGGAGGCGTGGGAGGCCACCAACCTCCTCCTCGTCTCGCGGGTCCTGGTCGCCGCCGCCCGGGAGCGCGAGGAGACCCGCGGCTGCCACTGGCGCGAGGACCGGCCCGACCGCGACGACGAGGGATGGCGCCGTCACCTCGTCGTCCGCCTCGCTCCGGACCTGCGGCCGGTCGTCCGCCGGACCCGGGATGCGGCGTTCCCGCCCGTGGAGCCCGGGAACTCAGCAGACTTCGCAGGACCCAGCAGCCTCCGGCACCACCCCGCCGACGTCCCAGAGGAGCAGTAACCGTGAGCACGCCCGAAGAGAACCCGCGCCCCACCCCCGTGGACGTACCGTTGATCCACATCGGCGCACCCGCCGAGTCCGGCGGCTGCGGCGACGGGTGCGGTTGCGGCGACGGCTACGACCCGGACGGGCTGGAGTGCGGGCTGGATCCCGCCCTGGCCCAGCTCCTGGCCGAGGCCGGGCTGGACCCCGTCCAGGTCGAGGACATCGCCCACGTCGCGATCGAGGAGGATCTGGACGGCGGGGTCGACGTCACCACCGTCGCGACCGTCGCCGAGGACGCCGTCGCCACGGGTGACTTCACCGCCCGCGAGAACGGCGTCGTGGCGGGCCTGCGCGTGGCCGAGGCCGTGCTGTCCATCGTCTGCACGGACGAGTTCGAGGTCGAGCGCCACGTCGAGGACGGCGACCGGGTCGTCGCCGGCCAGAAGCTGCTCACCGTCACCACCCGCACCCGCGACCTCCTCACCGGCGAGCGCAGCGCCCTGAACCTGCTCTGCAGGCTCTCCGGGATCGCGACCGCGACCCGGGCCTGGGCGGACGTGCTCGACGGCACGAAGGCCAAGGTCCGCGACACCCGTAAGACCACTCCGGGGCTGCGCGCCCTGGAGAAGTACGCGGTGCGCTGCGGCGGGGGTGTCAACCACCGCATGTCGCTCGTGGACGCGGCTCTGGTCAAGGACAACCACGTGATCGCGGCGGGCGGGGTCGCCGAGGCGTTCAAGCGGGTCAGGGAGGCGTTCCCGGAGCTGCCGGTCGAGGTCGAGGTCGACACCCTGGAGCAGGTCCGCGAGGTGCTCGACGCGGGGGCCGACCTGATCCTGCTGGACAACTTCACCCCGACCGGGACGGCGGAGGCGGTCGCGCTCGTCGGCGGCCGCGCGGTGCTGGAGTCCTCCGGCCGGCTGAGCCTCGACTCCGCCCGGGCGTACGCCGAGGCGGGCGTCGACTACCTGGCCGTCGGCGCGCTCACGCACTCCTCGCCGATCCTCGACATCGGCCTGGACTTCCGCGACGCCCCGGCCCCGACCGACGGGGCCGACGCCTGATGCTGCTCACCATCGACGTCGGCAACTCGCACACGGTCCTCGGCCTGTTCGACGGTGAGGAGATCGTCGAGCACTGGCGGATCTCCACCGACTCCCGCCGCACCGCCGACGAGCTGGCGGTGCTCCTCCAGGGCCTGATGGGCATGCATCCGCTGCTCGGGGTGGAGCTCGGTGACGGCATCGAGGGCATCGCCATCTGCTCGACCGTCCCCGCCGTGCTGCACGAGCTCCGCGAGGTCACCCGCCGCTACTACGGCGACGTCCCCGCCGTCCTCGTGGAGCCGGGCGTCAAGACGGGCGTGCCGGTCCTGACGGACAACCCGAAGGAGGTCGGCGCGGACCGCATCATCAACGCGGTGGCAGCCGTCGAGCTCTACGGCGGTCCGGCCATCGTCGTGGACCTCGGCACGGCCACCACGTTCGACGCGGTGTCGGCCCGCGGCGAGTACACGGGCGGGGTGATCGCGCCCGGGATCGAGATCTCGGTCGAGGCGCTCGGGGTGAAGGGCGCCCAGCTCCGCAAGATCGAGCTCGCCAGGCCGCGCAGCGTGATCGGGAAGAACACCGTCGAGGCCATGCAGTCCGGCATCGTGTATGGCTTCGCGGGGCAGATCGACGGCGTGGTCGAGCGCATGAAGAAGGAGCTGGCGGCCGACCCCGACGAGGTCACCGTCATCGCGACCGGGGGCCTTGCTCCGATGGTGTTGGGTGAGTCCTCCGTCATCGACGAGCACGAGCCCTGGCTGACGCTCATCGGCCTGCGCCTGGTGTACGAGCGCAACATCGCCCGGAGGTAGGAACAGCCCGCGGTCACCTGCGGGAACGACTCGGCGGCGCGGTGCGGAACGGCGCGCCGCCGAGTAGCCAGTTAAGCGGATTTGTCCATTTAGCACGTATTGTCGCGTCATGCCCACGCCCTACGGATCACGCGGCGGCATGGCGTTCGGCGCGGACGAGCTGCGGGTGCTCCGACGCGCTCTCGCCAACGCCCTCCACCCCACGCCCCTGCCGGAAGAGGATGTCCAGGACTGCCTGCGGCTCGCGGGCGCGGTGGACGAGGTGGTGAGCGAAGCGGGACGGCTGCGCGCCTTCCTCCTCGCCGACCTCGCCCGCTACCGCGAAGCGCTCCCCGGATCGCTCAGTGGCTATCTGGAGCTCCTCCAGGACGCCCTCGCCGCCGGCTACGACCCCCGCCCCGACGACCTCGCGGCCCTGCGCGCCCTGCGTGCCGGACCGGTCGCCGCAGCGCTCCTGGAGCGCTGCCAGGTGCTCGCGGAACGCTCGGTGCGCGCACGCCTCGCCGGCCGCGCCGTTCCGGCGACGGCGCCCGCGCCGCGCAGCCGGCTGCTGGCCCTTCCTGGCGGCCTCGCGGCGGCCAAGGAGCCCGAACGTCCCAAGGAGCCGGCGAGGCCTGCGGCCCCGGGACGCCCGGCTGCCCCGGGTGAGCGTCCGATGCCCAAGCCGTCCGAGGTCTTTCCGCCCCGCCGCCCCTCGCCCCCGCCCCGGCCCGAGGAGCGCGCCGTGTCGTAGGGGTGCCGGGCGGGACCGGAATGCCGGACTCGCTACCCTGGACGGCATGGACTACGTATCCGCGCTCGTGCCGCCCGTGGTGATGGCCGCCTTC
Organism: Streptomyces sp. NPDC020780; assembly: GCF_044334475.1. Classification (NCBI taxonomy): domain Bacteria; kingdom Bacillati; phylum Actinomycetota; class Actinomycetes; order Kitasatosporales; family Streptomycetaceae; genus Streptomyces; species Streptomyces sp. NPDC020780. Next base: position 33,024 of record NZ_JBIRTB010000013.1, on the reverse strand, counting down.
TTCATCGGTCTCGTCGTGACGATCATCAAGAGCCAGGGTGGCCCGAACAAGGCCAAGGAGGACGCCGCCGTGGACGCGGCGTTCGCCCGTGCGGAATCGGCGCAGCAGGCGCCGCGGCCCGAGGGTGCCTGAACCGGATCCACGCACGAAGGGCGCACGGCTCCTCGGAGCCGTGCGCCCTTTTGTCGTCCCGAAAATGCCTCATTCCAGACATCTAGCACCGAGGTGACGCTGTGCCGCGCCAATTGGGAGAGCTGGAAGACGCCGTGATGACACGGGTCTGGCAATGGAACCGTCCGGTCACCGTGCGCGAAGTCCTGGAGGACCTTCAGCGGGAGCGTTCCATCGCGTACACGACCGTCATGACGGTAATGGACAATCTCCATCAGAAGGGCTGGGTCCGCCGGGAAGTGGACGGCCGGGCATATCGATATACGGCTGTCTCCACCCGTGCCGCGTACTCCGCCGCACTGATGAACGAAGCGTGGTCGCGCAGTGACAACCCGGCTGCCGCGCTGGTCGCCTTCTTCGGCATGATGTCGGCCGAGCAGCGGGAGGCTCTCCAGGACGCGATGCGCATCGTCGCACCCACCTTCCCGGAACCGTCTCCGGACTCGCCCCACGAGGGTCCTCCGGCCGATGGGACGCCGCCGGAGGCCGGGCGATAGCGTCTGGGTATGTCCTCAGAGCTGCCGCAAACCGAGCCGGATACCGAGCTGGATACAGATTTTCATACCGACCCGTCGGTAAAAAGGCCCGCCATCACTGTACGGCGGGCCAGGACCAGCGACGTGGCGTCCGTCCGCGATCTCCTTGACGGGTACGTCTCCGAAGGCATCCTGCTCGACAAAGCGACGGTCACTCTTTACGAGGACATCCAGGAGTTCTGGGTCGCCGAACGCGACGAGGACGCCCGGGTCATCGGCTGCGGCGCCCTGCACGTGATGTGGGAAGACCTCGCCGAAGTGCGCACTCTCGCCGTCGACCACGGCATGAAGGGGGCAGGAGTCGGCCATCAGGTTCTGGACAAGCTCTTGCAGACCGCGCGCTGGCTCGGTGTCCGGCGGGTTTTCTGTCTCACCTTCGAAGTCGACTTCTTTGCGAAGCACGGCTTCACCGAGATCGGCGAGACGCCCGTCGACGGAGATGTCTACAGCGAGCTGCTGCGTTCCTATGACGAGGGCGTGGCGGAGTTCCTCGGTCTCGAACGGGTGAAGCCGAACACCTTGGGCAACAGCCGGATGCTTCTGCACCTGTGAAGGGTGGAAGGTGCCCGAACCCTATGTCCGAATCGCGCATGTTTCCCGTGTTCTTGCACTCCCGAACCTCTCCCGGGGGTTTGTGTTTTCCGGGGAAAAGCGGTTTCCTTTCCGCGTACTGCATTTTCGATGAAAGGAAATCCGGTGGCACAGAAGGTTCAGGTCCTTCTTGTTGATGACCTCGACGGTGGCGAGGCGGACGAGACCGTGACGTTCGCCCTGGACGGCAAGACGTACGAGATCGACCTCACCACGACCAACGCGGACAAGCTCCGTGGTCTTCTCGAGCCGTACACCAGGAGTGGCCGTCGCACCGGTGGCCGCGCGGCGACCGGCCGTGGCAAGGGCCGCGCGGTTTCCGGCGGCAACAAGGACACGGCGGAGATCCGTAAGTGGGCGCGCGAGAACGGCCACAATGTGAATGACCGCGGCCGTGTCCCGGCCGAGATCCGTGAGGCTTACGAGAAGGCCAACGGCTGATCTGCCGCGCGATCGGCCGGCAGGTGCGTCCGGGCGCGCGTCAGCCGGGCCCGGTGGCACTCCGTGGCCGCCGCGTCCAGCAGCTGTACGAGATCGGGAGCATCCCCACCCCTGCTCCCGAGGCCGGCCAGGGCCGGGAGCAGTGGTTCCACCTCCTGCCGTGGTGCGGGGGGCCGCAGCCAGAACGCGGCCCCCGGCCGGGCTGCCGCACCGCCGGGCGGCACGGGTGCTGTCATGTGCCCGCCCGCGCCGATGACCGTCAGGTCGAGGGCGATGCCGCCCCAGTCCAGCCAGTCGAGCAGCCCGGGCAGTTCGTCGGCGCTGCCGACGGTCACCAGGAGACGCATCCGTGGCCCGTCCAACGCCACGGGGCCGGTGCGCCCCACGCGGCGCAGCGCCGCGTGCCCGGCCTCCGCCGGCAGGTCCAGTACGTCGAAGCGCACTCCCGTCAGCAGCATCGCGGGAGGCCCGCTCGCGGTGGCCCAGTCGAGTTCGCGTGCGTACCACTGCGCGCGGTCGTCGGATTCCGGCGACGAGCGGGGAGGCGGGACGAGGGGAGCCATGTCGGGTGAACCGCCGCACCGCTCGCGAGGTTACGCAAGGTCGTCGACCTGTCGCCCTGGGTATCCGCCTCGGGGGCGTACAGGAGCGTGCGCCGACGCAAGGTTGTTCGCCCGTAGCGGAGGGAACGGGGGTGCGCCGCATGGACTGTCGGTGGGTGCGGGTAAGACATCCCTAGTGGGAAGGGGCGACACGCAGGCAAAACGTCTCACGTTCGCCATCGGCGTACTGGCGAAAGGGCTATCTGCCTGGCCTGCGGGAACATCGTCTCGCACCATCGGGTTGGAGCAGTTGTCGGCGTTCGGGGCAGGAGGCCATCGCGGGTGTCGGCAGTTGAAATGAGCGGTCCCTGCTTGCGGGACTAAGCTGCGGAAGGACAGGGAGGGGACCGACCCCTTACTGCCTGACCGCTCTGAGGAGCGATTAACGATGTTCGAGAGGTTCACCGACCGCGCGCGGCGGGTTGTCGTCCTGGCTCAGGAAGAAGCCCGGATGCTCAACCACAACTACATCGGCACCGAGCACATCCTCCTGGGCCTGATCCACGAGGGTGAGGGTGTCGCCGCTAAGGCCCTGGAGAGCCTCGGGATTTCGCTCGAGGCGGTCCGCCAGCAGGTGGAGGAGATCATCGGCCAGGGCCAGCAGGCCCCGTCCGGGCACATCCCCTTCACCCCCCGGGCGAAGAAGGTCCTGGAGCTGTCGCTCCGCGAGGCCCTTCAGCTCGGCCACAACTACATCGGCACGGAGCACATCCTGCTCGGCCTGATCCGCGAGGGCGAGGGCGTCGCCGCCCAGGTCCTCGTGAAGCTGGGCGCCGACCTGAACCGGGTGCGGCAGCAGGTCATCCAGCTGCTCTCCGGGTACTCGGGAGGCAAGGAGGCGGCCACCGCCGGCGGCCCCGCCGAGGGCACGCCCTCCACGTCCCTGGTGCTCGACCAGTTCGGCCGGAATCTCACCCAGGCCGCTCGTGAGTCCAAGCTCGACCCGGTCATCGGGCGCGAGAAGGAGATCGAGCGGGTCATGCAGGTGCTCTCCCGCCGTACGAAGAACAACCCTGTCCTCATCGGCGAGCCCGGTGTCGGCAAGACGGCGGTCGTCGAGGGCCTGGCCCAGGCCATCGTCAAGGGCGAGGTCCCCGAGACGCTCAAGGACAAGCACCTCTACACGCTGGACCTGGGCGCACTCGTCGCCGGTTCCCGCTACCGCGGTGACTTCGAGGAGCGCCTGAAGAAGGTCCTCAAGGAGATCCGCACCCGCGGCGACATCATCCTGTTCATCGACGAGCTCCACACCCTGGTGGGTGCGGGTGCCGCCGAGGGCGCGATCGACGCGGCGAGCATCCTCAAGCCCATGCTGGCGCGAGGCGAGCTCCAGACCATCGGTGCCACGACGCTCGACGAGTACCGCAAGCACCTGGAGAAGGACGCCGCTCTCGAGCGCCGCTTCCAGCCCATCCAGGTCGCGGAGCCGTCGCTTCCGCACACAATCGAGATCCTCAAGGGTCTGCGCGACCGTTACGAGGCCCACCACCGGGTCTCCATCACGGACGAGGCACTGGTCCAGGCGGCGACCCTGGCCGACCGGTACATCTCGGACCGCTTCCTGCCGGACAAGGCGATCGACCTGATCGACGAGGCCGGTTCCCGGATGCGCATCCGCCGGATGACCGCGCCGCCGGACCTCCGCGAGTTCGACGAGAAGATCGCGGGTGTCCGCCGCGACAAGGAGTCGGCGATCGACTCCCAGGACTTCGAGAAGGCGGCGTCCCTCCGGGACAAGGAGAAGCAGCTGCTGGCGGCGAAGGCCAAGCGGGAGAAGGAGTGGAAGGCCGGCGACATGGACGTCGTCGCCGAGGTCGACGGCGAGCTCATCGCCGAAGTCCTGGCCACGGCCACCGGTATCCCGGTCTTCAAGCTGACGGAGGAGGAGTCCTCGCGTCTGCTGCGCATGGAGGACGAGCTCCACAAGCGCGTCATCGGGCAGAAGGACGCCATCAAGGCCCTCTCGCAGGCGATCCGCCGTACGCGGGCCGGTCTGAAGGACCCGAAGCGCCCCGGTGGCTCGTTCATCTTCGCCGGCCCGTCCGGTGTCGGTAAGACGGAGCTCTCCAAGACGCTCGCCGAATTCCTCTTCGGTGACGAGGACGCGCTGATCTCCCTCGACATGTCGGAGTTCAGCGAGAAGCACACGGTCTCCCGCCTCTTCGGATCGCCCCCCGGTTACGTGGGCTACGAAGAGGGTGGCCAGCTCACCGAGAAGGTGCGCCGCAAGCCGTTCTCCGTCGTTCTCTTCGACGAGGTCGAGAAGGCCCACCCCGACATCTTCAATTCCCTGCTCCAGATTCTGGAGGACGGTCGCCTGACCGACTCACAGGGCCGGGTCGTGGACTTCAAGAACACGGTCATCATCATGACGACCAACCTCGGGACCCGGGACATCTCGAAGGGCTTCAACCTGGGCTTCGCCGCCCAGGGCGACGTGAAGACGAACTACGAGCGGATGAAGGTCAAGGTCAACGAAGAGCTCAAGCAGCACTTCCGGCCCGAGTTCCTCAACCGTGTCGACGACACGGTCGTCTTCCACCAGCTCACCGAGGAAGACATCATCCAGATCGTCGATCTCATGATCGACAAGGTGGATGAGCGCCTGAAGGACCGCGACATGGGCATCGAGCTCAGTGCCGAGGCCAAGTCGCTCCTCGCGAAGAAGGGCTACGACCCCGTGATGGGCGCCCGGCCGCTGCGCCGGACGATCCAGCGCGAGATCGAGGACATCCTCTCCGAGAAGATCCTCTTCGGCGAGCTGCGCCCCGGTCACATCGTGGTCGTGGGTACGGAGGGTGAGGGCGACGAGAAGAAGTTCTCGTTCCGTGGCGAGGAGAAGTCGGCACTGCCCGACGTCCCGCCGATCGAGCAGGCTGCGGGCGGCGGCCCGAACCTGTCGAAGGAAGCGTAAGGCGCTCCCTGAGCGCCTGAGCGTAGAGAAGGGGCTGCCCCGGACCGGTCACGGTCCGGGGCAGCCCCTTCTCCCGTCGGTCGGGGTGTGCCACGCGGAGCCGGCCGGTCGGGCCCGCCGCGCCCGGTCCGGTACCCGAGGTCGGGTCGCGCGCCCGGTGAGTCGGGGGGCCTCGGACGTGGGCCTGGGGAACGCGGGTGGCACGGTGGGTACGCAAGGTCGGCCAGCCGGGCTGCTCTTGCGCGTGCCCGGTCGGCGGCCGGGGCGCGAAGCCCGGAGGCGCGGCCGGGGAGTTCTGCGGGTCCTTGGACGTGGTCTGGGGGACGCGGGGTGGCGCGCAAGCCCCGGACGCGGCCTGGAAGCTCCGGGGCCTGCCGTCCCGGTCGTGGGCCTGGGACCCCTGGGGCGTCGGCACTGTCCCACGTCAGCCATGAAGACCTCGCGCCCGCTGAGGGGATGCCCGCCGCGTGAGTGTGCGGCCCCGGGGGCCGAAGGTCCCGAAACGGACAGTCTTCGGGCCCACCGGCGGTGACAAGGCGCACAGGCGATTTCGGGCCTACTAGCGCGCATAGGGGAAAAATCCTTGATCGTTCAACGGTCCGGCGCGCGGCAGGACCCGGGGAGCCTCCCGCTTCGTGGTTATCTGTCCGAAAAGGTGCCCTACTGCCCCTTAAGGTGGCGTTCCGTCTGGAGTTGAACCTGATCCGAGGAGTCAGGTGCGACCTCGTTCGGCGGAGGTTCCGCGTGGCTGTCGCGGTGCATTCCCGTGGCACCTTCTACGGCTTTTCATCGTAGATGGGGTGTTTGAGTGTTTCCGGGGGTGCGGGTTACCAAGGTGGAGCAAGCCCGGCCGGAGCGTCGGGTCCAGTCACCCCGGAGGTTCTCCCCGCATGTCGAAGCGCGTTACGTTCCAGTCCTCCCGCCGCCCGTCCATGCCCCGTGTGAGCGGTGCCGTCGTGGCCGCAGGCCTGGGTGTGTCGATGGTGTTCGGCGCGGGCGCTGCGTTCGCGTCCGGCACGACGGGTAGCGCGGGCACCGCGGCCCTCGCCGGTTCCGTCACTGCCGACTCCGTCGCCCAGCAGGCGACCGCCCAGAGCAAGGCCGCTGCCGCCGCCAAGAAGGCGTCGGCGGACAAGGCCGAGAAGAAGAAGGCCGACGCGAAGAAGAAGGCCGAGGCCGCGAAGAAGAAGGCCGCCTCCTGGGAGGCGCCGGTCGCGCACTACGTGCTGAGTGCCACCTACGGCACCGGCGGTTCCCGCTGGGCCCACAAGCACTCCGGTCAGGACTTCGCCGTCCCGATCGGCACCAAGGTCGAGGCCGCGCACTCCGGCACGGTCGTCAAGGCCGGCCCGAACGGGGGCGGCGACGGTCCCGCGTACGGCAACGCCATCGTGATCAAGCACTCCAACGGGAAGTACTCCCAGTACGCCCACCTGTCGAAGATCCAGGTGAACATCGGTGACCACGTGAAGACGGGCGAACAGATCGCCCTGTCCGGCAACACCGGGAACTCCAGTGGCCCGCACCTGCACTTCGAGATCCGCACGACCCCGAACTACGGTTCGGCGATCAACCCGGTCTCGTTCCTGAACTCCGTGCACGTCTCCATCTGACGCGTCCGGCGTCCGCCCTACGCGGCGGGCCCGGCCGAGCCCTGATCGTGGTGGGCACGGGTGACCAGCTCGACGGCGACCTCGAGAGCAGCCTTGCGCTTCTCCTCGGGGTCGCCTTCGGCGTCCTGGAGGGCGAGCATCCCGGCGTGCATGGCGAACAGGGCCGTGAAGCAGCGGACCTGGTCGGTGAGCGGGGCGTCCGGCTCCTTGATCAGATCCACCAGCGCGATAGCGCGGTGCTTGATGGTGTGGCCGATGGTCAGGTCGCGTACCGTCGCCTGGTTCTCCTGCATGAAGCGGAAGAGCGGGGCGGCCGCCCTGAGCGCCTCGCTGTAGCGGACCAGGATCTCCTTCTTCGTCTCCAGGGTGCGCGGCTGCTCCTTGCCCCAGACGAGGAGATCCTCCACGGGCCGGTTCAGGTCCTCGAAGATGCTGTTGAGGATCTCTTCCTTGGTCTTGAAGTGGTAGTACAGCGCCGCCTTGGTGACCTGCAGGTGTTCTGCGATCTCGCGGAGCGAGGTCTTCTCGTACCCCTGCTCGGCGAAGAGCTCCAGGGCGACGTCCTGAATGCGCTGGCGGGTGTTGCCCCGGCGCGGCTGCGGCGTGCTGCCCATGCGACTCTCCCAGAACTTACTTGACGCCCGGCTAGTACGGGTCTACTTTCCTCAGTGTAGCCAACTAGCCGGGCGGCAAGTAAGTGTCGGGCCGGCGGCGGATCGCACAGCAGGGGACCAGGGGAGCGGACGACATGACGGAACTGAGGAAATCGACGGCGGACGGGAAACCGGAACCGCAGGCGCGCAGCGTCCGGGTGGTGGTTCTCGCGCTGATGATCGCGATGCTGCTGGCCATGCTCGACAACCTGATCGTCGGCACCGCGATGCCCACCATCGTCGGCGATCTGGGCGGTATGGCGCATCTGTCCTGGGTGGTCACCGCCTACACCCTGGCCACCGCCGCCTCCACCCCCATCTGGGGCAAGCTCGGCGACATGTACGGGCGCAAGGGCATCTTCCTCACGTCCATCGTGATCTTCCTGATCGGCTCGGTGCTGAGCGGAATGGCTCAGGACATGAGCCAGCTGATCGGTTTCCGGGCCGTCCAGGGCCTCGGCGCGGGCGGCCTCATGGTGGGCGTCATGGCGATCATCGGTGACCTCGTCCCGCCCCGCGAGCGGGGGAAGTACCAGGGCATGATGGCCGGCGTGATGGCCATCGCCATGATCGGCGGACCGCTGGTCGGCGGCACCATCACCGACCACCTGGGCTGGCGCTGGAGCTTCTACATCAACCTGCCGCTCGGCGCGGTCGCGCTGGCCATGGTCACCGCGGTGCTGCACCTGCCCCGCAAGGAGCGGAGGAAGGCGAAGGTCGACTACCTGGGCGCCGTCCTGCTCACCGTCGGCATCACCGCGATCGTGCTGGTCACCACCTGGGGCGGCACGGAGTACGCATGGGACTCGGCCGTGATCATGGAGCTCATCGCCCTCGGCGTGGCCTCCCTCGTCGGCTTCCTCTTCGTCGAGACGAAGGCCGCCGAGCCGATCATGCCGCTGCACATCTTCCGCAGCCGCAACTTCACCCTCATGTCCGTGGTCGGCTTCATGGCGGGCTTCGTGATGTTCGGTGCGGTGCTCTTCCTGCCGCTCTTCCAGCAGTCGGTCCAGGGCGCGTCCGCGACCAACTCCGGACTGCTGCTCCTGCCGATGCTGCTCGCCATGATGGTCGTCTCGCTGATCGCCGGCCGGATCACCACCAGCACCGGCAAGTACAAGATCTTCCCGATCGCGGGCAGCGTGCTGATGATCGCGGGCCTGTTCCTGCTGGCCACGATGGACACCGGCACCACGCGCTTCACCTCCGGCGTCTACATGGCGGTGCTCGGCGCGGGCATGGGCTTCCTGATGCAGATCACGATGCTGGTCGCCCAGAACAGTGTCGAGCTCCCGGACATGGGCGTCGCCTCGTCCACGACCACGCTCTTCCGGACGCTCGGCAGCTCCTTCGGAGTCGCGATCATGGGCGCACTGTTCACCGGCCGGGTGCAGGACGAGATGACGGCACGCGGCGGCGGGGGAGCCACCGCGCAGTCCGCCCAGCTGGACGCGGCGAGCCTGGCGAAGCTGCCGCGCGCGATGCGCGAGGCGTACGAGTACGCGGTGGCCTCCGGCACCCACCTGGCCTTCCTGGTGGGCGGCTCGGTCGCGGTGGTCGCCCTGCTGGCGTCGCTCTTCGTCAAGGAGGTACCTCTGCGGGGCAGCGCGAAGCCGGAGGCCGCTTCCGACGGCGACGGCGGTACGGCGCAGCCGCAGGCCGCGGACGCCAAGGAGTCGCAGGCCGTCTGAGCAGGCGTACGGGAGTACGGCCCGGGCGTCCGCGCCCAGGGCAGAAGGGTGGGCCCCGGAGGCGGGACGAAGCCTCCGGGGCCCACCCCCTTTCCGCCCTCCGGGCCCCGTCTCCCGGAAGCGGTGAGCCGGAAGGCGGCAGCAGGGGACGGGTGCCTGTGGCCGAGTCAGGGTCAGTGAGCCGGGAGCCGGGAGCCGGGAGCCAGGAGCCGGAAGGCGGGCGCCGGGAGCCGGAAGGCGGGCGCCGGGAGCCGGAAGGCGGGCGCCGGGAGCCGGTGAGCCGTGTCGGGCCGGCCGTCGGCAGCCGCCCAGCGCCTGCACGCCCCATCCCTCCGTGGCCCGCCCGTCAGCCCTCAGCCGCCGGTCCCCTCCCGCAGGACGGGGAAGCTCCCCGTGTTCGTCGGCGCGTGCTCGGGCAGCCAGAGCACGGCGACCGCCCCGCCCGTACCCTCCGCGGCCCCCGCCGGAGCCGCGTTGCGAAACGTCAGCCGGGCGCCCAGGACCCGCGCCTGACCGGCGGCGATGGTCAGCCCCAGGCCGTGGCCCTGCCCGGCCCGGTCACTGCTTCCCGTACGGAACCGGCTCGGCCCCTCCCGCAGCAGCGACTCCGGGAAGCCGGGCCCGTGATCGCGTATCCGCACGACCCTGCCCTCGACCGTGACCTCGACGGGACCGGCCCCGTGCTTGGCGGCGTTGCCGAGCAGATTGCCCAGGATGCGTTCCAGGCGCCGGGGATCCGTGGAGACCCATGACTCGTGGACCACCCGTACCGTGATCTCCGGATCCAGCGCCGCGATCCGCCGGCCGACGAACTCGCCCAGCGGCAGCTCCTGCAGCTCGGCCCGCTCCGAGGCACTGTCCAGCCTGGCCACCTCGAGCACGTCCTCGACCAGGGTGCGCATCGCCTGCGCCCGGTCCCGTACGAGTTCCGTGGGCCGGCCGGGGGGCAGCAGCTCGGCGGCGGTGAGCAGCCCCGTCACCGGGGTGCGCAGTTCATGGGCGATGTCCGCGGTGACCCGGCGCTCGGCCTCGATCCGTTCGTTCAGCGCGTCCGTGAGCGCGTCCACGGCCCGCGCCAGCTCGTCCGTCTCGTCCCGTACGACGCCGCCGACGGCCTCCCGTACCCGTACGTCCGTATTGCCCTGGGCGACCTTGCCCGCCGCCGCGGCGGCCTTGCGCAGCCGGCGGGACAGCTGGCCGCCGATCAGCACCCCCAGGGCGCAGCCGCCGAACACGACGGATACGGAGCCGATGATCAGAGCCCGGTCGAGGTCGCCCGTGATCGTGGCGCTCCGGTCGGCGAACGGGGTGTGCAGGGACAGGACGTCGCCGTTGGCCAGCGGTACGGCAGCCCAGACGTCGGGCACCCCGCCCGCGTACTCGTCGACGTGGGTGGCCCGCCTGTTCTCCCGCATCTGTGCGCGCAGGCTCGGTGGCAGGGCCGGGTCGTTGAGCTTGGCGCCGAATTTGGGGGCCGGCTTCTGGGTGCTCGACGCCTCATACAGCCGCTGGGCGAACAGCAGCCGTTCCAGCTGCACCTCGCGGGCGTTGTCCAGCATCGAGACGCGGGCGGCGTTGTGAACGACGAGGCTCAGCGCCACGGCGATGAGCGCGCCGACCGCGGCGATCGCGATGCTTATCTTCCAGCGGACACCGGTCCGCAAGGCCAGCCGCTTCATGCGCGGAGCTTGTAGCCGAAGCCGCGGACCGTCTCGATCCGGTCCTGACCGATCTTGGCCCGCAACCGCTGGACGTGGACGTCGACGACCCGGGTGTCCCCTCCCCAGCCGTAGTCCCAGACCCGCTCCAGGAGCCTGTCCCGGGAGAGCACGGTGCCGGGCGCCGAGGAGAACTCCAGCAGGAGCCGCATCTCGGTCGGTGTCAGGCCCACCTGGGCGCCTCCTCTGCGGACCTCCATGCCCTCGGTGTCGATCCGCAGATCGCCGAAGACCAGCACCCCGCCGGTTTCGTCCGGTGCCCCGCCGACCGCCGTGCGGGGCTGCCCTCCCTGGCCGGAGGCGTGGCCGAAGCGGCGCAGTACGGCCCGGATGCGGGCGACGAGCACCGCCCCGTCGAACGGCTTGGTGACGTAGTCGTCGGCCCCGGCCTCCAGGCCGAGCACGACGTCGATGGAGTCGGCCCGGGCCGACAGCATGATCACGGGCACGGTGGACTCGTCGCGGATGCGGCGGCACAGGCTGACCCCGTCCAGGCCCGGCACCATCACGTCGAGCAGGGCGATGTCCGGCCGTTCCGCACGGAAGGCCTCCAGGCCCTGCAGGCCGTCGGGCATCGCGGTGACCGTGAAGCCCACCCGCTCCAGTGCGAGCTGGGTGGCCTCGCGGATGACGTCGTCGTCCTCGACGAAGAGGACGTGGGTCTCGGCCATACGGTGCGGCTCTCAGTTCTCCGGCTGGTTCGGCGTCGCGTTCGGCGCCTGGTCAGCGCCGTCTGCCGAGGGCGGACGGCGCTCTTCGGGACACGCTCTAGTTCTGCGTCTTCTCGGGTCCGGGAACGGCGCCTTCCCCGGCGCTCACGGCACGGTTGAAGTCGTTGTGCACCCGGTCGGTCTCGGTGAACCGGCCGGCCGTCCAGTGGTACGTGATCACGTCCTCGCCGGAGGGGTAGGCCACCGCGTCCTTCGAGCCGTACACCTGGGTGGTCACCACCAGGTCACCCCGGTCGATGGTGCCGTACACCGCCGGGATCTCCGCGCTGAAGACGTTCTCGTACGACCCCTCCCGGACCTCCCGGTAGACGTAGGTGCCGACTCCCACCGAATCACCGCAGGTCATCACGTTGACCACGACGTCGGCCGCCGGCCCGTCGGTGAGCGAGCCGTACGAGGTGTCGACCGGGTACTCGTCGCCCGTGCACGGTTTCAGGCCGTCCCTGAGCTGCCGGCTCACCTTGGGGTCACCCTTGACGAGCATCACGGCGTTGATCTTCGGGGACGGTTTCGCCGTTCCGGACGGCACCGTGTGCGAGGACGTGACCCGGACGGCGGGCCTGCTGCCCGCCGGACCCTCGTCCCGGGTACCCGTACCGCCGGTCGAGCAGCCGGCGCAGAACAGCCCGAGGGCGGCGAGCCCGGCCAACGCCGTGCTGCCCGCCGCCAGGCCCGCCCCGCGCCCGCCACTTCTGCCGGCCGCCGCACCGTCCGTGCCGCTACCGCTGCCTGTCAGGCCGCGCACCGCTCCCGCTCCCGCTCGTCGTGACGCCTCTTCCGCTGCGCCGGAATCCGTGCCGGAAGCGGCGCCGGTGTCCGCTCGGCCTCGCGGCTCCGGGCGGCACGGTCCTCCAGTTCCTGGCGCAGCCGCGCCAGCGCGCGGTGCAGCGTGCTCTTCACCGTACCCGCCGACATACCGAGCGCCGCGGCCGTCTCCTCCGTGCTCATCTGCTCCCAGTGTCGCAGCACGACGACACTGCGCTGCTTCGGAGCCAGGACGCCCAGGACGTCCATGAGCAGGGCGCGGTCGGCGCGCTGCTCCGAGCCGTCGTCGATGCTCGCGTCCGGGAGCTGCTCGGTGGGGACCTCGTCGAGCTTGCGGGCGCGCCACCACTCCGTACGCGTGTTGATCATGACGCGGCGCAGATAGGCGTCGGCGAGGGACTTGTCGGCGATGCCCTCCCAACGGCGGTAGGTGCGCGCCAGGGCGGTCTGCAGCAGGTCCTGCGCGTCCACGGGGTCGGGGACGAGCCGGCGGGCACTGCGCAGCAGTGCGTCCTGCCTGGTGCGTACGTACTCCTCGAATTCGAGCACCTGGCCCTGCTCCACCACAACCGCCTCCGTCACCGTGAAATCCCCGTGGCCCCGCTGCCGGCAGGTGGTCCCGTCGCCGGCGTCGCCGACGTTACGGAGGGCTTGTCACGAGGGTGTGCGGAGCAGCCGTACGCGGACGCACGGCTGTCCATCGGTTGTGTAACAGCCGCAGGACAGCCGTGCGTCCGCCGGGAGGTGCCGCCTCAGGTCAGGGGAAGCCGGTACCGGCCGTTCGCCAGCGGCTCGACCAGGCCGTCGGCGACCAGCCCGTCCAGGGCGCGGGCCCGCTGCACGGGCTCCTCCCACACCGCGTCCAGCGCCGACTGCGGCACGGGGACCACGGAGTCACGCAGCACCGAGAGCAGCCGCCCGCGCACCTGCCGGTCCGTACCGGCGTACGTCTGCCCGCGGCGCGCGGGGCCCTGGTGGGCGGGCTTCCCGGCCAGCCGCCAGGCGCACTGCCCGGAGATCGGGCAGCGCGTGCAGTCCTCGTTCTTCGCGGTGCAGACGAGCGCGCCGAGCTCCATCGTGGCGGCTGCCCAGCGGGCCGCGCGTTCCTCCTCGTCGGGGAGCAGGGCGCGGGCCAGCTTGCGCTCGGCCGCCGTGGTGGCGTTGGGCGGGTACTGGATGCCCGAGGCGGCCCGGGCGAAGACCCGGCGGACGTTCGTGTCCAGCACGGCGTGGCGCTGGCCGTACGCGAACGAGGCCACGGCCGCCGCCGTGTACTCGCCGATCCCGGGCAGTGCGAGCAGCTGACCGTGCTCGCGCGGCACGTCGCCGCCGTGCCGTTCCGTTATCGCCTGCGCGGCCCCGTGCAGGCGTAGCGCGCGACGGGGGTAACCGAGCCGGCCCCAGGCGCGGACCGCTTCACCCGGCGCGTCGGCGGCGAGGTCGGCGGGGCGCGGCCAGCGGGCCAGCCACTGTTCGTAGACGGGCAGGACCCGGCTGACGGGAGTCTGCTGCAGCATGAACTCGCTCACCATCACGCCCCAGGCGCCCGCTTCGGGGCGTCGCCAGGGCAGATCGCGGGCGTGCTGCTCGAACCACCCGATGACGGGGTCGTGGAGGGAGGCGGGGGGCGTGTGTGTCGCAGTCGTGGCAGTCATCGCACCTACGATCCTGGCACGGAAGGCGGGACATCGGGCACGGCCACGGAGGTGTCGGCCCGGCTGAGGGCTCACGGGGTGATAACGCCACCCGTTCTGACCCTTCGGCGGCGACCGGCTGGGCCCGAGTGGGGCAAAGCGGACGGAAGCGGAAGTGAACGGCCGCGCCGTGATGATGATCCGGAAAACTTGTCGATCAGAGCGGCGGTTGGGGACCGGAGTTGGCCCCGGACTCTCGTAGAGTTCTGAGCGTGGGATCTATGCGCAATCCGGTCGGGCCACTTCCCTCCAGCATCTACTGGCGACGGAGGGCAGTAGCCGTGCTGGTGATCGCGCTGCTCGCGGCCGTGGCCGTGTGGGCCGTCACCTCGGCCGGCGGCGACGGGAAGAAGGACGACGCGAAGTCGGGCGACTCGGGTCCCGCCCCCTCCATCACCCCCGGCCCCTCCGGCTCCGGCCCGGTCATCGGCCAACCGCCCGGCGGGCGCGACGAGTCGGGAGTGTCCGGCGGTGGTGACGCCGGTACGGACACGGGTGCCGGCGGCGGCGACGGCGGCACCGGAGCGGGGGACGAGGCAGGTTCCGGCACGACGGAAACGGGTGGCTCCGCCGCGGCGGGTACGGATGCGGGACCAGGCGCGGGCGGAACCGGGACCGGGACGCCGGCCGTACAGGTGCCGGCCGGCTCGGCCCTCCCGAACTGCGCCCCCTCCGCACTCCAGTTGGGCCTCGAGACGGACAACACGTACGGCCCCGACGACAAGCCCGAGTTCCGGCTGACCGCGCGGAACACCTCGGCCGGCGACTGCAAGGCCGACTTCGGCCCGAAGAGCGCGGTGCTGACGGTCACCGAGGCCGGTGAGGAGGACGAACAGGTGTGGTCCTCCAAGGATTGCCCGGCGCCGGCCGGCCCGGTGTTCCTGAAGATTCCGGCGGGTGCGACGGTCGTCCACACCGTGAAGTGGGACCGCGCGACGAGCACTCCGAAGTGCGCGACCCCGGCTGCGGCGAAGGCGTCGCCGGGCACGTACCTCCTGGAGGCGCGGGTGCCCGGCGAACCGCTCCGGCGGGTGTCGTTCGTCCTCGCCAAGGACTGACACCGAGCTCGCCGCGGACTGACTCCGCGCTCGCCGTGGACTCACGCGGAGTTCGCCGTGGACTGATTCCGCGCTCGCCGCGGACTGACGCCTGAACGGGAGCTTGGCCCCGCCATGCCAGGACGGATCGGTCAGCTCCGGGCCGGCCGTCGGGCGAGAACCGCAGCCGGTGGCCGAGGTCCGCATCCGGCGGCGCAGGCCCCCTCCGGCGGGTAACGAGGCAAGAGGCCGGCAGGGAGGCCCCGGTCCGGCCCCCCGACGACGTGAGCGGGAACCCCTACACGTACCGCTCGAGGATCGACGACTCGGCGAGCCGCGAGAGACCCTCGCGCACGCTCCGGGCCCGGGCCTCGCCGACGCCGTCCACGGTCTGGAGGTCGTCCACGCTGGCGGCGAGCAGCTTCTGCAGGCCGCCGAAGTGCTCCACCAGCCGCTCGATGATGGCCCCGGGCAGCCGGGGCACCTTCGCCAGCAGCCGGTATCCCCGCGGCGACACCGCCGAGTCCAGGGTTTCCGGCGAGCCGCTGTAGCCCAGTGCCCGTGCCACCACCGGGAGTTCGAGTAGTTCCGTGTGCGTGAGGGTGTCCAGTTCGGTCAGCGCCTCCGCGACCGTACGGGACCGCTTCGCGGTCGGCTCGGGGACGTAGTCGCGCACGACCAGCTCCCGCTCGGGCTCCACGCCCGCGATCAGTTCGTCCAGCTGGAGCGAGAGGAGCCTGCCGTCGGTGCCCAGCTCCACGACGTACTCGGCGATCTCCGTGGCGATCCGGCGCACCATCTCCAGGCGCTGCGCGACCGCCGTCACGTCCCGGACGGTCACCAGGTCCTCGATCTCCAGGGCGGAGAGGGTCCCGGCGACCTCGTCCAGCCGGAGCTTGTACCGCTCCAGCGTCGCGAGCGCCTGGTTGGCGCGGGACAGGATGGCGGAGGACTCCTCCAGGACCCGGCGCTCGCCGTCCACGTACAGGGCGATGAGGCGCATCGACTGGGAGACCGAGACGACCGGGAAGCCACACGCCTTGGAGACGCGGTCGGCCGTGCGGTGGCGGGTGCCCGTCTCCTCGGTGGGGATGGAGGCGTCCGGGACCAGCTGCACGCCGGCCCGCAGGATCTTGGTCATGTCCTTGTCGAGGATCAGCGCGCCGTCCAGCTTGCACAGCTCACGCAACCGCGTCGCGGTGAACTCCACGTCCAGCACGAAACCACCGGTGCACATGGATTCGACCGTTTTGTCCATACCGAGGACGATCAGTCCGCCGGTGTTGCCGCGGAGGATGCGCTCCAGGCCGTCGCGGAGGGCCATTCCGGGTGCGACCGCGCTCAACGAGGCGCGCATCAACGCCTCGTTGCCCGTGCCTTGGCCGGACTTTCCGGGCGCGTTCGCCCGGTCGTTGGCTGCCACTGCACTCCTCCGGTCACAGGTTTCGGTGCCCTTGCGTCCCTCATACCGTGCGTACGGGCGGGCGAGACCAGGGCAAAGTCTACCGGCGTGCGCCGTCCTCCTGTGGTCCGTCCGGGCGAGACCGGCGCGGGAGGACTCTGAGGGCGTCACCCATGTCGGCGACTTCCGTGACTTTCATACCGGAGGGGATCTGCCCCGGGTCACGCGGGACAAGGGCGTGCTTGAACCCGAGACGATAGGCCTCGGCAAGCCTGCGCTGCACTCCCGTCACCCTGCGGACCTCCCCGGCGAGGCCGACTTCGCCGATGGCGACGAGGTTCTTCGGCAGGGGTGTGTCGCTGGCCGCGCTGGCCAGCGCCAGGGCGATCGCCAGGTCGGCGGCGGGCTCGGTGAGTTTCACGCCGCCCACCGTCGCACTGTAGATGTCCCTCTTGCCGAGCGCGCTGATCCGGCCCCGCTGCTCCAGGACGGCCAGCATCATCGAGACGCGTGAGGTCTCCAGGCCCGAGGTGGTGCGCCGGGGCGAGGGAATCTGTGAATCGACCGTCAGCGCCTGCACCTCGGCGACGAGGGGGCGCTTCCCCTCCAGCGTGACGGTCAGGCAGGTGCCCGGTACGGGCTCGTCACGCCGGGTGAGGAAGAGCCCGGAGGGGTCGGCGAGACCGGTGATGCCCTCGTCGTGGAGCTCGAAGCAGCCGACCTCGTCCGTGGCCCCGTACCTGTTCTTGACGCCGCGCACGAGCCGGAGGCGGGCGTGCCGGTCGCCCTCGAAGGACAGCACGACGTCGACGAGGTGCTCCAGCAGCCGCGGCCCGGCGATGGCGCCGTCCTTGGTGACGTGGCCGACCAGGAGCGTGGACATGCCGCGCTCCTTCGACGCCCGGATCAGCGCGCCCGCGACCTCGCGGACCTGTGCCATGCCCCCGGGCGCCCCGTCGATCTCCGGGGAAGCGACGGTCTGCACGGAGTCCAGGACGAGGAGCGACGGCTTGACCGCGTCCAGGTGCCCGAGGACCGCGGACAGGTCGGTCTCGGCGGCCAGGTACAGATGGTCGTTGATCGCCCGGATCCGGTCCGCCCGCATCCGCACCTGGCTCGCGGACTCCTCGGCCGTGACGTACAGGGTGCGGTGCTCGTCGCTCGCCGCCTTGGCGGCCACGTCGAGCAGGAGGGTCGACTTGCCGACGCCGGGTTCGCCCGCCAGCAGCACGACGGCGCCGGGCACCAGCCCGCCGCCGAGGACGCGGTCCAGCTCGCCGACACCGGTCGAGCGGGCTGTGGCCTGCCGGCTGTCCACCTGGCCGATCGGCAGGGCGGCGGTGGAGACCCGGCCGGCCGCGGTGGTGCGGACGGCGGGGGCGCCGCCGAACTCCTCGACCGTCCCCCAGGCCTGGCACTCGGGGCAGCGGCCGAGCCACTTGGCGGTCGTCCAGCCGCATTCGGTGCAGCGGTAGGACGGCCGGTCCTTCGCGGATTTCGTACGGGCAGCCATGGCGTCACCGTATAGGGGAGGTCCGACAGTCCGGTCCGCCGGTGCGAAGGGCGAACGTGAGTCCGATGCCGCTCATGCAGGGGAATAGGGGATTCCTGTCCCCTATCACGGGATACGTTCACCCGTAAGCGTTAATTACGGGGAAGGGGCACCAGGGAGCGGCCGAGACCTGCCTACGGTCGCCAGGTGACGAGCAGCAGGCTGGAGATCTCCGCGCACACCACCGGCGCACACCGGGCGCAGCGACGGGCGCCCCGCCCGTCCGGACCGCGCACGTCCGCACGTTACGAGCCGTACCTCGACGGCCTGTTCACCTACTGCCTCTCCGTGCTGTGCGACCACGAGGCGGCCACCGACGCGCTCGGCTCCGTCCTCGCGCTCGCGGAACGGCAGGACGGCCGGTGCCCCGCGGCCGAGGAGGAACGTAAATCCTGGCTGTACGCCCTGGCCAGGTGGACGTGTCTGCGCGCCCTCACCGAGCGGAGGCGGGGCCGGCAGGCCCATCGCCGTACGGCCGCCCCGCCGCTCCCCGTACCGGCTCCGTCCGCCGGCGCCCGCACCGCCACCGACGCGGCGGCCGGCCCCGGGAGCGCGGAGTCCCCGGCGGCGGAAGCCCGTCGGCGCGAACTCGCGCGGCTGGCCTGGCCGGAGGCCGCGGGCACCACCCCGGAGCAGCGGGAGGCGCTGGAGCTCGCCGTCCGCCACGGGCTCACACCGCGCGCGGTCGCGGCCGTGCTCGGCCTCGACCCCGCCGGCGCCCGGGAGTTGCTGGCCGCCGCGGCCTGCGAGGTGGAACGCACCCGCGCTGCCCTCGCCGTGGTGGAGAGGGGTGACTGCGCCACGGTCGCCCGGCTCGTCGGCAGCCACCGGGTGCTCCTCTCCGCGGCCCTGCGCCGTGAGCTCGTCCGGCATGTCGACGACTGCCCGCGGTGCCGTCGGGCCGCCGAGCGGGCGGGTGCGGCCGGGCCCTGGCCCGGCGCGAGCGTCACTCCGGCCGCCGCGCTGCCCGTCGTGGAGGCTCCGCGCCCCTCCGTGCGGGTCGCCCTGGCCCAGGCCAGACGGACCAGGCCGGGCGCTCCGCGTTTCGGCCGGACGGGCTTCCCCCTCGACCCGAAGGACCATGCCGCGCGCCGGGACCGGCTGCGCGCTCGGGTCGTGACGACGACGGTCGTGGCCACGGTGGTGGCCGCCCCGGTGATCGCCCTGTGGGCCGCCTACCGGGGGGCGCCGCTGACCGGGGAGGGGCGCGACGGGGCCTCGGTCACGGCGACGGACGCGGACGGGGAAGCGGGATCCGGCGGCACTCCCTACGAGGAGTACGAGAACGCGGGCAACGCCGGCCCCGACGGCCGCGGATGGTTTCCCGGCGACGCCCGGAGGCCGGACGTCTCGGCGGAGGTCGTGAGCGGGGGAAGCGGCCACCGGGGCTCCGGCACGCTGGAGGTGTCGGCCCGCTCCTCCGGAGGCCTGACGGCGATCACGCTGACGGCCCTCGGCAGCGAACCGGTCGCCTGGTCGGCCAGGACGGACGCCCCCTGGCTGAGTCTCAGTCGCTCCTTCGGCACGCTCGCCCCTGGCCGGAGCGTCACCCTGTACGTCCGCGTCGACCGGACGGCCGAGCCGGAGGGCCCCTGGAGCGCGCGCGTCCTGCTCACCCCGTCCAGGTCCGTGGTGGCGATCACCGGGTCCGGCGTCACGGCCCCGGTCCCCGGAAAGCCGGGGCCGGCTCCGGACCCGTCGTCCGGTTCCCCCGGTTCCCCCGGCTCCCCCGGTTCCCCCGGCTCCCCCGGTTCCCCCGGTTCGCCCGACTCTCCTGGCCCCTCGTCCCCGCCCCCGTCGTCCGGCCCGACGGACCCCCCGGAGCCGACGGAACCCACCGGCCCGCCGGATCCCACGGACCCGACAACACCCCCCGCGACGGACCCCCCGGCCACCGATCCGCCCGGCTCACCCGACCCCACAGCGTCTCCCACCGACGAGTCACCCGAACCGCCGCCGTCCGGGCCGCCGTCCGGGTCGGCGACGGACACCGGCGGGACGTCGCAGCCGCCCGGCTGACGGCGCGCGGATCGACGGCCGGTCCGTCCTGCCGTCCGGACCGACGGCCGGTCCGGGCGGCAGGACGTCGGTGCCTGCCTACAGGCCGTCCTGCCTACCGGCCCTACCGTCACACCCCGCCCAGGTGGCGTACCGGCCCACGTGCCATACCCGCGCCGGGAACCACGGCCCGGACCGGGCGGTTCGGGCCGGGCGGCTCACGGCTCACGGCTACCCGGGGTCGGCCGGATGCGGGGCCATCGGCAGCAGTGAGGAGAGCCGCTGCTCGCACAGGTCGACCAGCCGGGCGTACGCCTCCGTGCCCATCAGCTCGGTGAGCTCGGGGCGGTAGGTGACGTAGACCGGCTCACCCGCCCCGTGGGCGGAGGTCGCCGAGGTGCACCACCAGTGCAGGTCGTGCCCGCCCGGCCCCCAGCCCCGTCGGTCGTACTCACCGATCGACACCTGGAGCACGCGTGTGTCGTCGGGCCGGTCGATCCAGTCGTACGTCCGCCGGACCGGCAGCTGCCAGCACACGTCCGGCTTGGTCTCCAGCGGTTCCTTGCCCTCCCGCAGGGCCAGGATGTGCAGGGAGCAGCCCGCGCCGCCCGCGAACCCCGGCCGGTTCTGGAAGATGCAGGAGCCCTCCCAGCGCCGGGTCTGGCGTTCGCCGTCCTCGTCGACGCCGACCCAGCCGGTCTTCGTGCCGACGTCGTGGAACTGCCACAGCTCCGGTGTGAGCCGCGCGACGTGCCCGGCCACCCGCTTCTCGTCGTCCTCGTCCGAGAAGTGCGCGCCCAGCGTGCAGCACCCGTCGTCCGCGCGGCCCGCCTGGATGCCCTGGCAGCCGCTGCCGAAGATGCAGGTCCACCGGGACGTCAGCCAGGTCAGATCGCAGCGGAAGACCTGCTCGTCGTCGGCGGGGTCGGGGAATTCGACCCAGGCCCGCGCGAAGTCGAGCCCCTTCTCGTCGGGCCCGTCCGGCCCGGGTGTCTCCGGCTTCGGCATCTCCTGCTTCGTTCTCTGCTTCTTCGTGGCTTTGTCCGGCTTCGCCTTTTTCGTCTTTGGCACGCGCCCAGAGTAAGGCCGGGCGGCAACCGGCGGGCGGGAGAAGACGCGTGCCGAACCCACGCCGCCGCCCTCGCACTGCCGGTCGGCCACGGCCCCCCGCCGCAGTAGCGTTCCGGGTATGAGACTCGGAGTCCTCGACGTGGGGTCGAACACGGTTCATCTGCTGGTGGTCGACGCGCACCCCGGCGCCCGCCCGCTGCCCGCACACTCGCACAAGGCGGAGCTTCGGCTGGCCCAACTCCTCGACCGGGACGGCGCCATCGGCCCGATGGGTGTCGACCGGCTCGTGTCCACGGTCGCCGACGCTCTCCAGGCCGCCGAGGACAAGGGCTGCGAGGACGTACTGGCCTTCGCCACCTCGGCCGTGCGCGAGGCCCGCAACGCCGACGAGGTGCTGGCCAGGGTCAGGGACGAGACGGGAGTGGCCCTCGCCGTACTCAGTGGTGAGGAGGAGGCCCGGCTCACGTTCCTGGCCGCCCGCCGCTGGTTCGGCTGGTCGGCGGGCAAGCTCCTGGTCCTGGACATCGGCGGCGGGTCGCTGGAGGCCGGGTACGGGCTGGACGAGGAGCCCGACGCCGCGGTCTCGCTGCCGCTCGGGGCCGGCCGTCTCACGGCGGGCTGGCTGCCGGGCGATCCGGCGGACCCGTCGGACATCCGGGCGCTGCGCCGCCATGTCCGCGCCGGCATCGCGCGTACGGTCGGCGAGTTCGCCCGGCTGGGGCCGCCCGACCACGTCGTGGGGACCTCGAAGACCTTCAAGCAGCTCGCCAGGATCGGTGGTGCCGCACGCTCCGCCGACGGGCTGTACGTGCAGCGTGTACTCACCCGCAAGGCACTGGAGGAGTGGGTGCCCAAGCTGTCGGCGATGACCGTCGAGCAGCGCGGGCGCCTGCCCGGGGTCGCCGAGGGGCGGGCCGGGCAGCTGCTTGCCGGGGCGCTGGTCGCCGAGGCGGCGATGGACCTGTTCGCGGTCGAGGAGCTGGAGATCTGTCCCTGGGCGCTGCGCGAGGGAGTCATCCTGCGCCGTCTGGACCACCTGCCCCAGGGGCAGGTGTCGCTCGCCTGAGGGCCGTCCGGCCCGTCATGGCCCTGGTCACTTTCGGCCGGGGAACCCCGGGTGCGCCCCACTGCTGCCCGTACCCTGTCAACGTGGCAGAACCAGTGGTGCGCATCCCGGATGCGAAGGTCGCCCTGTCGACGGCTTCCGTCTATCCGGAGTCGACGGCTACGGCCTTCGAGATCGCCGCGCGCCTGGGCTACGACGGCGTCGAGGTCATGGTGTGGACCGACCCGGTCAGCCAGGACATCGAGGCGCTCAGGCGGCTCTCGGACTACCACCAGGTTCCGGTGCTCGCCGTTCACGCGCCCTGTCTGCTGATCACGCAGCGGGTCTGGTCGACGGACCCGTGGGTCAAACTCCAGCGGGCCAGGGCCGCGGCGGAGAAGCTCGGGGCGTCGACCGTGGTCGTCCACCCGCCCTTCCGCTGGCAGCGCACCTACGCCCGCGACTTCGTCAACGGAATCTGGCGCATGGCGGACGAGACCGACGTGAGGTTCGCCGTGGAGAACATGTACCCGTGGCGTTACCGGGACCGCGAGATGCTCGCGTACGCCCCCGCGTGGGACGTCACCCAGGACGATTACCGCCACTTCACCGTGGACCTCTCGCACACCTCGACCGCGCGCACCGACGGCCTGGCCATGGTGGACCGGATGGGTGACCGGCTGGCCCACGTCCACCTCGCCGACGGCAGGGGCTCGGGCAAGGACGAGCACCTGGTGCCGGGCCGCGGCGACCAGCCGTGCGCCGAGCTGCTGGAGCGGCTGGCCGGTACCGCCTTCGACGGCCACGTGGTCATCGAGGTCAACACGCGCCGCGCCATGTCGTCGGCCGAACGCGAGGCCGACCTCGCGGAGGCGCTCGCCTTCACCCGGCTCCACTTGGCGTCGTCGGCGCGGGCCCCCCGCCCGTGACGCCCGGCGCCACGGACGGCCCGGCCCCCCGGCGCCGGGGCCGCCCCGCACGCACCCCGGGCGCCGCGGGCCCCGACGCCAGGACCCGGATCCTGGAGGCGGCCCGGACCGAATTCGCCGAACGAGGCTACGACAGGACGTCCATGCGGGGCATCGCCAAGGCGGCGGGCGTCGACGCGGCCCTGGTCCACCACTACTTCGGTACGAAGGACGAGGTCTTCGCCGCAGCCGTCGAACTCTCTTTCGAGCCCGCAGTCGTCATCCCCGCGATCCTGGACGGCCCCTCCAGGGATGTCGGTGAGCGGCTGGCCCGCTATTTCATCGGGGTCTGGGAGAACCCGGTGTCCCGGGGGCCGCTGCTGGCCGTCCTCCGTTCCGCGCTCACGCACGAGGCGGCGGCGAACGTGCTGCGCGGATTCGTGCTGCGCCGGCTGCTGGAGCGGATCGCGGCGGAGCTCGACGTACCGGACCCCACTTTCCGCGCGGAACTCGCGGCCTCCCACATGATCGGCATCGCGATCCTGCGCTACGTCATCCGGGCGGAACCGCTGGCGTCGGCCGACCCGGAGAAGATCATCGCGATGGTGGCCCCCACGATCCAGCGGTATCTGGCCGGCGCATGACAGCGGTCCTGCCTGTGTGACCGCTGTGCCGGTCGTTTCACAACGTTGTCGCGAGTCGGTATCAGGCGCCGTCATGGCCGGATACCGATGGTTGGCTGTCCGGGACCCGTGAGCCGGACCGCTCGGGGTGAAGACGATGGTGGGAGACGAACCGTGACGACTCGGAACATACGCACGCCGGACGGGTACGCCGCAGACGGCGCCATGCCCCGCCGACGGCTGCTGAGGATGGCCGGCGCGGGGCTGGGCCTCGCCTTGGTGGGAGCGGTGACCGCGGCGTGCGGCCCCGAGGAGACCGGTGCCTCCGGCGGCACGGGGAAGCCGAAGCCCGGCGGGGGCGGCAAGGGCGGCGGGGACGCGTTCACGACTCCGCCGGCCGGGCGCGCCCCCCGTGCCCTGTGGCAGGAGGCCGCCGGGGTGGGCTCCCTCGGCAGCGACGAGGTGCTGGCGGTCGTGGGGGACGTGGTGCTGATCGCCGACGACCCGTTGACGGCACGGGACCTCGCCACCGGCGAGAAGCTGTGGTCGCTGCCGGGTGCCGCCCAGCCGGGTGCGCGGCTGATCATGGGTGGGGACACGCTCTATCTGGCCAGCGGCGAGTACGACGGCGACCTCGTGGGTCTCGACCCGGCCACCGGCAAGGAGACATGGCGCAGCCGCCTGGACGGCGCGTACTCCCAGCCCCGGCCCATCGGCGCTGACACCGAACGCGTGTACGTGCTGGCGGGCATTCTGGAGAAGGACCTCAGCTCCCGGCGGAACGTGATCGCCGCCGTCGACATCCGTACGGGCAAGGCCGTCTGGAACGAGCAGCGGGACGCCGGGACCGAGGAGTACGGAATCACCCCCACGGTGCTGGGCGACCGCCTCGTCTACACCGACCACCACGAGAACCTGACCGTCCGCGACACCGCGACCGGACGGCAGCTGTGGACGAAGAAGATCAGCAGGTCCAACTGGGACAGGATCGCCGCCCACGACGGTGCGGTGTACGTCGCCGACGGCCGGCACCTGCGCTCGTTCGCGCTCGACGACGGTGCCGAGCGCTGGGCCCTGGAGACCGAGGAGTTCGGCACGTTCAACGGCCCGACCGTTCTCGACGGCGTGCTCTACGCCTCGGACAGCGCCCACGCCCTCTGGGCCGTCGATCCCGCCACCGGCAAGCGGCGGTGGCACAACGCCGATCTGGGCGAGGTCTCGGTCCCGCTGCAGTTCGCCCAGGTCGGGGACACTCTGTACGCGGCGACGGAGTTCGACGAGAACGGCGGCGTCCAGGCCTACGACGTGCGCAGCGGCACCCTCCGCTGGACGTACAACGACGGCTCGGGGTCGATAGACCCGTGGTACGTGGTCGCCGGCGGCAAACGGCTGGCCGTGCTCCACGGGCGACGCGTGCTGGCGCTTCCGGCGGTGTGAACGCGCGGCGGCAGGGAACGGGCGGGGCGTCGGCCCTGCCCGCCCGCTGAGCATCCTGTCCCGCATTCCGGACAGCATGTCCAGATCTTGGCACGAGAGGCGTACGCTCGGAGGCAGTCTTTTCTGTCGAAGGAGCGAGCGACGATGCCCCAGCTGAGGTCCCGCACTGTCACCCACGGCCGCAACATGGCGGGCGCCCGCGCCCTGATGCGCGCGTCCGGTGTAGCGAGCGAGGACATCGGCAAGCCGATCGTCGCGGTGGCCAACTCCTTCACGGAGTTCGTCCCCGGTCACACCCACCTCGCCCCGGTCGGCCGGATCGTCTCCGAGGCGATCAAGGCGGCGGGCGCGGTGCCCCGCGAGTTCAACACCATCGCGGTGGACGACGGCATCGCCATGGGACACAACGGCATGCTCTACAGCCTGCCCTCCCGCGACCTCATCGCGGACAGCGTCGAGTACATGGTGGAGGCCCACTGCGCCGACGCCCTGATCTGCATCTCCAACTGCGACAAGATCACCCCGGGCATGCTGATGGCCGCCATGCGCCTCAACATCCCCACGGTCTTCGTCTCCGGCGGTCCGATGGAGGCCGGCAAGGCCACCCTCGTGGACGGCACCGTCCGCAAGCTCGACCTGGTCAACGCGATCAGCGACGCGGTCGACGAGAGCATCTCCGACGAGGACATCCTCCGCATCGAGGAGAACGCCTGCCCCACCTGCGGCAGCTGCTCCGGCATGTTCACCGCCAACTCGATGAACTGCCTGACCGAGGTCCTGGGCCTCTCGCTTCCCGGCAACGGCTCGGTCCTCGCCACCCACACCGCCCGCAAGGCGCTGTACGAGGAGGCCGGCCGCACAGTCGTCGAGATCACCAGGCGCTACTACGAGCAGGACGACGAGACGGTCCTGCCGCGCTCCATCGGCACCCGCGCCGCGTTCGACAACGCCATGGCGCTCGACATCGCCATGGGCGGCTCGACCAACACGATCCTGCACCTGCTCGCCGCCGCGCAGGAGGCCGAGCTGGACTACGACCTCGACGACATCAACGAGGTCTCCCGCCGCGTCCCCTGTCTGTCGAAGGTCGCCCCCAACGTCGCCCCCGGCGGTACGTACTACATGGAGGACGTCCACCGGGCCGGTGGCATCCCCGCCCTCCTCGGCGAGCTGCACCGCGGCGGTCTCCTCAACGAGGACGTGCACGCGGTCCACTCCGACACCCTCGCCGAGTGGCTGAAGAACTGGGACATCCGCGGCGGCTCCCCGTCGCCCGAGGCCGTCGAGCTCTGGCACGCGGCTCCCGGCTGCGTCCGCTCCGCGACCGCCTTCTCGCAGTCCGAGCGCTGGGACACCCTCGACATGGACGCGGCCGGCGGCTGCATCCGCGACCTGGAGCACGCGTACTCCAAGGACGGCGGCCTGGCCGTCCTCAAGGGCAACCTCGCCGAGGACGGCTGCGTCGTGAAGACGGCGGGCGTCGACGAGTCGATCTGGACCTTCGAGGGTCCGGCCGTCGTCTGCGAGTCCCAGGAGGACGCCGTCGACAAGATTCTCCGCAAGGAGATCAAGGAGGGCGACGTCGTCGTCATCCGTTACGAGGGCCCGCGCGGCGGCCCCGGCATGCAGGAGATGCTCTACCCGACGTCGTTCCTGAAGGGCCGCGGCCTGGGCAAGGCCTGCGCGCTCGTCACCGACGGCCGTTTCTCCGGCGGCACGTCGGGCCTGTCCATCGGGCACGCCTCGCCCGAGGCGGCGTCCGGCGGCACGATCGCGCTGGTCGAGGACGGTGACCGGATCCGCATCGACATCCCGAACCGCTCCATCGAACTCCTCGTCCCCGACGCGGAGCTCGCCACCCGCCGCGCGGCCCTGAACGGCGTCTACACGCCGAAGAACCGCGAGCGCAAGATCTCGGCGGCCCTGCGCGCCTACGCGGCGATGGCCACCAGTGCCGACCGCGGCGCGGTCCGCGACGTCTCCGGACTCGGCTGACGCCTGACCTTCCCGGCCGGGCCCCGCCCCCGACGTCGTGGGAGGGCGGGGCCCACCGCCCCTGAGCCGCCCGCGACGCAGTACAGCGCGTGACCCGCGGGGGAGCGGGGGAGCGGGAAGGTGTCGCGCCGCGCGGGACCGCCGGCCGGGCCCGCCACGGCAGGAAGGCGGCGGCCCCGCGGGACCTCGCCGCTCCCGACCGCGGCCGCCCGGGCCGCCGCTTCCGCGTCGGCGGCCCGGACACCACCGGGCGGCAGGCGCCGTCGGCAGCGCCGCTGCGGTCCCGGGCCGGCGGCCGGGAGAGCCCGAAGCCCATGACCTCGGGGACGCCTGTCTCCCCACGGACGGTGACGGCTGCGTCGCGCCGCGCCGCGACGGGCACGACCGCCTCCCGCCCGGGGATAATCGACCCCGTGAGCGAGAACAGCGAAGCATCCGGCACGACCTCCGGCGGCGGCACGGCACCGGGGCCTCAGCCCGAACCTCTCCGTTTCTTCGGTACGACCTGGGTCGACCACGACGGCGGCTACGCACTGCGCCGAGCGGGGGTCACCGCGGGCTCCCTCGTGGCCGCGGTGGCGTCGTGCTTCGTACTCCGCTTCGCGTACCAGGGGCTGGAGATCGCCGAAGTCGGAGATTTCGTCGGCATGCTCGTCGTGCTGATGTTCGCCGTCTGCAGTGCCATCGCCTTCCGCAGGACCTGGGAGGGCTTCGGCCGCCGCCCCGCGGACCCGTCCGGCGAGGACCGGCTGCGCGGCCTCAAGTCGATCGGCTTCGTCGGTTCGCTGCTCGCCTACTTCTTCCGCTCCTTCACCGAGGCACCGGGCGAGAAGCTGCGGCGTACGGAGTACGAGACGGCGATGGCCCAGTACGTCAAGCGCCGCTCGACCCGCACCGGCAACCCGGCGGCCCGCAGGAACACCAAGGGCAAGCGCCCCGGCCGCAGGTAGAACGGGTGTGACCCAGATACGAGCCGAAGGGGCAATGAGTTGATCTTCAAGCCTGAGCAGTCGGCCCGCCCTGGTGAGAAGCCGCCGTCGAGGGGCTGAGGGCGCGTACAGCCCTGGCCTTCACTCGTCGCGAGGGAGGATCGCCAGCGGGCGGCCGGGGCACATTCACGGCCATGCGTTCGAACTTCGCAAGCAGGAGCCGGAAGTCGGTGGCGGAGCCTCAGCCGGCGGCTCGGAGCCGTTCGAGGAGTTCGTCAACGCCGGCCGTGTGCGCGTACGGCGCGAAGACCGGCTTCGCCGAGGTCGACGGCCAGGCCACACCCAACGGCTGGTTCACCGCCTGCCGTGGCGGCGTGGCCGCCGCCGGCCTGGTCCTCCAGGGCGGCCTCGGCGGCGATTCGGCGGGGCCGATCGTGGCGGCGGTGCTCAAGGCGTCGTGACGGTGTGGGAGGCGGTTACGGACACCGAGCTGTCCGTCGGCAGCGGCTGGCGGGCCGCTGCCACCGTGACGGCCTCGAAGGCGAGTCCGAGTTCCTGCAAGGCGCTGATGACCTGGAGCGGCCCGACGAAGTCGAGGGCAGGCCGGGGTAGAGCACGAACGCGATGGTCCTGGTCGTTGTCATGCCACCAGCTTTGCCGGGGTGAGCGGCCGTCGCGCGGACTGTGTCTGGAATCCTGTGATCCCTGTCTTCCGGGCGCCAGTGGTCGCTGATGCGCCGTGTGGTCGTGATCGGTTACCCGGACACCGAGCTGCTCGACATCTCCTGCCTGACAGGCGTGTTCGACACGGCCACGCGCTGGGGCGCGGAACCCGGATACCGGGTCGAGCTGCTCTCACTCGGTTTGCCGAGGGGGCGCCGCGCGCGGGGTCCCGGACCAGGAGGAGCGGCCTCTCCGTCCCGTCCAGGTTCTTGACGCCGTCGACGGACCGAGCATCGTGACGACGTGATGCGGAGTGTCGGATGTTCTCCGGGTGGCTGATGGCCCCTCCGGTGTTTCCCCTGTCCGCGCCGCTGTTCCGACCGGCAAGGTCGAGCGCCCCGAGCGGACTTCCGCCGCCACCCCTCGTACCTCCCGCGTCCGCGACCGCGTGTCCGTCGTGTGCGGCACGGGGTTCTCCATGGCGTCCGGCCGGTGATGCCTCGCCCGGAACCGTCCCTGCGGATCCCTTGACGCGGCGCCTCGGCAGGACCATATTCATCACATGATGAATTACTCGGTCGTCGCGGACGCGGGAGCCGTCGAGGCCCGCGCACTCACCGTCGTACGAGGTGACCGGACCGTCCTGCGCGGCCTCGACTTCACCGTCGAGCCGGGCAGGATCACCGGCCTCCTCGGCCCCTCGGGCTGCGGCAAGTCCACGCTCATGCGGGCCGTCGTCGGCACCCAGGCCAACGTCACCGGGACCCTCCGCGTCCTGGGCAGCCCCGCCGGACACTCCGGCCTGCGACCCCGCGTCGGCTACGTCACCCAGGCCCCCTCGGTCTACTCCGACCTCACGGTCCGGCAGAACCTGGACTACTTCGCGGCCGTACTGCGGCCCGGCCGCGATCACGCCGCGTCCCGCCGGGACGCGGTCAGCCGCGCCGTCCAGGACGTCGACCTCACCTCCCACACGGATGCCCTCGCCGGACACCTCTCCGGCGGCCAGCTCAGCCGCGTCTCGCTCGCCGTCGCCCTGCTGGGCACGCCGGAACTGCTGGTACTCGACGAACCGACCGTCGGCCTCGACCCCGTACTCCGCCGGGACCTGTGGAACCTCTTCCACGCCCTCGCCGCCGAGCGGGGTACGACGATCCTCGTCTCGTCACACGTGATGGACGAGGCCGAGCGGTGCCACCGGCTGCTGCTCATGCGCGAGGGCGAGATCCTCGCCGACGACACCCCCGAGGCGCTGCGCGCCCGGACCGGCTCCGCCACCGTCGAGGAAGCCTTCCTCCACCTCGTCGACGAGGCCGCCACCATCCGCGAGGAGCCGACCCGATGAACACCGCCGCCACTGCCGTGAGCCCCGCCCGCACCCTGGCCACCGCCGCCCGCGTCCTGCGCCAGCTCCGTCACGACCCCCGCACCGTCGCGCTGCTGCTGATCGTCCCCGTCCTGATGATCACGCTGCTCCGCTACGTCTTCGACGCCAGCCCGCAGACCTTCGACTCCGTCGGCGCCTCACTGCTGGGAATCTTCCCGCTGATCACCATGTTCCTGGTGACCTCCATCGCGACCCTCCGCGAACGCACCTCGGGCACCCTCGAACGGCTGCTCGC
This sequence comes from Streptomyces sp. NPDC020780, assembly GCF_044334475.1. Taxonomy (NCBI): domain Bacteria; kingdom Bacillati; phylum Actinomycetota; class Actinomycetes; order Kitasatosporales; family Streptomycetaceae; genus Streptomyces; species Streptomyces sp. NPDC020780. The sequence continues at coordinate 2,622 of NZ_JBIRTB010000013.1, read as the reverse complement.
CATGCCCCTGCGGAAGGGCGATCTGATCGCCGGGTACGCGCTGGCGTTCGGCGCCGTCGCCGTCGTCCAGTCGCTCCTGGCAACCGCCCTGTCGGTGTGGGTCCTCGGCCTGGACGTCATCGGATCACCCTGGCTCCTCCTGCTCGTCGCCCTGCTCGACGCGCTCCTGGGCACCGCACTCGGCCTGTTCGTCTCGGCCTTCGCCGCCTCCGAGTTCCAGGCGGTCCAGTTCATGCCGGCCGTGATCTTCCCGCAGTTGCTCCTGTGCGGCCTGTTCACCCCGCGCGACCGGATGCACCCCGTCCTCGAAGCGATCTCGGACGTCATGCCGATGTCGTACGCCGTCGACGGCATGAACCAGGTCCTGACCCACACGGCCGCCACCGCCGACTTCTACCGCGACATCCTGATCGTCGCGGGCTGTGCCCTGCTCGTCCTCTGCCTCGGAGCGGCCACCCTCCGCCGCCGCACCGGCTGACGGGCCGGTGCGAGGATGGCGGCCACGACGATTACCGCCACCCGGAGGATGAACCGCATGACCCAGACAGTCGCAGTCCTCGGCACAGGGAAGATCGGCGAGGCCTTGCTCAGCGGCATGATCCGGGCGGGCTGGCGCGCATCCGACCTGCTGGTCACCACCCGCCGCTCCGAGCGGGCCGAGGAGCTCCGTACCCGCTACGGCGTCGAGTCCGTCAGTAACGCGGAGGCGGCGAAGTCCGCCGACATCCTCATCCTCGCGGTGAAGCCCCAGGACATGGGCCGGCTCCTGGACGAACTCGCCCCGCACGTCGCCGCCGACCGCCTCGTCATCAGCGCGGCCGCCGGCATCACGACCGCGTTCATCGAGGACCGCCTCACCGCGGGAACCCCCGTCGTACGCGTCATGCCGAACACGCCCGTCCTCGTGGACGAGGGCATGTCCGTCATCTCCGCGGGCAGCCACGCCACCGCCGAGCACCTGGCCCACGCCGACGCCATCTTCGGCGGCGTGGGCAAGACGCTCCGGGTGCCGGAATCACAGCAGGACGCGGCGACCGCGCTCTCCGGTTCCGGGCCCGCCTATTTCTACTTCCTCGTGGAGGCCATGACCGACGCGGGAATCCTGCTCGGCCTTCCCCGGGCACAGGCCCACGACCTGATCGTCCAGGCCGCCATCGGCGCCGCGATCATGCTCAGGGACAGCGGCGAGCACCCGGTGAAACTCCGCGAGGCCGTCACCAGCCCCGCCGGCACCACCATCAGCGCCATCAGGGAACTCGAGAACCACGGCGTCCGGGCCGCTCTCATCGCCGCCCTGGAGGCGGCCCGCGACCGCAGCCGCGAACTGGCCTCCGGCAACGGCTGACCGCCGTCCCCGGCGCGGCCGGTCACTCCTCGCCGCGCACCACGCTCGCGAACCCGCCGCCGTGCAGGGACACGGCGGCGGGTTCGGGCCATACCGTCCGCGCCGTGCGCCCACGCGGGGGCTTGGCCCTCACCCCCGACCGTCGCCGGCCTGGATGGCCCCGACCGTCCTGCTCCTGGTCCCAGTCCCCGGCCTGGACGACCCCCTGACACCCGCGACCACCCCGGTCCGCGCAGCTCTGCCCCGGCGGGTTCGCCCTCGCCCAGGCAGGGTTCATGGACGGCCGTCGGGCCGTCACCCGCTGGAACCTGCCGAGCTGCTGGGCGCAGGGAACCTGGGAGCCACCGTGGTGCGGAACGGCCTCCTCGTCCAGGAGGACACCCGCTGGACATCGGCGGAACGACCGCCGGAACCACCTCTGCCCCCCACCGGTGCCTACGGCGCACGGAGCCGAAACGGCTGGGACGTTCGGGCGTCGACGCTCACCGACCCGTCCCGTAGGGGCACGCAGGCACAGTTCATCCAGCACCCCACCCCCGCGGACCGACCCCGGAGGCGGACACCCTCACGGCCGTACGTGCGCATCCGCTCGCCCATCCGGCGGAACCCCGCACAGGAGCAGGGCTCGCCGTGCACGCGGGGATGGCGGCCCATCTTCGCCCGCCCCTTCGGGCCACCCGCTGGGCGACGACCCCGCTGCGCCGGCTCGTCGCCCAGCGGGTGGTCCCCGCACAGAAGCTGCTGGCGCGGACCGACCTGCCCGGCCCGGAGGTGGCGCGCAGGGCGGGCTTCGGCAGCGAGCTCCCCGGGCGCCGGCACCTCGGGCCGCTCCCGGCCAGAGTGCAGGCGACTACCCGCCGGCCTTCCGCGCAGTCGGCGGCCGACCGGACGGCCGCCCGTAGGTTGACACGGCCGGATCCGATCCGTAGTGTGCTCCGAGTTGTCCGACGTGAGTGCCGACCCCGGTCGGTCCCCGGACAGCCATTCCGCAGTAACCACTCGAAACACGCGACAGCTGTCGCATGTCTTTCTGTGTGCATGTGCGGAATGGGGAATCAGCGTTCGAAGGTGACCCGATTAGCTTCGGGGCCGGGGATTCCGCTAAAGTCTCACTCGTCGGAACGGCCCAACGGCCGGGAAGACGGACCCCGCTGACTGGGAATCAGGCCCGAAAGGATCTGATAGAGTCGGAATCGCCGGAAAGGGAAACGCGAAAGCGAAGAACTGGAAAGCACACCCGCTTCGACCGGGAATCGGACACGAAAGAGTCTGATAGA
>NZ_JBIRTB010000012.1:0-227374 GCF_044334475.1 Streptomyces sp. NPDC020780 | reverse complement strand
CCGGGTCGGCTCGCCGAACGGGTCGTTGCCACGCCAGCCCACGGTCCAGAGACCGAAGGTGAACCTGTCCGCGGGGGTGGGGGTGAAACGGTCCGACATTGATCAGCCTCTTGTCGCCGAAGGCCCGGGCGGCAGCTCTGCCGCCCCGCCTATTTGTTTGCTTGCAGTACTAATACTCCATCCGGCCGGGGGTTTCTAGACCGTTTCCGTGACGTATCGCTCACGTGGCGCCATCGGGGCCGATCGGGCATGGGTGGTGAAGCTCGCGGTATCCGGGCAATCCGGCTGTTCCTGTCGTGCACCGATCCTGGCGGTGGCATTTGTTTTGTGTACGATCAAAATCGAGGGGACCCGCCGCCGCGCTGACCGCAGCCGCACTGACGTCCCGCATCCCAGAACCTCCGACTCCCGTACTTCCGAGACGGATGAAGGACCACCCCCATGAAGTTCACCGACGGCTTCTGGCAGTTGCGCAACGGTGTGCACGCCTCCTACGCCACCGAAGTCCGCGACGTCCGCCTGGAGGACGACCGTCTCGCCGCCTACGCCGCCGTGAAACGCGTCGAGCGCCGCGGTGACACGCTGAACGCGCCGCTGATCACCGTGGACGCCTACGCGCCCGCCGAGGGCGTCATCGCCGTGCGTCTCACCCACCACGCGGGCAGGCGTGGCAAGGGGCCCGACTTCGAGCTGCCGGGCGCGGCCGCCCGGTCCGCCGCCACCACCCGTACCGAGGGCGCGACCGCGGAGCTGACCAGCGGGCCGCTCACCCTGCGCGTCCCCACCGAGGGCACGTTCGGCCTGGAGTTCCTCGACGGTGACGGACGGCTTCTGACCTCCGCGGGCCGCAAGGGCACCGCCTTCGCGACCGTCCCCGACGGCAGCCACCACATGGTCGCCCAGCTCGCCCTCGGCGTGGGGGAGACCGTCCACGGCCTCGGCGAACGCTTCACTCCGTACGTGAAGAACGGCCAGGTCGTCGACATCTGGCAGGCCGACGGCGGCACGAGCAGCGAGCAGGCGTACAAGAACATCCCGTTCTACCTCTCCTCACGCGGCTACGGCGTCTTCGTCAACCACCCCGGCAAGGTCTCCTTCGAGGTGGGCTCGGAGGCCGTCGGCCAGGTGCAGTTCAGCGTCGAGGACCAGACCCTTGAGTACTTCGTCGTCGCGGGCCCCACGCCGAAGGAGGTGCTGTCCAGGTACGCCGCCCTTACCGGCCTCCCCGCCCTCCCGCCGGCCTGGTCGTTCGGGCTCTGGCTCACCACGTCGTTCACCACGGCCTACGACGAGGCCACCGTCACCTCCTTCGTCGACGGCATGGCCGAGCGCGGCATCCCGCTGAGCGTCTTCCACTTCGACTGCTTCTGGATGCGCGAGTACCAGTGGTGCGACTTCGAGTGGGACCCGGCCGTCTTCCCCGACCCGGAGGGCATGATCTCCCGGCTCAAGGACAAGGGCCTGAAGATCTGCGTCTGGATCAACCCCTACATCGGGCAGAAGAGCCCCCTCTATGAAGAGGGCGCGGAGAAGGGGTACTTCGTCGAGACGCCCGGCGGGGACATCTGGCAGTGGGACAAGTGGCAGGCCGGCATGGCGCTGGTCGACTTCACCGACCCCGAGGCCACCGCGTGGTTCCAGGCCAAGCTGAAGGTCCTCCTCGACCAGGGCGTCGACGGCTTCAAGACCGACTTCGGTGAGCGCATCCCCACCGACGTCGTCTGGCGCGACGGCTCCGACCCGGAGCGCATGCACAACTACTACACGCACCTCTACAACAAGGCCGTCTTCGAACTCCTGGAGACCGAGCGAGGCCAGGGTGAGGCCGTCCTCTTCGCCCGCTCGGCGACGGCCGGCGGCCAACAGTACCCGGTCCACTGGGGCGGCGACTGCTGGTCCTCCTTCGAGGCCATGGCCGAATCCCTGCGCGGCGGCCTCTCGCTGTCCCTGTCCGGGTTCGGGTTCTGGAGCCACGATATCGGCGGCTTCGAGGGCACCCCCGACCCGGCGGTCTTCAAGCGCTGGCTCGCCTTCGGCCTGCTCTCCTCGCACAGCCGGCTGCACGGCTCGTCCTCGTACCGCGTGCCGTGGGAGTTCGGTGACGAAGCGGTGGACGTGGCCCGGCAGTTCACCCGGCTGAAGCACCGCCTCATGCCGTACCTGTACGGCGCCGCGGTCGAGGCCCACCGCACGGGCGTGCCGACCATGCGGCCCCTGCTGCTGGAGTTCCCCGAGGACCCGACGGCCCGCACGGCGGACCGCGAGTACCTGCTGGGCCCGGACGTCCTCGTCGCGCCGGTCTTCACCGAGGACGGTCAGGTCGAGTACTACGTCCCCGAGGGCACCTGGACCCGTCTGCTGACCGGCGACACGGTGACCGGTCCCGCCTGGCGCCGCGAGATCCACGGCTTCGACAGCCTGCCCCTCCTGGTCCGCCAGGGCGCGGTCCTGCCGCTGGGCGCGGACGAGTCCCGCCCGGACGGCGAGTGGCTGGACGGCCTGGAACTGCGTGTCTTCGCCCCGGCGGGCACCGGCGACTTCACCCGCACGGTGACGGTCCCCGACCGCACGGGCGCGGTGGCGGCGACGTACGAGGTGGTCCGCGAGGGCGGCGAGGTCCGGGTCACGGCGGACACGGACCGGCCGTACACGGTCACGGTGGTCGGCGAGGAGGGACTGACGGCCGTCAGCCGCTGAACCCGCCCCCGGGCAGGCAGCCGGAGCGCCGTGACGACGGCGGTCCAGCCGCCTGCCGGGGACGTCGCCCCGAGCGACGCCGATGGACGAACCGGGCGGAACACCCGCTCACCCGGTCGCCCTGTGACACTCCGGCGGCCTCCCGCGGGCGGCGTCGCGCGGAGCCGTAGGCTCGGGTCGCTCTGTCGGGGCGAGCCTTGTCCTCCGGGGCCCGGGGGAATGCGATCGTGGGCCGGCAGGTTGGCACCAGCGGCACACACGTTCGCATACGGCGCACAGAGCGGAAGCACCCATGGGTGAGTTGATCCTGATCCGGCACGGCGAGACCGAATGGTCCCGGTCCGGGCAGCATACGAGCTGGACCGACCTGCCCCTGACCGAGCTCGGCGAGCGGCAGGCCCGCGCCCTCGTGCCGCTCCTCGCCGAACGGGAGATCGGCCTCACCCTGGTCAGCCCCTACCTGCGCGCCCGGCGTACCGCCGAACTGGCGGGACTGGCCGCGCCCCGGGAGACCCCGGACCTGCGGGAGTGGGACTACGGGGCCTACGAGGGCATCACCACGGTCGAGATCCGCCGCACCCGCCCCGACTGGAACCTCTGGACCGACGGAGTCGCCGCAGGCCCCGAGGAGCACCCGGGGGAGAGCCCGCAGGAGGTGGGCGACCGGGCCGACCGGATCCTGGCGGAGGTCCGTGCGGCCGCGTCCCGTCTCGGCGAGGCCGACATCGTGCTGGTCGCGCACTCGCACTTCCTGCGCGTGCTCACCGCGCGCTACCTGCGGCTGACGCCCGCGAGCGGGGCGCTCTTCCAGCTCGCCACCGGGGCGGTCTCCCGCCTCGGCAAGGAACACGACAAGCCGGTCGTCACCGCGCTGAACATGGCCCTGCCGGAGAAGCTGTTCCACGCGATCGCCTGACCCGCTTCAGAGCGAGCCGGCCCTGAGAGCCTCGACGAAGCGCGTCCAGTGGGCGGCGCCGAAGGTGAGCGTGGGGCCCTCGGGAGTCTTGCTGTCGCGTACGGGGACGAGACCGGGAAAGGCGTCGGCGACCTCGAGGCAGCTGCCGCCCTCCCCGTTGCTGTAGGACGACTTACGCCAGACCACCGTGCGCGGATCAGGGGCGGTTCCCATGAGGTGCGTGCTCCTTCGCTGCGGATTCGAGCATGACCTGCGAGGCATCCGGTGAGAGTGCCATGGCCCGCGTCAAATTCGACTGCCGGGCCAGCAGGCTCAGTCGCTGCAAATGCCCGCCGCTGCACAGCAGTTCACCGAACCTCTGGGAAAGGTCCACCTGCGGGCGCCGCTCGGCCGCCTCGAAGAGCCCGATGTACGTCCCCGAGCAGAACGCCCGCTCGCCCAGCTCGTTCTGTGACAGCCCCGCCGCGTCCCTGAGGCGGCGCAACTCCGCCCCGTAGAAGGCACGGGGGTTCGCGTAAGGGGCCAGGTCCTTCGACAGTGGCATGGACCGGAAGCGAGCGGTTACCCCGCCCCCGTATGCGGCACGCCCGTTGAACTCACTCGGACGAGTGGGAAAGCCTTTCTGTGTGCGGCGTTTACATGATGTGAGGTCGGCGCTAGCCTCCGATTATGGGAGCGCTCCCAAGCTTGCATCGCATTCCGGCCCCACCCGGCGCCGCAGCGAAGGGACGTACATCGTGATCCATCTGTCCAGGCACCGATTACTGGCGGGCACCCGCCGCAGAGCCCTACTCCTCACCCTGCTCGCCCTCCTCACCACCGTCCCCGCCCTCGGGCTCGTCGTCACGGCGGGGGAGACGGCCGAAGCGCACGGCACCCCGATGAAGCCCGCCAGCCGTACCTTCCTGTGCTGGCAGGACGGGCTCACCGACACCGGTGAGATCAAGCCCGTGAACCCCGCGTGCAAGGGCGCCGCGCAGCAGAGCGGGACCACTCCGTTCTACAACTGGTTCTCCGTGCTGCGCTCGGACGGCGCCGGCCGTACCCGCGGCTTCGTGCCCGACGGACAGCTGTGCAGCGGCGGCAACACCAACTTCACCGGGTTCGACCAGGCCCGCGGCGACTGGCCGGTGACCCACCTGACCGAGGGGGCGACCATCGACTTCTCGTACAACGCGTGGGCGGCGCACCCGGGTTGGTTCTACGTCTACATCACCGAGGACGGCTTCGACCCGACGCAGCCGCTCACCTGGGACGACATGGAGGAGACCCCCTTCCTTTCCGTCGACCACCCGCCGCTCAACGGCACCCCCGGTACCGTCGAGGCCGACTACCGATGGTCCGGCGCACTGCCGGACGGCAAGGACGGCCGCCACATCATCTACATGGTGTGGCAGCGCTCCGACAGTCAGGAGACCTTCTACTCCTGCTCCGACGTGGTCTTCGACGGCGGCAACGGAGAGGTGACGGGCGTCAAGGAGGGGTCCACCACCCCGACCGAGCCCCCGCCCGGCGCGTGCACCGCGACGCGTAGCACCACCGGCAGCTGGGACGGCGGTTACCAGTCCCAGGTGACCGTCACCAACTCCGGTACGGTGCCGATGCTGGGCTGGATGGTGGAGTGGACGCAGCCCGCAGGTCAGAGGGTGGCCAGTCTCTGGAACGGTGCGATGACGACCCAGGGGCAGGCGGTGATGGTCCACAACGCGGACTGGAACGGGTCGCTGGATCCCGGTGAATCCACCACCTTCGGATACGTCTCCGAGGGCGGCGCGGCGGACCCGGTGCTACAACTCGGCTGCACGGTCGGATAGCCCGCAGACACGGCAGCGCGGACGGCCGGTACCTCTGCCCCCGAGGTACCGGCCGGAGCCCATGAGACGGAATCGGACCGCGAGACGGAATCGGACCGCGAGGCGGGATCAGACCGCCTTCTTCAGCGACGTGAGATGGGCGAAGACGACCACGTTCGCCGAGTAGCCCGCCTTCTTGTCGAAGCGTCCCCCGCACGTCAGCAGCCGCAGTTCCGGCCGCCCGGTCGCCCCGTACACCTTCTCGTCGGGGAACTCGTCCTTCGTGTACGTCTTCACCGTGTCGACCGTGAACACCGCGGTCTTCCTGTCCGCCCGTGTCACCGTGACCTTGTCCCCCCGGCGCAGCGCGTTCAGGTTGAGGAAGATCGCCGGCCCCGTCTTCGTGTCCCGGTGGCCCACGAGCAGGGCCGTGCCCGCTTCGCCCGGGGAGGGGCCCTTCTCGAACCAGCCGGCCAGCTTCGGCTTGCTGAGCGGAGGCGCCCCGAGCCGCCCCTTCGCGTCGAGGCCGAGGCCGACGACCGGGGCCTCGATGAAGATGGCGGGAATGGCGACTTTCAGCGGGCGGGAGTGCACCAGGGGCGCGTGCGAGGCGGGTACGTGCTCCTGCGGCTTGTGCGGTGCCCGGCGGAACGGCGCCTGCCCGCCGCCCGCGGCGTCGGTGCCGCGGGCGGCGGTGACCGACGGGGTGTCCTCGGAGGAGTCCGAGGACATCCAGGCGATGCCGGTCACCAGTGAGGACGTCACGCACAGCGTCATGGTGAGACGGCATGCGCGACTCGGTCCTCGTCGTCGTCGCCGTCGGCAGCGGGCGTTATGCCTCGCCACGGGCACGGCGACGTGCGGTCCGTCGGACCATGACCAGGCCGGCGACTCCCGCGGCCCCGGCGACCAGCGCGGCCGTGGTCCCGACGTTCGAGTCGCTCTCGGAGCTCACGCTCTCCATGTCCGGGACACCGCCGCCGCCCGCGGGCACCGCGCCGGACGGCTTGTCGTACTCCTTCTCGGCTGACGCCTCCGACGACGAGCCCCGCTCGCTGGTCCGGTCGCCGCCGTCCCCGCGGCTGCCGCCCTGGCCGCGCTTGGAGCAGTCGACCTCGAAGCTCTTCTGCTTCGGGCCCGCCGGGACGACCCACACCAGCTGGTAGGTGCCCTCCGGGAGCAGGTACTCCTGGCTGCGCGCCGCGCCGTTGATGAGCGGCAGGGTGCCGAGCAGCGTGTCGCCCGGCGGGACGGTCGGAGGCTGCTCGGTGATCGTCCAGGGGACGGCGGGAAGCGACTCGAAGTTGCTCGCCGCGAGCACGAACTTGCAGACCTCGACGCCGTCGCGGTCACCGCGCGAGTGCCAGCCGACCGAGGTGACGTCGATGTTGCCGCTGTCGCCGGGGGCGGCGTAGGCGGCGGGAGCTCCGGCGAGGGTGGCGCCGGCTACGGCGACCGCTGCGGCCACCGTGGTGCCCGTGCGAACGCCGCGGGAGCGGACGGAAGCGGAAATGCGCATGAAGGGCTCCTTCAAGCCGAGATGATTGTCGTACTGATCACCTGATCGCTTAAGGCTTGCCATGGATCACCGTAAAAGTCAGATAAGACACTGAAAAAGCGTCAGAAGTACCCTGATCGGCAGACAGCGGGCCGATGGCAACCGGGTGGTGGAGCCGGAACGCGGCGGAGTAGCGGACGCGGTGGTGCCGGAAACGCGGTGGTGCCGGAAACGCGGCGGTGCCCCTCCCGGCGGACCTCGCCGGAAGGGGCACTCTGCACCGAGGGAGCGTGCGGACGGACTACTTCTGGCTGATCAGCTCGATCTCCGCCAGCGTCGCCGTGCCGTCCAGGACCAGCCGGTACTTCGCGTAGGCGCCGGGCCTGTCCACGGAGAACACCCGGGTCTGCTTGTCCCAGGCGAACGTCTGTCCCGACCGCTTGTCGAGGTCCTTCCAGACCGTCCCGTCCGAGGAACCCTGCAGCACCCACCCCTTCGGCGCCTTCGCCGCCGCGGCCGACGTCAGCGTGTACCTGAGCGCCTTGGTGCCGGCCCCGGCCGGCAGGTCCACCGACCCGACCGCGGCCGAGGTGGCCGAGGTGTCGTCGTAGAGCGCGCCGTCACCCGCGAGCACGTCGCCGGCGGGCGCCGGCACCCTGTCGTCCTGGGTGATGGAGACCGGGGCCGCGTTCTTGCCCGTGCCCCAGGCGGAGGGCTCGGCGCCCATGTCGAACTCCAGCACGCCGCCCTTGGCCAGCAGGTCGTGCGGCAGTGCGGTGGACGTCCACTTCTTGCCGTTGACCTTCAGGCCCTGCACGTAGATGTTCCGGTCGCTGTTCTTCGGCGCCTTCACGACGAGTTCGCGCCCGTTCTCCAGGTGCACCGTCGTCTTCGTGAAGAGCGGCGAGCCGATCGCGTACTCACCGCTGCCCATCACCAGCGGGTAGAAGCCGAGCGAGGAGAAGAGGAACCAGGCCGACTGCTCGCCGTTGTCCTCGTCGCCGTGGTAGCCCTGGCCGATCTCGCTGCCCGTGTACAGGCGGCCGAGGACCTCGCGGACCTTCTCCTGCGTCTTCCACGGCTGCGAGGCCGCGTTGTACATGTACGTGACGTGGTGCGCGACCTGGTTGCTGTGGCCGTACTGCCCCATCCGTACGTCCCGGGCCTCCGTCATCTCGTGGATGACACCGCCGTAGGAGCCGACGAACTCCGGTCCGGCCGTCTCGGGTGTGGCGAAGTACGTGTCCAGTTTCTGGGCGAGGCCGTCGCGGCCGCCGTAGAGGTTGGCCAGACCGCGGCTGTCCTGCGGGGCGGTGAAGGCGTAGCCCCAGCCGTTGGTCTCGGTGTAGTCGTAGCCCCAGACCCGCGGGTCGTACCGGTCCGAGGGCAGGCGCCAGTCACCGTTCGCCTTCTTGCCCTGGAAGAAGCCGGCCTTGCCGTCGAAGAGCTTCACGTAGTTCCGGGCACGGTCGAGGAAGTACGCGGACTCCTCCTTGTAGCGCGCCTTCTTCGTCTTCGTGTAGAGCGCCTTGCCCATCTGCGCGATGCCGTAGTCGTTGAGGTAGCCCTCCAGCGACCACGAAAGGCCCTCGTGCGTCGAGGTGTCGGCGTACCCGGTGAAGACCGAGGTCTCCATGCCCTTGCGGCCGACGCCCGGCGACGGCGGGGCCACGGTGGCGTTCTTCACCGCCGCGTCGTAGGCCGCCTCCGCGTCGAAGTCCACGCCCTTGACGTACGCGTCGGCGAAGGCGACGTCCGAGCTGGTGCCGGTCATCAGGTCGGCGTACCCGGGGGAGGACCAGCGGGAGATCCAGCCGCCGTCCTTGTACTGCTGGACGAAGCCGTCGACCATCTTGCCCGCCTGCCCCGGGCTGAGGAAGGAGTACGCCGGCCAGGTCGTCCGGTAGGTGTCCCAGAAGCCGTTGTTGACGTACACCTCGCCCTCGACGATCTTCGCGCCGGTGCGGGTCGGTGTGTCGGCACCGGTCCGCGGCGAGAAGGGGCTCGCGTAGGTGCTCCTGCCGTCGACCTGCTCGAAGCCCGAGTTCGGGTAGAGGTAGAGGCGGTACAGGCTGGAGTAGAGCGTGGTCAGCTGGTCGGCGTTCGCGCCCTCGACCTCGACCTTGCCGAGGATCCTGTCCCAGGCCTTCTGCGCGTTCTTCCGCACCCGGTCGAAGGAGGTCTTCGCCGGGAGCTCCATGGCGAGGTTCTTCTTCGCCTGGTCCACGCTGATCAGTGAGGTGGCCAGCCGGAGGTTGACCGTGCGGTCCTTGCCCGCGTCGAAGCGGAAGAAGCCGGTGACGTCGTCACCGCCGCCGCCCTTCAGCCTCCCGCTGCCGGTGACCGGAGCGTCGAAGTCGCCGTACACGAAGAGCCGGGTGGCGCCGGTGGAGAGGCCGCTCTTCACGTCGGAGTAGCCCGTGAAGGAGCCGGTCTCCGGGTCGAGGGTGAGTCCGCCGTCGTTGGACACGTTGTCGAAGACGATGCTCGCGTCGTCGCCCGGGTAGGTGAACCGCATCCGTGCCGCGTGGTCGGTGGGCGTCATCTCGGCCTGGAGGCCGTTCTCGAACGTCACCCCGTAGTAGTGCGGCCGCGCCGTCTCGTTCTCGTGGCGGAACGGCAGCGCGCGTGCCGTGCGGGAGGCGTCCGGGGTGCCGGAGGCCGCCGACGGCATCAGCTGGAACGTCTGGCGGTCACCCATCCACGGACTCGGCTCGTGGCTCGCGCTGAACGCCTGCAGTGTGGGCAGGTTGTCCGCGTTGTTGCCGCGCGCGTAGTCGTACAGCCAGCTGGTGGAACCGGCGTTGGTCACCGGTGTCCAGAAGTTGAAGCCGTGCGGGACGGCGGTCGCGGGGAAGGTGTTGCCGCGCGAGAAGCCGCCGCTCGAGTGCGTGCCGCGGACGGTCGAGGCGTAGTCCGCGAGGTGCGCCTTGCGCTTCTCCGGCGCCTGCGGGGCGATCGTGATGTCGTCGATCCACCCCTGGAACTTCGAGGGGCCCTTGGGGGAGTCGTAGGCCACCAGGATCCGGTCGACGGTCTTGCCGGCCGCGACCGAACCGATCGAGGAGGCCACCTTGTTCCACTGGTTGACGTACAGCCGCTTGGCGTCCGCCTGGCCTTGGGGGGTCAGCGGACCGCCGTGGCTGTCGGTCGCGCCGAGGTCGCTCAGATAGGTGCCGTCGGTGAAGGCCAGGTCCACCGCGACGTGGGTGGCCGCGTAGCTGAGATCGTTCCCGGCCATCTGCGGGTAGACCAGGTAGGAGAGCCGCGTGTTCCTGGTGACGGCCGTGTCGACGTCGAAGACCTTGTTGTACGAGTACGCGCGGCCGTCCGGCTTGTGCGTGCCCGCGTAACGCAGGGCCTTCTTTCCGGTGAAGCCCGCGCCGGACTTCGCGGTGGGTGAGCCGGACGGTCCGCGGTCGGTCTGGGTGCGCATCTCGTCGGGGGCGGGGGCGGAGGTGTCCCCGTTCGAGAACTGGACGTCGGCGAGCTGGAGCGCGTCCGCAGCGCCGTTGTTCCGGGTGATCTCCAGCCGGAAGTGCTGGTACGCCGTGTCCGTCGAGACGTCGTACGACTTCGTCTGGAAACGTTCCGAGAAGGTCTGGCCGGTCCGGGTGTCCAGGTCCGTCCACGTCCTGCCGTCGGCGGAACCCTTGAGCGTCCAGTCCCTGGGGTCGCGCTCGGCGTGGTCGTTGGCCGAAGTCAGCGCGTACGTCACGACCTTGGTGGGCTGAACGAGGTCGAACTCGACCCAGCCGGACGGGGCGAAGGCCAGCCACTTGGTGCCGGACGCCACGTCGACGAGGTTCTCCTTGACCTCGCCGCCCCCGGTGTTCTCGCCACTGGCGCGCAGATCCGTGACCTGATCGGTGACATTGCCCGGAATTCCGGCGGAGAACCCGCCGTCGACACCCGATGCCCTCTTCTTTCCGCCGGAGTCCTCTTCGACGGTATTGCGCCAGTCCGGCTGCTTCTCGTCTGCCTCGAAGGAGGTGCTGAACGACGTGTCGCCGGGGGGCTTCTGCGAGGGTCCGGACGGTTGCGCGAAGGCCGCGGTGGGGGCGGCCGCGACCAGCACGAGAGAAGCCGCGAGGACCGCGGCGGAGTGGCTTTGTCTCTTACGGGAGCCTTGGTGAAGACCACGTAGGGGCTGCATACGGAGCCGTTCCTCCTGGGGGCATGCAATGGACAACGTTGTCATGACGCGATGCGGGTTCCAGTAGGGAGTCAAGTGACTGCATGTGTCAAGGGTGTTGCGCGGGGCCCGCAGGGCGAATCGGCCATTATGCGGAAAAGTACGTTCCGCCGTGAGGGCGTGCGGTGCCGAGGAGTCCGCGAGGTCTCAACTCGGGAAAGACTGCCGTTCAAACCTGCATTCGATCTTGCTCAGTTGGCGACAAGTGGACTATACCTGTCGGCGTCCGCACGGCCGTTCCACACGGTCCGCGGGCACGGGGGAACCGGGGGACGGATGTGGGGCGCCGAGGGTGGCTCGCTGTACGGTTCCTGGAAACTCCCCCACTGCACCTGGAAATCCGGCAATCTGCACGACCCAAGCGCAACTGACCGCGGTGGCGGGGCCCTTCGCCTGAGGCGAATTCACTACGGGTGACCGGTACACCGCCTGAGTCCTGGAGAAGGCGAGGACTTGAGCATGGGATCCACCTCCGCCCACAAGAATGAGGGCCTTGGCCGTCGCGATGTGATCAAGCGTTCTGCCGCACTCGGCCTGATCGCTGTTCCCACGATGAGCTTCCTGTCGGCCTGCGCGAGCGGCGACAGCGGCACCGACGACAAGGTCGAGAAGGGCACCAAGAGCGCGAAGAACCCGCTCGGTGTCAACGAGACCGCCGGCCTCGAGGTCGTCATCTTCAACGGCGGTTTCGGTGAGCAGTACGCCATCGACGCCGAGAAGAAGTACAACGAGGCGTTCCCCAAGGCCCCCAAGGTCAAGCACGCCGCGACCGAGAAGATCCAGTCGCAGCTGCAGCCGCGCTTCAACGGAGGCACCCCGCCGGACCTGATCGACAACTCAGGCGCCGAGCAGATGGACATGGGTGTCCTGGTCGGCAAGAAGCAACTGCTCGACCTCACCCCGCTGATGGACGCCCCGTCCTACGACGACCCGGCCAAGAAGGTCCGCGACACGCTGCGCCCCGGTGTCCTGGAGATGGGCCAGTTCGACGGCGACCCCGTCTGGATCATGTACTACGCGTACACGGTCTACGGCGTCTGGTACTCGCAGACCAACCTCGAGAAGCTCGACGCGGCGTACCCGGAGACCTGGGACGACATGCTCGCGCTGTGCGCGAAGGCGAAGAAGAAGGGCATCGCCGGCTGGACCTACCCCGGCAAGTACCCCTACTACCTCCCCTTCTCGCTCTACCCCTTCATCGGCAAGATCGGTGGCCGCGAGGTCCTCGACAAGATCGACAACCTGGAGCCGAACGCCTGGAAGGACCCGGCCGTCAAGGCTGCCTTCGAGGCGTACTACGAGCTCTTCCAGAAGGGCTACATCCTCAAGGGCACGCCCGGCCTGACCCACATCCAGTCGCAGACCGAGTGGACCAAGGGCAAGGCGCTCTTCATCCCGAACGGTTCATGGGTGGAGAACGAGGCCGCGCCGACCACCCCCGACGACTTCAAGATGATGGTCGGCGCGCCGTCCAGCCTGGACGCCTCCGACAAGATGCCCTTCGGCACCATCTGGGCCTCCGGCGGCGAGCCGTTCATCGTCCCGGCGAAGGCGAAGAACCCCGAGGGCGCGATGGAGCAGCTGCGCATCATGCTCAGCGAGGACTCCTCCAAGAACTTCACCAAGTCGGTCAAGTCGCTCAGCGCCTTCAACGGCGGCACCGACGGTCTGACCTTGTCCACCGCCATGCAGTCCGGCGTCGACGTCCTCAAGAAGGCCGGCGACAACGTGGTCAACCCGCGGCTGCAGGACTGGTACGTGAAGCTGCAGAAGGAGCAGATCGGAATCGCCGGCATCGGCGAGATGATGGCCGGCCGCGCGACCCCGGCGGAGACCATCAAGAAGATTCAGGCCTTCGCGGACGCCGCGGCCAAGGACCAGTCCATCAAGCACTACAAGCACCAGTGAGCCACCGTCACCAGCGGCGGCACCCGCTCAGAGATCGGGGTCGGTAAACGATGCAGCACGGCAAGTACCGGTTCATCGCGGGGTTTCTGGCAGCTCCGCTGGCGTTGTACGCCATATTCGTCATCTGGCCCTTCGCCCAGTCCATCTACTACTCGTTCACGGACTGGACCGGACTGAGTCCGGACTTCCAGATGGTCGGCTTCGACAACTACAGCCGGATGCTCGACGACGAGATCTTCTGGAAGTCCTTGCAGCACAGCGTGCTGCTCGTGCTGCTGCTGCCGCTGGTGACGCTGGGCCTCGCGCTCTTCTTCGCCTTCATGCTCAACGTCGGCGGTCGACGGCGCAAAGGCGCCGCGATCGCCGGCGTGCGGGGTTCCTCGTTCTACAAGATCGCCTATTTCTTCCCGCAGGTCCTGTCGATCGTGATCGTGGCCCTGCTGTTCCAGTTCGCTTTCAATCCGACGTCGGGAATGCTGAACGCGACGCTGAAGGCCATCGGGGCGAAAAGCCTTCAGCCGGACTGGCTCGGTGACCCCGACCTCGCGCTGTACTGCGTGATGGTGGTGCTCATCTGGTCGACGGTCGGATTCTTCGTCGTCCTCTTCTCCGCCGGAATGGCGTCCATTCCGAAGGACTTCTACGAGGCGGCGCTGCTCGACGGCGCCAGCCGGATCACGACGTTCTTCAAGATCACGCTGCCGCTGCTCTGGGACACCGTGCAGTCCGGCTGGGTCTACATGGGCATCCTGGCGCTCGGCGTGGAGGCCTTCACCGCCGTACAGGTCATGACGGTGGGCCCCGGCGGCCCCGACTACTCCACCACCGTCCTGCCGCTGTACGTCTACCAGACGGCCTTCCGAGACGCCCAGGCCGGGTACGCGACCACGATCGGTGTCGGGCTGCTCATCGTCACCATGCTCTTCGCCGCCGTCGTGATGCGACTGGGCCGGCGCGAGCGGCTGGAGTTCTGATGCGGGCCCTTCAGGAGTACGGCGACCGGGCTCCCGGCTCCACGCAGATCAGTTCGGTCCCGGTGGCCGGCTCGACAGTTGTACGAGGTGAGCACACGTGAAGGTCACTGAGACTCCTCCCGCCGTTCCGGCCCCGCGCTCGCCGGTGCGCACGACGGACGCCCCGGCCGCGGAGCCGGCGAAGAGCAGCGAGGGCAAGGTCCTCAAC
Organism: Streptomyces sp. NPDC020780; assembly: GCF_044334475.1. NCBI lineage: Bacteria > Bacillati > Actinomycetota > Actinomycetes > Kitasatosporales > Streptomycetaceae > Streptomyces > Streptomyces sp. NPDC020780. The sequence continues at coordinate 213,185 of NZ_JBIRTB010000012.1, read as the reverse complement.
GTCTTCTCGCACGGCGTACTGATCATCTGGGCCGTTCTGGTCGTCATGCCGCTGCTCTGGGCGGTGATGTCGTCCTTCAAGTCCGACGACTCGATCCTGTCGACACCGTGGCAACTGCCGGACAGGCTTCACTTCGAGAACTGGACGCGGGCCTGGACCCAGGCCCACATGGGTGACTATTTCCTGAACACCCTTCTGGTGGTGGGCGGTTCACTCATCGGCACGCTGCTGCTGGGCTCGATGGCCGCGTACGTCCTGGCGCGCTTCGACTTCCCCGGGAACCGCTTCATCTACTTCCTCTTCATCGGAGGGATGAGCTTCCCGATCATCCTGGCGCTGGTCCCGCTGTTCTTCGTCATGAACAACATGGGCCTGCTGAACACGGTGCACGGGCTGATCCTGGTCTACATCGCGTACTCGCTGCCGTTCACCGTCTTCTTCCTCACCTCGTTCTTCCGGACCCTGCCGACCTCCATCGCCGAGGCGGCCATGCTGGACGGCGCCTCGCACACCCGGACGTTCTTCCAGGTGATGCTGCCGATGGCGAGGCCGGGCCTGATCAGCGTGGGCATCTTCAACTTCCTCGGGCAGTGGAACCAGTACATGCTGCCGACGGTGCTCAATACGGACCCGGACGGCAAGGTCCTCTCCCAGGGCCTCGTGGAACTGGCCACCAGCCAGGGCTACAAGGGGGACTGGTCAGGTCTCTTCGCGGGACTGGTCATGGCGATGCTGCCGGTTCTCGCCGCGTACATCGTCTTCCAGCGCCAGGTGGTCGCGGGACTGACGGCGGGGGCGCTCAAGTAGGGAGCGCCGGGCCGCCCCGGTAACAGATCTTGTCGGCACCGAGACAACAGCACCGACCAGAACCGAACACACACTCCGCTCCGTAAGCCGCCCTCGGTCACCTACCGAGGGCGGCTTACGGCTTTCCAGTCGTATTGTCCGGTGTCGGTACGTGAAGGCCCCGCGCTCATCGGAGGCTCTCACTGCTCAAGGTCTTGACGGGGACCACCCCAAAACGCTCAGCTTAGGGTTCACATGTTAGAGAAAACGGCAGGAGTGAGAGAGTCGATGGAGACTCCGGGGTCGCAGACATCTCTGCATCGGGCCAATCTTGAGCGGGTCGTACGGGCCGTACGGATGGCGGGGTCGCTGACCCAGGCCGAGATCGCCAGGAGCACCGGCCTGTCCGCGGCCACCGTCTCCAACATCGTCCGTGAGCTGAAGGACGGCGGCACCGTCGAGGTGACGCCCACCTCGGCGGGCGGGCGCCGCGCCCGTAGCGTCTCCCTGAGCGGGGACGCGGGCATCGTCGTCGGCGTCGACTTCGGCCACACCCACCTGCGGGTGGCCATCGGCAACCTCGCCCATCAGGTGCTCGCCGAGGAGTCCGAGCCGCTGGACGTCGACGCCTCGTCGGCCGAGGGCTTCGGCCGGGCGGAACAGCTGGTCAACCGCCTGATCGAGACCACCGGGATCAGCCCCGGGAAGGTGATCGGTGTCGGCCTCGGTGTTCCGGGGCCCATCGACGTCGAGTCCGGCACGCTGGGTTCCACCTCGATCCTGCCGGGCTGGACGGGCATCAATCCCAGCCAGGAGCTCGCCGGGCGCCTCGGAGTGCCCGTCTACGTGGACAACGACGCCAACCTCGGGGCGCTCGGCGAGCTCGTCTGGGGCGGCGGCAGGGGGGTCAAGGACCTCGCGTACATCAAGGTCGCCAGCGGTGTCGGCGCCGGACTGGTGATCGACGGGCACATCTACCGGGGGCCCGGCGGGACGGCCGGCGAGATCGGCCACATCACCCTCGACGAGTCGGGCCCGGTCTGCCGCTGCGGGAACCGCGGCTGCCTGGAGACCTTCACCGCCGCCCGGTACGTCCTGCCCCTGCTGCGGCCCAGCCACGGCCCGGATCTCACCATGGAGCGGATGGTCCAGCTGGCCCGAGAGGGTGATCCGGGCTGCCGCCGGGTCATCGGCGACGTCGGCCGGCACATCGGCAGCGGTGTGGCGAACCTGTGCAACCTGCTCAATCCGAGCCGGGTCGTGCTCGGCGGATCCCTCGCCGAGGCGGGGGAGTTGGTACTGGCCCCTATCCGTGACTCGGTCTCGCGCTACGCCATCCCCAGCGCGGCGCGACAGCTCTCCGTGCTTCCCGGGTCCCTCGGGGGGCGGGCCGAGGTGCTGGGCGCGCTGGCCCTCGTACTCAGCGAGATGGGCGATTCAACCCTTTTGGAGAGCACCGTCCACGCCGGGACGCCTGCCTTCACTTAGATAACGAATGGCACCGTTGTCATCTCGTTAAGAATTTACTCCTTGACGCCGCCCGTGCGGCCGAGTTGACTTCCAGCCACCTCGGCCGCAACGTCGCGGCCTCGTCAGGGAGGTTCGAAATGAACACGCGTATGCGTCGTGCCGCCGTTGCCGTTGCCGCCACCACCATGGCCGTCTCGCTCGCAGCGTGCGGGAGCGCCAAGGAGTCGGGCGACAAGGCCGGCTCCGAGCCGGCGGCCAAGAAGGGCGACGATCTCAAGATCGGCCTGCTTCTCCCCGAGAACGTCACGGCCCGTTACGAGAAGTTCGACAAGCCGATCATCGAGAAGAAGGTCGGCGAGCTGACCGGCGGCAAGGCGGAGGTCGTCTACGCCAACGCCAAGCAGGACGCCACCCTGCAGTCGCAGCAGGTCGACACCATGATCACGAACAAGGTCGACGCCCTCATCATCGACGCCGTCGACGCCAAGGCGATCGAGAACAGCGTGAAGAAGGCCAAGGCCGAGGGCATCCCCGTCGTCGCCTTCGACCGCCTCGCCGAGGGCCCGGTCGACGCCTACACCTCCTTCGACAACGAAGAGGTCGGCCGCGTGCAGGGCAAGGCCCTGCTGGAGGCCCTGGGCGACGCCGCCAAGCCCACCGTCGTGATGATGAACGGCTCGATCACCGACCCGAACGCCGCGCTCTTCAAGAAGGGCGCCAAGTCGGTCCTTGACGGCAAGGTGACGTACGGCAAGGAGTACGACACCAAGGAGTGGAAGCCGGAGAACGCCAACGCCAACATGGAGGGCGCGATCACGGCCCTGGGCAAGGACAAGATCGCCGGCGTCTACTCCGCCAACGACGGCATGGCGGGCGGCATCATCCAGGCCCTCAAGTCCGCCGGTATCTCCAAGCTCCCGCCGGTCACCGGCCAGGACGCCGAACTCGCCGGCGTGCAGCGCATCGTCACCGGTGAGCAGTTCATGAGCGTCTACAAGTCCTACCCGCAGGAGGGCAGGGTCGCCGCGGAGATGGCCGTCGCGCTCGCCAAGGGCGAGAAGCTCGACTCCATCGCCACCTCCAAGGTCGACAACGCCAGCACGAAGGGCATCGCCACCGTCCTGGTCCCGGTCGTCTCGCTGACCAAGGCCAACATCAAGGAGACCGTCATCAAGGACGGCATCCACACGCTCGACGAGATCTGCACGGCCAAGTACAAGGCCGCCTGCGCCTCCGTGGGCCTGAAGTAGGACCCCACCGCCCGGCCGGCCCTCCACGGCCCGCCGGGTGGACCCGAAGCCTGTCCGGCGCCCCGCCCACCAACTGTCCCGCTACCGGGCGGGGTGCCGGACGGAACGCTTCGCAAACCCTTCCGAGCTCTTCGGAGCTCTTCCCGATTCTTCTGCTCGACCACCGCGCCTTCCCCCAGGCGCGGCATCCCCGCCGGGTCAGGCGGCGAAGGAGATGGTTCACGTGTCCGCTACGCCCGTGTTGGCGTTGCGAGGGGTCTCCAAGCGATTCGGTGCCGTCCAGGCGCTCACCGACGTAGAGCTTGAGGTCCACGCCGGCGAGGTGGTCGCCCTGGTGGGTGACAACGGCGCCGGTAAATCAACGCTGGTCAAGACGATCGCCGGAGTACACCCCATCGATGACGGCGTCATCGAGTGGGACGGCCGGGCCGTCCAGATCAACAAGCCGCACGACGCCCAGAACCTGGGAATCGCGACCGTCTACCAGGACCTCGCGCTCTGCGACAACATCGACGTCGTCGGCAACCTCTACCTCGGCCGGGAGCTCCGTAAGTTCGGAATCCTCGACGAGGTCGAGATGGAGCGCCGCTCCCGCGAGCTCCTCAGCACGCTGTCGATCCGTATCCCCAGCGTCCGCATCCCGATCGCGTCGCTCTCCGGCGGTCAGCGCCAGACCGTCGCCATCGCCCGCTCCATGCTGGGCGAGCCCAAGCTCGTCATCCTCGACGAGCCCACCGCCGCGCTCGGCGTCGAGCAGACCGCGCAGGTCCTCGACCTCGTCGAGCGGCTGCGCGAGCGAGGCCACGCGGTCATCCTCATCAGCCACAACATGGCCGATGTGAAGGCCGTCGCCGACAAGGTCGCCGTGCTCCGGCTGGGCCGGAACAACGGGGTCTTCGACGTGAAGACCACCTCGCAGGAAGAGATCATCTCCGCCATCACGGGTGCCACGGAGAACGCCGTGACCCGTCGTGCGGCGCGCAACGCGGAGGCCCAGAAGTGACAACCGACAAGACGTCCACCCCCGTGGTCAACCCGGAGGCGGCCAAGGGCGCCGACACGGTGGTCGACCCCCGGCTCCTCGTGCGCGAGCAGGGCCTCGGCGGCTACCTCACCGAGTTCAAGCGCAAGATGCGCGGCGGTGACCTCGGCTCGATCCCCGTGATCATCGGCCTGCTCATCATCTGCGTCGTCTTCCAGAGCCTGAACTCCGAGTTCCTCTCGGCGAAGAACATCAGCGACATCGCCGTGACGATGGTGGCGACCGGCATGATGGCCGTCGGCATCATCTTCGTGCTGCTGCTCGGGGAGATCGACCTCTCGGTCGGCTCGGTCAGCGGTGTCTCGGGCGCCGTCGTCGCCGTGCTCAGCGTCACGCACGGCATGAACGAGTGGCTCGCCGTCCTCGTCGCGATCGCCAGCGGCGCGGTCATCGGAGCCGTCCACGGCTTCTTCTTCGCACGGATAGGCGCGCCCGCGTTCGCGGTGACCCTGGCCGGTCTGCTGTTCTGGCTGGGCTTCATGCTCCAGCTGCTCGGTGACACGGGCACGATCAACCTCGACAGCGACGGTGTCGTCGGCAAGCTGACCACGTACTACTTCTCCGACGTGGCGGCGGCCTACGGCCTCGCCGTCGTCGCCGTGGCCGGATACTTCCTCTCCGCCTTTCTCGACACCCGCCGCCGCGAGGCCGCGGGCGTCCCGTCGCGGCCGCTCGTCGACATCGTGGTCCGCACCGTCGTGCTCGCGGTGTTCGGCTTCGGCGCGGCGTTCATGTTCAACCAGTACCGCGGTCTCCCGCTGGCCCTGGTCCTCTTCCTCGTCGTGCTGGTGGGCACGGACTTCGTCCTGCGCCGTACCGCCTACGGCCGGAAGATCTTCGCGCTCGGCGGCAGCGTCGAGGCGTCCCGCCGCGCGGGCATCAACGTCACCGCGATCCGTGTCTCGGTCTTCGCCATCGCCGGCACCTTCGCGGCGATCGGTGGCCTGTTCTGGGCGTCCAAGATCGCCGCGGCCAACCAGGGCTCCGGCGGCGGCGACCTTCTGATGAACGTCATCGCCGCGGCCGTCATCGGCGGCACCAGCCTCTTCGGTGGCCGGGGCCGCACCTGGAACGCGCTGCTCGGTGTCATGGTGATCGTCTCGATCCAGTACGGCCTGGCGCTGGAGGGCATCGCCACGCCGATCAACTACATGATCACGGGTGCTGTTCTTCTCATCACGGTCGTCATCGACTCCATCACCCGCAAGACGCAGAAGACCGCAGGCCGCGCCTGACCGTCGTACCTGCGCACCTGTGCCCGGCATCCTCCGCGATGCCGGGCACCCGCGCGTCCGGCGCTCCCGGCACGACGGGGCTGAACGCGCCGCCCGATGACCGGGCCCGCCGGCGGAACATTAGACTCATCGGATCGGCTCGCTCGACCAGCTCACACGCAAGGAGGCACGGGTGGATCTGCTGACCCGCATCAGGGGACCGCGCGACCTGGACCGGCTCGACTCCGAGCAGCTCGAGCAGCTCGCCGGCGAGATCCGTACCTTCCTCGTCGAGGAGGTGTCCAAGACCGGTGGCCACCTCGGCCCGAACCTCGGTGTGGTGGAGCTGACCATCGCCCTGCACCGGGTGTTCGAGTCTCCGCAGGACAAGGTCCTCTTCGACACCGGCCACCAGAGCTACGTGCACAAGCTGCTCACCGGCCGGCAGGACTTCTCGAAGCTCAAGAGCAAGGGCGGTCTCTCCGGATACCCCTCCCGCGCCGAATCCGCGCACGACGTCATCGAGAACTCGCACGCCTCCACGGTCCTCGGCTGGGCCGACGGCCTCGCCAAGGCCAACGAGATCCTCAAGAAGGACGACCACGTCGTCGCGGTCATCGGCGACGGCGCGCTCACCGGCGGTATGGCCTGGGAGGCGCTGAACAACATCGCCGCCGCCAAGGACCGGCCCCTCGTCATCGTGGTCAACGACAACGAGCGCTCGTACGCCCCCACCATCGGCGGCCTCGCCAACCACCTCGCCACCCTGCGCACCACCGACGGGTACGAGCGGTTCCTGGCCCGTGGGAAAGACCTCCTGGAGCGCACGCCGGTCGTCGGCAGGCCGCTCTACGAGACCCTGCACGGCGCCAAGAAGGGCCTCAAGGACTTCATCGCCCCGCAGGGCATGTTCGAGGACCTCGGCCTCAAGTACGTCGGCCCGATCGACGGCCACGACATCGAGGCCCTGGAGTCCGCGCTGCAGCGGGCCAAGCGCTTCGGCGGCCCCGTCATCGTCCACTGCATCACCGAGAAGGGCCGCGGCTACACTCCGGCCCTGGAGGACGAGGCGGACCGCTTCCACGCCGTCGGCAAGATCCACCCGGACACGGGTCTGCCCATCTCCACCTCCGGCCTGGACTGGACCTCGGTCTTCGGCGAGGAGATGGTCAAGCTGGGCCACGAGCGCGAGGACATCGTCGCCATCACGGCGGCCATGCTCCAACCGGTCGGCCTCGGCAGGTTCGAGGAGGCCTTCCCGGACCGGATCTACGACGTCGGGATCGCCGAACAGCACGGCGCGGTCTCCGCGGCCGGCCTCGCCACCGGCGGGCTGCACCCCGTCTTCGCGGTCTACGCGACCTTCCTCAACCGCGCCTTCGACCAGGTCCTCATGGACGTCGCCCTGCACAAGTGCGGGGTGACCTTCGTCCTGGACCGGGCCGGAATCACCGGGACCGACGGCGCCTCGCACAACGGCATGTGGGACATGTCGATCCTCCAGTGCGTGCCGACCCTGCGCATCGCCGCCCCGCGCGACGCCGACCAGGTCCGCGCCCAGCTGCGTGAGGCCGTCGACGTCAAGGACGCGCCGACCGTCGTCCGCTTCTCCAAGGGCGCGGTCGGACCGGCGGTCAAGGCCGTCGGCACGGCGGGCGGCATGGACATGCTGCGTACCGCGGACACGGACACGCCCGACGTCCTCCTGGTCTCCGTCGGGGCGCTGGCCCCGATGTGCCTGGAGATCGCCGGTCTGCTGGACGCCCAGGGCATCTCCACCACCGTGGTCGACCCGCGCTGGGTCAAGCCCGTCGACGAGGCCCTCGCCCCGCTCGCCGCGCGGCACCGGGTCGTCGTGACCGTCGAGGACAACAGCAGGGCCGGCGGGGTCGGCTCCGCCATCGCCCAGGCACTGCGCGACGCGGGTGTCGACGTACCGCTGCGCGACTTCGGCATCCCCCCGGTCTTCCTCGACCACGCCTCCCGCAAGGAGGTCATGGCGGAGATCGGACTCACCGCGCCGGACATCGCCCGCCAGGTCACGGGTCTCGTCGCCCGGCTCGACGGACGGTACGAGAGCCGGGCCGTGGAGCCCGTGCGCGACTGATCCGTCCGCGTCGCCGTTGGGCCGGCCGCCCACCCTGTACGGGTGGTCCGACCGGCCCATTCGCGTGAAATCGGGGCGAATGGCGCGTTTCCGGGACAGCCGGATCCGAATCATGGCGTGCACGACGAGTGCGTGGAGGTACGCCGGTGAGCACGCAGCAGGACACGCCCCCCAGCGGAAAGGGACTGTTCAGGACCAAGACGGTCGAACAGTCCATCCGCGATACCGAAGAACCGGAGCACGCCCTACGGAAGTCGCTCTCCGCGCTGGACCTCACGGTCTTCGGCGTCGGTGTCATCATCGGGACGGGCATCTTCGTCCTGACCGGCAAGGTCGCCAAGGAGACGGCGGGCCCCGCCACCGCGCTCGCCTTCGTCGCGGCGGGCATCGTCTGCGCCCTGGCCGCCCTCTGCTACGCCGAGTTCGCCTCCACCGTCCCGGTGGCCGGATCCGCGTACACCTTCTCGTACGCCTCCCTCGGCGAGCTCGTCGCCTGGATCATCGGCTGGGACCTGGTGCTCGAATTCGCCCTGGGCACAGCCGTGGTGGCGGTCGGCTGGTCCGGTTACGTCCGCTCGCTGATGGACAACATCGGCTGGACGATGCCCGACGTCCTCGCCGGCCCCGACGTGGCGAGCGGCGTCGGCTTCGACATCCTGGCCTTCGGCCTGGTGCTGGTCCTCACCGTCATCCTGGTGCTCGGGATGAAGCTCTCCGCCCGGGTCACCACGGTCGTCGTGGCCATCAAGCTCGCGGTGGTGGGGATCGTCATCATCGCCGGCCTGTTCTTCATCAAGTCGGCCAACTACACACCCTTCATCCCCGAGGCCCAGCCGCTTCCCCCGGGCTCCGGCCTGAGCGCCCCGCTGGTCGAGCTGATCTTCGGTTACCAGCCGACCAACTTCGGCGTCATGGGCATCTTCACCGCCGCCTCCATCGTCTTCTTCGCCTTCATCGGCTTCGACGTCGTGGCCACCGCGGCGGAGGAGACCAGGCTGCCTCAGCGGGACATGCCGCGCGGCATCCTCGCCTCGCTGGTCATCTGCACCCTGCTCTACGTGGCCGTGTCGATCGTGGTCACCGGCATGCAGCACTACTCCGAACTCTCCGTCAGTGCCCCGCTCGCCGACGCCTTCAAGGCCGTCGGGCACCCCTTCTACGCCGGCGTCATCAGCTTCGGCGCCGCGGTCGGGCTCACCACGGTCTGCATGATCCTGCTGCTCGGCCAGACCCGGGTCTTCTTCGCGATGAGCCGCGACGGGCTGCTCCCGCGCTTCTTCTCCGTGACGCACCCGCGCTTCCGGACCCCGTACCGGCCGACCATCCTGCTCGGCCTGATCATCGCGGTCGTGGCCGGTTTCACGAGCATCAACGAGCTGGCGACCCTGGTGAACATCGGCACGCTCTTCGCGTTCGTGGTCGTCGCCCTCGGCGTCATCGTGCTGCGCCGTACCCGCCCCGACCTGCACCGGGCCTTCCGGACCCCGTGGGTGCCGGCGCTGCCGATCGCCTCGGTGGCGGCCTCGCTCTGGCTGATGCTGAATCTGCCGGCGGAGACGTGGCTGCGGTTCGCGATCTGGATGGTGATCGGCGTGATCATCTACTTCGCGTACGGGCGCGGGCACAGCCGGATGGCGAGCACACCCACCCGCTGAGCCCGCCAGGCCCGGGCGGCGCACGGCCCGCCGAGCCGCGGGGAGGCGGTGGCAGCCGACTCGGGGGAGGGGCTGCACGGTCTGCGTACCGGCTATGGGTTGCGGCAGCGGCTTTCTTCCCGTGTGTCGCGGGTCTGCGTACCGGGCGTCAGGCAGCGACGGGCGGAGGGGCCCTCCGGGGCTACGCCCGCGGCCGCACCGTACGAGGTCCCGTGCAGCGGGCCCCGTACGCCTCGACCCGCTGCCGCAGTTCCCGGTCGGCCGTGACCACGAGACAGTCCCGTTCCGCTCCGTTTCCCGGAGCGTGGGCGGCGGCCAGTTCGACGATGAGGTCGTCACCCTGGCCCGGCGCCGACTCCACCCGCACACCCGGTACGGATTCGACGCCCCGCGCGGCGCCCTCGACGACCAGCACCACCTCGAGCGGTCCGGTGAGCCCGGGCAGCCCGGCCGCGGCGTACGGGACCAGCGAGTCCCGCAGCCGCTCGGCGGCGCCTCGCCGGTCCAGCCACCACTTGTCCGGCACCGACCCGACGACGTTCGCGGCGTCGACGATCAGCAGTGTCCTCGCGCTCGGCATCCCAGCAGGATGACAGGTCAGCCGCCGGTGGCCGGCGACTTCTTCGCCGACTCCGGGATCGTGGCGTCCGTCCGGATCGCCTTCCACAGATCGCCGGCCTGCGGCTCGGCCGCCACCACGCGGTTCGGGTCGGTCTTGTCGTAGGCGACCGGCAGCATGAGCGTCTCCATGCTGGAGGGGTCAACGCCGTTCATCGAGCGGGCGAAGTCGCTGAGCGAGGTGAGGGAGGCGAGCCCCTCGTCGGTGGTGAGCGACTTCGTGGCGGAGTTGGCGATCTTGTACGTGGTCGCCGGACTGCCCAGCAGGTCCTGCGACTTGATCTCGGTGAGCAGCGCGAGCAGGAACTGCTGCTGGAGCCCGATCCGGCCCAGGTCGCTGCCGTCCCCGATGCCGTGCCGGGTACGGACGTAGGCGAGGGACTCGGTGCCGTTCAGCTTGTGTGTGCCGGCGGAGAGGTCGAGTCCCGAAGCCTTGTCCTTGATCGGCTCCTCGACCTTGACGGTGACGCCGCCTATCGCGTCGACGAGATCCTTGAACCCGGCGAAGTTGATCTCCAGGTAGTGGTCGATCCGGACCCCTGACATCTTCTCCACGGTCTTCACCACACAGGCCGGACCGGCCTGGGAGTAGACGGAGTTGAACATGACCCGCTCGGCCGGGGCGATCGTCGAGCCGTCGGACGTGGCGCACTCCGGCCGGCTCACCAGGGTGTCGCGAGGGATGGACACGGCGACGGCCTGGGTGCGTCCCTCCGGTATGTGCACCACCAGCGCGGTGTCGGACCGGGCCCCGCTGACGCCGCCGCCTCCGCCGAGCGCCTTGTTCTCCGCCCCGGCCCGTGAGTCGGAGCCGAGGACGAGCAGGTTCTGACCGGTGGTGGGGAGCTTCTCGGGACGGTCCTCGCCGAGCGCCTTGTCGATGTCGACGCCCTTGATGTTGCCGTCGAGGTCCTGGTACATCCAGTACGCGGTACCCCCGCCCGCGAGCAGGAGGACGAGCAGTACCCCGAGCGTGATCTTGAGGCCGCGGCGCTTGGGCTTGTTCCTGCGGCCCCGCGCGGAGGATCCACTCCGGCGTGAGGCGCGCCCGCCCGGAGGCATGACGTCGTTGCTCATCCTGTTCGAGTCCCTTGTTCTCGCGGCCCGATAGGGCTGTGGGGCGGGTTGGACTCGGGTGGGGGGAGGAACCGGTCCGACTTCGGTGTGGGTAGCACTATAGACAGTCCGTCGTGCGCCTGTACGAGCGCTGTGGGGCCCGGCTCGCGCCACGTCGCGCTTCCACGGGATGAGCCGCGAGCTGTGGGCCGTCACGCTTCGGCCACCCAAAATCCTCTCATGTGAGGGTCTAGGATGGGCCAGATTCGAAATCATGCGCGATGCGCCGGACGCCTGGAGAGGTGACTGCGGAAAATGCTCGGACAAGGTGCCCGGGCGACCTCGAAGGTCGCTCCCGGCGCAGGAGTACTGCAGGGCATCTGGCTCACCCGGGGCAGGGAAGGGCGCCTGACTGCGTACGCGTCCGCGGAGGCCGGCCTCCGGCGCTGGACCGAAAACCGGCCCGGGCGACTCGACTGGAGAGACCCCGAGCTCATACCTGTGCCGGGTCTCACGGATCTGTCCGTCACCCAGGACGACAGCGCGTACGTCCACTTCGTCGGGCGCCGTGAGCGTGGGAACGCCGACCGGCGGACCGCCGTCGACGTCGTGTACGCCATCCAGTACCAGTCGGGGCGGCCGGTCACCCAGTGGCGTTCGCTGGGCAACCCGCACAAGGACGCCGAGCAGGGGAGCCGGCTCGGCCGGCCCGTGGCCGTGGTGGCGGCTTCGCGCATGGTGCACATCTTCGTCCGCACCGCGGACGGCGGCCTGAGTCTGCGGCGTGAGCAGAGCGACGGCAAGTGGCGCGGCTGGGAGGACCGTAAGGGCGTCGACGGCATCGAGGGCCCCCTCGCGGCCATCGCCCTGTCCTCCGGGCGCATGGAGCTCTTCGCCACCACCACCGAAGGGACGCTGCACTGGTTCCAGCGGGAGCCGGGCGGGGGACTGGGAGACGGCCAGCCGTCACGTCTGGCGGTGGCGCCGGGCACGCTGGCCGTCCTGGAGACCGGCCCGGACCGGCCCACGTTCTACTGGACCGACCAGGGGGGCCGCGGAGTGGTGGCCTACCGGGCGGGCGGGTGGCCCATGGCTCTCGGCGGCACCCCGGGCGAAGGCCCCCACGCGGCCGCCCGGGCGTTCCTGGACGGCTACGACTGCACGGTCCTGGCCCACCAGGGAGCCGAGGGAACCGCCGTGGTCGGAGTGTGCGTCACCGAGGACGAGGGCAACGGCATGTGGTGGTCCGACACGGGCGTGCGGTGTGTCGCCGCCCCCGCGCTCGCGCAGGACGCCTTCGGCAGACTCGTCATCGCGCTCGTCGGTGAGGACGGGGCGCCGCGGTTCGCCCAGCAGACAGATGAACCGGGCCTGTCGCTCTCGCCATGGCGGACCTTCTGACGCCAGGCCGGGCGGAAGGCCGGATCGCCTGCTCCGGAGAGACATCTCCGGCCCGTCGAGAACGATCGATGAGCGGCGAGGATGGTTGTGTGCCGGGCAGTATGGCGTGTGTCACGCGTCTCTGTCGAGCATTGAGCGCGATCTTGCACATAATCACCACGTTGACATCCTTTAATGTTCACTTAAGATTTGGCACTGAAGCGACGTTCGAGAGCTGGGCCGCAAGCGCTCGACGGGGGGTGACCGGTCGCGGGTCGATGACGACTCGAGGCCGGTCGGTGCGCGGAAGTTGTAGTCGGTATGGCGCAGGCTTTCTCCTGCCTCGAACTGGAGTGTGAGCTATGGCCGACAGGCCCCGTCTGAGCGTCATCGTCCCTTTTCAGGACGTTGAGACCTACCTCACGGAGTGCCTGGAGTCCATCGCGCGGCAGACGTTCCGCGACTTCGAAGTGATCATGGTCGACGACGGTTCGACGGACACCTCGACAGCGATCGCCGAGCAGTTCTGTGCCGACGACTCACGCTTCCGGCTGATTCGCCAGGAATCGCACGGTCCGGGTCATGCGCGCAACACGGGTCTCCGTGCCATGCACCCCGAAGGTGAATTCCTGGTGTTCGCCGACGGCGACGACGTCATTCCCGAGTACGCCTACGAGTTGCTGATCCGGACGCTTACGGAATCCGGATCGGACTTCGTGTCGGGAAACGTCCAGATGATGAACTCCACGAAGAAGTGGCAGTCGCCCCTGCACAAGGGACCGATGCAACGGGACCGCAAGGGGACCCACATCACCCGCTTCGAGGCGCTGATCTACGACCGCACCGTCTGGAACAAGGTGTTCCGGCGGAGCTTCTGGGACTACCACTTCATCCAGTTCCCCGAAGGCGTCCTCTACGAGGACTCCTGGGTCAACATGTTCGCGCACTTCAAGGCGGCCAAGGTCGACGTCATCAGCGACATCGTCTACTTCTGGCGCAGGCGGGACGGCGGGGCCGCCCCCTCGATCACCCAGCGGCACACCGAGCTCAGCAACCTCCAGGACCGCGTCGCGGCGGTGCAGTCCGTGAGCCGCTTCCTCGGCCAGCACCGCTCACGCTCGTTCCGGGACCACAAGCGCAAGTACGACCTCGCCTGCCTGAAGTCGGACCTGATGCTCCACCTCAAGGTGCTCCCCGACGCGGACGAGGAGTACCGGGACGCGTTCATGTACTCGGCCCAGGAGTTCCTGTCCGAGGCGGACGACGACATCATCGAGGAACTCCCCGCCGACGCCCGCGTGAAGTGGCTCCTGGTCCACCAGGGCCGCCTCGACGAGCTGCTGGACGTCCTGGAGTTCGAGCGCAAGGGCGGTCCGCTGCCGGTCCGCAGGAGGTTCCGCCGGTACCTGAACTACCCCCACCTGGGTAACCGGGACACCGGCCTCTACAAGCGTGACTACCGGCTCGACAAAGAACTGTCCCCGTTCAGTTCCCTCACCGAGGCGCGGTGGACGGGGGAGCGGCTGACCCTGACCGGTTCGGCCTACGTGCGCTTCATCAACGTGCACAAGCGGCACATGTCCACCAAGATGCTGGCCCTGCGGAACAAGAAGACGGGCAGCACGCTCGTCAACCTGGCGAAGACCACCTTCTACCCGCAGGCCACCGAGTACTCGAACCAGAACCGCTACTGCTACGACTGGGCCGGGTTCGAGAGCCGTTTCGACACCACGCGCCTCAAGAAGAAAGGGGAGTGGGTCGAGGGAACGTGGGACGTCGCGGCCGGGGTCTTCAGCCGTGGGCTCTTCCGCTACAAGAGCATCGGACGCGGAGGGGCGGGTTCGGCCGCCAACCCGCCGGCCCGTTACGTCGACAGGAACACGCGCATCGTGCCGCTGTTCGTCCAGGGCGGCCTGAAGATCCGTGTCGAGCGGGTGCGGTGCCGCATCACCCGCCACCGTGTGACGGGACAGCACCTCGAACTCGGAGGCGTGTACCTCGGGCCCAAGGTCCCGGAGTGGGGCAAGGTCCGGGTCACGAGCATGAACGGCGCCGGACGGCACGACGCCTGGATGTCCTTCCAGCCCGGTGGCGAGGGGTGGTGCACATTCGTCGCGCGGATCCCGCTGAGCACCATGGTGCCGGGCTCGCGCGGGTCCGGCGACGGGTCCGTACCGCAGGCATGGACCATGGGAAGCAACGGCTGGAAGACGACGGTGCACGTGGAGGGCCGCAAGACGCCGCTGTACCCCGTGATGGCCGAGGACACCGATGACGGCCACTACCGGATGCCCGCGGGCCTCCAGACGGAGGAGGGCGACCGGGAGATCGTCGTCCACCGCAACGGAAGCGGCTACGTGGTCCTCTTCGAGCGCGCCGCGCTGCCGCTGGTGACCGACCACTGCTGGCGCGAGGACGGTTCGCTCGAACTCATCGGCCGTTACTCCTGTGCGGACCTGCTGGCACCCGCGGACAGGATCGCGGCCCACATGGTGGTCAGGTCGCGCGCGCACGGCGCCGAGCGTGCCGTGCCCATCGAGTGGGACGGGCACATCTTCCGCTGCGTGGTCACGCCCGCGGCGATGAGCACCCTCGCCGGCGCCATCCCGCTCGCCGCCGGACGGTGGGACTTCTTCCTGCGCCGCCAGGACCCGTCCGAGGTGGCACCGGACCAGCGCCTGACCGACCTGATGATGAAGATCCAGCAGAGCCTCATCAGCACCTTGCCGCAGGAGATCGAGGCAGGCGGCCGGGGATACGAGCTCCAGGCCGAGGCGTACGACCGGCTGTCGCTGCTCGTGCGCTCCGCGATGGCCGAGAACGCCCGGGGACCGTACCGGCAGAAGCTGCTGCGTACCAGGGACTATCCTCAGGCCCGCCGTGAGCCGATCAAGCCGGCCGTCCTCTTCGACGCCTTCAAGGGCACGCAGTTCTCGGATAGCCCACGAGCGGTCCACGAGGAGCTGGTCCGCCGTGGAGCCGCCCTGGAACACCTCTGGGTCGTGCGCGACGACCAGGTCCAGGTACCGCCGACGGCCCGCCCCGTGCGCATGTGGTCGCAGGAGTGGTACGAAGCCCTGGCGACCTCCCGCTACGTCGTGGCCAACAACCACCTCCCCGACTGGTTCGTCAAGCGCCCCGAGCAGGTCGTCGTGCAGACCTGGCACGGCACCCCGCTCAAGAAGATCGGCCACGACATCGAAGCCGTGCACTTCGCCGACCAGCGCTACCTGGAGCGGGTCGCGAAGGAGGTGCAGAACTGGGACATGCTCGTGTCCCCCAACAGCTTCTCCACCCCGATCCTCAAGCGGGCCTTCCAGTTCCCCGGGGAGATGGTCGAGTGCGGCTATCCCCGCAACGACATCCTGCGCCGCCCCGGAATGGGGCGACGTGCCGCCGAGATCAGGCAGCGCATCGGCCTGCCCCCGGGGAAGCGCGTCGTCATGTACGCCCCGACCTGGCGCGACGACCAGTTCTACGCGCCCGGGAAGTACAAGTTCGACTTCCGTATCGATCTGGAGGACGCCCGGGCCAGGCTCGGCCGGGACCACGTCCTGATGGTGCGCCGGCACCCGAACGTGGTGGACCCCGTCCCCGGAGCCGGCGACGGCTTCGTATTCGACGTCTCCGACTACCCGGACATGGCGGAGCTGTCCCTGATCACCGACGTGATGATCACCGACTACTCGTCACTGATGTTCGACCATGTCAACACGGGCCGCCCGATCCTGTTCTTCACCTACGACCTGGACCACTACCGCGACACCCTGCGGGGCTTCTACTTCGACTTCGAGAGCAGCGCTCCCGGCCCCCTGCTGTACGAGTCCGAGCAACTCGTCTCGGCGATACGCGACATCGACCGCATCCAGGCGATGTACGCCGACCGCTACCGGTGGTTCCAGGACGAGTTCTGCGACCTCGACGACGGGTACGCCTCGGCGCGCCTGGCGGACCGCATCCTGGTGGCCGGCGGAGACCTCGACCCCGGCAGTGCCCAGGCGCCGGCCGTCATGCGGGACGCCGTGCACAACCGCGCGCCGATGCGGGCCATGCTGCCGCAGGCGACCTCCCCGGAGCCTGTCCACGAGGTCAGGCCGCAGGCGACCTACCAGGAGCCTGATCACGAGGTCGGGCCGCACCATCAGTCCCTGGCGCGGACGGAGACCCAGCCCCACCCGCAGATCATGTCCGTGTTCCCGGGCCAGCGAGCCGCACAGGCCCTCACCGACCGCCGTGTCCACGAGGGAGTGATCGTGTGACGCGAAGGCCGCCCCGCGCGGCGCTCGGACGCCCCCGACCCGCCTCCTCAGCGGCAGACGCCGCCTGACCTCGGAGACCGACGACTGTGAAGATCGCCTTTCTGCTCCATGACGCCTACGGGATCGGTGGCACGGTGAGCGCCACCCTCAACCTCGCCGGCGCCCTGGCAAGGCGTCACGAGGTCGAGGTCGTTTCCATCTTCCGCACCCGTGATACTCCGCAGGGCAACGTCGAACCAGGGGTGAGGCTGACTCCTCTGATCGACATACGGGCCGGCAGCGCGGACAAGGACCACCCCCTGTCCCGGCAGCCCTCCGTGGTGAGCCCCCGCAGCCCCTCATTCTCCCAGTTGTACAACGCGCTCTCGGACCAGCGGATAGGCCAGTACCTGGATCGGACCACCGCGGAGGCGGTTGTGGCCACCCGGCCGGTCCTGCTCATGTACCTGTCGCACTTCGGTGAGCGGCACTACCTGAGGATCGGTCAGGAGCACCTGACCCACGACTCGCAGATTCCCGAGCAGCGGGAAAGGCAGAACCAGATCATCCCGGACATGGACGCCTTCGTGACCGTGTCCCACGCTGACGCCGAGATCTACCGGCAGGTCCTGCCGCACGCAGCTTCCCGCATCCTGTCCATCCCCAACCCGGTGACACCCCCCACCGCGGAGCCCGCCCGGAGTAACCAGCGGATCGTGGTCGCGGCCGGACGGCTCGTCAAGGTCAAGCGCTACGACGTGCTCATACGCGCCTTCGAGCAGGTCGTGCGCACCCGGCCCGACTGGAGCCTGAGGATCTACGGCTCCGGCAAGGAGGAGGCGTCCCTGCGCGAACTCGTGATGGAACGCGGTCTCTACAACCACGTCCGGCTCATGGGCGCGCACGCGCCCATGGAGGTCGAGTGGGCCAAGGGCGACATCGGGGCCGTCACCTCGGACAACGAGTCGTTCGGCATGACCATCGTCGAGGCCATGCAGGCCGGTCTCCCAGTCGTAGCCACCGACTGTCCCCTGGGGCCCCGGGAGATCATCCAGCACGGGATCGACGGTTATCTGGCGCCTCCCGGTGATCCGGACGCGGTGGCCCAGGCGCTGCTCGCCGTCATGAACGACGACGAACTGCGTCTGCGGATGAGCGAGGCCGCCCGGCAGAACTCGTACCGCTTCGCACCCGAGGTCATCGCCCAGCGCTACGAGGAGCTCTTCGACCGGTTGCTCGTCAGCCGGGTCCGGCAGCAGGTGCGGCCGGTCTCCCGGTTGTCGCCGCAGGGGCGCTTCAGCGCCGATCCCAGCGGTCTCTTCCGGCTGTGGCTCAAGGTCACCGGCGAGGTGCCGGCCGGTTACGGGGTGGGCCTCAAGCTGCGTGACAGCCCTGAGCTCCGTACCGTCCCGGTCGTCCCCGGCCCCCTGACCAAGGACCCCAAGGGGAGGCTCTGGGCCGAGGTCATGATCGACCCGCGCCTGCTGCGCCCGCACGAGGGAGTCTGGGACTTCAGGCTGCTCTCCCCGGAGGGGACGGACGAACGGATCGTGGCCCAGGGGGTGGAGACCCAGCACCTCAGCGGCCAGGCCCCCTGGCTCGACCCGCAAGGGGTGTCCTCAGCCATCCCGTACCGCACGATCGACGACTTCATCGCCCTGCGCACGTGGTACCGAGCCGCCCACGCGGAGATCGAGCAGGTGGCGGTCGAGGCCGGAAGCACCCGTGTCCTCGCGCACCTGCTGCTTCCGCAGCCGCCGCCCCCCGGAGCCGTGCCGCAGGCAGTGCTGCGCCACCGGAGCGACGCCACCGTGGAGTTCGCGGTCCCGGTCCAGCCGGCCGGTGGCGGCAGCATCGTGTTCGCCGTCCCGCACCGGGAGTTCCTGGCCCGCCGTATCGGCGCCACGGACCTGTGGGACCTGTGGATCTCGGTCGGGGCGGGGGCCCCGGCGGCGCGGGTCGGGCGCATAGGCGGCGACATCATCCGCCGCAAGCACACCGACCGGTTCCCGTCCTCGGTCGACCGGACGGACCTGGGCGTCGCCCACCGGACCGTCGCCTACGTCACCGACGACAACGACCTCTCGTTCTCGGTGAAGCATGCTTGAGTCCTGCCGGAACGCACGCGAGTGCTCGTCGATGCCTGTGCCGCCGGGACCTGGCAGGCGTCGCGTACGACGTCCCGGCCCCAGAGAGGAGTCCCCGCGCCGTGTCCAAAGCCCCAGGCCGTGAAACGCACACCGGTATCGACGTCTCAGGCCCGTATCCCGTCGAATACCGCTTCTCGCACGCCAGAAACGGCAATCAGCACCTCGTGGTAGTGTTCGCCAACTTCTCGGTCCCCGGTGACTACGGATGGTCGAACGGAGTCTTCGACACCCTCCGCTCGAACGTGCTGTGGATCCGCGACCGGTTTCACGGCAAGAACAGCTACTACCTGTGCAAGGGCATGGACTTCGGGCTGGAGCAGTCGGTCGCCGGCCTCATATCGAACGTGCTGGGATCCCTGGGGCTCACGCGTGACCAGTGCACGATGTGGGGCGGCTCCAAGGGCGGGAGCGCCGCTCTCTACTTCGGCCTGAAGTACGGCTTCCGCAACATCGTGGCCATGGTCCCGCAGTTCCGCATCGGTACGTACGTCCTCCAGTACCCCTCCATCGCACAGCACATGATGGGCGAGGTCACGGAGCGCAACACTATGATCATCGATGACGCCATCCCGAGCCTGGTGCGCGCGGGAGCGAACCAGACCGCGAACATCTATCTGCTGTCCTCGCCCCAGGACGAGCAGTACAAGGACCAGGTGGAGCCCTTCCTGGCGCTGTTCGGCGGGTACGACAACCTCAACTTCATCTTCAGCGACTCCCCCCACATCGTGGACCACGCCCATGTGACGGGACGGAACCTCCCCGTGCTGATGGGGCTCGTCAACTTCCTCATCGACGGCATAGCGCCGAGGTACGGCTTCGTCCGCAGCGGTGGCGAGAGGCCCGACGCCGACCGCTCCTCGATCGACGCGTACCTCAAGGCGACCTCACAGGTGCAGGAGGACTTCGCCGCCCCCCTGATCTTCACCCCTGGTGCCGGACAGACGGTGCAGGGGCAGTCGGTGACGTTCACCGGCTCCGCCCGGGGTGCCGTGCGGCTCAGCATGTGGGAGCACGGCAAGTTCCTCGGAGCGCCCGACGTCGCCCCGGACGGTTCGTGGTCATGGGACCTCGGCCGGCCGTGGAGCCTCGGCAAGCACGCCGTCCGGGTCCTCGGGGTGGACGCGGCCGGCTACCACTCCCAGCGGGCCGAAGCCACCTTCACCGTGACGGCGGCGGACGCGGGTACCGCCGGACACGGTACGGCGGCCGGCCCCACGGGGCAGGGTGCGGAGGTGCGGACGGCCGTGTCCACGCAGGCGCCGTCCACTGCCGTGCAGGGTGTACTCGCCCCGGTGATCGCGGTACCCGCACCCGGGCAGCAGGTCCCGGGACCGGTCGTCGCCCTCATGGGATACGCCCGCGGTGCGGTGCGGGTGGAGTTCGTCGAGGACGGCATGAGGTTGGGGATAGCCCAGGTGGCGCCCGACAGCAGCTGGTCGTGGGAGTCGGGATGGTCCTGGGTGGACGGGGTGCACACCGTGGAGTGCCATGCGGTCGACCCGGTCGGCAACGAGTCCCAGCGGGCCGTCGTCACCTTCGGCGTGGGGAACGCCGAAGCCTCACCGACGCCGGAGCAGCACCGCGTTCCCGGCTACTGAGCGGTGACGTCAGCCGGCAGCGATCCCCAGGAGCAGCGCACGGTGGTCCGAGGCCCCGGTCGTACGCACGGAGCAGCCGGTCCTGGGCAGGGCGGTGAAGAGGTAGTCCACCTTGTCACCGGAGAGCAGGGTCGGCCGGCCCTCCCGTGAGGCGAGGGAGGTCTGGTCGCACTCCCGGTACCGGCCGTAGACGGCGTCGGGCCAGATCCGGCTGCCGCCGCCGGTCGCGGGAGGCGCGCTGTTCAGGTCACCGCCGAACACGGTACGCCCGTCGGCGGCCCCCACCAGCGCCCTCAGCTGGTCGTCACGGAACTCCCAGCCAGGATGCTCGAGATCGCTGCCCGGCAGGCTGAGGTGTGCGTTGCACACCCGGACTTCGGGCGTGGCTACGGCAGCGCAGACGATACCGCGGTGCAGCCCGACGGCCGGCTGCTGTGCGTCCGGTACCGAGACACGGGTGAGGGGGGAAGCGGCGAGGATCGCGAGGCCTGCCGGTCCCTGGCCGTCCTCCGCGCACGCGACCGCCGTACGGCGACCCGAGGCCTCGCGGTAGGCGTAGGGACGGAAGACGCTGCGCCATCCCCTCCCCAGCTCCCGCCGCGCGGTCTCCAGGTCTCCGGAGCAGACCTCCTGGAGCATGACCACCCGCGCGTCGTCGACCTCGGCCAGCCGCTTCAGCGCCCGGATCTTCTCACCCCGGTTCCCCGTGTCCTGGCAGTTCCACTGCCGGACGCCGCACATGTTCCAGGTGGCGATCCGGAGCCACCCGGTCTCCCCGAGCGGTCCCGCGCCGCGCGACGGAGCGGAAGGCCCCAGCAGGGCCAGGGCACAGACCGTGCCCAGCAACCATCCCAGCCGGCGCGCCACCGCCGGGCCCCTGACCGCCGTCCCGGCGCCGTGCCCCGTCATCCGGTGTCCCTGCCCCGTCCTCGGCCCCGCATACGGACGGGCCGCACGGAGATGATCCCGTACGGCCCGTCCTCCGCGTCATTCACGTCACGCGGGAACGCTCGCCACGCCCGGTTCCAGGAACCGCTTGCCGGTGACGCGCTCCGAGACGCCCTCGCGGTCCAGGTACGGCGTGATGCCGCCCAGGTGGAAGGGCCAGCCCGCGCCGGTGATCAGGCAGAGGTCGATGTCCTGGGCCTCGGCGACGACGCCCTCGTCCAGCATCAGGCCGATCTCCTGCGCCACCGCGTCCAGGACGCGGTCGCGGACCTGGTCCTCGGTCAGGACGGTTTCGCCCTGCGTGAGGAGGGCGGCGACCTCCGGGTCCAGCTCCGGCTTTCCGGAGTCGTAGACGTAGAAGCCGCGCTTGCCGGCCTTGACCACGGCGGCGAGGTTCTCGGAGACCGTGAAGCGGTCCGGGAACGCGCCGTTCAGCGTCTCCGAGACGTGCAGGCCGATGGCCGGGCCGACCAGCTCCAGGAGCACCAGCGGGGACATCGGCAGGCCGAGGGGTTCGATGGCCTTCTCCGCCGTCTCGACGGGGGTGCCCTCGTCGATGATGTTCTGGATCTCGCCCATGAAGCGGGTGAGGATGCGGTTGACGACGAACGCCGGGGCGTCCTTCACCAGGACCGCGGTCTTCTTCAGCTTGCGGGCGACTCCGAAGGCCGTGGCCAGCGAGGCGTCGTCGGTCTGCTCGCCGCGCACGATCTCCAGGAGGGGGAGGACCGCGACCGGGTTGAAGAAGTGGAAGCCGACGACCCGCTCGGGGTTCTTCAGCTTCGACGCCATCTCGGTGACCGAGAGGGACGAGGTGTTCGTGGCGAGGATCGCGTGTGCCGGGGCGACCGCCTCGACCTCCGCGAACACCTGCTGCTTGACGCCGATCTCCTCGAAGACGGCCTCGATGACGAAGTCGGCGTCGGAGAAGCCCTCCGCCTTGTCCAGCACCCCGGAGACCAGACCCTTGAGGCGGTTGGCCTTGTCCTGGTTGATGCGGCCCTTGCCGAGCAGCTTCTCGATCTCGGCGTGGACGTAGCCCACACCCTTGTCGACGCGCTCCTGGTCGATGTCCGTGAGGACGACCGGAACCTCGAGGCGGCGCAGGAACAGCAGGGCGAGCTGGCTGGCCATCAGGCCCGCGCCCACCACGCCGACCTTGGTGACCGGGCGCGCCAGCGCCTTGTCCGGGGCGCCGGCCGGGCGCTTGGCGCGCTTCTGGACCAGGTTGAAGGAGTAGATCCCCGCCCGCAGTTCGCCGCCCATGATCAGGTCCGCGAGGGCCTGGTCCTCGGCGTCGAAGCCGGCGCTCAGGTCGCCGTCCTTGGCCGCGGCGATGATCTCCAGCGCGCGGTACGCGGCCGGGGCGGCGCCGTGCACCTTGGAGTCGGCGACGGCCTTGCCGCGGGCGACGGCCTGGTCCCAGGCGTCACCCCGGTCGACCTCGGGACGCTCGACGGTGATCTCGCCCTTGAGGACGGCCGCCGTCCAGATCAGCGACTGCTCCAGGAAGTCCGCGCCTTCGAAGAGCGCGTCGGCGATGCCGAGCTCGTAGACCTGCGCGCCCTTGAGTTGGCGGTTCTGGTTGAGCGAGTTCTCGATGATCACCGTGACGGCGCGGTCGGCGCCGATCAGGTTGGGCAGCAGCGCGCAGCCGCCCCAGCCGGGGACCAGGCCGAGGAAGACCTCGGGCAGTGAGAACGCGGGCAGCGCCGTGGAGACGGTGCGGTACGAGCAGTGCAGGCCGACCTCGACACCGCCGCCCATCGCCGCGCCGTTGTAGTACGCGAAGGTCGGGACCGCCAGGCCGGACAGGCGGCGGAAGACGTCGTGGCCGCCCTTGCCGATGGCCAGCGCGTCCTTGTGCTCCTTGAGGAGCTCGACGCCCTTGAGGTCGGCGCCGACCGCGAAGATGAACGGCTTGCCGGTGATGCCGATGCCGGTGATCACGCCCTCGGCGGCCTCCTTCTCGACCTGGTCGATCGCGGCGTTCAGGTTCGCCAGCGACTGCGGTCCGAAGGTGGTCGGCTTGGTGTGGTCCAGGCCGTTGTCCAGCGTGATGAGTGCGAACCTGCCGGCGCCCGCCGGAAGGTCGAGGTGGCGTACGTGCGCCTGCGTGACGACCTCGCCGGGGAACAGCTCGGCCGCACCCTTCAGGAGCTCGGTGGTGGCGGTGCTCACTTGCTGCCTCCGGCTGCGTTGTCGAAGTGCGGGTTCTCCCAGACGACCGTGGCGCCCATACCGAAGCCGACGCACATCGTCGTCAGGCCGTAGCGGACCTCCGGCTGCTCCTCGAACTGGCGGGCCAGCTGGGTCATCAGGCGGACGCCGGAGGAGGCCAGCGGGTGACCGTAGGCGATCGCACCGCCGTACTGGTTGACGCGGGCGTCGTCGTCGGCGATGCCGTAGTGCTCCAGGAAGGCGAGCACCTGCACGGCGAACGCCTCGTTGATCTCGAAGAGACCGATGTCCTCGATGGAGAGGCCAGCCTTGGCCAGGGCCTTCTCCGTCGCCGGGATCGGGCCGTAGCCCATGACCTCGGGCTCGACGCCCGCGAAGGCGTACGACACGAGGCGCATTTTGACCGGGAGACCCAGCTCGCGGGCCACGTCCTCGGCGGCGAGCAGGGAGGCGGTGGCGCCGTCGTTGAGCCCCGCGGCGTTACCGGCCGTGACCCGGCCGTGTGCGCGGAACGGGGTCTTGAGACCGGCCAGGGACTCCATCGTGGTGCCCGGGCGCATCGGCTCGTCGGCGGTGACCAGGCCCCAGCCCGTCTCGCCCGCCTCGGGGTTCGTGCGGCGTACGGAGACCGGTACCAGGTCCTGCTGGATCGTGCCGTTGGCGTACGCCTTGGCGGCCTTCTCCTGCGAGCGGACCGCGTACGCGTCGGCGCGCTGCTTGGTGATCGTGGGGTACCTGTCGTGCAGGTTCTCCGCGGTCATGCCCATGAAGAGGGCGGACTCGTCGACCAGCTTCTCCGAGACGAAGCGCGGGTTCGGGTCCACGCCCTCGCCCATCGGGTGGCGGCCCATGTGCTCGACACCACCGGCGACGACCACGTCGTACGCGCCGAAGGCGATGGAACCGGCCGTCGAGGTGACGGCGGTCAGGGCGCCCGCACACATGCGGTCGATGGAGTAGCCGGGCACCGACTGCGGCAGACCGGCCAGGATCCCGGCGGTGCGGCCGAGGGTGAGGCCCTGGTCGCCGATCTGGGTGGTCGCGGCGATGGCGACCTCGTCGATCGTGGCGGGGTCCAGGTCCGGGTTGCGGCGCAGCAGCTCCCGGATGGCCTTCACGACGAGATCGTCGGCGCGGGTCTCGTGGTAGATGCCCTTCGGGCCCGCTTTGCCGAACGGGGTGCGGACGCCGTCGACGAAGACGACGTCCCTGATGGTACGAGGCACGGTGGCTCTCCTCCAGGGTGCGGGATGGCACTGCTGCGGGACGCGCCGGTGAGCGCGCCGCGCCCCTCATGCTACTTGCGGGTAACCAGACTGCCCACCCCCCATGGCGGGAGCGGTGAAGGTCACACGGCCCGGGACGCTCCCGGTCGGGCCGGGGGCGCGAGGAACTGGCGTGAAATCGATCCCCGGATCCGATCCTCGCCGATGGGCGGGGCGTCCGCACCGCCCCGACACGCGCGCGTCCTGACGGGTCGGGCACGCGTGCGACGCGCGCACGCCCCCGGCCGGGCCGGCCAGGGGCGTGCGGGAGGTGCGGGCGTACGGGGCGATGTGCGTGCGCGGGCCGACCGCGGCGGTCCGGCGGGTCCGTCCCGGTCGAAGGGGACGGGCCGGACGGGTCCGCCGTCGTCAGGCGTGGGCGGCCAGGGCCCGCAGCAGCAGCGGGGCGACCTGTTCGATCTGCCAGCGACGGGCACCGTGGGCGGCGAGGGCGCTCTCCACCGTCTCCGGGGTGAGCGCCTGGGGCGGCTCCCAGCAGATGCGGCGCACCGTGTCCGGGGTGATCAGGTTCTCCTGCGGCATGTGCAGCCGCTCCGCGAGTTCCGAGACCGCCGAGCGGGCAGCCGACAGCCGGGCGGCGGCGGCCGGGTCCTTGTCCGCCCAGGAACGCGGCGGCGGGGGGCCCGCCGGCTGCTGGCCGGGCTGCGGGAGCTCCGACTCGGGCAGCAGCTTCGCCCGGTCCACGGCCGCCTGCCACTGCTCCAGCTGGCGGCGGCCCATGCGGTGGCCGAAGCCGGGCAGGGCGGTGAGGGCCTGTACGTTCACCGGCAGCGCGAGGGCCGCCTCGATGATCGCGGCGTCGCCGAGCACCTTGCCGGGGGAGACGTCACGGCGCTGCGCGACCTGGTCACGGGCGGTCCACAGCTCCCGTACGACCGCGATCTGACGGCGGCGGCGCACCTTGTGCATGCCGGAGGTCCGGCGCCAGGGGTCCTTGCGCGGGGGAGCCGGCGGGGCCGAGGCGATGGCGTCGAACTCCTCCAGGGCCCACTCCAGCTTGCCCTGGCGGTCGAGCTCCTTCTCCAAGGCGTCGCGCAGGTCCACCAGCAGCTCGACATCGAGAGCGGCGTAGCGCAGCCAGGGTTCGGGCAGCGGGCGGGTGGACCAGTCGACCGCGGAGTGGCCCTTCTCCAGCGCGTAGCCGAGGACGTTCTCCACTATGGCGCCCAGGCCGACCCGGGGGAATCCCGCCAGCCGTCCGGCCAGCTCCGTGTCGAAGATCGAGGTCGGGATCATGCCTATGTCGCGCAGGCAGGGCAGATCCTGCGTTGCGGCGTGCAGGATCCACTCCGTCCCGCTGAGGGCCTCGCCCAGGCCCGACAGGTCCGGGCAGCCGACCGGATCGATCAGCGCGCTGCCCGCGCCCTCACGGCGCAGCTGTACGAGGTAGGCGCGCTGCCCGTAGCGATAGCCGGAGGCGCGCTCGGCGTCGACGGCGACGGGGCCGGTGCCCGCGGCGAAGGCCGCGATCACCTCGGCCAGCGCGTCGTCGGTCGCCACCACCGGGGGAATGCCCTCGCGTGGTTCCAGCAAGGGGATCGGCGCCGGGGCGACGTCGTCCGGGGGAGCGCCCCCGGTGGTTCGCAGTGAAGTGTCTGCTGCGGTCTCTTGGGCGTCGGTCACATGCCAAGGGTATCTGTGTGAGCACGGCGTCCGTCGACGGAACGTTCCGTCGACGGACGTCCATGCGCGTAAACCGGCCGGTCGCGCATCCGCGCACGTCCGGGGCGTCTCGCTCGGATCCCGCCCGGCTTCGGCCGGTCCTGCGTGATCCGGAGGCCTGAGCCCGGGCGGGGAACAAGGGAGAAGGGAGAGAGGAGGGGGAGGCAGGGAGAGGTAGGGAGGGAGAGGGAGGGGGCGGGAGGGGAGGGTCAGTGGATGATGCCCGTGCGCAGGGCGACGGCGACCATTCCGGCGCGGTCACCGGTGCCGAGCTTGCGGGCGATACGGGCGAGGTGGCTCTTGACGGTGAGGGCGGAGAGGCCCATCGACACGCCGATGGCCTTGTTGGACTGGCCTTCGGCGACCAGGCGGAGGACCTCCACCTCGCGTCCGGAGAGTTCGCGGTAGCCGCCCGGGTGGCTCGGGGACCCGGGAGGCCTGCGGTGCATACGGGCGGCGTTGGCACCGATCGGGGCCATGCCGGGGCGGGTGGGGTGGCCGATGTTGGTACGGGTGCCGGTGACGACATAGCCCTTCACACCGCCCGCGAGGGCGCTGCGTACGGCGCCGATGTCGTCGGCGGCGGAGAGGGCGAGGCCGTTCGGCCAGCCGGCGGCTCGGGTCTCGGACAGCAGGGTCAGCCCGGAACCGTCGGGCAGGTGGACGTCGGCGACGCAGATGTCGCGTGGGTTGCCGACGCGGGGGCGGGCCTCCGCGATGGACGACGCCTCGATGACGTCACGAACTCCGAGGGCCCACAGATGGCGGGTGACGGTGG
Organism: Streptomyces sp. NPDC020780; assembly: GCF_044334475.1. Taxonomy (NCBI): domain Bacteria; kingdom Bacillati; phylum Actinomycetota; class Actinomycetes; order Kitasatosporales; family Streptomycetaceae; genus Streptomyces; species Streptomyces sp. NPDC020780. The sequence goes on along the minus strand of NZ_JBIRTB010000012.1, from coordinate 185,766 downwards.
AACGGACGCGGGGGTCGGCCACGACGACCATGGCCGTCGGTTTGTTCGGGCGGTAGGCGACCAGGCTTGCGGGCTGCTCGAGGAGAACGGACACCAGGCCTCCTGGGAAGTGGCGGGACGGGCCGGCTCGGGGGTGAAGCCGGGGCGAACCGTGCTTGAAGGGTCATTGACCTCTTCGGCAGCAGGCACGTCCTCCTTTAGAGGAAGATCACGATTTAGTGAGTAACAATTCGGGCAAATAGGACGCGCGATCGATTGTACGAAAAGAGAGCCGGTCCCTGTGCGACCGGCTCCCGGAAAGGTGACGCAGGGTTATGGGGCCTGGGGGCCGCGCCGCTGAGGCAGCGTCACCACCGTCGCGTCCGCCGCGTCGGACGGCGGCAGGCCGGCCAGCTGGCACAGCAGATCGGTCCACGCAGTCAGGTGTCCCGCCACGTCCGGAACGCTGCCGCGCCCCTCGCGCGGGGTCCACGAGGCCCGGATCTCGATCTGCGTCGCCGGACGGCGCGCGGACAGCGCGCCGAAGTAGTGCGAGCCGGCGCGCGTCACCGTACCGCTCGCCTCCCCGTACGCCAGGCCCCGCGCCTCCAGCGCACCCGTCAGCCACGACCAGCACACCTCGGGCAGCAGCGGATCGGCCGCCATCTCCGGTTCGAGTTCGGCCCGCACGAGGGTCACCAGCCGGAACGTCCCCTTCCACGCCTCATGGCCGGACGGGTCGTGGAGGAGGACCAGGCGGCCGTCGGCGAGGTCCTCGTCGCCGTCCACGACCGCCGCCTCCAGGGCGTAGGCGTACGGGGCCAGCCGCTGCGGCGGCCGCGTCGGCTCGACCTCGAGTTCGGGGCGCACACGGGCCGAGCGCAGCGCCTCGACCGCCGACCGGAACGCGGGTGGGACGGATCGGTCCTCCGCGCCTTCCTTGCTGTCAGTGCCGTCGGAATGATCGGAATATTGTCCCTGAGCCGGAGCCATGCGGGGAAGAGTAGGCGGAACGGGAGCTTCGTGCAGGGAGGGACACCCGTGCGGGGTCCGGCTCCTTCGGCCCGCGTGCGAAGATTCTGTGTGTGAGTGCCAACGAACGCCCTCCGGGCCCCAAGACGACATCCGCCACCCACGGGTCGGCGTTCCTCAAGGCGTGCCGACGCGAGCCCGTGCCGCACACCCCGGTCTGGTTCATGCGCCAGGCGGGGCGCTCACTGCCCGAGTACCTGAAGGTCCGCGAGGGCATCGCGATGCTCGACTCCTGCATGATGCCGGAGCTGGTCACCGAGATCACACTGCAGCCCGTACGTCGTCACAAGGTCGACGCCGCGATCTTCTTCAGCGACATCGTCGTCCCGCTCAAGGCCATCGGCATCGACCTCGACATCAAGCCCGGGGTCGGCCCGGTGATCGCCGAGCCCGTCCGCACCCGTGCCGACCTGGACCGGCTGCGCGACCTCACACCCGAGGACGTCACCTTCGTCACCCAGGCCATCGGCATGCTCACCGCCGAGCTCGGTTCCACACCGCTCATCGGCTTCGCGGGGGCGCCCTTCACTCTCGCCAGTTACCTCGTGGAGGGCGGCCCGTCCCGCAACCACGAGCGCACCAAGGCCATGATGTACGGCGACCCGGAGCTGTGGGCCGACCTCCTCGACCGGCTCGCCGGGATCACCGGCGCGTTCCTCAAGGTCCAGATCGAGGCCGGCGCGTCGGCGGTCCAGCTCTTCGACTCCTGGGTGGGCGCGTTGGCACCGGCGGACTACCGCCGCTCCGTGATGCCCGCGTCCACCAAGGTCTTCGACGCCGTCGCCGGGTACGGCGTCCCGCGCATCCACTTCGGCGTCGGCACCGGCGAGCTCCTCGGCCTGATGGGTGAGGCGGGCGCGGACGTCGTCGGCGTCGACTGGCGGGTCCCCCTGGACGAGGGCGCACGCCGGGTCGGCCCCGGCAAGGCGCTCCAGGGCAACCTCGACCCGGCGGTGCTCTTCGCGCCGACCGCGACGGTCGAGGCGAAGACCCGGGAGGTGCTCGACGCGGCCGCCGGCCTGGAGGGCCATGTCTTCAACCTCGGGCACGGGGTCATGCCGACGACCGACCCGGACGCGCTGACGCGTCTCGTGGAGTACGTGCACGAGCGGACGGCCCACTGAACGACCGCCTCCGGGGGCGGGTCGCACGCCCTCGGGGGCAGTACCGGGACGCCGGTGCCGCGACCCGCCGCGGTCAGGCGCTGCCGGCCTCGCGTACCGCCGAGGCCGCCTTGCGGGCGGCCACCAGGACGGGGTCCCAGACCGGGGAGAACGGCGGGGCGTAGCCGAGGTCGAGTGCCGTCATGGCCTCCACCGTCATCCCGGCGGTGAGCGCGACCGCCGCCACGTCCACGCGCTTGGCCGCCCCCTCGCGGCCCACGATCTGCACACCCAGGAGCCGGCCGGTGCGGTACTCCGCGAGCATCTTCACCGTCATCGGCCGTGCCCCCGGGTAGTAGCCCGCCCGGCTCGTCGACTCGACCGTCGCCGTGACGTACCGCAGGCCGACCGCGCGGGCGTCCTTCTCACGCAGGCCGGTCCTGGCGATCTCCAGGTCGCAGACCTTGCTCACCGCCGTACCGACCACACCCGGGAACGTGCCGTAGCCGCCGCCGATGTTGGCCCCGATGATCTGGCCGTGCTTGTTGGCGTGGGTGCCGAGCGCGATGTGGCGGGTACGCCCGGCCACCAGGTCGAGGACCTCCACGCAGTCGCCGCCCGCCCAGATGTCGTCGTGGCCCACGACCCGCATCGACAGGTCCGTCAGCAGCCCACCGTGCGCCCCGAGCGGCAGTCCGGCCGCGCCCGCCAGGGTGGTCTCCGGGCGCACGCCGATGCCGAGCACGACCACGTCCGCCGGGTACGTCCCCTTCTCCGTGACGACCCCGGTGGCCCTCCCGTCCCGGCCGGTCTCGATGCGGGTGACGGCCGCGCCGTTCACCGTGGTGATGCCCAGGCCGTCCATGGCCTCGTGGACCAGCCGCCCCATGTCCGGGTCGAGGGTGGCCATGGGCTGCGGGCCGCGGTTGAGCACCGTCACCTCGAAACCGCGCTTGAGCATCGCCTCGGCCATCTCCACGCCGATGTAACCCGCACCGACGACGACCGCCCGCCGCCCGGGGGCCTTGTCCAGAGAGTCAAGGAGCGCCTGGCCGTCGTCGAGGGTCTGCACGCCGTGCACCCCCGGGGCGTCCATGCCGGGCACGTCCGGGCGGACCGGCCGGGCGCCGGTGGCGATCACCAGCTTGTCGTAGGGCGTCCAGTACCTCTCGCCGCTCTCGCGGTCCAGGGCGCGCACCCGCCGGCCCTCCACGTCGATCTCCGTCACCTCGGTGCGGGTGCGCAGATCGATCGCGCGGGCCCGGTGCTCCTGCGGGGTACGCGCGATGAGCTCGTCGCGCCCGTCGACGTCGCCGCTCACCCAGTACGGGATGCCGCAGGCGGAGTACGAGGTGAAGTGGCCGCGTTCGAAGGCGACGATGCCCAGCTCGTCCGGTCCCCTGAACCTGCGGGCCTGCGACGCGGCGGACATACCCGCCGCGTCGCCTCCGATGACCACCAGTCGCTCCGCCGCCATGCCCGGTCCCTTCGCCGCAGTGTCAGGGACCCACGCTACGGCGCTACGGTGCCGGCGGAGCTTCCGGGCCGCGGCCCGGAGACGCGGCGGGTGAGGCGGGCGCGGCAGCCGGGGGGCCGCCCGCCGCCGTCCCGAAGGGCGCGCGTGCGGGTGCGCCGCGCCGGGCCGTGCGGCGGCGGTGCAGCAGACGCCACAGGAGCGCCAGGACGGCGGCCGTGGCCAGGAAGGGCGCCGTGGCGCCCAGGGCCACGGCGATCCACCGCAGCATCCCGAGGAACGCGCTCCAGCCGGCACCCAGCGCGTCGAGGAAGCCGGGCTCCTCGTCGCCGTCCGTCCGGTCGTCCGCGTACGGTTCGTAGAGGTCGAGCGTGACCGTCGCCAGTGAGGTGCGGTCCTTCAGGGACGCCTGCCGGGCGAGCAGCGACTCGAGGTCCGCCTGACGCCTGCTCAGTTCGCCTTCCAGGGTCACCACGTCGGAGAGCTTCTCCGCCTTCTCCATCAGGGAGCGCACCCGCGCCACACTGGCCCGCTGGGTGGAGATCCTGCTCTCGACGTCCACGACCTCGCCCGTGACGTCCTTCGCCCCGGACGTGCGCGATTGGAGCTTGCCGGCACCCGACAGGGCACGCAGCACGGAGTCGTACCGGTCCTGCGGGACGCGCAGCACGAGATGCGACGTCTCGTGGGTGTCGTCGACCCGTTCCGTCGTCTCCTCCGCGACGAGCCCGCCCGCGCCTTCCGCGGCGCGGCGGGCCGCGGCCACCGCCTTCGGCACGCTGGTGACCTCGATGTCGAGCGTGGCCGTGCGGATGACGTGCACCGCCCCCGCGGCGCCCGGCTTCGGAGCCGCCGGACTCCCGTCGGCAGGCTTCTCGGCGGACCGCTCGCCGGCGCCCGCGCCCTCCGGGGCGGCGGCCTTGCGGTCGTCCGCGACGCTCCTGTCGGCCGAGCTGCCGCCCTCCCCGGCGCCGCAGGCCGCGGTGGACAGGAGGACGGCGAGCAGCCCGGCGGTCAGGACGGCGCGCCGGCGGCGCCGTCCCGGGTGAGCGGTCGGACGGCTGTCCGTGTGACGGTCGATGTGCATGACGTGTCCCCCCAGGGCCGTGTGTGTCAGTGCCGGTTCGACGTACGGGGCCCGCCCGCGGGTTGCCGGTCCGCGGTTTCGAAGCGGTCACGTTCGTGACTCGGAACGGGTTTGAGAGAGTGGACCCATGCAGCGTCCTCTTCAGCGCGACACCACACGCACGGGCCATGTCGTCGTCATCGGCGGCGGAATCGCCGGACTCGCCGCCGCCCACCGGCTGCTGGACTCCGGTCTGCGGGTCACCGTCCTGGAAGCGACGGAGCGGCTCGGCGGCAAGCTGGTGACCGGCGAGATCGCGGGCGCGCCCGTGGACCTCGGGGCCGAGTCCCTGCTCGCCCGCCGGCCCGAGGCGGTCGATCTGGCCACCGCCGTCGGGCTCGGCGACCGGCTCCAGCCGCCCGCCACCGCGACCGCCTCGCTCTGGACCCGTGACGCCCTGCGCCCCATGCCCAAGGGGCACGTGATGGGCGTCCCCGGCGACCCGGCGGCGCTCGGTGACGTGCTCTCGCCCGAGGGACTGGCCCGGATCGCGCAGGAGCGCGACCTCACCCCGACCGCAGTCGGCGACGACGTGGCCGTCGGCGCTTACGTGGCCGACCGGCTGGGCCGCGAGGTCGTCGACCGCCTCGTGGAGCCGCTGCTGGGCGGGGTGTACGCGGGCGACGCCTACCGCATCTCGATGCGCGCCGCCGTACCGCAGCTTTTCGAGGCGGCGAAGGAGGGCGGCTCGCTCCTGGACGCCGTACTCCGTATCCAGGAACGGGCCGCCGCGCGTCAGCGGACCGGGCCGGTCTTCCAGGGCATCGCGGGAGGGGTCGGCACGCTCCCGGACGCGGTCGCCGACGCCGTACGGGCCGGGGGCGCCGACATCCTCACCGCGACTCCCGTGCTCGGGCTCACCCGCACCGGCGACGGCTGGCAGGTGCGCACCGACACGCGGATGATCACCGCGGACGGCGTCGTCCTCGCCACCCCCGCCTGGTCCGCGTCCACCCTCCTCGCCGCCGAGTGCCCCGCGGCCTCCGTCGAGCTCGCCACCGTCGAATACGCGTCGATGGCGCTGGTCACCCTGGCCTTCCGGCGCTCCGACATCGCGGGGACCGAGGCGCTCCGGGGGCGGTCCGGATTCCTCGTACCGCCGGTCGACGGGCACACGATCAAGGCCTCCACCTTCTCCAGCAACAAGTGGCGGTGGGTCGCCGACGCCGCTCCCGGACTGTTCGTGCTGCGCACCTCCGTGGGCCGTTACGGCGAGGAGGACCACCTGCACCGTGAGGACTCCGAGCTCGTCGGGGTGTCGCTGCGCGACCTCGCCGCCGCCACGGGGCTGACCGCCCGCCCCGTCGACACCGAGGTCACCCGGTGGATCGGCGGACTGCCCCAGTACCCCGTGGGTCACCTGACCCGGGTCGCCAGGATCCGCGAGGCCGTGGACGCCCTGCCGGGCCTGCGGGTGTGCGGAGCGGCGTACGACGGGGTCGGGATCCCCGCCTGCGTCGCGAGCGCGCGGCGGGCGGCGGACGAGATCGTCCACGACGTGACGGGCCGGAAGGCGGAAGATCGCCGGGACGGCAGGGAGGGAGATCATCGCCACGCCGACCCGGGTTCAGGGCACTCGGAGCGAGGCGGGACAATAGCCGTATGAGTGCGCCAGAAAAGCTTCCGAACGCAGGCAAGAAGGCCAAGGACCTCAACGAGGTCGTGCGCTACACCCTGTGGTCCGTCTTCAAGCTGCGAGATGTGCTTCCCGCCGACCGCGCCGGTTACGCCGACGAGGTCCAGGAGCTGTTCGACCGGCTCGCCGCCGAGGACATCACCGTCCGCGGTACCTACGACGTGTCCGGCCTGCGGGCCGACGCCGATCTCATGATCTGGTGGCACGCGGAGACCGCCGACGAGCTGCAGGGGGCGTACAACCTCTTCCGGCGCACCAAGCTGGGCCGCTCGCTGGAGCCGGTCTGGTCGAACATGGCCCTGCACCGCCCGGCCGAGTTCAACAAGTCGCACATCCCGGCCTTCCTGGCCGACGAGACGCCGCGCGACTACATCAGCGTGTACCCCTTCGTACGGTCGTACGACTGGTACCTGCTGCCGGACGAGGACCGCCGCCGCATGCTGGCGGACCACGGCAAGATGGCCCGCGGCTACCCGGACGTGCGCGCCAACACCGTCGCCTCCTTCTCCCTCGGCGACTACGAGTGGATCCTCGCCTTCGAGGCGGACGAACTTCACCGTATCGTCGACCTCATGCGCCACCTGCGGGCCTCCGAGGCGCGTATGCACGTGCGGGAGGAGGTCCCCTTCTACACGGGGCGCAGGAAGTCGATCGCAGACTTGGTGGCCGGTCTCGCATAGCCAGCGTTTCCGGCCGCCCCGACCCGGAAGATCAGTTGGCGGGCAACGGCGTGTGTGACGCCGCCCGTCGTTCCAGCGACACCGGGTCCGGTTCCGGGCACACATCGGCCTGTGACCGGCGAACGGCGGTGGCCTGCGGGGGAGTCAGCCATACCTCCCCGCCGGCCGCCGCTCCCCGCCGTGCACGGCCGATGTGGCCCGGGCCGCACAGCAGGCGTGCGCGCCTGTCGGGCCGTCCCCGCGGGGGCGGCCTTCCGCATTCTCCCGACACCTCCGCCTTGTAGGGTGCGTCGGCCTGCAGCCCGTGCAGCCCCTGCCGCCCCCCTGCCGAGGAGCCGAGAGATGAGCACCACCCCCGCCACACCGGCCGGCGACGGTGAACTGACCCGGCGCCTGGGCGTCTTCGACGCCGTCGTGATCGGTCTCGGCTCGATGATCGGTGCCGGCGTCTTCGCGGCGCTCGCGCCCGCCGCCGGAGCCGCCGGCTCCGGCTCCGGGCTGCTGACCGGCCTGGTCCTCGCGGGCGCGGTGGCCTACTGCAACGCCACCTCCTCCGCCCGGCTGGCCGCCCGGTACCCGGCCTCCGGCGGCACGTACGTCTACGGCCGTGAGCGGCTGGGCGCGTTCTGGGGATATCTGGCCGGCTGGGCGTTCGTCGTCGGCAAGACGGCCTCCTGCGCGGCCATGGCCCTCACCGTCGGCTCCTACGTGTGGCCCGGCCACGCGACCGCGGTGGCGGTCGCCGCCGTGGTGGCGCTGACCGCGCTCGACTACACCGGCGTGCGGAAGGCGGCCCTGCTGACCCGCGTCATCGTCGCCGTCGTCCTGGCGGTCCTCGCCGCCGTCGTCACCGCCTGCCTGACCGGTGCCCCCGGCGGCCCCCGCCCGGGCATCGGCGTGGGCACGGGCATCGGCGGGGTCCTCCAGGCCGCCGGGCTGCTGTTCTTCGCCTTCGCCGGGTACGCCCGCATCGCCACCCTGGGGGAGGAGGTGCGCGACCCGGCACGCACGATCCCCCGTGCGATCCCCCTCGCCCTCGGCATCACCCTGGGGGTGTACGCGGCCGTCGCCGCTGCGGTGCTCTCCGTCCTCGGCGCCGGGTCACTCGCCGACGCGACGGCGCCCCTCGCGGACGCCGTACGCGCGGCTGGCGCCCCCGCCCTCGTACCGGTGGTGCGCGTCGGGGCGGCCGTGGCGGCGCTGGGCTCCCTGCTCGCCCTGATCCTCGGCGTCTCCCGTACCACCCTCGCCCTGGCCCGCGACCGCCACCTGCCCCACGCCCTGGCCGCCGTCCACCCCCGCACCCGGGCGCCGCACCGCGCGGAACTCGCCGTGGGCGCGGTCGTCGCCGTGCTGGCCGCGACCGCGGACCTGCGCGGGGCGATCGGCTTCTCCTCCTTCGGCGTCCTCGCGTACTACGCCGTCGCCAACGCCGCCGCGCTCACGCTCACCCCCGCCGAGGGGCGGCCACCGCGCGCCGTACCCGTCGCGGGGCTGGCGGGCTGTCTGCTGCTGGCCTTCGCCCTCCCGGCGGCCTCGGTCCTCACCGGTTCGGCCGTACTCGCGGCCGGTGCCGGGGCGTACGGGCTCCGCACGCTGTACACCCGCGCCCGGCGCTGACGCCGTCGCCCGCCGAGGCTCAGAGGGCGGGGTGCGCGGGGCGGCCGCCGCGCAGGGCCGCCCGCAACTCCGGGTCCTGCAGGGCGTCCACGCCCCGTACGGCCACCGCCGCGAGCAGGTCGCGGTCGGCGCCGCGCACCGGGGCGGGCAGCGAGTCCAGCCACCGCTGTCCGGACGGCGAGGCCCACGGACTGTACGGGTGGTTCTCCACCCGCGCGATGGCCAGGCACCCCAGGGTCAGGACCAGCGGCAGCCCGAACCAGGCCGCCACCGGGCCCGCGTAGCCCGTCTCCTGACCGGGCATCAGCATCGCGGCGGCGGCCAGTACCACCACCAGCACGGCCGCGCCCCGCACCGCCCGTAGCGCCGACTCCAGAGCGGTCCGCGTCCCGTGCGGGACGGCGAGGCCCGCCGCCACGAGCCGGTCCGCCAGGGCGCGTACGGCGTCGGCCGCAGCGGCAGCCGCCCGTATCGGAGCTATCCGGGACTGGCCTTCCGGGCCGATCGCACGGATCACGGTGCGCTCCACCTCGTCCCGGCCCTCCGGGTCGACGACGGTCGCCCAGCCGGTGTGGGCGAGCAGCAGCCGGTGCCGCAGGTGCATGGAGACCAGGGCCAGATCGGCGACCCGGTGCGGGCCGCCTGCCAGGAACGCGGTCTCGTACAGGTTGAGTTCGCGCGGGGACGGGCCCTCGGCGGCATCGGCCGGCCGCACGGCCGCGCCGGCGGTGACGAGGCAGAGCCGAATACAGGTGACGGCCGCCGCACCCCACGCGACCAGAAGGAGTAGAACCCAGAGCATGGCGGATTTCTATGCGAGGCGGACGCGCAGCGCCATGACCTGTTCACGATACGGACAGAATTCGGTCACAGCCGGTCGGTCACGGGTGGCCGTATTCCGCGGCCCTCCCGGTGGACCGGACCGGACCGTGCCCGACCGGAGGTCAGGAGCCGCCGCAACTGGAACCCCCTCCGCAGCTCGAACCGCTGCTGCAACTGGACCCGCTGCCGCTGCCGCAGCTCGACCCGCCGGCACCGCCGCAGCTGCTGCCCGCACCGCACGAGGCACCCGTGCCGCAGGAGGAGCCCGACCCTGATCCGCCCCCGTCGCCGGCACTTCCGCAACTCCCGCCGCCGGGACCCGCACCGGCGCACCACACCACCGGCACGAGCGCCGCGGCGCTGCCTGTGGAGGCGGTCGACGACGCGGCGGACGGGCGGATCCGGGCCGGCCGGTAGCGGGCGGCCTCCGCCAGCTGCGCCCGCAGGGCGGGATCGGGGAGCGCCCGCAGCCCCTGCGTGGCCACCAGGTGGGCGGGGTCCGTCACCTGGGCACAGGCGGCGCGGTAGGCGTCCAGGGCGGCCCGTCCCGCCTTCGTGACCCGTGCCTTGGCGGACGAAGCGGTGATCAGGCCGACCACGCCGCCGGCCACCAGAGCGGGCAGCACCTTCACGACGAAGGGGAACGGCACGTCCTGGTACCCCTCGTGGAAGGCGTACTGCAGGACGGTGAGGACGATGGCGACCGGGACGGCGGCCAGGCAGGCCACGGCCTGGACAATCGCCCAGCGGCGGCGGGTACGGCTTTCACCCGGCGCGACGAGCAGCCCGCGCGCCGCGAGCCCGTCGCCGATCTCCTGCACCGCCGGGTGCCGCATCACTGCCTCCCGCAGCAGGTGCAGCGCCCCGCTCGGAGCCGCGGCCAGCTCCTGGAGCACGGCGCGTTCCACCGCGCCGCGGGCCTCCGCGCGCCGGACGGCGACGATGCCGGGGCCGCCGACGGCCAGCCGCCCGTCGGTGTGCAGGGCGGTGAGGGCGGTGTCCACCGTCCTGGCGGGTCCGCCGCTCAGGAACGCGGCCTCGGAGAGGTCGTGCGCGTACGCGCCGGGGTCACCGCGCCGGCCGGACCTCACGGTCGCGACCACCAGGAGCGTCGAGGAGACCGCCACGGCCAGGGTCAGGAGAAGGGCGAGTGCGTTCATGGCGCTCACTTCCCGGTCAGGACGGCACGGGCGGCCCGCACCAGCCGGGTCCGGCGGCGCGGCGGGTACGGCGCCGACCGGTCCTGCCACCAGTGCGTCAGCCTGCGCCTCGCCGCGTCGTCGGCGGGGTGGCCCGTGATGAGCAGCTGCTCGGCGAAGTCCAGGGCGTCGCGGCGGTAACCGGCGGACATGGGCCGGGACCTGGCGTACGCGAGGAACGCGGAGCGGTAGCCGTCGCCGAGTATCTCGGGCAGCTCGGGCGCCACCCGGGCGACGACCCCGGCCCGCTTGGCGGCCAGGGCACGGCTCTGCACCCCGAGACGCCGGTGGTCGAATCCCTCCGGCACGGGCGTGCCCGCCACCAGGTGCGAGAGCAGCGCGGTCTGCGCGACGGCGGCCCGGCTACGGGCTGTCGTCGTCCCGGGGGCTGTCTCCCCGGTGCTCACGGTCGCGGCGGCCGGCTCCCCGGTGTTCGTGCGGGGGGCGAACGGCTCCCCGGTGGCTGCCTTCCGGGGGTTCGCCGAGGCTGTCGTCCTCCCGGCGTCCGCCTCCCCGGTGTTCGTGCGAGGGGCGAACGGCTCCTCGTGGGGCGTCACTCGCCTGCTCGCCGTGGCTGTCGTCCCTCCGGCGGCTGCCTTCTGGGGACCCGCTTCGGTGGCGGTCCCCACCTTCGGGGCCGCCTCCCGGATCTTCGTCGGGCCGGCGGCCGGCTCCCCGGTGCTCGCCTTTCCGGTGACCGTCTCTCCGCCGGAAGGCCGCACAGGCGGTGCGTGACGCCCTCGGCCGGACGTCCCACCGGCCGCCGCACCGGCCAGCGTGGCCCGGATCGAGGCCAGTTCACCCGCCAGCTCCGCCGTCGGCGGGAAGTCGTCGTCGCGCTCCAGCAGGACGCCCGGCGGATCGACCCGGGCCCGGAGTTCGGCCAGCACGCCCAGGACGGGGGCCGTCACCGGGTGGGCGTGCGTGTCGTGCCAGACGCCGTCCTTCTCGACGCCTCCTGCCACATGCACGTACGCGATGGCCTCCACGGGCAGTTCGTCGAGTGCCGTCGAGGGGACCTCGCCCCGGTTCACGTGATTGGTGTGGAGATTGGCGACGTCGATCAGCAGCCGCACACCGGTGCGCTCCACCAGCTCCGCGAGGAACTGGCCCTCGGTCAGTTCCTCGTCCGGCCAGGAGATCAGTGCCGCGATGTTCTCCAGGGCAAGCGGGACGGGCAGGCAGTCCTGCGCGATCCGCACGTTCTCGCACAGCACGTCCAGCGCGTCCCAGGTCCGGGGCACGGGCAGCAGATGGCCCGCCTCCAGCCTCGGCGACGCCGTGAGCGGCCCTCCCGCCCGTACGAACGCGATGTGCTCCGTCACCAGCGGTGCGCCCAGCAGCGCCGCCCGCGCCGCCAGTCCGGCGAGGCGCTCCGGATCGGGACGGTCGGCCCCGCCCAGTCCCAGCGAGACGCCGTGCGGCACGACCGTGACCCCGCGTTCGCGCAACCGCACCAGTGACGCGGGGAGCCGGCCCGTGCAGATGTTCTCCGAGACGGCTTCCACCCAGTCGATCCCCGGCAGTGCTTCGACGGCGTCCGCGATCTCCGGCCGCCAGCCGATCCCGATCCCCAGCTTCATGATGTGCCTCCCCGTTCTGTGCAGGGGTCATGGCCCCGCCAAGCGGCGCCGAACCCGGAAAGGGGGACGTTCAGAGCTGGATTTGAGGTTCCCGGAGGTGGCTGGTCTGCTTCGTCACCTGACCCCGACCCTGACTCCCCTTGTCCCGATCGGTCGGCAGACCGCCGGCCTGCGCAGACGCACGGGTTCACGGAGAGGGCCGGGAGCCGGGCCTCTCCGGGGCGTGTGAACGACGACCGGTACCGAGAACAGGCCGCAAGGGTCCGACGGTCCTCGCCGGCCCGTGTCCGCGTCAGCCCCGCAGCGCCGGATGGTCGGCGACGACCGTGCAGGAGCCCGGGGCGATCTCGGTGAACCCGGCGTCCCGAACCACCGGGAGCCCGCTCACGGTCAGTTCTCGCCACCGGGCCGGGTCCGGGGCGGCGACGGAGAGCGGGAAGCCCGCCTCGCGCCACGCCTTGCGCTCGGTCTCCGACAGCTCCCACCAGGCCAGCTGCGCACCGTGTCCGGCCTGCGCCATGGTCTTGCCCGCCGACATGTCCAGCCCGGGGTTGAGCCAGAGGACCGGACCGGCCGGATCCGGCGCGGCAGGCACCTCCGGGTCGTCCAGGTCCGTGCCCGACACCTGGAGCTTGGCCAGCTCCTTGGGCCAGCCGTCCAGCGGCACCGGAGGGAACACCCGCACCTCCGCCCGGGCGCCCGTGATCGTGATCCCGGGCAGCGCGGACGCCTTGCGCCACTCCGCTCCGCGGGCCCGCCGCACCACCTTGCGGATCCGGGCGTCCTGCCAGTCCCGTACGAGCCGCGCCCACTCGCCCTCGCCCAGGGAACGGTCGTCCGAGAGCATCGTCAGCACCGCACGGGCGGCGGTGACCAGCGCGTCCGTACGCGCCGGGGGATCCGCCTTCTCGATGCGCACCACCAGCGGCAGCACGTACTGCCGCGCCTCGTCCCGGGACGTCTGCTCCGTACGGAACGGGCTGCCGGCGGGATGCGCGGTAGCCGTCGGCTCGGGAGGGGTCTCGGAAGGGGTCTCGGAAAGGCTGTCGCTGCTCACGTACACCAGTCTGCCAGGCCCCTGCGACAGCCCTCCGGGATCCGCCCTTGGCGGAACGTGGACCTCCGGGTGAGGATGCCCGGCATGAAGAGCGACCTCTTTTCCAGTACGCACATGGCCGGGCCGGCTTCCGCCCCCGGTATGTCCCTCCAGAACGCCAAGTCCGTCAAGTACGTCGTCAACGGGGAGATGCACGCCCGCCAAGGCTCGATGATCGCCTACCGCGGCACCCTGCAGTTCGAACGCAAGGGCCAGGGCATCGGCGGCATGCTCAAGCGCGCGGTCACCGGCGAGGGGCTGCCGCTCATGGCGGTCCGGGGCCAGGGTGAGGCCTGGTTCGCCCACGAGGCCGCCAACTGCTTCATCGTGGAGATGGAACAGGGCGACGTCCTGACCGTCAACGGCCGCAACGTCCTGTGTTTCGACGCGAGCCTCTCCTACGAGATCAAGACCGTGAAGGGCGCCGGAATCGCCGGCGGCGGGCTCTTCAACAGCGTCTTCAGCGGATTCGGCAAGCTCGGCCTGATATGCGAGGGCCACCCCATCGTGATCCCCGTCAGCGCACAGCAGCCGGTGTACGTCGACACGGACGCGGTGGTCGGCTGGAGCGCCCAGCTCACCACCTCCCTGCACCGCTCGCAGAGCATCGGCTCCATGGTGCGCGGCGGTTCCGGCGAGGCGGTCCAGCTGGTGCTGCAGGGCGAGGGGTTCGTGATCGTACGACCGAGCGAGCTCAAGCCGGAGAAGGCGTCCTCCCACTGACCCCGGCCCCCGGAAGGAACGGGCTGCCGTACGGCCCCGCCGCGCCGCTCGGCGTCCTCGGCCGGGCCCGGTCCCGGCCGAGGACGCCGAGGCGTACGCTCGGACGCATGAACCGGCACAGCGGCGAACGCACGGACGACGGGTACTGCGGGACGCGCCCGCCGGCCCCCGTACCGGTGGACGCGGGACCTCCGTACGCCGCGTGCGTGCTGTGCGGGAAGCCGACGGAATACCCGGAGTCGACGAAGGGCAGCACGCTCTGCCCGGTCTGCGAGTGGCAGGAGGCCGGGCGCACCGCCTGCTCGGGCTGAGAGGCGGGTACGGGCCCTCACCTCCCCATCCGGCCCGGCCGGGCCGGGAGCCGGCACGCCGTGGAACCAGGTTCAGCCCCGCATCAGCTCGGAGACCTTCACGAAGCGGTACCCCTGCCTGCGCAGTTCCGGGACCACCCGGCGTACGGCCTCGGCGGTGACGGGCGCGGCGCTGCGGGTGCAGTGCATGACCACCAGTGAGCCCGGCCTCACCCCGTCCAGCACCTGGTCCGCCACCGCGTCGGCGTCCGTGGCGAACGCGTCGCCGCTGACGACGTCCCACTGCACGGCCGTCACCCCCGTGGGCGCGAGGGCCTTCAGCGAGGTGTCGTCGTAGCAGCCGCCGGGGAAGCGGAAGTACGGTACGACGTTGGTGGCCCCGGCCTTGCGGATCTCCGTGAACGCCCGCTCCACATCGCCGCGCATATCGGCCTTCGCCACGGTGGGCAGCCCGTAGCAGGGGGTGGAGAAGGCGTAGTGGCTGTACGAGTGGTTGGCGATCTCGAACAGGGGATCGGTGCCGATCGCGCGTGCCTGGGACGGGTACTCCCGCGCCCAACGGCCGGTCATGAAGACCGTCGAGGGCACCTCGAGCCGGCGCAGCAGGGCGATCAGCTCCGGATTGTCGAAGTGCTCTCCCGCCGCCGCGCGCGGCCCCTGATCCGCCGTCATGTCCGCGTCGAAGGTGAGCGCCACCACCTTCTCGTCCCTGCCGGCGGAGCCCCCGGTCCGTCGCTCGAAGACCGGGGTGAGCCCCGCCGGGCCCGGCGCCGTCGTGGGCGGTTTCCTCCCCGCCTCGGCGGCCACCGAGGGTGCGGCGGAGGCGGGGGCCGGGGGAGTGCCGAGGGGAGTGGCCGGGGGTGCGGCGGCCTGGGTGCGGGCGTCCTCCGCGCTGCCGCAGCCCGCGAGGACCACGGCCAGGGCCGCCGCCGCTGTCATCACTGTCATCGTACGAACAGATTTGATCACTGGAGGACGTTAGCTGATGAGTCGTCAGCGAGCGCCGCGCCGCTCCGGCCGAGCCCGCGGGGGCGGCCGGACGGGCGACCGCCCACCCGGCCCCGCGGTCTGTTTCCGCGCCACCGGCTCCCGCACGTCCCGGGCGACGACGGCTACGGCACCTGGCCGCGTTGCCGGGACGTCCACGTACCTCCGGTCCGCGGACGTCCCTCCGCCGTGCGGTGGACGGCCGCCGGTGCCGCCCGCGGGTCCACCGGGACGTGCGGGAGGGGCCTCAGGCAGGTCAGTGCCAGGGCCCCGTCACCGCGAACGTCGTCCCGGGCGTGTAGCAGTTCACGAACATGGTGGCGCCGTCCGGCGCGAACGTGACCCCGGCGAACTCACCCCACTCGGGTTCCTCGGGCGTCCCGGTGTTCTGCCGGCCCCGTGCCATCGGGTACACCTCACCGCGCCGCGTCACCCCGAGCACGTACTGCGCGCCGCCGCCGTCCTCGCAGACCATCAGGCCGCCGCCGGCGGCGAGACAGATGTTGTCCGGGGACTCGCCGGGCAGCTGGACGTCCGTGTCCGGCCCGAAGACGACCACCAGCGTGAGCCGCCGCCGCTTCGGCTCGTACCGCCACACCTGGCCGAAGTGGTCGGCCGCCGACCCCTGTGCGCTGCGGGCGAAGCTGGAGACGAAGTAGACGGACGAGCCGCCCCAGTAACAGCCCTCCAGTTTCTGGGCGTGGGTGATGCCCTTCGGGCCGAAGTCCTGGTGCCGGACGGGCGTGGAGGCGGCCAGCGGATCCGGTACGGGCACCCATTCGATCCGGTCGAAGGCCGCGCCGGTCTCCTGGATCGCGGAGAGGTCGGGCACTCCGGGCACCCGCATCGCCTCCAGCGTGCCGCCGGCCCGCAGCGAGCCCGTCCCGCCGAGGGGCTTCTCGGGGAGGAAGCGGTAGAAGAGGCCGAACGGGCGCTCGAAAGCGTCCTCGGTCTCGTACACGATCCCGTTCCCCGGATCGATCGCGATCGCCTCGTGCTGGAAGCGGCCCATCGCGGTCAGCGGTACCGCTCCGGTGCGGCGCGGGTCGGCGCCGTCCACCTCGAAGACGAATCCGTGGTCCTTGGTGTAGCCGTTGGTGCCGGCCTTGTCCTCGGTCTCCTCGCAGGTCAGCCAGGTACGCCACGGGGTGGGACCGCCCGCGCAGTTGACGGCCGTACCCGCGATGGCGACCCGCTCGCCGAGGACGTGGTTGCGGCCGTCGAGTTCCAGGGCCGTACAGCCGCCCTTGCCCATCGGGTCGTAGGTGAGGCCCTCGATCGTGGGTACGGGGATGCGGGCGTCGGCTCGGTTCTCGTGGTTGCGCACGAGGTGGACGCGGCCGTGGCGGCCCGCGAAGGCGGCCATGCCGTCGTGGTGGCTGGGCACCCGGCCCTCACCGGAGCGGAGGGCGTCGCCCTCCCGGGAGAGGACCCGGTAGCGGAAACCTTTCGGCAGGTCGAGCAGGCCGTCCGGGTCCGGCACGAGCGGTCCGTAACCGCTGTGACCGCGTGCGGCGGCCGTGCCGGCGAAAAGTTCGGTGAAGGCCCCGGTGAAGGCGACCGAGGCAGCGGCGGCGCCGCTCCCGGCCAGGACCTGTCGTCGTGTCGCGGGCCGTCGAGGTGCGGATGACATGAGGCAACTCCCTGTTGGCGGACAGGTGACGTGACCCGCATGTGTGTACCACGCGTGGTGCCGCACGGGAACCACGCGCACCACGGAGCCCTTGTGTCCCCGGGGCGGCGGACGCCCCGGGGACCCGCCGGATCAGACCAGCGACGCGGTGAGCGTGATCGTCGTGCCCGTGAGCGCCTGGCTGACCGGGCAGTTCGCCTTGGCGTCCTCGGCGGCCTTCACGAAGCCGGCCTCGTCCAGACCCGGGACCTCACCCTCCACCGTGAGGTGGATGCCGGTGATGCCCGTGCCGGGCTGGAAGGTGACCTCGGCCTTGGTGTTCAGCCGGGTCGGCGGATTGCCCGCCGAGGCAAGGCCGTTGGAGAGCGCCATCGAGAAGCAGCTGGAGTGCGCCGCCGCGATGAGCTCCTCCGGACTGGTCCTGCCGTTCGCCTGCTCCGCACGGGACGGCCAGGAGACCGGGTACTCCCCGATCCCGGAGGAGTCGAGGGTGACGACGCCCGAGCCCTCGAGCAGATTGCCTTCCCAGACCGTGTGCGCCTGACGCGTGGTAGCCATACGGGGTCCCTTCAAAGGTGTACGCGGTGGTGCGCTCACGCACGCGGCACTCGGGGAGCGCCACGGACGCGGTACGCCCCCCGAACCTACTGCGCCACCAGACCCTTCGCGTCACGCGCCAGGGCGGTCAGCCGCGAGATCGCCCGGAAATACTTCTTGCGGTACCCGCCGTTCAGCATCTCGTCGCTGAACAGCCGGTCGAACGGGAGCCCGGAGGCGAGCACCGGCACCTCGCGGTCGTACAGCCGGTCCGCGAGCACCACGAGCCGCAGAGCCGTCGACTGGTCGGGCACGGGCTCGACGTCCGTGAGGCAGACGGCCGCGATGCCGTCGGTCAGCGCGCCGTACCGGCTGGGATGGACGCGGGCGAGGTGGTCGAGCAGCGCCGGGAAGTCGTCCAGGGAAGCGCCCGCGGTGGCGTACGCGGCCTTGGTGACCTGGTCGCTGGAGTACGGCGGCGGGGCCTCGGGCAGCCCGCGGTGGCGGTAGTCCTCGCCGTCGATGCGCAGGGGCCGGAAGTGGGCGGAGAGCCCCTGGATCTCCCGCAGGAAGTCGGCCGCCGCGAACCGGCCCTCACCGAGCTTGCCCGGCAGCGTGTTGGAGGTGGCGGCCAGCGCCACGCCCGCCTCGACGAGCCTGCTGAGCAGCGACGACACCAGGACGGTGTCCCCCGGGTCGTCGAGCTCGAATTCGTCGATGCAGAGCAGCCGGTGCCCGCTCAGGGTCTGCACGGTCTGCTGGAAGCCGAGCGCGCCGACGAGGTTCGTCAGCTCGACGAACGTCCCGAAGGCCTTGAGCGAGGGAGCGGCCGGTGTGGCGTGCCACAGGGAGGCCAGCAGGTGGGTCTTGCCGACGCCGTACCCGCCGTCGAGATAGACGCCGCGCGGGCCCGTGGGCGCGGCGGGCTTCCTGCCGAACCACTTGCGCTTCCCGGAGCCCGTCGCGTGGGCCCCGCCGAGCCCGGCGGCGAAGGTGCTGAGCACCTCGACGGCCTCGGTCTGGCTCGGCCGGTTCGGATCGGGGACGTACGTCTCGAACCGCACCCCGTCGAAGCGCGGCGGCGGCACCATCTCCGCGACCAGCCGGTCGGCGGGCACGCGCGGTTGGAGGGCGCACAGGGACAGCGGGGCCGTTTCGGCTATGGGGCTCTGCCCCGGCACGGCGGTGGAGGACGACACAACCCCCCAGCTTAACGGCCCCGCCCGGCGGGCTCTCCCGGGGCCGTTCCGCCGGGAAGCGTGGGACAGCCCTTACCGAAGGCGGGGGCGTCAGGCGCCGTGCCAGACTTCACCGCATGCGACGCCTGCTTCCCGTGACGGACCGGACCGACCCAGCCACCGCCCCCGGCGCCACCGACCGCGAGTGGACACTCGACGAGCTGGCCGACGCCTACGCGTACCCCGACAGGGAGGGGGAACCCTGGCTGCGGGCGAACATGGTGTCCACCCTGGACGGCGCAGCCCAGCACGACGGCCGCTCCCAGGGCATCTCCGGTGCCACAGACATGCGGATCTTCGGCACCCTGCGGGGACTGGCCGACGCGGTCGTCGTCGGCGCGGAGACCGTGCGCCTGGAGGGGTACCGCCCCGCCCGGGCCCGCGAGGCCTTCGCAGCCCGGCGTGCGGCGGCCGGCCAGGGCCCCGCCCCCGCGATCGCGGTCGTCAGCGGAAGCCTGGACCTGGACTTCTCGCTTCCGCTCTTCGTCTCCCCCCTCGTCCCGACCCTGGTCGTCACGGGGGCGGCGGCTCCCTCCGACCGGATCCACGCGGCCAGGGAGGCGGGCGCGGAGGTGCTGATCGCAGGAGAAGGCGCCACGGTCGACCCGGCGCGCGCGGTGGCGGAACTGGCGGGACGCGGCCTGACCCGGCTGCTCACGGAAGGCG
Organism: Streptomyces sp. NPDC020780; assembly: GCF_044334475.1. Taxonomy (NCBI): domain Bacteria; kingdom Bacillati; phylum Actinomycetota; class Actinomycetes; order Kitasatosporales; family Streptomycetaceae; genus Streptomyces; species Streptomyces sp. NPDC020780. The sequence continues at coordinate 166,321 of NZ_JBIRTB010000012.1, read as the reverse complement.
GCCCCCGGCTGCTCGGGCAGTTCGTCGCGGCGGGCGTGCTCGACGAGCTCTGCCTGACCGTCTCCCCGATGCTCACGGCAGGTGGTGCGCAGCGGATCGCGCGGGGGCCCGCGGTAGCCGTGCCGGATCGTTTCTCCCTCCTGTCGGTCCTGGAAGAGGCAGGATTTCTCTTCACGAGGTACGCGAAGGGCTGAGACTTAGCGGAATGTGCCGTTCCGGTTGGCTCCGGATGGGCACACTTGGTGCTGAAACCCCGTGCAATTGCGGGGCAGGATGGTTTCAGCAGTCGCGGCCGTCCACGGCCGACGAGATGAAGTGGAAGGGCGCCTGTCGTGTTCACAAGCGTTTTGATGATCGAGAAGCCCCTCACTCCGGAGGACGTGGAGTTCGTCACCACCCTCCACGGGGAGGAGCAGATCTCCTTCGTCGTACTGATGCAGCCCCGCGGCGACCAGGCCGACGTCCTGCTGCGCGCGATCGACGACGTGGCGATCGGGGAACTGCGCGAAGCGGCCCGTGAAAGCGAGGAGCCGGAGGGCCGGGAGGCCCGCGAGCCCGCCACGATCGCGCTGGAGTACTCGCTCCAGGAACTGCGCAAGGCAGGGTCCGAGGCGGTCGGACAGGTGGTCGAGGACCACCCCCTGGACAAGCTGAAGACCGTGGTCGACGACTCCCGGGCCGACGAGGTCATCGTGCTGACCGCACCGCACTACGTCGAGGAGTTCTTCCACCGGGACTGGGCTTCCCGGGCTCGGCACAAGGTCGGCGTACCGGTGCTCAAGCTCTTCGCGCACAGCGAATAGGCTGGGGCGGACCGCACTCACGTCGCACCCTCGGGAGACACACGCATGGCACCCGGTATTCCTGCCGCCCTGGAACGGCCGCACTTCATCGGCATCGGCGGCGCCGGAATGTCGGGCATCGCGAAGATCCTCGCCCAGCGGGGCGCGAAGGTGGCGGGCAGCGACTCCAAGGAGTCCGCCACCGCGGAGGCCCTGCGCGCGCTCGGGGTGACCGTCCACATCGGGCACGCCGCCGGCCATCTGGCGGACGACGCCTCCTGCGTCGTCGTCTCCAGCGCCATCCGCCCGGACAATCCCGAGCTGGTCCGCGCCGCCGAGCTGTCCGTCCCGGTCGTGCACCGCGCGGACGCGCTCGCCTCCCTGATGGAGGGCCTGCGCGCCGTCGCGGTCGCCGGGACGCACGGCAAGACCACCACGACGTCGATGCTCGCCGTCGCGCTGTCCGGCCTGTCGCTGGATCCCTCGTACGCCATCGGCGGAGACCTGGAGGGGCCGGGCACCAACGCCGCGCACGGTGGCGGCGACATCTTCGTCGCCGAGGCGGACGAGAGCGACCGCAGCTTCCACACGTACGACCCCCAGGTCGCGATCGTGCTGAACGTGGAGCTGGACCACCACGCGAACTACGCCTCGATGGACGAGATCTACGACTCCTTCGAGGCGTTCGTCGGCAAGGTCGTGCCCGGCGGCACCCTCGTCGTCTCCGCCGACCAGGCCGGCGCCGTGGAGCTCACCCGCCGGGTCCGCGACACCGCCTCGCTCACCGTCGTCACCTACGGCGAGGCCGAGACCGCCGACGTACGGGTGCACAAGATCACCCCGCGTGGCCTGACCAGCGAGGTCACGGTCGTCCTGGACGGCAAGTACCTCACCTTCACGGTCTCCGTACCCGGCCGCCACTACGCGCTCAACGCGGTCGCCGCCCTCGCCGCCGGTGTCGCTCTCGGCATCCCGGCACACAACCTGGCCTCCGCCATCGGCACGTACACGGGCGTCAAGCGCCGCCTCCAGCTCAAGGGCGAGGCGGCCGGCGTCCAGGTCATCGACTCGTACGCGCACCACCCCACGGAGATGGCCGCCGACCTTGAGGCCATGCGCGGCGCGGCCGCCGGGTCCCGGCTCCTGGTGGTCTTCCAGCCCCACCTGTTCTCCCGCACCCAGGAACTCGGCGCCGAGATGGGCCAGGCCCTCGCCCTCGCCGACGCCTCCGTGGTCCTGGACATCTACCCGGCCCGCGAGGACCCGGTCCCGGGCATCACCAGCGACCTGATCATCGACGCTGCCAGGACGGCGGGCGCCGATGTCGCAGCCGTCCACGACAAGGCGGCCGTCCCCGCCGTCATCGCGGGAATGGCGAAGCACGGCGATCTGGTTCTCACCATGGGAGCGGGCGATGTCACCGACCTCGGCCCGCAGATCCTGGACCACCTGTCGAGCTGAGGGAGCCACCGTGGCGTACGACGTCGAGAAGCCGGACGAGCAATGGCGGGCGGAGCTGACGCCCGCCGAGTACGCGGTGCTGCGCAAGGCCGGCACCGAGCCCGCGTTCGTGGGCGAGTACACCGACACCAGGACGGCGGGGGTCTACTCCTGCCGTGCCTGCGGGGCGGAACTGTTCCGCTCCGACACCAAGTTCGAGTCCCACTGCGGCTGGCCGTCCTTCTACGACCCCAAGGACAGCGACGCGGTCGAACTGCTCCAGGACAACAGCCTGGGCATGGCCCGCACCGAGGTGCGCTGCGCCCGCTGCGGCTCGCACCTGGGCCACGTATTCGAGGGCGAGGGCTACCCGACCCCCACGGACCAGCGGTATTGCATCAACTCGATCTCGCTGACCCTGGCGCCGGACGAGAGCTGAGCCCGACGGGGGCCGGCCCGGGAGGGCTGAGCCCTGCCGGACCGGGCCGACGTGCGGCGCGTGGAGCGGCGGAGAGGCGGCCCCGCCGTCAGGAGGTCCGCTTCTGACGGCGGCCGGCGGGGCGGGGCGGCCCCGCCGGTGCCCCTCAGGTCGGGGACACCGGCGCTCTCACGTCTTCACGAGTTCCACCGGCTCCCGCTGCACCGGGATCTCGCGCTGTAGCCGTTCGCCCTCGATGTCGAGGTCCGGCAGGATCCGGTCGACCGGGCGGGGCAGCCACCACGCGGCGCGTCCCAGCAGATGCATCACCGCCGGCACGAGGGCCATGCGGACGACGAAGGCGTCGATGAGCACGCCGATCGCCAGGGCGAACCCGATGGACTTGATGATCGGATCCGGCATGAACACGAATCCGCCGAAGACCGCGGTCATGATCACTGCCGCCGCCGTCACCACACGCCCGTTGTGGCCGACACCGCTGATGACGGATTCGCGGGCATCGGCGCCGTGGACGAAGTCCTCCCGCATCCGCGAGACGAGGAAGACCTCGTAGTCCATGGCCAGGCCGAAGAGGATGCCGATCAGGAGGATCGGCAGGAAGCTGACCAGCGGCCCGGGGGTGTCGAGGCCCACCAGCTCCGCCAGATGGCCTTTCTGGAAGATCGTGACGGTGATTCCGAAGGTGGCACCGATGGTCAGCAGGAAGCCCAGTGCCGCCTTGACGGGTACCAGGATCGACCGGAAGACGAGCATCAGCAGCAGGACGGAAAGCCCGACCACCAGCAGGAGATAGACCGGCAGAGCGGCGGCCAGCTTCTCGGAGACGTCGATACCGACCGCGGTGGCACCGGTCAGGGAGACGGTGGCGCCCTCGACGTCCGCGACCCGGTCACGGATCTCGTTGACGGTGTCCTCGGTCGTGGCGGCGGTGGGACCGGTTGCGGGGATGACGGCCAGGAGGGTGGTGGTGCCCTTCTCGTTCGTCTGCGGGGCAGCTACGGCCAGTACCCCGTCGGTGTCCGTGATGAGCGCGGCGGTCTCCTCGGCCGCCGTAGCGGTCGCCTGCGGGGTGCCGGCGGACACCACGGCGACCAGTCGGCCGTTGAAGCCCTCGCCGAACCCCTCGGTGGTCAGGTCGTAGGCCTCCCGGTTGGGCGACCCGACCGCCTCGGTGCCCGCGTCGGGCAGCGCCAGACGCATGTCCTGCACGGGGAGGGCGAGAGCGCAGAGGCCGACGACCCCGAGCACGAGGGCGGGGATCCGCAACCGTGCCACGATCCGGCCCCAGCGGAAGCCGAAGCCGGCCTCGGTCTCGGTCTCGACGGGAGGGGAGGCGGCCGTACGGACCTGTGCCCGGTGCTTCCGGGGCAGGACGCGGGTGCCGGCGAAGCCGAGGACGGCCGGCAGCAGAGTGAGGGACACCAGCACCGCGAGAGCGACCGTGGCGGCGGCGGCCAGGCCCATGACCGTGAGGAAGGGCACGCCTGCGACCGCGAGCCCGGCCAGTGCGATGACGACGGTGGCGCCCGCGAAGACGACGGCCGAACCGGCGGTCCCGGCAGCCCTGCCCGCTGCCTCCTCCCCGTCCATGCCGTCCGCGAGGTAGTGACGGTAACGGGAGGTGATGAACAGGGCGTAGTCGATGCCGACGGCCAGGCCCAGCATGAGCGCCAGGATGGGCGCGGTGCTGGTCAGCTCCACCGTACTGCTGAGGGCGAAAAGCCCGGCCATACCGGCCGCGACGCCGACCAGCGCGTTCAGCAGGGTCATGCCCGCCGCCACCAGCGAACCGAAGGTGAGGACCAGGACGAGGGCGGCGACGGCCACACCGATGATCTCGGTCGAGCCGACTTCCGGGACGCCCCGCATGATCTCGCCGCCGTGTTCGACGCGCAGATCCGCGACCGACGCGCCCGCCTTCCTGAACGCCTCCCGCTGCGTGTCGGTGATCCCGTCGACACCTGACGCGAACTGCACCTGGATCAGGGCGTACCGGCCGTCCCGCGACACCGCCTTGGCCTCGAAGGGGTCGACGGCCGCGAGGACACCGGGGACCTCGGCGGCCTCCTCGGTCACCGGGGCCACGGCCGAGGGCGTGAGCGTCCCGCCCTCGGGCGCGGCGACGACTATGGTCCCCGTCGCGCCGCCTGCCTGCGGGAATTCCCGGGCGAGCGAGTCCAGGGCCTTTTGGGACTCGGTGCCCGGGATCGAGAACTTACTGGTGGTGGGCCCGCTGAAGGCTGCCGCGCCCGCGCCGAGCAGGGCGAGCAGCAGGAGCCAGAGGGCGAGGACACGTCCTCGGCGGCGGAAGGACAGCCGGCCGAGCCGGTACAGCAGGATTGCCATGCGAGGGAAGCGTCTTTCTCTTCGGTCTGGACGACTACTGTCAGCCGGTCGGATGCCCGAGGGTTCTCCGTGCTCCCTGGACAAGTTCGGCACGCATCGTGCCGGGGTCGACGTCCACGTCGGCAGCGACCGTGACAGCCACGCCGCCGATCACCATCTGGGCCAGGACGCGCGCACGTGGTTCCGCCGAACGGCCGCCCAGCGCATCCGCGAGCTGGTCGACCGCCCGGGGGATGACGGCCAGGACCGGATGGCCGAGCATGTCGGGCAGTTCGGCGAAGATGATCTTTACTTCGAGGTGGTAGCGCATCGCGAGGCCGACATAGCCCGTGACGGCCGCCTCGACGGCCTGATCGCCGTTCAGCGCCGCCAACTCCTCGCTCAGGGCGGAGAGACTCTCGGCCGGCGGAGTCAGCAGTTCGGTGAGGATCGCGTCCTTGCCGGTGAAGTGGTAGAGCAGGGACGCCTTGGAGCAGTGCGCCTCCACGGCGATGTCGTGGAGCGAGGTCCCCTTGAAACCGTGCTCGGCGAAGAGACGCAGGGCGCAGTCGAGAATCTGACGGCGCATCGCGGACGGCGGACGTGGCATGGCCCCACCGTAGCTGACCGATCGGTCAGGGGATCATCGGGATGCCCGTCACTTTGGCCGTCACTCCGGTCGTTCGTCGTCGAGCCGTCGTCCCGTCGGCGGCGGGGGCGCTGGCGTGGCGGCCGCTCGGACGGCGGGCGTACCCGGACCGAGGCAGGGCGTCGGGGGAGGACGGCCGGCCGCGGCGGCGTCGGGGCCTCGGTGCACCGGAACTCAGGTCGGGTCTGTCGGGCGCATGCCGGGCGGCCTCGGGGCCGAGCGCGAGCCCTCCCCATGGCGGTCAGGTGCGGGTGGTCGCTGTGGCGGCTTCGCGGCCAAGGGCTGCCACCACCACACGTGTTTCACTCCTGGCCGGACTCCGTGCTCAGCTCCGCCCGCAGCAGCGGGTGTACGACGCCGGGGAACACACGGGCGTGCACGACCTCTTCCGCCGACCCGCCCTGGACCACGGTTTCGGCAATGCCCCACGGCCGCCCGGTCAGCCGGACGGTCAGGGTGTAGGAGGACGAGCAGCCCAGGCACTCGTAGCGGTCCGCCCAGACCTCCACGTCGGTGACGCTGCCCGGGTACCGCTTCACGTGCCGGTGCCAGGCGTGGCAGTGGCCGCACCTCTCGCCCGGCTCGCAGGTGCCGCCGCACGGACAGGGCACGTCCAGCGACTCGGCAGGCTGCCAGCGCTGGACGAGCATGGCGTCGCGGGTGGCGCCCATGTCCTTCATGGCCTTCAGATTGCGCGCGGCGACGTTGTACGACTCTCCGGTCGCGGCCATCCGGTCCCGGATGACGTCCTTGCGCCCGCGGTTTGTCGTCATGTGTTCCTCCTGGGTGTACGCAGCCCGCCAGGAGGCCCACGAAATCGTCCCTCCTACGGTACCTGGCGCTGTCCGCTCCCAGGCCCGGCCGCCGCCCCCGCCGTCTCCGCCGGTGCCCTGGTGACGCGGGGTCGCCCGGCGCCGATACGGCAGGTGCGGTCTGCGGGAATCCCGTAGGGCGGAGTGCGACATCTGTCCGGGATTCGAACGGCATGGCTGTTCTTCGTGATCCTGACGCACGGCGGCGCGCCGTCGTCGAGTCGGTTCGGCTTGTTTTTCGCGTGGGCTCCGATTTTTCTGTGAAGCGATGGTGAATTGAATCTTCATACGCTGGTGGGGAAATCCTCTGACCATGTCGAATCATTTATCGCCGATCCGGCCAGGTGGTGTCACCGGATGACCGAATCACTACCTTGACCGGTTCTCGTGGGGAGATACACACTCGCCAGAGGCACTCATGTGTCAGGAGCCACGAGCGCGGATGCGGATGGCCCTGCGAGACCAGATATCGCACGGGGTGAACGACGGGGGATACACGCGGGGGGATCGTGTGTGCGTATTTGACGTATGCATGCAATTCGCCCTCACCTCTCCTCTCATCTCTTGGTGCGCGAAGGGAATGGAGGGGGAATGTCGACACACATGGGCTATCCCGGTGTGTACATCGAAGAACTTCCCAGCGGTGTCCGTGCGATCGCCTCGGTCACCACCTCGGTGACCGCGTTCGTGGGGCACACGCGCCGGGGACCGCTCAACCAACCGGTACGGATCACCAGCTTCGCCGACTTCGAGCGCCGCTTCGGCGGACTCACCTCGCAGAGCGCCCTCAGTTACGCCGTGCACCAGTTCTTCGGCAACGGCGGTACACGCGCGGTGATCGTCCGGGTGGCCAAGGCAGGCACGGGTGAGGAGGCCTGCGTCACCCTCCGCTCCACGGAGGGGCACAGCGAGTGCCCGGTCCTGGAGGTGCACGCGAAGGAGCCGGGAGTGTGGGGCTCGGGCCTGCGGGTGGCCGTCGACCACGACACCCCCGCACCGGACAGGACGTTCAACCTCCAGATCCTCGACGCCCGTGGCGGAAGCCGGGAGTCGTTCGCCGGCCTGTCCATGGACTCCGGCCACGGACGCTTCGTCGAGACCGTCGTCAACGCGGGTTCCTCCCTCGTCAGGGTGAAGGCCCTCGACGGGGACCGGCCGGACCCGTCCGGCACGGTCTCCAAACCGTTCGCGGCGGAGCTGCCCGGCCTGGAAGTCGAGCTCAAGGTCAAGATCGGCCATGTGGAGCGTGAGTTCACGCTCTTCGAGCCCGACGGTGACGGCGAGCCGCCGAGCAGTGTCACCGAGTTGGCCCTCCTGCTCGAGCGCAAGCTGCGCGCGCTGCCCGACGCCCCCGGGAAGCACGCCTTCGCCGGTTCCCAGGTCACCGCCTTCGGCAGGCGGCTCCAGGTCGTCGCCGGGTCCGTCGACCCCGAGGACGTGGTCCGCTTCGTCGGCGAGTGTGCCAACGACCTGGGCCTGGAGGCCTCGGTCAACCCACCCGTCTTCGTTCTGGAGGGCGGCAAGGACGGCGACGTTCCGGGCCCGCGCGACCTCATCGGCAGCGAGGGAGGCAAAACCGGTCTCCAGGCGCTGCGTGACGTGGACGACGTCAATCTGCTGGCGCTGCCGGAGCTGTCGGCGTACGAGTCCACCGAGGACATGGTCACCGTCCTCTCGGCTGCCGAGCGGCTCTGCCAGGAGCGGCGGATCTTCCTGCTCGTCGACTCGCCCTCGACCTGGGGCAGCGTCGACGCCGCCCGGGCCGGCATCGGCGCGTTCGAGCCCGTACGCAGCAACCACGCGGGGCTGTACTTCCCGCACCTCCAGCTGACCGACCCGCTGACCGGACGGCTGCGTTCCTTCCCGCCGTCGGGTGCCGTGGCAGGGGTGATCGCCCGTATCGACGGCGAGCGCGGGGTGTGGAAGGCGCCGGCCGGGACCGAGGCGCGCCTCGCCGGTGTCCGGTCGCTGACGGTCAAGCTGAGCGACCGGGAGAACGGACTGCTCAACCCGCTGGGCGTGAACTGCCTGCGCACCTTCCCCGTCGTAGGGCCGCTGGTCTGGGGCGCCCGCACGCTCGAGGGCGCCGACGCGCTGGACAGCGAGTGGACGTACGTGCCGGTGCGACGGCTCGCGCTGCACGTCGAGGAGAGCCTCTACCGCGGTCTGCAGTGGGTCGTCTTCGAACCCAACGACGAACAGTTGTGGCAGCAGATCCGGCTCAAGGCGTCGGCCTACCTCAACGACCTCTTCAGGCAAGGCGCGTTCAAGGGCGGCACACCGCGCGAGGCGTACTTCGTGAAGTGCGACAAGGACACCACCACCGACGCCGACATCGAGCGCGGAGTGGTCAACGTCCTGGTCGGAATCGCCCCCGTCAAGCCCGCGGAGTTCGTGATCGTCAAGATCCAGCAGTTCGCCGGGCAGTTCGACCTCTCGTAGCCGACCCTTCCTGGCCTAAAAATGGAACACGAAGGAATCCGATGGCTGAGTTCCAGATCAATGCCCATCGCTTCGACCCCTACAAGAATTTCAAGTTCCTGGTCCTCTGGGACGGTCGAACGGTTGCGGGCATCAGCAAGATCAGTCCTCTCAAGCGCACCACCGAAGTGGTCAAACACCGTCATGGAGGTGACCCCAGTTCGCCGCGCAAGTCGCCGGGCCGCTCCGAGTTCGAGGGCGTCACGCTCGAACGCGGCGTCACTCATGATCCCGAATTCGACCGCTGGGCCAACAAGGTCTGGCAGGTGGGCGCCGGGCTCGGCTCGGAGGTCTCGCTCCGGGACTTTCGCAAGGACATCATCATCCAGGTGCTCAACGAGGCCGGACAGGTGGCCGTCTCGCACAAGCTCTACCGGGCCTGGGTCAGTGAATACCAGGTCGTCGGCGAGCTCGACGCGAACGCCAACGCCGTCGCCATCCAGAGCGTGAAGCTGGAGTGCGAGGGCTGGGAACGCGATTACGAGATTCCGGAACCGGTCGAACCGTCGTTCACCCACCCGGCTTGAACGTCGTCGTGAACCCCGGAACGGCCCCCACGGGGCCCGCCGAGCTGCTGGCCACCTGGGAGGCCGGGCTGCCTCTGGGCGCGGCGGAGAAGTCGCTGCTGCTGCACCGGGCGGCCCGCCCGGGGGCCGCGACGGACGCGTTGCTGTCCGTACCGGTCGGTGAGCGGGAGGCGGACCTGTTCGCGTTGCGCCGGTCGCTGTTCGGCGAGCGGATGCAGGTGCGGACCGAGTGCGGTGCCTGCGGCGAGGCCATGGAGTTCGACCTCGACGCCGGCGCGCTGGGCGCCCGTCCGGCGGCGGAGCACCGGCTGCTGTGCGTGGCGGAGGACGACTGGGTGGTCGAGTTCCGGCTGCCCACCGTCGCCGACCTCGCAGCGGCCGGTGCGGCCGCCTCCCCCGCGGAGGCACGCCGACGACTGGTGACGGGCTGTACGGTACGCGCCCTGCGGGCCGGTGAGAGCGTCGCCGCGGAGCGACTGGCCGCGCTGCTGCCCGAACGGGTGGAGCGGCTCATCGCCGAGAGGGCTGCCGAGGCGGACCCGACGGCCGAGGTGACGCTGCACGTGGCGTGCCCGGAATGCGGCGAGGCCACCCCGGCCGAGCTGGACATCACCTCCTACCTCTGGACCGAACTGGACAACTGGGCGAGGGACCTGCTCGTCGACGTCCATCTGCTCGCCACCGCCTACGGGTGGAGCGAGCCGCACATCCTGGCGCTCAGCCCTCTTCGGCGTCGTTACTACCTGGAGCTGTGTACCGATGGCTGACTACTTCGACCGGCTGCTCGCCCGGTACACGCCGGTCGGCGCGGCCGACGGCACCGGTGGGACCGGCACCCGGGTACGGGTGCGGCCACGGCTGTCCGGTCCGTTCGAGCGGACCGAGGCGCTGCGGTACGGCCCGCCCGAGCCGGACGAGCCGGCCGCGCTGATCCCCTCCGCCCCCCTGGCGGACCCGGACGGGCCCAGGCCGATGCGGCCGGACCGGGAGGTGCGTACGGAGCGGCACACCGTGGTGCGCACCGAGCGCGCGCCGCAGCCCGACGGGACGGGACAGCCGGTCCGGCCCGCGGCAGCGGCCCCGGCCCCGCCGCCGCGGCTCCCGGTCGCTCCGGTACCGGAGGCCCGGCCCGGCCCGGCGGAAGGCACGCGTGCGGCACGCCGGCGGCGGTCCTCCCCTCCGGGCGAGCCCTTGGCGGCGCCCGCCGGGGCGGCCGCGCCGGCGCAGGTGGCTGCCGCACCGGCGCGTGCGGCGGCGCTCGCCCCGGCGCAGGGCCCCGACTCCGCCGCTGCGCGGGGCGCCGCGCTCGGATCGGTGGGGCGGCGCGCGCCACGCCCGGCCGAACGCGTCGTGCACGTGCAGATCGGCCGGCTGGAGGTCAGCGCGGCGCCGCCGCCCGGCGCGAACGCCTCACCGGCCGTGCCCCCCGCGCCGCCGGCCGGCCGGCCGGCCCCCGTACTGACGCTGGGCGACTTCCTGTCGCGTGGCGGGAAGGGGGACTGAAGGCATGAGCAACGCACTCGCCGTCGCCACGGTCACCCAGGCGCTCGCCCTCCTGATCGAGAGCAACCTGGGACCCGAGATGGACATCGCGGTCAAGGTGGAGACCCGTAAGCCGCCGTCGGAGCCGCCGGTCGAGCCCACCATCACGGTGTTCCTCTACCAGGTGACCCCGAACGCCGCGCTGCGCAACAACGACCTGCCGACACGCGCCGCCGACGGCACCCTGCGCAACCGGGCGGCAGCACCGCTGGACCTGCACTACGTGATCAGCGCGTACGGGGAGGAGACGGAGCTGGTCGGACAGCGGCTGCTCGGCTGCGTGGTCCGGACCCTGCACGAGATTCCGGTGCTGCCCCGGGAATTGATCGAACTGGCCGCCGAGCGACCGCATCTGGCGGGCAGCGACCTGGCGGACTCCCCGCAGCAGGTCCGCTTCACACCGACGGTCATGGACGTCGACGAGACGTCCAAGCTCTGGGGAATGCTGCACCAGACCCCGTACACCCTGTCCGTTGCCTATCAGGCTTCGCTGGTGGTGATCGAGGGCCGTGAGAAGCCGGTCCCGGCGAAGCCGGTGGTGCAACGCACGGTACGGGTGGTGCCGTCCGGGGTGCCGGCGGCTCCGGTGCCTTCCGAGGCCGGGAAGCCGGAGGCTTCGGCGGCAGCCGTCACTCCGGCGGCCCCGGCCGTTCCCGCCGCTCCCTCGAAGAGAGCGGCACCGAAGAAGGCGGCACCGAAGAAGGCGGCACCGAAGAAGGCCGGCCCCGCGAGGGCTGCCACGGCGAAGGACTCCGCCGAAGGCACGGTCCGGGCTCCTGCCAAGTCCACCGAGGCCGCGACCGGGCGAGCGGCTCGACCGCGTCCCCGCAGGGCCGCCGGGAGCGACACATCGGCGCCGGACGACAAGGGCTGAGCCGCGATGCGGAACACGGGGGGTGAGGACATGGGCGTGGGCGACGCGGAGGCCGGCCGAGGCCGGGGCCGTGACGAGGCGGCACAGGGGCGGGCACTCCTGGCGGCCGTCCACGCCGTGCTGGCCCGCGTCGACACCCACGCCGGGCGCGCGACGCGCGATTCGGGACCGGCCGGGTCCGAGCAGCCGGCGGAGAGCACGGACCCCGGCGCCACCCCGGCCGCGTCCCCCGGCCCCGCGGCCCTCGCCGCCCTCGTCGACTGCTTCGGCCTCAGCCCGTTCGAGCGCCAGGTCGTCCTTCTGGCCGCGGCGGCCGAGCTGGTCCCCACGACGGCCGCCCGCTGTGCGGCGGCCTGCGGTGATCCGGAACGGGCGTACCCCACGTTCTCGCTCGCCCTCGCCGCGCTGGAAGATCCGCACTGGAGCGCACTGACACCCGTCGCCCCGTTGCGGCGCTGGCGGATCGTCGAGCTCGACGACGAGACCCGGCTGACCACGTCCCGGCTCCGGCTCGACGAGCGGATCCTGCACTTCCTGGTCGGCTCGCCCTATCTGGACGCACGGCTCCACGGGCTGCTGCGCCGGACCACCGCGCCGGACACGCTGCCCGCCTCCCACGCCCTGGCGGCGGACCGGGTCGCGGCCGGCTGGGCGGGAGCCGGGCGCGGTGCGCCGCTCCGGGTCGAGCTGGTGGGAGCCGACTTCCGTACGCGCGCGGACATCGCCGCGGTCGCCGCGCGCCGCTCGGGACTCGGCCTCTACGAGATGTCGGCCGCCGACCTTCCGGCCGCCCCGGCCTCACGCGACCTGCTGGCCCGACTGTGGCAGCGCGAAGCGGTTCTGCTGCCGGCCGCGCTGCTGCTGGAGGCCGGTGACCTGGACCGTGAACAGAGCGCGGCCACCGACGCGTTCGTCGAGAGCGCCGCCGTGCCGCTGGTCGTGTCCAGCTCCGGTCCCCGGCAGACGGCCCGCCCCCGCGGCGAGCGGGTCGTCGTACCGCCGCTGGACGCGGACGAGCAGCTCGGGGTGTGGACCGGCGCGTTCGCCGCAGTGCCCGAGGTGTCGGAGGGCGACTTGCGTGACCTCGTCGCCCAGTTCTCGCTGCCGGCCCACCTGGTCCGTTCGGCGGGCGCGTCGGTGGCCAGGGACCTGCCCGGCGAGGACGAGCTGGACGCGACCGGACTGGCCTGGCGGGCGGGGCTCGCCGAGGCCCGGATGGGCATGGACGAGCTCGGCCGCCGGATCGAGCCGCAGGCCGTCTGGGACGAACTGGTGCTCGCGGAGCGGCAGTTGAGGATGCTGCGCGCGATCACCGCGCATGTGCGGCAGCGGCCGACCGTGTACGACGAGTGGGGCTTCGCCGGGACCCTGCGCCGTGGGCTGGGAGTCACCGCGCTCTTCGCGGGCGGCTCCGGCACCGGCAAGACCCTCGCCGCCGAGGTGATGGCGAAGGAGCTGGGCCTGGACCTCTTCGTCATCGACCTCTCCCAGGTGGTCAGCAAGTACATCGGTGAGACCGAGAAGAACCTGCGCAAGGTCTTCGACGCCGCCGAGCAGGGCGGGGCTCTGCTGCTCTTCGACGAGGCCGACGCCCTGTTCGGCAAGCGCAGCGAGGTCAAGGACTCCCACGACCGCTACGCCAACCTCGAAGTCAGCTACCTGCTGATGCGGATGGAGGCGTACCGGGGACTGGCGGTCCTCACGACGAACATGAAGCAGGCGCTGGACACGGCGTTCATGCGCCGCATCCGCTTCGTCGTCGACTTCCCGTTCCCGGGCGAGAGCGAGCGGGCCGAGATCTGGCGCCGCGTGCTGCCCGCGCGTGCGCCGACGAAGGGTGTCGACCCCGCCCTGCTGGCGCGCCTGACCGTGGCCGGCGGTTCCATTCGCAACATCGCGCTCTCCGGTGCGTTCCTCGCGGCGGAGGAGGGCGACCACCTGCAGATGCGCCACCTGCTGGAGGCCGCCCGTACCGAGTACCTGAAGCTCGACCGCTCCCTGACACCGGCGGAGGTGCACGGATGGGTGTGAACGAGCAGCGCACGGTACGGGTGGACATCGGCGAGCTGGTGCTCGAGGGGTTCGGACGGGTGGATCCGGAGCGCGTGTCGGAGGCGTTCCAGGCGGAGTTGGGCCGGCTCGTACGGGACCGGGGCGTGCCGCTCGCAGCCGACGGCGGACAGGCGCTGGAGGCCCTGGCGGGGCTGCCCCCGATGCCCGCGAACCTCTCCTCGCGGCGCCTCGGCCGGGAGCTGGCGCGCGCGGTGCACACGGGCCTCTCGGGCGGGGGTGAGGTGACGCGATGAGTACGTCCCACGCGCAGGAGACACGGTCGGACCAGGCCGGCAGGCGCCGCAAGCGCAAGGACCGTGCCGCGGCCCGCGCGCCCGAGCCGAAGAACATCGTCAGCGGCGCGGGCCAGCCCCTCGACCTGAGCGTACGGCGGGAGCTGGAGGAACAGCTCGGCCACGACTTCGGCCGGGTACGGCTGCACACCGACCGGAACGCGGGCGCGCTCACGGAGATGCTCGGCGCCGACGCGGTGGCGGTCGGCCAGGACATCTTCTTCCGCGAGGGTGCGTACCGTCCCGGCACGCTGGACGGTCAGCGGCTGCTGGCCCACGAGCTGTTGCACACGGTGCAGAACCCGCACGGTCTCGGGGCGCTGCGGGCCGGGCGTGACCTGGGCGCGGTGAGCCTGCCGCAACAGGCGGTGGAGCGCGAGGCGGAGTCGGCGGCGCAGGAGTCCGTACGGGACGGCGAGGCGGGAACCCAGGTCGGGGAGGGGCAGTCGACGCCCGGCTGGCTGCGGTACGCGACCGTGGACGCGGACCGGAACAAGCTGGAACAGATCGACCCGGCCACGCTGGTGGAGCGGCTGGCCAACTCGGTCGTGCGTTCGCTGCGCGGCGACCCGGAGGACCGCTCGAAGCGCACCCGCAGGCAACTGGCCCGGATGCCGGAGGAGTTGCAGGAAATCGTCCTGGAGCGCCTGGAGACCAGGCTGCTCAGCTCGGAGCACGAGCGGGTGCTCGACCTCGTCGACGAGGTGGAGGCCTACGACGATGTGGAGCGGGACTCGCTGGACGCCCCGGCCGTCGAGGAAGATCCGGTCGAGGAACTGCGGTACGAACGGGAGACGGAACGGCGCTCGGCCGAGGAGCGGCGGGAAGAGGAGCAGCAGCCCGCGCCGGCGCCGGGTCCGGAGAAGGACCACGACGACGAGGGCGGTGCTCCCGGGAGTACCCCGAAGAACGGACGTACTCGGCTGGGCGGAAAGCAGGAACAGGGCTCGGGCGCCACTTCGGCGGCCCCGGTTCCCGCACCTCAGCAGCAGGAGACGTCCGCTTCCTCCGGCTCGGCCTCGTCCACGTCCCCGGGCGGGGAGTCCGAGGCCGGCGGCAAGGAGACCACCAGCTCCGGTGAGGGAAAGGAAGGCCAGGAACAGCAGGGCGCCCCGGCCGCGAGCAAGGAGGAGTCCGCGGCCAGGAACCGTCCGGGAGCCGTCGATGCGCTCGTGGCGGGACAGCAGCTGAAGCCGGAGGACAAGGGTGGCTCGGAGAAGCCCACGGGTTCTCCGTCCGCGGCCGGCAAGGATGCCCAGTTATCCGGGGCGTTCAGCACGCTCGACGGAGTACGCAACCAGGATCTCGACGGCCCGGAGCAGAGATCCGACGACGATCCGTTCGGTTCCGGCAGCGAGTCGGAGGTGGAGGCCGGCGGGGAGCCGAGTGCTTGGGACGTCAAACTTCAGCCGGAGGACTTCCTGCCGACGCAGGACCTGGATGTGTCCGCCGTACCGACGGTGGACAAGCTGGACCCCTCCTCGCCAGGCACCGCGGCCGCCCCGTCGTTCCCCGCCCCTCCGGTGACGAAAGCCGACCTGGTGCAGGCTGAGCGGGACGCTGAGGACGCGGCGGCGGAGTCCGAACCCGAGCAGGACAGTGCCGGTCCACCCGCGGACGCGGAACCGTCGGCCGAGGCGGACCAAGACGCGCAGGGAGACGCACAGCCCGGCGGACTCGCGCTGGAGCAGGCCGCCGAGGTACGGCCGGTGACGGACTCGCGCGACCCGAAGAGCGGCGCCGACCCGAAGGCGGGTCCCGTCGCCGCGCAGACGGCCGTCCAGGAGGCGCCCGGCACGTCGGAAGCCGGAAGCGACTCCAAGGAGGCGGCCGAGAAGGAGGAGAAGGGCACTCCCGCCGGGGGAGACACGGCGGTGGGTGCGCAGGAGAAGGCCTCGCCTCAGGCGGTGGCCGGCAACGCGGCGGCGCCGGAGCCGGCGGCCAAGGAGGAGCAGAAGAAGACGGACGCGGCACCGACGGGCCGGAGCGAACCGACGGCGGACTCACAAGCACCCTCGCCCGCACGGGACACCCACGTCTCCGGCGGGTCCCACGCGGATACGTCGGGCGGAGCGCCGAACGAGTCATCCGGAAGCGGCCCGGCGAAGAGTGAGCCCTCTGTTCGTACGGAGAGCCCGGCGCCCACTGCGGCCGCTGAACCCACGAAGACTCCCGACGCGCCGACAGCGGCGAAGGCCGCACCGGCTTCCAAGGCCACGGTGTCCAAGCCGGCTCCCGCCCGTGCGGGATCGGGCGGTGGCGGCGGAGGCGGTGGGGCCAAGCCGGCCGGACCAGGCAGGGGCAAGGGCAGGAAGGACTCGGGCGCGGCCCCGAACCTCTCCGGGGTGGCTCCGGAGGCGGGCCTGACCACGGCCTCGAAGCTCAAGCCGCACAAGGCACTTCAGGCGATGAGCGGCGTGAGCGGATCCGTGGACCGCACCGTCGGCGACGAGCACAGGACCCTCGCGGCCGCTCCGCCCTCGATGCAGCGCCCCGCCGGCGCCCCGCAGACCCTGGAGGGCAAGCCGAAGGCCGACGCACCGGCCGAGTACTCCCAGGATCCGGCGGCGAAGTCGGAGGCTCCGGCGGAGGAGAAGGCCGAGGTCGAGGGGGCCAAGGAGCCCGAAGGACAGATCGAGGCCGAGAAGGCGGAGGAGCCGGGTGGCTGGGACACCTTCAAGATGGCCCTGGGCTTCGGCATCGGCAAGGTACTGAGCTGGGTCGGCTTCGAGGTGGACGCGTCGGAACTGGCCGCCAAGTTCGCAGGGCTGCCGACGAAGGACGAGGCACTGAAGAACGCCCAGGCAGGCAACGCCCCGGGCGTGGAGATGCAGGGCGCCGCCGAGCAGACGGCAGGTGAGCAGGGCACTGCCGTCGATACCAAGGGACAGGAGACCGTCACAACGGGCCGTGACGACGCCGCCCGCCCGATGGGGGAGAACCAGGTCTACCCCAACGCTCCCGAGGAGCAGATGACGGCGAAGGTGCCCGGCGGGCAGGGCGGCAGCGGAGGCGTGCCCGACGGCGGCGCCGGCTCGGGGGCCGTGCCTCCCGAGGCAGCCTCCGAAGTGGCTGAGCACGAGCAGGGACCACAGTTCCAGGCGGCATTCAGCGACGGCCGGAAAAGTATGTCCGAGGGCAGGCAGACCAAGGACAGGGACTTCCGCGACTCGCAGCAGAAGCACAAGGCGAAGGTCGACGCAGAGATCGCGGCCAACACCGAGAGCCAGACGGGCGAGCGCGACAAGGCCCTGGAGGAGGTCACCGCCGAGCGGGCCGACTGGCGTACCGAGCAGGACGCGGAGCTCAAGACCCTCGGCACGAAGAAGACCGAGCGGCACGTGAAGGTCCGCACAGATGTCGAGGACAAGGAGAAGAAGACCGACGAGGACGTCGTCAAGGAGAAGGAGGATGGCGACAAGAAGATCCAGGACGAGAACACCAAGGCCGAGAGGGAGGCCGAGAAGAAGCGCGACGACAGCGTCGAGGAATCGGGCAACTGGGTCAGCAAGGCCTTCGACTGGATCAAGAAGAAGGTCATCGAGATCAAGGACGCGATCGTCCGCGTCATCAAGGCGGCGCGCGACGCGGTCGTCGGCTTCATCAAGAACTTCAAGGAGACGGTCGAGCGCTGGATCAACGAGGCCCGCAAGTTCATCGTCGACGCGATCAAGAAACTGATCGACGATCTGATCGAGTTCGCGAAGGCGATGGTCCGGGGGATCATCGACCTGGCCAAGCGGATCAGGAAGTTCATCACGGGGCTGATCGCGGCGGCGATCGCCCTGGTCAACAGGCTCGCCACGGCGCTGAAGCAGGCCATCACCGATCTGCTGGACGCCATCGGCAAACTCCTGAGCAGCATCCTGGACTTCCTCAAGAAGATGCTTCAGGCCGCCCTGAAAGCGGTCGTGGCGGCGGTGAAGGCGGTACTGGACTTCGCCTCGAAGCTGCTGAGCGCGCTCGGCGACTGGATGCTGATCGCGGTCGACTTCCTCTCCGACCCGGGCGGCTGGCTGGGGGGTGCCAAGAATTCCGCGGTGGACGGCGCGAAGAACCACCTGTTCCGGGAGGTCAAGTCCGCCGTCAAGCAGTGGTTCACCGACAAGATCCAGGAGATCATCGGCGTCCCGAAGGCCATCTTGGACAAGCTGCTCAAGGGCGGCATCAAGATGGAGGAGATCGTCAAGGAGGCCTGGGACGCCGTAGTCCCCCAACTCCCCTTGATCATCGGCGAACTGGTCATGACCAAGATCGTTGCCAAGCTGATCCCGGGCGCGGGCTGGGTCATGGCAGTGATCGACGCCATCCGCACGGCCTGGGGCGCGCTGAGCGCCATCCTGAGCGCGCTGGGCATGGTCCTGGACTGGCTGAAGTCGGTCCGGAGCGGCGGCGCCGGCATCCTCTTCGCCAAGGCGGTCGCGGCGGGCGTGGTCGCCCTGCTCGAAGTCCTCTACCAGGCGCTGATGACCGGCATCGGCAAGTACGTCTCGAAGGTGGGCAAGCGCCTCAAGGGCGTCGCCGCGAAGCTGGGCAAGGGCAAGGGCGGGGACAAAGACACAAACAGGAACAAGGACGGCGCGGGCTCGGACGACAAGGGCGGCGGCAAGCAGAGCCAGGGCCAGGACCCGAAGAAGGACACGCCTGCGCCGGGTAACCGCCCCACCACCACGACTACGAAGCCCGACCTCACCAAGCCCGGGAAGCCCAAGAGCACCCCGGGCACAGGCAAAAACGCCAAGCAGAAGGACAAGAACGACACCAAGCCGGACACCCGCCCGACCCCGTTCCCGAAGCCCAAGCCCAAGCCGGAACCCCCGGCGAAGCCGAAGACCGAGCCGGACACGAAGCCCAAGCCGAAGGACGACACCCCGGGCAAGCACAAGGACTCCACGAAGCCGAAGGACGACGGCAAGGGCGGCCCGAACAAGGCGATGGACCAGGACCCGCAAAGGCCCAGGCCCAAGAGCGACGACAAGAACGGCCCGGGCAAGCCCGTCAAGGAGAAGGGAAGCGGAGGCAGGCAGCCGAAGCCCAACGACGGATACGAGGGTCGGGAGAAGCCGAGGTCGGCCAAGGACAAGGACGGGAAGCCGAAGGACAGGGACAAGGACAAGGACACGGCCAGGGAGAAGCAGGGCAAGAAGGACCGGCGGAAGAAGGAAGAGAGCTCGAAGGAGTCCAAAGAGGAACGGCTGCGAAAGATCGTGGCACGGATGCGCCCCAAAATTCGACCGATGCTCAGACGTGGTGTCAAGGGGGCATTACTCCGCAGCGCTTTGACAGGCATGAGGGTCTGGTATCGCCTGACCGAACTCGCTCTTCGGGGAGACGCCAGCGGTGCTCTGCACGCGGCGCTCAATCCAGAGATGGATGTCGAGACCTTCAAGAAACTCCAGGCACTTCAAGCGGCTAACCGTGCCACGCGCGAAGCGCGGGACAAGACCAGGAAAGAGGAGGGAGAGAAGAAGGAGACACCCGATCCGCTGCATCTGAAGAGCGGTATTCCGCTCGTTGAGCAAGCTTTTGCATTCGAAGAGTGGGTGAGCGGGCTACCGAAGAGCGGAAAGCAAGGGCGAGTTGTGCACCCGCAGGTGGAAGAGGCGCAGTCCCCTCGTGTGAAATTCGGCTTCAAGACCGACCCGGCGGCACCGATCATGAGTCCGGAAAACAAGATGGAGACGTATCAGGACCGTGCGGCTTTCGCTCGTGAGCAGGGATTCGGCTCGGATTATCTGACAGCGTCCGCCGACGTCAGTGAAGGGCGAGTTTCAAATATATCAGCGGAACTGCTGAGTGAGGCCGTATTTGATCGCGTATTGCGTGAGCTGGACGAGAGTATGCGGTCGCCGCTTATGCGCCTCGTAGGTCGCGGAGAAATTCGCTGGGCCCAGCAGGGGAAGGACGAGGAAGAGAAGAAACAGCGGGTGCAAGAGATTTTTCGTCGTGGACTCATGGTCCAGCAGAAGCCGGTCGCGGCGTCCGCGCAGGTGCACAAAATTTTGAAGCTCATGGGCAGTCGGGAACCCGGAGCCCCCATGTCTCACTTCAGCGAGGCGGAGCTGGAGCAGATGGCAGCACTGCTGGAGCCGGACAAGAAGAAGTTCTCTGCGGGGAAGAGCGCCTCGAAGAGGTGGGCCAAGAGGAGAGGGATGGTGACGCCGACGGATGAGCAGCTCCGAGAAAGCGTGGAGACTCCGGAACGATATGTGAATCGCTCGGTGCTCTGGTTGGATCGGATTTCCAACTTCGACGACATCCTCGTCTCTCCGGAGACGCAGGAGAGTGTGGCGAAGTTGCTCCGTCAACGTATTCGAGATGCCCGCAACGCGGACCCTGACATCGAGGAAAAGGTCCCGTGGCTCTGGTTGCCGACCCGCAAGGAAGGCGAGTAGTGAGAGAAGAAGGTCGAGTTTTGGTGGAAGTACCTGAAAGTTGTCATGGTGATCGCTTGATCCTGTCCCGTCCCTCAGCCGAAGCTGAAGTGATGCTCTTTGTCGAGGGGGCGGGTTTCACAGAAGGTCGCGAAAATAATACACCTTACGGCTCTGAGCGGGTCTGGGTGATCGCCGGTCGGCTCTTCTTCCACTATGTAGACAATGTGCAGGCTGGTGTTGCATATGTTCAAGTGACCGGAGGGAGTGAGGTTGATGTCGAGCGTTTCACCGAACTGGCCAGGTCATTCTTCAGCCCCCCGGGCGTCGCCGAGTTGATCGACAGGGTTCATTCCGCAGTAATCCGTGAGGATCTGGCGACTTCCTTGGTGCAGCTTGCCGTGGGACTGCCGTCTGCCCCGCCTGATGAAGCCCTCCAGCTCATTCGGGGCGCCTTTGTCGACGATGATCCTTCGTTGCGGAGGGCTGCACTGCTATCAGCTCTCTATCTGAGCTGGGAAATCGTCGGTCCCTGGGTGAAGCGAATGGCAAAGGATGACGCCGCGGAAACGCTGCGGATGCAGGCGAAATATTTCGTCGACAGGAACGAGGGATCCGCGTGACCCGCTACGCAGACATCCCCAAGCCCATCCGCTCCGGAATCGTCGTCGTCGATCCCGAACGCGGCACCCCCCAGCGCATCATCGTCCTCCAGTTCAACCCCGACACCCTGGAACGCAGCCTCGCCCCCCAGTCCGCCGGCGGGAGCGGGGACTCAGGCGGAGGGGGCAGTGGGACTGGGGACCGTAACGAGGCCCTCCGCCTCAAGGGGCCTGCCCAGGAGACCTGGAAGTTCACCGCCGAGATCGATGCCACCGACCAGTTCGAGGTCGCCGCCCCCGACGGGATCCACCCCGAGCTGGCCACCCTCGAAATGCTCGTGCACCCGACCACCGCCCAGCTGCGCGAGGCGAGCCGGCTCGCCAGGAAGGGGACCATCGAGATCAGCCCGATCGAGATGCCGCTCACCCTCTTCACCTGGGGCAGCAAGCGGGTCATGCCCGTGCGGCTCACCGAACTGTCCATCAACGAGTCGGCGTTCGACGTGAACCTCAACCCGATCCGGGCGAGCCTCAGCATCGGCATGAAGGTGCTCAGCGTCAGCGATCTGCCCGCCGGACACCGCGGGGCCGATCTCTACATGGCGCACCTCGCGCAGAAGGAGCAGCTCGCCAGGGCCGCACGTGGCGGTGGCGGACTTCTCTCGCTGGGGCTGGCCGGGAACCACACCGTCCTGGGGAGGGGCTGAGCGGCATGGCCGAGATCGAACCGTACGAGAACGCGCTGGACGCCGTACCGGGCGCCCACCCCTACCCCCGCTCAAGCCGCTACCACGACGTCGAGATCGGCGTGCACCGGATGCCGGACGGGACCGAGGTGCGGTATGCCAAACGCCGGTTGCTCCCGCCGCTGAGCGAGGCGGCGCAGGAGAGCACCCCGCACACCGTCAGCAGCGGCGACCGGCCGGACCTGCTCGCGCAGCGGTACATCGGCGACCCGGGGCAGTGGTGGCGGATCGCCGACGCCAACCCGGTGCTGGACCCGCACGAGCTGACCGAGGAGGCGGGCCGCATCCTGGCGATCCCGGGAGCCGACGGTCTTCAGGGGGCACGGTATGTCTGACCAGCCCGTGGGGAGGGGGCCCATCCACATCGCGCTGCGGACGGGGCCCCGGCTGACCCGGCCGGTACCGCCCGAGGTCACCGAGGCGCTGCTGTCCGTCCAGATCACCGCCACCGCGGGCGAACGCAGCGGGTTCCAGATGGCGTTCGACCTCACCAAGCACGGTGCGCTCTCCCGGAGGCTGCTGCCGGAGGGCTTCTTCGACCCGAAGACCAGGGTGATCCTGTCCGTGAGCGTGAAGGGCACGGCATGGGTGCTGCTCGACGGGCTGATCGTGCGCCAGGAGGTCGGCGCGAGCAACCAGCCGGGGCACTCCACCCTCACGGTGACGGGTGAGGACCTGACCCTCCTCATGGACCTGGAGGAGCGCACCGACCGGTACCCGAACCTGCGGCCGTCCGGACGCGTCGCCCGCATCCTCGCCAAGTACGCCGACTACGGCATCGAGGCCCGTGTGTTCCAGGAACAGATCGAGCAGCCGCCGCGCGAACAGTTAAGAGTCGACTACCAGTCGGGCACCGACCTGAGCTATGTGAACGACCTGGCCCGGGCCAACGGCTACACGTTCTACCTCGAACCCGGGCCCCGCCCCGGCCACTCCACCGCCGTCTGGGGCCCCGAGGCCCGCACCGGGCAGCGGCAGCACGCACTCAACGTCAACATGGACGTCAACTCGACCGTGGACCAGCTGACGTTCGCGTACGACGGGACGGCCAGGGAGGAACCGCAGGTCCGGGTGCAGGACCCCGCCACCCGGGACAGCCGGCTCCTGCCGCAGCCCGACATCGGGCCGCTGCGCCCCCCGCTCGGCCGCCGCGCCACCCCCGCCCTCAAGCGCCGCACGCTGTCCGGCACGGCGAAGAAGGAGTCGGCGCAGGCTCAGGCCGAGCTGCTGGCGCGGGCCGCGCTGTCCGCCGACGCCATCTCGGGGTCCGGGTCGCTGGACGTCAACCGGCACGGGTACATCCTGCGCCCGCGCGAGCTGGTCGGTGTCCGGGGCGCCGGGGTGACGTACGACGGCGACTACTTCGTCAAGTCCGTCACCCACACCCTCAGGCCCGGCTCGTACCAGCAGAACTTCACGCTCTCGCGTGAGGGCCTCATCGCCAGGAGCGGCACCGTACGACCGTGACGCCCGCGACAGCGGAAACGGAACAGGACCAGGAGAGCTACGCATGGCTGCAGGACCGAACAACCGGTTTCTCGGCAAGTTCCGGGGGCGGGTCGTGGGCAACGACGACCCGCTGCGGATCGGCCGGGTCACGGTCAAGGTGCCGGACGTCCTCGGCGACGAGACGTCCACCTGGGCCATGCCCTGCCTGCCGTTCACCGGACCGCAGTCGGGGCAGTACGCCGTCCCCGCCGAAGGGGCGGGCGTGTGGGTGGAGTTCGAGCAGGGGGACGTCAGCTTCCCCATCTGGACGGGCTGCTGGTACGGCGATTCCTCCGAGCTCCCGCCCGACGCCCTGACCGGGACGCCCGCGCACCGGAACGTGGTGATCCAGACCTCCGACCGGCACAAGCTCGTCATGGGCGACGTGCCGGACGGCGGGAACGGAATCCGTCTGCAGGCCGCGACCGGCGCCTACATCCAGGTCGACGAGAAGGGCGTGACGATCGCCGACGGCCAGGGTGCCTCGATCGTGCTGACCGGCGGCGAGGTCGACATCAACGACGGCCGGCTGATCGTGGCGAAGAAGCAGTGAGCAGGGCGGCAGTGCGGCAGCGCGGCAGTCGCAGACAACGGGGAGAAGAGACATGTCCACCAGTTCAGGGACCATCGTCAGCGCCGCAGCGGCCCTTCGCTGCCCCCACGGCGGCCGGGCCTCCGCCGCGAACGCGCACGCGGCCGTGCGCCTGGACGGGCTGCCCGTGCACACCGCCTCCGACGCCTTCGTGGTGACCGGGTGCCCGCACACCGTCGGGGGTGTGCCGCATCCGTGCACCACCGTCCGGTGGAGCCCGCTGCCGGGCGGCGGCGTGCGGGTCGACGGCGTATCCGTCCTGCTGGACACGAGTGCGGCGCAGTGCCTCGGCGCGGCGCTCGTGCCGCAGGGGCCGCCGGTCGTCGTAGCGGCACTCAGGGGGGTGACGTGCCGATGAGGACCGTACGCAGCGACCTCGCGTTCCCGTTCCGCAGCGACCGGCGCGGCAGGACGGCGCACGCCCGGTACGACGAACACGTGCGGGACCTGGTCGAGCAGGTGCTGTTCACCAGCCCCGGCGAACGGCTGATGCGCCCCGACTTCGGCTGCGGGCTGCTCGACCTGGTGTTCACGCCCAACAGCCCCGAGCTCGCCTCGGCCATGGAACTGTCCGTACAGGCCTCGCTGCAGCGATGGCTGGGCGAGCTGATCGATGTGGAATCCCTGGACGTGGTGAGCGAGGAGAACGTCGTCCGGGTGTACCTGCGTTACGTGGTGCGCTCCACCGGGAGCCGGCGCGACGAGGTCTTCGAAGGGAGCGGGTCCGCATGAACGGCACGGGCAGGGAGCTGGCCTGCCGGACGGACGGCAGGCGCGGCACGGTGCGCGCGGCACGGCTCCACGGCGTGGACGCGGTGGAGGCCGGCGACGACGGGCTGACGCTCACGGTGACGTTCCTCGGCAAGGCCCCGCACGGGCTGTGCCCGGAGAACGTCCGTATCGACGGCGGCCGCCGCGTCACGGGCATCGAGGCGGTCGAGGTGACCGTGGAGAGGGAGGAGGACCCGGAGCTCGACGACCGGCTGCTCGTGACCGTCGACCGGACCGGGGACACCTCGCGCTACCGGCTGTCGGTGGTGGAGACCGATGCGTACGGGCGGCCGGGCACGGTACCTTTCCCCGGCTTCGACCAGCGATATTTCCGGGCGGAGTTCGCGTTCCGGCCGGCCCGTCCCACGCCCTTCGACTGCGCGGACGACCCGGCGGCCGGCGACCCCGGCCCCGGCGCCGAGGCACCCGTCATCGACTACACGGCGCGCGACTACGACTCCGTACGCCGCCTCCTCCTCGACCGGCTCGCGCTGACCGCGCCCGACCGGGTCGAGCGCAACCCCGCCGACCTCGGCGTCACCCTCGTCGAGCTGCTGGCCCACACGGCCGACCGGATCAGCTACCACCAGGACGCGGTCGCGACGGAGGCGTACCTCGACACCGCCCGCAGGCGGGTGTCGGTGCGCCGGCACGTCCGGCTGATCGACTACCCGATGCACGACGGATGCAACGCCCGGGCCCTGGTCACCGTCGAGGTGACGAAGCGGCTGACGCTGCTCCCGGGGACGTTCCGCTTCGCCGCTGTCGACGTCCGCACGCCGGGGCTCCGCGACCGGCCCGAGACCGGTACGGTCCTCGAGGACGGTGAACTGGCGGCCCTCGCCGAGCGCGGCGCGGTAGAGGTCTTCGAGCCGGTGGTGGACACCGAACCGGCCGAGCTGCGCCCGGCGCACAACACCATCCGCTTCTGGACCTGGGGCGAGGAGTTGTGCGCCCTGCCGAAGGGCGCGGTGTCCGCGACGCTCCGGGACGCGTGGACCGACAAGAAGTGCACGGTGCGCTCGCTGGCCCTGGCCCCCGGCGATCTGCTGGTGTTCGAGGAAGTGCGCGGAGCCCGTTCGGGTACGCCCGGCGATGCCGACCCCGCGCACCGGCAGGCGGTACGGCTGACCTCGGTCACCCCGGGCGTGGACGAACTGGCCGGACAGCCGGTCCTGGAGGTCACCTGGGCCCGCCAGGACGCGCTCACCTTCCCCCTGTGCCTGTCGACGCACGGCGGGCCGGACTGCGCGCCGGTGGCGGATGTGAGCGTCGCCCGCGGCAACGTGGTCCTCGTCGATCACGGCCGTTCGCTGACGTTCGGTGGAGCCGCGCCGGAGACGGTGCTCGTGCCGCCGGAGCCCGCTGTGCCCGGCTCCTGCGAGCCCTCCGGCTCCGGCTGCGGGGACGCCGACCGGGGCAACGCGACCGCCCGGCTCCTGGCGGAACGACTGGAACAGACCCGGCGCGGACGGCTGCTCACCGCCGCACAGGTGCGGGAGCTGTCCGAGCGGGCCGGTGACGACCAGGTGACACGCGCCGGGATCGGCCTGGAGCTCGCCGGGCGCCGCCGCGAGAAGGTCGTACCGGGTACGGCGTACGAGCAGGCCGAAGCGCTGGCCACGCTCCTCGCGCAGGTGGTGTACCCCGGGATCAGGCCGAGGTTCCGCCCCGTACTCCAGCGCTCACCCGTGGTCCAGGCGGCGCCGTTCCCGCTGCCGGAGCACGTCTCGGCAGGGCAGGCCGACCGGCTGGCCGCCGTACCCGGGCGGGTCCGGGAGCGGCTGGTGGAGCTGTGGCGCAGCGCGCGTGACCGCGACGGGCTGACCGAGGCGGAGGTCGAGGAGCTCACCGTGCTCTTCGGGCTGCGGACGCTGGAACACCTGGAGCTGCACCTGCACCCCGTACGCGCGCTGCGTGAACTGCTGCACCGGGCGGACCGGCTGCTGGCACCGAAGCTGCGCAGGCTCCACGTGCTGACGGCCCGCGCCCGAGCGGGTGCGGTGCTCGACGCCGGCATCGCCTGGGAGATCGCGCGGACCTGGGGCCCCGGCCACGCGTCAGGGCTGCATCCGGACGAGCCGGTGCTCCGGGGCCCGGCCGCCGCCCTGGTCCAGGATCCGAGGGCCGCGCTGCCGCAGGTGACGGCCGTGGACGGCGACGAGGAGTGGACCGCACAGCGGGACCTGCTCGCGGCCGGCCACCGTGACCGGGCCTTCGTCGGGGAACTGGAGGACGACGGGCGGATCGCGCTGCGCTTCGGAGACGGGCGCCACGGCGCCCGGCCCCGGCCGGGAGCCCGGCTGGAGCTTCGCTACCGGCTCGGCGGCGGCACGGCCGGCAACGTGGGCGCGGAGGCCGTCAACCATCTGGTGCTGCACCGCCCCCTCGGGACAGAGGACGCCGGGGAGGCGCCGCCCGTCGCAGGGGTACGCAACCCGCTGCCGGCGGTCGGCGGCACCGCACCCGAACCGCTGGATCAAGTAAGGCAGTTGGCCCCGCTCGACCTGAAGCGCACCATCCAGCGGGCGGTCACCGCCGAGGACTACGCGGCACTGGCCTCCGTGCTGCCGGGCGTGCAGCGGGCGGCGGCGGAGATCCGCTGGACGGGCAGCGTGCAGGAAGCCCATGTCGCTGTCGACCCCCTGGGGGCCGGCGACCCGGCGCCCGAGCTGCTCGACTCGGTGGCGTACGCGCTGGAACGCTACCGGCGGATCGGACACGACCTGGTGGTCGGCCCCGCGAGTGACGTGCCCCTGGACATCGCCCTGTCGGTCTGCGCGTCCCCCGGACACCAGCACGGGCAGATCCTGGCCGAGCTGTACCGGCTGCTGGGCCGCGGGCGGCTTCACGACGGGCGGCTCGGCTTCTTCCACCCCGACGCCCTGGTGTTCGGCGCACCCGTGCGGCTCAGCCGGCTGGTGGCCGCCGCAGCCGGGGTGCGGGGCGTGGAGAGCGTCACGGTGACACGGCTGCGCCGGCTCTTCGGCGACGCCGGAGACGGCACGGCCCTGGAGACAGGCGTGCTGCGGCTCGGCGCGCTGGAGATCGCACGCTGCGACAACGACCCGGACCGCCCCGACAACGGGCGGCTGACCATCGAACTCGCCGGAGGTAACCGATGAGCGGCGCGGGCGGCTGCGGCTGCGGTGGACACGACGAACGCCGGGCCCCCGAGGCTCTGTACAACCCGCCCGGGCGAACCGCCCTCCACTACCGGGTCGGGGACCACGGATCGTTCCTGGCGGCCATGGTGGACCGGCTCGCCTCCCCGGCCTATCCGGCGCTACGGGGACTGACGGTCCGCACCCCGGACGATCCGGCGATCCAGCTGCTGGACTCCTGGGCCGTCGTCGGAGACCTGCTGACGTTCCACTCCGAGCGGATCATGGATGAGGCGTACCTCCGCACCGCGAACGAGTACCGCTCGCTGGCACTGCTCGGACGCCTGGTGGGACACCACCCGAGGCCGGGCATCGCCGCCGGCACACATCTCGCGTACACCCTGGACCGGGACCCGCGAGGCGTGGACGTGGAGGTGGTCGTTCCGCGTGGGGCGCGCAGCAACAGCGTTCCGCTCACCTCCGAGGAGGAGTCGCAGGTCTTCGAGACGGACGCCGACCTCGTCGCCCGCGCCTCGTGGAACGAACTCGCCGTACGCCGGCGCAGGCCCGCGTTGCTCACCGAGCAGGATCTGACCCGGCGCTCCGAGATCCAGGTGGCCGGCACCACGACCGGCCTGCACCCCGGGGACCGCCTGCTGTTCGTCCTCAAGGGCCAAGGCGGCGACGGCACTCCGGGTCAGCGGCTGCTCCGCACCGTGGTCCGGCTCCGTGTCGACCGGGAGGACGACGTGACGGGGATCGGGCTCCAGCAGTCCGCCCCGCCGTCACTGAGCGAGCTGGTGGCACTGCTCCGCGAGTGGATCACCGAGGACGAGCGGGCGGTCGAGGACGGCGAACCCACGCCCGACAACCCCAACCCCCGGCCGGTCAGCCGGTTCATCGCCGACTTCGACGCCCAGGTGCTCGCGCCTCTTCGGGCCGACCTGGACTCCGTCGCCTCGCCGGCCGCCCTCGCGGCCCGGTTGGCTGAGCCGCACGAGCGGCTGGCGGAGGCGCAGGCCGTCGCCCGCGGGCACGCCGATGTCGTCGCCTGGTTCGAGCAGTTGGAGGCGACGGTCGGCGCCGTGATCGCACAGGCGGCGGACCTGGAGCCCTCCCGGCCGGCGCCCGCTGTGCCGGGTGCCGCCGTGCCGGGTGCCGCCACGTCGGCGTCCGCGGCGCTGCGGGCGCTCGGAGCTCTGCTCCCCGCGCTGCGCGGCGAGGCCGTGCGCCCGTCCCGTGACCGGCCGGTGCCGGCGTACGCCGGTGCGCCACCGGGAGCCCCGGGCTCCGATCTGGGCGCGCGGCTGCTGGCGGCGCTCGACCCGCGGATCGCCGACGGGATGTACCCGGCGTGGCGGCGGGCGGCCCCCACCACGCCGTCGCTCCTGCACGAGGTGCAGGCGCTGCGCGTGACGGCCGCCCCGTTCGGGGCGACGGCCCCGCTGAGGCCGGTGCAGGACGAGCGGGGGCGGGTGATCAGGCAGGCGGACTGGCCGCTGACCGGCTCGGCCCTCACGACGATGCGGGTGGTGTTCGACACGGCGGGCAGGGTCCCGGTGCGTGCCGAGTTCCAGCACACCGAGACGGGGTCGTCCGTCCAGCACGCGGAGAACCTGCCGTCGGAGGCCACGTTCGCTCTCGGGCCCGGCCGGGTCGTGGTCATGACCCGGACCGCTCAGGACCACGATCCGAGCGGGGTGAACGGGCGTCCCGCCGACTCGCGGGAGCCGGGTGTGACCGCGCGGTTGCTCGACGGACTGCCCGCACGGACGCTGTTCGTGTCCCGGCCCGCGGACGACGGCCGTGTCCATGTCGCCGTGCACAACGGCGAGCCGGCGAGCTGGGACCTGGCGCCCGGCGACCACCGGCAGATCAGGTACGCGGGACACGAGCTGACCGTGCGCTACACGGTCGGCGGTGAACCCGCGAACGTGGTGATCGGCATCGCCACGGTGCCGGAACCCGCCGACCGGCGGGTGATCGCGCTGGACTCGGTGTACGACACGATCACGGTCGGCAGCTGGGTCGTGATCGAGCGCCCCCGCAAGGGATCCGCGGGGCCGGACGGCATTCCGGGCGATCCGGCCCTCGGACGCGTCACCACCAGGGTCACCTCCCTGCGCACCGTCGTGTACACCGACTTCGGCATCACCGGCCGCGGTACGGAGCTGACCCTGGCCGACCCCTGGCTCGACGAGCACGACGTACTGCTCTCCACCATCCGCGACGCCACCGTGCACGCGGGCGGGCAGGCGCTGCGGCTCGCCGACGAGCCGCTCGCCGAGGACGTCCACGGCAACGAACTGGAACTCGCCGAACTGTACGACGGGCTGCGCCCGGGACGGCGGCTGATCGTGTCCGGTGAGCGCACCGACGTACCGGCCGCCCCCGCCACCGAACTGGTGACCGTCGCCGGCGTCGAGCAGGTGATCGATCCGCTGCTGCCCGGCGACCACGTGCACACGAGGCTGACCCTGACGGCGGACCTGGTCCACCGCTACCGGCGCGCCACCGTACGCGTACGGGGCAACGTCGTGGCGGCCCGCCACGGTGAGA
The DNA here is from genome assembly GCF_044334475.1 of Streptomyces sp. NPDC020780. Classification (NCBI taxonomy): domain Bacteria; kingdom Bacillati; phylum Actinomycetota; class Actinomycetes; order Kitasatosporales; family Streptomycetaceae; genus Streptomyces; species Streptomyces sp. NPDC020780. Next base: position 135,869 of record NZ_JBIRTB010000012.1, on the reverse strand, counting down.
GCCGGGAGGAGGCGATCGGCAACGGGAACGCGGACCTCGCCCACCAGACGTTCGCGCTCTGGCAGGCGCCGCTGACCTGGCTGCCCGCCGACAACCCGCCGGGCGCGACCCCGGCCCTCGACGTGCGCGTCGACGGGCTGCTCTGGCACCGGGTGGACAGCCTCGCCGGACGCGGCCCGCGTGAGCGGGTCTACGTCTGCGGCTCCGCGGGCGGCCGGACGACGGTGACCTTCGGCGACGGGGTGCACGGCGCCCGGCTCCCCACCGGCCACGAGAACGTCCGGGCCCGCTACCGCTTCGGCACCGGCAGGGCCGCCAACGTCCGGGCCGACCGCGTCACCCAGGCGGTGACCCGCCCGCTGGGCGTCACCGGGGTCACCAATCCCCAGCCCGCGACGGGCGGCGCGGACGCGGACGGCCCCGGGCAGACCCGGTCCGCGATCCCGCTCGCCGTGTCCGCCCTCGACCGGCTGGTGTCGGTCGCGGACTACGAGGACTTCGCCCGCTCCCGGGCCGGGATCGGGCGGGCGGTGGCGCGCGAACTCTTCGACGGCAGGCGGCGGGTGCTGCACGTCACCGTGGCCGGGGTCCAGGACATCCCGATCGCCGAGGACTCCGACGTGATGGCCGCACTGCGCTCCTCGCTCGCCCGGTACGGCGACTCCCGGCTGCCCGTACGGGTGCAGGTACGCGAACTGCTGCTGCTCGTCCTCGCGGCGAAGGTGAAGGTGGCCGCCGACCACAGCTGGGGGATCGTCGAACCGAAGCTGCGCCAGGCCCTGCTGACCCGGTTCGGCAGCTCACGGCGCGAGCTGGGCAGCCCCGCACATCTGTCGGACGTGCTGGCGACGGCCCACTCCGTGCCCGGTGTCGACCATGTGGACGTGGACGTCTTCGGCGGAGTGCCGGCCTCCCTCGCTCCCGAGGGTCTGCCCGCCCTCGCGGACACGCTCACCGAACCGCGGACCACGGTCCCGGCACGGCTCGCCACATACGACGAGGACGTGCACCGGGTGACCGCGCCGGAGGGCGAGACGCTCACCTCGGTGGCCGCCCGGTACGGGATCGCACTCGCCGGACTACTGCGCCTCAACCCGGACATCACCGACACCCGGCGGCTGGAGAAGGGCCGCGCCGTGTGCGTCTTCCGTGGTATCCGGCCCGCACAGCTCGCCCTGTTGTCACCGGACGTCCCCGACACGCTGCATCTCACGGAGGTCACCGCATGAACACCCAGGAAGGGAGCGTCGCATGAGCAGGGAACCGGACGGGCTCGTGGAGCTGCTCCCGCAGTGGCACCGGCTGCGGGACGCGGAGGGCGGGGAGCTGCTGCGCGCACTGCTCGCGGTGATCGCCGAGCAGGTCGACCGGGTGCGGGACGGCGTCGACCAGAGCTACGAGGACCTCTTCATGGAGACGGCCGCCCCCTGGGCGCTGCCGTATCTCGGCGACCTGGTGGGCTACCGCCCACTCCCGGGGTACGAGCGGGTACGCACGGCCGGACTCGGTGGCACGGACGGCGGGAGAGCCCGGTCCCGGCTGGCCGAGGCGCTCGCCCCGCGCCGCGACGTCGCGGCCACGGTCGCCAACCGCCGCCGCAAGGGCACGCTCGCCCTGCTGGAGGAGCTGGCCCAGGAGGTCGCCGGATGGCCGGCCAGAGCCGTGGAGTTCTCCCGGCTGCTCTCCCACCAGCAGCCGGTCAGGCTGTACGGGACCGGGGCGGCCACCGGCGACGTACGCAGACTGGAGCGCGGCAGGCTGGCCGACGTACGCGACGGTGCGCGACTCGACCTGGCGGGCGGGCCGTTCGACGCGCTGGCCCGGTCCGTCGACGTGCGCAGGGCCGCCTCGCCGCGGCGGCAGGGCGGTCATTCACCCGCGGGGGTGGGGCTGTTCGTGTGGCGGCTGAAGCCCTACCGGGTGAGCCGGGCGCCGGCGTACTGCGTCGACCGCGCCCGCAACCTGTACACGTTCTCGATCCTGGGCAACGACACCGCGCTGGTGACCCGCCCGGTGCCGGAACCCTCCGCCACACACCTCGCGACCGTCGACCACGTGCCCGCATCCCTCAGCAGACGGCAGCTCGCGGACCGGCTCGCCGACCACTACGGTCCCGGCAAGAGTTTCACGGTCTGGCGTGACGGACAGGACGAGCCGGTGCCGATGTCGGACATCGTGGTGGCCGACCTGACCGGCTGGCGCTACCGTCCCAGGCTCGGCCAGGTGGCCGTCGACCCGGTGCTGGGCCGGATCGCCTTCGGGTCCCGCGGCGCACCCCGGCAAGGAGTCTGGGTCACCTACCACTACGCCTTCGGCGACGACACCGGCGGCGGCGAGTACCCGCGCGAGCGCGTCACCTCGCCCGCCGCCCGCGTGTACCGGGTCGGGCCCCGCCAGGCCCACCGGCGGATCATGGACGCCTACGCGCAGTGGCGTACCGACCGGGCGTCAGGGCACTGCGGTGCCGAGGGCGTCATCGAGATCACGCACAGCGGCGCCTACCAGGAGCAGCTCGACTTCGACCTCGGCCGCGGCGACCGGCTGGAACTGCGGGCGGCCGAGGGCTGCCGCCCGGTGATCCGGCTGCTCGACTGGTACAGCAACCGCCCCGACGCGCTCAACATCCGGGCGCGGGAGGATCCTCAGGGCACGGGCGACGCTCCCCGGATCGTCCTGGACGGACTGCTGGTCACCGGACGCGGGCTCCACGTCAGTGGCCCCGTCGGCGCGGTCGTGCTGCGGCACTGCACGCTGGTGCCCGGCTGGTCGCTGGAGACCGACTGCGAGCCGCACTCACCCGAGGAACCGAGCCTGGTCCTGGACCGGACCTCCGCCTGCGTGTCCATCGACCGCAGCATCCTCGGCACCATCGAGGTGATCGGCGAGGAGGTGAGCACCGACCCGCTGCCGATCCACATCCGCGACAGCATCCTGGACGCCACCGGCCACGGCCTTCCGGCGCTCTCCGCCCCGGACTGCCGACACGCGCACGCCGTGCTGCACGCGCACCGCACCACCGTCATCGGTGAGGTCCACACCCACGCGGTGCGGATCGCCGAGAACAGCGTCTTCACCGGGCAGGTGCGGGTCGCCCGGCGCGGCATCGGCTGCCTGCGGTACTCCTACGTACCGCCCGGTTCCCGTACCCCGCGCCGCCACCGCTGCCAGCCGGACCTCGCCGGTGCCGGCCTGGCCGGGCAGGTGCGCCCGCTGCTGAGCAGCGAGCGGTACGGCACACCCGCGTACGGGCGGCTCGCCGACGGCGGACCGTGGCAGATCCGGCGGGGCGCCGACGACGGCTCCGAGATGGGGGCCTTCCACCAGCTGTACGAACCGCAGCGTGAGGACAGTCTCCGGGCCCGGCTCGCCGAGTACACCCCGGCCGGTACGGACGCCGGGATCTTCCGCGTGACCTGACCTGACCTGCGCCGCCGCCCAGAACCGCCCGCCCCGCTCTCTTCCTGCTACGTACCTCCGAGGGGGACCCCTTCCCATGCACGCAGACCTCTCCCGCGACACCTTCCGGCCCGACCGGCACTACGCGGCGGTCCTCGCCCAGCAGGGCCGGGTCCAGCTGGACGCCGACGCCAACGAACAGGCCGCGATCCAGCTGCACCGGGCCCGGACCACCACCGCCGACCTCGTCGGGCAGCACGGCGGCCCGCGTGGCGCGGCCGGATTCGAGGTGGGGTTCCTGGGCGGCGGCCGGGAGCTCGACGACCTCTCACTCGGCGGCGGCCGCTACTACGTCGACGGGATCCTGCTGGACGCGACCCGCCCGGAACCCGGTGTACCGGCAGGGGAGGAGGCGGCCGCCGGCGGAGAGACCCCGGCGACCTGGACGTACTGGGATCAGCCGGACGGCCACCGGGACCCGGAGCGCCCCGGCGACCGGCTACCCACCCAGTTCCCGTATCTCGCCTGCCTCAAGGTGTGGGAGCGCTCGGTGACCGCGGCGGAGGACCCGCTGCTGCGCGAGGTGGCGCTCGGGGCGGCCATGCCCGACACGGCGGCCCGGATCAAGACCGTCTGGCAGGTGCTGCCGCTGCCCGGTGCGGAGCTGGAGCTGGCGGACGGGGCGACGACGGACCAGGTCCGCGAGGCGTTCGCGCGATGGGCGGCGGCTCAGGCGCCGACGGCGCGGATGGCGGCACGCAGTGAGCGGCCCGAGCACGCGGACGACCCCTGCCTGGTGGAGCCGGACGCCCGCTACCGAGGCCCGGAGAACCAGCTGTACCGCGTGGAGATCCACCAGGGCGGCCCGGCGAAGGACGCCACCTTCAAATGGTCGAGGGAGAACGGGTCCGTGACACTGCCGGTCGACGAACTCGATGGAACCTGGGTGGAGTTGGCCTCGCTCGGCAACGACGACAAGCTCGGTCTGAACGTCGGCGACCAGGTGGAGTTCGTGGACACCGGCTCCGTCAGCCGGGGCGAACCGCTGCCGCTGCTGCGGGTCGAGGAGATCGACCTGCCGGGACGGCGGGTACGGCTCTCGGACGAGCCGCACCCGTCGGTCGGGCGGCGCCCCGAACTCCATCCGTTCCTGCGGCGCTGGGACCAGCGGTCCGGCTCCCGGCACGGGGGTGGCCCGCGCGGCACCAAGCAGTCCGCGGCGGAGCTGCGGGGCGGGGCGGTCCGGATCGAGGAGGGCTGCTGGCTGTCGCTGGAGGACGGTGTACTCGTGTACTTCGAGCCGGGCGGGACCTACCGGTCCGGCGACTTCTGGACCCTTGCGGCCCGGACCGTGACGGGCGGCGTCGAGTGGCCCACGGACGCGGCCCGCCGCCCGCTGCTGCGGTCCCCCGAAGGCATCCGGGTGCACTACGCACCACTGGCCTGGGTGCTGGGGGAGGGATCGGTCGCGGACCTGCGCATGACGTTCGCGCCGCTGGCCGCTGTCGTCCCCGCGGCGAGCGAGCGGGAACTGGCCGCGGAGGCGGAGGCCGAAGCGGAAGCCGAGGCCAGGGAGAACACCCCCGCCCGCCCGGACGGACCGACGCCGGAGCGGGACGCGGGACAACCCGAGAACTGACGTATCACCTGGGTAAAGGAGCACCACGATGGCAACGCCCCTGTCCACCGCCAGACTTCTCAAGGCCCTTCGGGACGAGGGTCTGCAGATCGTCGAGCACCGGAGCTGGCGCACCCACAACCGCAACCACAAGGGCCCATGGGGGCCCGTGCACGGGGTGATGATCCATCACACCGTGACCTCCGGCACGCAGAGTTCCGTGGACCTCTGCTACGACGGCCACGCGAGTCTGCCGGGGCCGCTGTGCCACGGAGTGATCGCCAAGGACGGCACGGTCCACCTGGTCGGTCACGGCCGTGCCAATCACGCCGGCCTCGGCGACGGCGACGTCCTGCGCGCGGTGATCAACGAGACGGCCCTGCCCGCCGACAACGAGGCCGACACCGACGGCAACCGCTCCTTCTACGGCTTCGAGTGCGTCAACCTCGGCAACGGCAAGGACCCGTGGCCGGCCGCCCAACTGGAGGCCGTCGAGAAGGCGGCTGCCGCGATCTGCCGGGCCCATGGCTGGAACCAGCGTTCGGTGATCGGTCACAAGGAGTGGCAGCCGGGGAAGATAGACCCGCGCGGTTTCACGATGGACTCGATGCGCGGCAGGGTCAGGACGCGCCTCGCCGGCCCACCCGACGGCCCGGCGAAGCCGCCCGCCCCCAAGCCTCCGGCGGCGTACGAGCCGTTCCCCGGAGCCGCGTTCTTCCGGGCCGGCCGGCGCAGCGCCGTCATCACGGCGATGGGGAAGAGGCTGGTGGCCGAGGGGTGCGGAAAGTACGAGGTCGGCCCGGGCCCGGACTGGTCCGAGGCGGACCGCGCCTCCTACGCCGCGTGGCAGCGCAAGCTGGGCTACTCGGGAAGCGGCGCGGACGGCATCCCGGGCAAGGCCAGCTGGGACAGACTCAAGGTGCCGAACGTCTGAGCCCGTCGGGGCTGCCCGATACCGATGCCGACGACCGGCCGGCCCTCTCCTCACCGGGAGCCGCGGCGCCAGGCCGCTACCGCCACCACGACGTGCGCGCGGTGCCCGACCGCAGGGTGTGGGTCGGGCACCGCGCGTGGGGGTGGTCCCTGTCGGCTAAGGCGCGTCCACCAGAGTGCGGCCGTCGGCAGGAGCGAGCGAGGTGAGGCCGTTGGCGTAGGCGGTCTCGACGCGGGCTCGTTCCGTCGCGTTCGGAACCGCGTTCCTGCAACTGGTGCCCGCGCTCGACCCTGACATCAGCTGGGAGCACGGGCCGGGCTTGGTGTCGGGCAGGCCCAGGCTGTGCCCGATCTCGTGGGCGGCGATGCGGGTCTTGTCATAGCCCTGGGACACCGCCTCACTGCCCAGTTCGACTCGCACCTGGCCGCCCGGGCGCACCGGGCCGAGTGTCGCCTGCGGCCATCCGCTGGTGGCGACGATCTGGATCTCGGCCCGGGTGCCGGGTGCGGCTTCCACCAGCCTGACGTTTCCCACGTTCTGGTTCCACGAGGCGACTCCGGCGGTGATCGCCGCTTCCCAGCCGCCTGCCCGGCTGTCGTCGTAGCGGAGTGTCACCACCGCTGCCGCGGCCTCCGCCGCGGCCGGTTGCGGTGCGGGTGCGGCGTGCGTTGCTGTTGCTGCGGCCAGGGTGAGCGTGGCGGCGGTACAGGCTGCCTTCAGCCATAAGGAGTGCGGCATTGCTGTCCCTTCACTCGTGGGGGACTCGGCTCCGCTCGGAACCGAGAGCGGGGAGAGGGACTGCATCAGCGAAGTGGCAGGTCGCAGCTTCTCCCGGGGCCTCAGAACTATGCCCACCAGTCCCTGCTTTGCATGCCCCTGTCATTGAAATGGGCTGGAAGAGATGCCTCTCGCCGTTGTCCGCCGTCGGACGGGTGCGTCGCATCGCGGAGGAGCGTCCGCGTCCGCATACGGGGATGTAGGGGGACGTTCCGACAATGCGGCGAGGTGCCGTGGCTGTCGTCGGGCGCCCGCCGGGAATCGCGGGACAGCACTTGGCTGTTCCGGAATCAGGCGGGTTCGGACAGCTGCTTTCCCGCCGTCACCCCCGGCGCATCCGCCCCACGACGCGCTTGCCGAGCCGCCCGATCGAGCGGGACGGGCGGTTCCAGGTGCGGAAGGCGTCGAGGGTGCGGCTGCTTCCCCCGCGTTCGACGGCTCGCTCCACCGCTGTGACGCCCTCGGGGGACAGGGCGCGCACCGCGGGGCGCAGGACCTCGTCGAGCAGGGCGGTGCGGGTTTTCGTCCAGGCGTCACCCGCGTGCGGATGGGCGGTCCATACGGTGAAGCAGTCCGCCACGTACGCGGGTTCGTCCCGCAACCGGGCCAGGGTCACGTCGCGGTGGGCCTCCCGGCCGTAGCCCGCGATCAGGTCCATGTCGTCGCTGTGCACGAACGCGTACAGCTCCGCCTCGGGGCGGTCGGGGGCGAGCAGCCGCCGGGCCAGGGCGCCGTAGGCGTGCTCAAGGACCACGGGCTCGACCGGTTCGGCGAGGGTGCGCAGCGACCGGGCGCGTTCCGTCCAGCCGGGTTCCGCCGTACCGGAGCGCATATCGCGGGCGAAGTCCAGCAGCAGCAGGGAGGCGCGGTCCCGGGCGCCCATCTCCTGCGGGAAGCCGCGCAGCAGGTCGTGGGCGAGTTCCGGGGCGTCCTCGTCGTCGAAGGGGGCGCCGAGCGCGGCGTCCACCAGGCGCGCCCACGTGCCGGCCGTCCGATGGGCGTCGGACGTGGTCTCGCCCAGCAGCGAGCGGGCCTCGCCCGCCGTGGGGGTGTCCTCGCCCCACACCAGGCCCACCGCCGTGCGCAGCACCAGCGGCTCGGCGAACGGGGACATGCCCGCCGCCCGCAGTATCGTGTGCAGGACCGTCACCCGGCCCGTCCCGCGCGCCTTGGCACCGGGCGCCTCGGCGCACATCCGCAGATGCGGCAGTGCCTGCGTCCCGGTGAACGGCAGGGCGACCTGGAGAAGCAGCCGCTCCGTCCCTACCGGGTCGTCCGGAGCGAGCCGGTCCAGCTCGCCGAGCAACGCCGTACGCACGTCGAACTGTTCGTCCAGCAGGTCGAGCAGCGTGCGGCACCCGCCGGCCTCCGGGGCGTCGAGCAGGGCGCGGGCCAGCCGGTGGACGACGCCGGGGAGCAGCTTCTCGCAGTCCATACCGAGCAGCCGCACGATCCGCAGCAACTGCACCGTCCGCGCCACGCCCCGGGTTACTCCGGTGGCGAGTTCGGCCAGTATCTCGCCCCCGAGCTCATCGACCAGCGCGGCCACCGCCTGCTCCCCGGCGTCCTCGGCGAAGGCCGACCGAGCGGGCGGTTCGAGGGACGCGTCGCCGCCCCGTACCGCTTCCGTGACCAGCAACGCGGCCAGCGGCGCGGTGACGGCGGCGGGGCTGCGGCCGTCCAGTGCGGTGAGCAGCCGCAGTGCGGCGGCGCATTCGGCGGCCGTGCGGTCGTCGGCGGGCGCGGTCAGCGCGTCGGTCAGCTGCCGGGTCCGTTTCTCGTCCAGCGCGTACGGCCGCTCGGCGGCCCAGTCGGCGGCGGCGGCGCGCTCGGCCGAACCGAGCGGAATGCCCGCACCCAGGGCCGTCACGGCCAGCGGACCGGCGGCGAAGGGCTCGCCCGGCAGCTCCGCGGCCTCTCGGAAGAGCTCCGGGGCCCGGCTGCGCCAGATCCGGGCGGCGGTGCCTGCCCAGGCGTCCCGCACCGCCGCGGGCCGCGGGCCGGTCGTGGTGTGCACCCGGAAGCGGGGGTCGCGCACGTCGGGAGCGTCCTCGGGAAGGACCCCGACGGCCTGGTGCGAGGTGCGCCCGGGCTGCCGGGTGTACGTGGTGAAGGTCAGCCGCTCCGCGTGCTCCCGTGGCAGGACGGCGGTGGCGAGGGCGATCCACCGGGCCACGTCCGCGCTCTGCCGCTCCACGAGAACGACCTGCGGTGCTGACGGGTCCTCACTGACCCGTCGCAGATCGCCGAGGACGGCGGCGAGCCAGGGGCCGCGGGACACCGCGAAGTCACCGAGACCTTCGCGGGAGAGCCCCCGGGAGGGGCCGCTCGACAGAGCCATCGAGGTCAACGGGTCGGCCGGTGTACGGTCCGGCGCGGCGGAGAGCCATCCGGCGGCGCCCCACGCGGCGACCGGGAGCACCCGGCCGGGCAGGGGCGTACCTGCCGGGAGGTGCACGGCGTGGGCGTGGAACCCGCCCCCGCCCACGGCCACCGTACGACTGAGCAGATGGCTGCCGTCCGAGAGTGAGGTGAAGCCGAACGCGACCGGCAGCGCCCGGAGTTCGGCGTCGGTGAGTCGTCCGGGAGTGCCTGCGGGAGCCTCGTAGGCGAGGAGCGGGGCGGCCTCCGCGCGTGTCGGCCCGGGTATCGCGGGGTCGACGGCGGTGAACCGGCCCCCTGGCTCCCCGTCCCCGGCCGTGACGGAGATGTAGTGCAACTGCGGGAGGCTCATGCGTCGGCCCTCATCGTCCCTGCCACGTCCGGTCCCCATGACACGCACCGGCTTGCCGCTCGCCGCACTGTCGGGCGGCGGGGACCGGTGGAGCGACGACCCCGGCGGGGAGCTTTCCGCAGTCGTGCGGGCGACGTTATCAAGGCCTGACGCCCCGTTGGGCCGCATGCGGCCCGAAGCCGGGCTGCGGATCGCGCACGGAGGGCGGCAGGCCGGCCGCTCCGCCGCCACCTGTCGGGTGCCCGGCCCTCGGGGAGTGGACGGACCGCCCGGCGCCACCCTGCCCGCCCGGTTCCGTTGACAAAGCGGAGCGCTGCTCCGTAAGCTAAATGGAACAATGTTCCGATTTCAGTCTGGCTGAAGGGGACGCTTCCGACCTCACACCCGCCGCCGGCCGGACCTGCCCGGCGGCGGGTTGTTTCGAAGGGAAAGCGCATCATGACCGCATCGACCCGCACGGCCGGCATCGCCGGGCCGCCCACCCCGGTCCTCTCGGTCAGCCCCGTGGTGCTGCCGGTCCCGGGCCGGCCCGTGGATCTGGAGATACGGGTCTCCGCGCCCGTGGCCGGCAGCGGCCTTCCGGTCGTCCTCCTCTCGCACGGCCAGGGCCACTCGAACCACCTCTCCTCACTGAACGGGTACGCCCCCCTCGCCGGCTTCTGGGCGGCGCACGGCTTCGTCGTCATCCAGCCCACCCATCTGAGCTCCGCGACCCTGAGCCTGGACCCCGGTACTCCCGGGGCGCCGCTGTTCTGGCGCTCGCGAGTCGAGGACATGCGGCACATCCTCGACCGGCTCGACGTGATCGAGGCCGCCGTCCCGCAGCTCGCCGGCCGCCTGGACCCCGACAAGGTCGCCGTGGCCGGGCACTCCATGGGCGGACACACCGCGAGCCTGCTGCTGGGCGCCCGGGTCACCGACCCGCACGACGGCACGGACGCGGACACGGCCGATCCCCGCATCAAGGCGGGCGTCCTGCTCGCCGCGCCCGGCCGGGGCGGCGGGGCCCTCAGCGCGTCCGCGGCCGCCGGCCTTCCCTTCCTCCGGACCATGGACTTCTCCCGGATGGCGACGCCCGCGCTCGTGGTTGCCGGGGACAAGGACGACTCGGCCCACCTGACGGTCAACGGCTGGGAGTGGCACACCGATCCGTACGTCCTCTCCCCGGGGCGTAAATCCCTGCTCACCCTGTTCGGCGCGGAGCACGGGCTCGGCGGAGTGGCCGGGTACGACGTCGCGGAGACCACGGACGAGAGCCCGGCGCGGGTGGCAGCCGTCCAGCAACTCACCTGGGCCTACCTGCGTACCGAGCTCCACCCCGGAGACCCCGCCTGGCGGTCCGCGTGCGACGCGCTGACGGCCGGCCCCGACCCGTTCGGACGCGTGGAGTCCAAGTGACCCGAGGGGACGGGCGCCCTCCGCCGCCGTGACGGACCGTCCGGCCAGGTCCTGACGTCACCCCGAGGGGGACAGGGAAAGGCCCTGTCTGTGAACGTACTTCGGGAAGCCGTGGCGGCGCACAGGGCTACGCCAGGCCGCGGTCGGCGGCGCACGGCCGAGGTGACGGGTACAGGAGCGGCACGGGAACTCCGGTCCCGGGCACGGGAAGCGGCCCGGGCCGGGGAGGAAGGGAGTCAGCCGACGGGGGAGTGCAGTCCCCGGGAGAGTGACGTCAGCGCGCCCAGGGCCGCACCGAGGGCGTCGAGCTCCCCGTCGGTGAGGGTCTGGAGCGCGCGCGCCATGTGGGTCTCCTTCAACTGCCGCGCCTCGGCGAGCCGCCGGCGGGCGGTGGGCGTCGGATGCAGGTGCGCGACGCGCTTGTCGGCTACGTCCTGCCTGCGCTCCAGCAGCCCCGGTTCGGTGAGCTGGGAGACGAGCGCGCTGACGTTGTTCGGCTTCATCAGCAGGGCTTCGGCCGCTTCGCGGACGGTGATCCCCTCCCGCTCCTCGACCAGGAAGAGCAGCGCGAGCTGGCCGTCCGGAAGCCGGGGATGCGGGAACTCGTGGCCGACGTGCCGCTCGAGACCCCGGTGCAGCGCGGGCAGGGCCGCCACGAGCGCGGAGGCTACGTGGTCGACGGTCTGCTGCGGCGCACGGGGGTCGGGCATGTCCGCAGCATAAGTACGTGGCGTATACCTATGTCAACATAGCTAAATACGCTGTGCGTCCTGCGCGTGGGCCGTGATGGAATGTCTGCGGTGGAGGGCCCGGACGTACGGCTGAGAGCCCGGACGCACGGCGAAGGCGGTCGAGAGAAGGACCATGCACAAGCGCGACAAGCCCACGCACCTGATCGAGTTCGAGACCATGGTGCTCGGCCGGCACCTCCAGCCGAGCGCACCCCGCTCCAGGCGGGGCGGCGGACTGGACCGCAGCGCGTACACCCTGCTCAGCCGCATCCGTATGCAGGGCCCGATGTCCATCGGGCAGCTCAGCGACGCGTTCGGCCTGGACGCCTCCACCCTCAACCGGCAGACGGCCGCCATGCTGCGGGCCGGACTCGTGGAGCGCATCCCCGATCCGGACGGTGGCATCGCCCGCAAGTTCCGGATCACCGACGAGGGGCAGCGCGGTCTCGACGCGGAGCGCGCCGAGAACATCCGGGGTCTGGAACGGGTCATGGAGGAGTGGGCTCCGGAGGAGGTCGCCGACTTCGCCGGCTACCTCAAGCGCCTCAACATCGACATCGAGAACCTCGACGGCCGCCCCTGGCCCCGCCCCTGACCCGTACGGGCACGCGTTCGGCCGGCATGGATACCGCCCGGTCCGGTACGGCGCACGGGAAGGGGCTTCCCGCTCCCACGGTGTGAAGCACACTCCCACGGTGTGAAGCACAACTGCGGCGGCGCTTAAGAAATCCTCGATGGACCTCGGGCCCGGGGTGCGGCACATTTCTCTGTGACGGCAGAGGGCGGCGGCACGCGGAGCGGACGCACGCGTCCCGGCCTGTCCCGTCAGCCGTAACCCCCGTATACCCCGGGCCGCAGGCCGCCTTCGGCATGCCCCCGGCCCGGGGTATTCACCAGGTACCACGTACAGGGAGCCCCCGCAGTGAAGGCACTCGTGAAGCAGAAGGCCGAGCCGGGACTCTGGCTGATGGACGTACCGGAGCCGGAGATCGGCCCCGGGGACGTCCTGATCAAGGTCCTGCGCACCGGGATCTGCGGCACCGACCTCCACATCCGCGCCTACGACGGGTGGGCGCAGCAGGCCGTGCGCACCCCGCTCGTGCTGGGCCACGAGTTCGTCGGCGAGGTCGCGGACCTCGGTGCCGACGTCGTCGACATCAAGGTCGGCGACCTGGTCAGCGGCGAGGGCCACCTCGTCTGCGGCAAGTGCCGCAACTGTCTCGCCGGACGGCGCCACCTCTGCCGCTCCACGCTCGGCCTCGGCGTGGGCCGGGACGGGGCGTTCGCCGAGTACCTGTCGCTGCCCGCCTCGAACGTATGGGTGCACCGGGAGAAGGTCGACCTCGACGTCGCCGCCATCTTCGACCCGTTCGGCAACGCCGTGCACACCGCGCTCTCCTTCCCGCTCGTCGGCGAGGACGTGCTGATCACCGGCGCGGGCCCCATCGGCATCATGGCCGCCGCCGTCGCCCGGCACGCCGGCGCGCGCAACGTCGTCATCACCGACGTCAGCGAGGCCCGGCTCGAACTGGCCAGGAAGGTCGGCGTCAGCCTCGCCCTCGACGTCGGCAAGGAGACCATCGCCGACGGCCAGCGCCGCCTCGGCCTGCGCGAGGGCTTCGACATCGGCCTGGAGATGTCCGGCCGCCCCGAGGCCATGCAGGACATGATCGCCAACATGACGCACGGCGGCCGGATCGCCATGCTCGGACTGCCGTCCGGCCAGTTCCCCGTGGACTGGTCGCGCATCGTCACCTCGATGCTCACGATCAAGGGCATCTACGGCCGCGAGATGTACGAGACCTGGTACGCCATGTCCGTGATGCTCGAGGGCGGACTCGACCTCACCCCCGTGATCACCGGGCGGTACGGCTACCGCGACTTCGAGGCGGCCTTCGACGACGCCGCCAGTGGTCTCGGCGGCAAGGTCCTGCTCGACTGGTCCGCTTGAAGCTCTTCGTACGCACCCGTACCCACCTGGGAGACCTCCTCATGTTCGCCTCCGTACGCGACGACCTGCTCACCACCCTCGACGAGATCCGGGACGCCGGGCTCCAGAAGCCCGAGCGCGTGATCGGCACCCCCCAGTCGGCCACCGTCGCCGTCACCTCCGGCGGCCGCGCCGGTGAGGTGCTCAACTTCTGCGCCAACAACTACCTGGGCCTCGCCGACCACCCCGAGGTCGTCGCCGCCGCCCACGAGGCGCTGGACCGCTGGGGCTACGGCCTGGCGTCCGTCCGCTTCATCTGCGGCACGCAGGAGGTCCACAAGGAGCTGGAGCAGCGGCTCTCGGCCTTCCTCGGCCAGGAGGACACGATCCTCTACTCCTCCTGCTTCGACGCCAACGGCGGGGTCTTCGAGACCCTCCTCGGCCCCGAGGACGCGGTGATCTCCGACGCCCTCAACCACGCCTCCATCATCGACGGCATCCGCCTGTCCAAGGCCGAGCGCTACCGCTACGCCAACCGCGACATGGCCGATCTGGAGGAGCAGCTCAAGAAGGCCTCCGGTGCCCGCCGGCGGCTCGTCGTCACCGACGGCGTCTTCTCCATGGACGGCTACGTCGCCCCGCTGGCGGAGATCTGCGACCTCGCCGACCGCTACGACGCCATGGTCATGGTCGACGACTCGCACGCCGTGGGCTTCGTCGGCCCCGGCGGCCGGGGCACCCCCGAGCTGCACGGCGTCATGGACCGCGTCGACATCATCACCGGCACGCTCGGCAAGGCCCTGGGCGGGGCGTCCGGCGGCTACGTCGCGGCCCGCGCCGAGATCGTCGCCCTGCTGCGCCAGCGCTCGCGCCCGTACCTCTTCTCCAACTCGCTCGCCCCGGTGATCGCCGCCGCCTCCCTCAAGGTCATCGACCTCCTGGAGTCCGCGGGCGACCTGCGCGAGCGGCTCGACGCCAACACCGCGCTCTTCCGTTCCCGGATGAGCGAGGAGGGCTTCGACATCCTGCCCGGCGACCACGCCATCGCCCCGGTCATGATCGGGGACGCGGCGAAGGCAGGCCGGATGGCGGAGCTGCTCCTCGAGCGCGGTGTGTACGTGATCGGGTTCTCCTACCCCGTCGTGCCCCAGGGGGCCGCGCGCATCCGTGTCCAGCTCTCCGCCGGCCACTCCACCGAGGACGTCAACCGCGCCGTGGACGCGTTCGTCGACGCGCGGGCCGCGCTGGGCGAGTAGCGCGGGCGACCCCGCCGGCCTGGGACAATGGGCGCATGATCGATGCACGGCGGCTGCGTATTCTTCGTGCGGTGGCGGACCACGGCACGGTGACCGCGGCCGCCGCCGCGCTCTACCTCACCCCCTCCGCCGTCTCCCAGCAGCTCGCCGCGCTGGAACAGGAGACCGGGCACCGGCTGGTGGAGCGCGGGGCGCGGGGCGCCCGGCTGACGGCCGCCGGGGAGATCCTGCTGCACCACGCCAACGAGGTGCTCGCCCAGCTGGAGCGGGCCGAGGCGGAGCTCGCCGACTACGCGGCCGGGGTCGCGGGTACGGTCACCGTCGCGGCGTTCGCCACGGGCATCGCCCTGGTGCTCGCCCCCGCCATCGCCGGACTGACGCGCACCGCGCCCGGCATCCGGGTGCGGGTGCAGGACGCGGAGGGCGACGCGAGCGTGCCCATGGTCCTGGACCGGCAGGTCGACGTGGCGGTCGCCGTCGAGTACCGGGGCGCGCCCGGCGCGGACGACCGGCGGCTGACCCGGGTGCCGCTGTACTCCGAGCCCTTCGACGCGGTGCTGCCGGTCGGCCACCGTCTCGCCGGGAAGGACCACGTCGCCGTCGCCGACCTCGCCGAGGACCGCTGGATCGGCCCGTACCCCGGCAACCCCTGCCATGACGTGGTGGTCCTGGCCTGCGAGTACGCCGGCTTCGCGCCGCGGCTGGAGCACTCCTCGGACGACTTCCACGCGGTGCTCGCCCTGGCCGGGGCGGGGGCCGGGGTGGCCCTGGTGCCCCGGTCGGCACTGCGGGGCGCGGAACCCGGGGGCGTCGTCGTACGCCCCGTGGAGGGCAGCGCCCCGACCCGGCGGGTCTTCGCCGCCGTACGGCAGGGGGCCGAGGGCCACCCGCTGATCAAGCCGGTCCTGGACGCGCTGGGGGCGGCGGCCGGACTCGCGTAGGCCCGGCGGAGGGCCTGGTCCTCGCACGACGAAGGCGTCCCCCACACCTCGCTGATGGCCCGTTTCCGCGGGCGGTGCGGCGGCAGCCGGAGGCCAGGAGAGCGACGCGGGGCCGCGGTAGCGGCGCCGTTCCCCGTCGGGGCAGTATCTCTCCTTTCGGGAGGCGCGTCTCATTATGTGGCATGGGCGTTTGACATAGATGTGCTTATGGATAATAAAGGTGATGCTTTGGCCACTTATTCACATCCCGTCACCTGCGGGCTGTGAGGGCCACCCGTCCCCGAGATGAATGAGTACTGCCGTGCCCCAGTCCCCCGACCGCGCACCCGTCGACCCGGCGCAGGAGTGGGACGCCTGGCGTGCCGAGCGTCACCGCGCACTCACGGCTCCGACCGGAAACCTCGCCCTGGTCGAAACCCGCTGGGCGCCGACGGGGGAGGAGCCGGACGCGGAGGAGGCCCGCGCGGACCGGCCGGACACCGTGACGGTCACCACGCTCCGGCGCACCGACCTGGTCACCGGCGAGCCCGAGCACGGCCTGCGCTTCTGGGACGCCGCCGCGCCCGCCCTCCGCCATTTCGACCGGGTCGACGTCTTCCCCTACGACCCCGCCTGGGTCCTGGAGGCCTCGTACACGCCCGTCCCCGGCGCCCGGCGCGTCGCCTTCGAGCACATCCGGGACAACGGTGGCAGCCGCGACCTGGTCGTCCCGGGTGACATCACGCTCACCGTCGACGGCCGGGAGTACACCCTCAGCGCCTTCGACGACGACGGCACCCTGCTGCTCGTCTTCGGGGACCCCACCAACGGTGACACCACCTACGGGGCCGGTCGCTTCCTCTTCGTGCGGCGCACGGACGACGAGAGCCGGGTCGTCCTCGATTTCAACCAGGCCTTCGTGCCGCCCTGCGGATTCTCCGATCAGTACAACTGTCCGATGCCGCCGCGGCAGAACCGTTTCCACCTGCCGGTCGAGGCAGGCGAGAAGCTCCCCGTCTTCCGCGACGGCTTCGACGCCCAGCACTGATCCGCCCGCAGCTCCCCGCACCGAAAGAGTCCTGACCCATGAGCACCAAGAAGAACGTCCTGTTCACCACCGCCACCGTCGCCGCTCTCGCCCTGACCCTGACCGCCTGCGGCGGCTCCGGCGGCTCCGGCGGCACCGGCGCCTCGGGCGGCACCTGGGACAAGGACGCGGTCGTCAACATCGGTTCCCTCTACGAGCCGCAGAACCTCGACAACACCGCGGGCGGCGGCCAGGGCGTCACCGAGGCCCTCAACGGCAACGTCTACGAGGGCCTGTTCAGGCTCACCGACGACGGCGAGGTCGAGAAGCTCCTCGCCCAGGACTACGCGACGAGCGCCGACGGGCTCACCTACACCTTCACCCTGCGCGACGGCGTGAAGTTCCACAGTGGCAAGGAACTCACCAGCGAGGACGTCAAGTACAGCCTGGAGAAGGTGACGGCGGACGACTCCCAGTCGGCCCGCAAGAGCAACCTCGAGGTCGTCAAGGAGATAGCCACCCCCGACAAGCGGACCGTGAAGATCACGCTGTCCAGGAAGTCGATCTCCTTCGTCTACAACCTCTCCTACGTCTGGATCATCAACTCCCAGGCGAAGAACCTGAAGACGACCGAGGACGGCACGGGCCCGTACTCCCTGAACAAGTGGACCCGCGGGTCCGCGCTGAGCCTGAACCGCTTCGCGGGCTACTGGGGCGACGCCGCAGCCAACAAGCAGGTCGTCTTCCACTACTACAAGGACGCCTCGGCCCTGAACAACGCCCTGCTGACCAACGCCGTCGACGTGGTCACCAGCGAGCAGTCGCCCGACGCCCTGGAACAGTTCAAGAGCAACGGCACCTACAAGGTCAACGACGGCGACTCCACGACCAAGCTGCTGCTCGCGTTCAACGACAAGGCCAAGCCCTTCACCGACGTCAAGGTGCGCCAGGCCGTGTCCGCGGCCATCGACGACAAGAAGCTCCTGGAGTCCGTCTGGGGCGGCTACGGCAAGCAGATCGGCTCGATGGTGCCGCCCACCGACCCCTGGTACGAGGACCTGACCGACGTCAACGCCTACGACGTGACGAAGGCCAGGAAGCTGCTGTCCGAGGCCGGTTACGCCAAGGGCTTCAGCTTCACCCTCGACACCCCCAACTACGACCCGCACCCCACGGCAGCGACCTTCATCAAGTCCCAGCTCGCCAAGGTCGGCATCACCGTCAAGATCAACACGATCACCCCCGACGAGTGGTACACGAAGGTCTACAAGAACCACGACTTCACGGCCACGCTCCAGGAGCACGTCAACGACCGCGACCTCGTCTGGTACGGCAACCCGGACTTCTACTGGGGCTACGACAACCCGCAGGTCACCCAGTGGGTCGAACAGGCGGAGGAAGCTTCCAGCACCGCCGCGCAGACCGAGCTGCTGAAGAAGGCCAACCGGCAGACCGCACAGGACGCGGCCAGTGACTGGCTGTACCTCTACCCGCAGATCGTCGTCGCGAACGACAAGCTCTCCGGCTACCCCCTCAACGGGTTGAACTCGCAGTTCTTCGCCTACGACATCAAGAAGAAGGGCTGATGGCGCGCTATCTGGCGCGCCGGCTGGCCTTCCTCGCCGTGTCGCTGGCGCTGGCGAGCGTGGTGCTGTTCGTGCTGCTGCGCCTGCTGCCGGGCGACCCGGCCAACGCGCTCACCGCGGTCGGTGCCGGCCCCGAGCAGATAGCCGCGGCCCGGCACGCCATCGGCTCCGACCGCCCGCTGCCCGAGCAGTTCACCCACTGGCTCGGGCAGCTGGCGAGCGGCGACCTCGGTACCTCGTTCGTCAGCTCCCTGCCGGTCGGCCCCGAGGTCGCCGCCCGGATGGACGTCACCGTGCCGCTCACGCTGGCGGCGTTCGTCCTGGCCGTCCTGGTCGCCGTCCCCGCCGGCTTCACGGCCGCGTACAAGCGGCACACCTGGTACGGCGCGCTGCTGAGCGGCGTGTCCCAACTGGGCATCGCGATCCCCGTGTTCTGGCTCGGCATGATCCTCATCGCAGTGTTCGCGCTCAACGCCGGCTGGCTGCCCTCCGGCGGCTTCCCGCAGGACGGCTGGGCCGAACCCGCCGAGGCGATCCGCTCCCTCGTCCTGCCGGTCGTGACCATCGCCCTCGTGATGAGCGCGTCCCTGATCCGCTACGTCCGCTCCGCCACCCTCGACGTCCTGGGCAGCGACTACCTGCGGACCGCACGCGCCCTCGGCTCCTCCTTCGGCGGCGCCATGCGGCGGCACGGCCTGCGCAACGCCTCCGTGCCGGTGATCTCCGTCCTCGGCATCGAACTCGCCTCGACGCTGCTCGGTGCCGTGGTCGTGGAGTCGGTGTACGCGCTGCCGGGCCTCGGTTCGATGCTCGCCACCGGCATCGCGCAGCACGACTACCCGGTCATCCAGGGCGTGCTGTTCGTGTCCACCCTCGCGGTCCTGGTGATCGGCTTCGTGGCCGACCTGGTCCAGCGGATCATCGACCCGCGGCTGCGCGGCAGGCTCTCGGGAGGTTCCCGATGACCGGGACGGACCTGCTCGCCCCGACCAAGCGGCGCTCCCGGCGCTCCGTCACCCTCGTCGTCGGCTGCGTACTCGCCGGGCTCATCGGGCTCCTGGCCCTGGTGTCGCTCCTCTGGCTGCCCTACGACGCCGAGGACACCTCCGGCGGACGGCTCGCCGGACCCGGCGACGGCCATCTCCTCGGCACCGACAAGCTCGGGCGTGACCTGCTCACCCAGGTGATGACCGGCTCCCGCATCGCCGTCGAGGCGGGGCTCGGGTCGGTGCTCATCGCCGCCGTCATCGGAATCACCCTGGGCGTGCTCGCCGCGTACGCGCAGGGCTGGATCGACGACACGCTCTCGGCGTTCCTCGACATCCTGATCGCCTTTCCGACCCTGCTGCTCGCCATGCTCATCGTCGCCGCCCGCTCGGCGACACTCGGCTCGGCGGTCCTGGCGATCGGCCTCGCCCAGAGCGCCGTCGTGGCGCGCCTGGTGCGCATCCTGGTCAAACGGGTCCTGGCACAGGACTACATCACGGCCGCCCGGACCTCCGGTACCTCCTGGCCACGTACGGTCCTCTCCCACGTCCTGCCCAACATCTGGCCCACGCTGGTGGTCAACCTCGCCCTGCAGTTCGGCCTCGCCGTACTCGCCGAGGCCGGACTGTCCTACCTCGGTCTCGGGGCACCACCGCCCAACGCCTCCTGGGGCCGCATGCTCCAGGAGGCCCAGGCCACCTTCACCACGGCGCCGGCCGGTGCGCTCGCGCCCGGAATCCTGCTCGTACTGCTCGTCATCGGTGTGAACCTGATCGCCGACGGCCTGCGTGACACCCTCGACCCGGCCACCCGGCGGAGGCGCGCGTGACTCTCCTCGACGTACGCGGACTGACCGTACGGACCGACGACGGCCGGACCCTCGTCGACGACCTGTCCCTCACCGTCGCCGGTGGCGAACGACTCGGCATCATCGGGGAGTCCGGCTCCGGCAAGTCCCTGACGACTCTCGCGGTCCTCGGACTGCTGCCCGACGGTATGACCGCGACCGGCAGCGTGGAGCTCGCCGGGACGCAGACGGTGGGCGCCTCCGAGAGGAGCCTCACCGCCGTCCGCGGACGGGACGCGGCGGTCGTCTTCCAGGAGCCGCTGACCGCGCTGGACCCCCTGATGCGGCTCGGCCGGCAGATCGCCGAGCCGCTCGCCCGCCGCACCGGCCTCAAGGGCAAGCCCCTGCGCGCGGCCGTCCACGAGGCACTCGAACAGGTACGCCTCCCCGAGCCCGACCGCGTCTCCCGGGCCTTCGCGCACGAGATCTCCGGCGGACAGCGCCAGCGCGTCGCGCTCGCCATGGCCCTGGCCTGCGAGCCGAAGCTGCTCATCGCGGACGAGCCCACCACCGCCCTGGACGTGTCGGTGCAGGCGGAGATGCTGGAGCTGATCGACGGCCTGGTCCGGGAACGCGAGATGGCCGTGCTGTTCGTCAGCCACGACCTCGCCGTCGTGGCCAGGGTCACCGACCGGGTGCTGGTCATGAAGGACGGCCGGGCCGTCGAGCGGGGCGCGGTCCACGACATCGTGCGCGCACCCCGCGAGGAGTACACCCGGGCCCTGGTGGCCAGCGCCCGGAAACTGGAGTCCGCCCTGGACCTGAGGAGCGCACGATGACGCCCGTGCTGGAGCTGAAGGACGCCGCCGTACGCTACCGGGGGAGCACGGCAGACGTGGTCTCGGGCGTGTCCCTCGCCGTCGAGGCGGGCGAGAGTCTCGCGCTGGTCGGCGAGTCCGGCGCGGGCAAGACGACACTGCTCCGGCTGCTGCTGGGCCTGGCACGTCCCACGGCCGGTGCCGTCCACTTCGACGGGGCTGCCCTGGACCCGCGCGACCGGGAACAGATGCGCCGCTTCCGGCGCGGCGTGCAGTGCGTCTTCCAGGACCCGTACTCCTCGCTCGACCCCAGCCGCCGGGTCGGTGCGATCGTCGCGGAACCCCTGCGCTCCCTCGGCCTCGACACCCGCTCCACGGCGGCGCCCAAAGTGGCGGCCGCGCTGGAACGCGTCGGTCTCCCGGCGGACGCCGTGGACCGCTACCCGCACGAGTTCTCCGGTGGACAGCGCCAGCGCATCGCCATCGCCCGCGCCACCGTCTGCGATCCACGCGTCCTCCTGGCCGACGAGCCGGTCAGCGCGCTGGACGTCACCACCCGGGTGAAGGTCGTCGACCTGCTCGCCGAACTGAAGCAGGAGCGCGGCCTGACGCTGGTCATGGTCTCCCACGACCTGTCGGTCGTCGCCTCGCTGTGCGAGCGCACGGCCGTGCTGGAACGCGGCCGGGTCGTCGAGCAGGGAGCCACCTCCCAGGTGCTCGGTGAACCGGAGCACCCCTACACCCGCCGTCTGATCGACAGCGTGCCGCGGCTGCCCGTCTGACCTCCGGCAGCGGCTCCGGCCTTGTGGCTGTGGTGTTCTCGGGGCTTTCGGCCCTCGCCGTCGAGGGCGTGACGGACGAGGGCGGGGTCCTCCGGGTGTCTGCGCGAACCCGGGACGATCCGGGGCCGCGCCCGGCCGGTGGAGCGTTACCACGACCGCGCCGGCCTGGTGGTGCGGCTGCCGGACACGCCCTGACTCCCGCCCCGGCCACGTGCACCGGGGCCCGGCAGGCAGGATGTTGTGTGCCGGGCCGTCCCATCCCGCCCCGCGCCCCGTCCCGCGCAGTCCGCCAGGAGGTCTCCATGCCCAGCGCCGACCAGCCCGTGCCCTTCACCGCCGAGGACTACCGGGCCCGCATGACCCGCGCGGCCGAGTCCGCGGACGCCGCCGGCCTCGCCGGCGTCCTGGTGGCGCCCGGCCCCGACATGGTCCACCTCACCGGCTACCGGCCGACCGCGGAGACCGAGCGCCTCACCCTGCTCGTCCTGCGGGCCGGACAGGAGCCCGTCCTCGTCGTACCGGCCCTGGAGGCCGCCGACGCCGAGCGGGCGACCGGCGCCCCCGCGCTCACCCTGCACGACTGGACGGACGCCACCGACCCGTACGCCCTGGCGGCCGGACTCCTGGACGCCCAGGGCCGGTTCGGGGTCAGTGACAACACCTGGGCCCTGCACCTGCTCGCCCTGCAGGAACTCCTGCCGGGCACCTCGTACGCCTCGCTCACCGCCGCGCTGCCCATGCTGCGCGCCGTCAAGGACGCGGCCGAACTGCAGCGCCTCGCGGCGGCCGGGGAGGCCGCCGACGCCACGTACGAGCGGATCCTCACGGTCCGCTTCTCCGGCCGCCGGGAGAGCGACGTGGCCGCCGACCTGGCCGCCCTGCTCACCGAGTACGGCCACTCGCAGGTCGACTTCACCGTCGTCGGCTCCGGCCCCAACGGCGCAAACCCGCACCACGAGGCGGGTGACCGCACCATCGAGCGGGGCGACATGGTGGTCCTGGACTTCGGCGGGCTGAAGCACGGTTACGGCTCGGACACCTCCCGTACCGTCCACGTCGGCGAACCCACCGCCGAGGAGCAGCGGGTGCACGACGTCGTACGGGAGGCGCAGGAGGCCGGCTGCCGTGCCGTGCGGCCCGGGGTCGCCTGCCAGGAGATCGACCGGGCGGCCCGTGCCGTCATCACGGAATTCGGGTACGGCGAGCGTTTCATCCACCGCACCGGTCACGGCATCGGCGTCACCACCCACGAGCCGCCCTACATGATCGAGGGCGAGGAGCAGCGGCTCGTACCCGGCATGTGCTTCTCGGTGGAGCCGGGCATCTACCTCCCGGGCCGCTTCGGGGTCCGCATCGAGGACATCGTCACGGTCACGGAGGACGGCGGCAGGCGGCTGAACACCACCTCGCGCGAGCTGGCCGTCGTGGAGTAGGAAACCGGGCGCTCGCCGACGGGCACCTGGCGGAAACCGGGGACCCGTCGGCGCACACCGGGCCGAGGCCGGTCACTCGTCGGCGAGCACCACGCACGATTCGGGCGGCAGGTGCAGGACTCCGTCGGCCCCGGGTGCGTCCACCGGCTCCCAGGCGGCCAGGACCCGGCCGGTGCCGGAGCGGTGCCGGCCGACGCCGAGCGGGACGGCGGCCGGCCGGGCCGCGAGGTTGACCACGATCCGCAGGTCGCCCCGGCGGTAGGCCAGCCAGCGCGCCTCCTCGTCGAACGCGGTCCGCACCGAGGCCAGATCGGGATCGGAGAGGTCGGGCAGGGCCCGGCGCAGAGCGATCAGCTCGCGGTACCAGGCCCGCACGCGGGCGTGCGGTTCACGCTCGGGCTCGCTCCAGTCGAGGCAGGAGCGCGCCCGGGTGCGCGGGTCCTGCGGATCGGGGATGTCCTCCTCGGCCCAGCCGTGCGCCGCGAACTCCCGTCGCCTGCCGTTGCGTACGGCCTCGGCGAGCTCCGGGTCCGTGTGGTCGGTGAAGAACTGCCACGGCGTACGGGCCCCCCACTCCTCTCCCATGAAGAGCATCGGGGTGAAGGGCCCGGTGAGGACGAGGGCGGCTGCGCAGGCCTGGAGCCCGGGGGAGAGGGAGGCGGCGAGCCGGTCGCCGAGGGCGCGGTTGCCGATCTGGTCGTGGGTCTGGGCGTAGCCGACGAAGCGGTGGCCGGGGGTGCGGGTGACGTCGACGCGGCGGCCGTGTGTCCGCCCCCGGAAGGTGGAGTAGGTGCCGTTGTGGAAGAACGCGCTGGTCACCGTCTTGGCGAGAGCGGCCAGCGGGGCGGCCGCGAAGTCGGCGTAGTACCCCTGGGACTCGCCGGTGAGCGCCGTGTGCAGGGCGTGGTGGAAGTCGTCGTTCCACTGGGCGTGCAGGCCGAGACCGCCCTCGGAGCGGGGCGTGGTCGTACGGGGATCGCAGAGGTCGGACTCGGCGATCAGCGCGAGGGGCCGGCCGAGCTCGGCGGCGAGCGCGTCGACGGCGGCCGAGAGCTCCTCCAGGAAGGTGAGCGCCCGGCCGTCGGCCAGCGCGTGGACGGCGTCCAGCCGCAGCCCGTCCAGGCGGTAGTCCCGCAGCCAGGCGAGCGCGCTGCCCAGCAGGTACGCGCGCACCTCGTCGGAGCCGGGCGCGTCGAGGTTGACGGCCGAGCCCCACGGCGTGTGGTGGGTGTCGGTGAAGTACGGGCCGAAGGCGGGCAGATAGTTGCCCGACGGGCCGAGGTGGTTGTGCACGACGTCCAGGACGACCGCGAGGCCCAGCCCGTGGGCCGCGTCGGTGAAGCGCTTCAGGGCGGCCGGGCCGCCGTACGGTTCGTGCACGGCCCACAGCGACACCCCCTCGTACCCCCATCCGTGCGTGCCGGGGAAGGGGCAGACGGGCATCAGCGACACATGGGTGATGCCGAGGTCCACCAGGTGACCGAGCCGTTCGGCCGCGGCGTCGAAGGTGCCCGCCTCCGTGAACGTACCGACGTGCAGCTCGTACAGGACCGCGCCCGGCAGTCCGCGCCCCGCCCACGGGTGCCGCCAGGTGTACGCGTCCTGGTCGACGACCGCGCTCTCGCCGTCGGGTCCGTCCGGCTGGCGGCGCGAGCGCGGGTCCGGCAGCACCGGCCCGCCGTCGAGCGCGAAGCCGTAGCGGTCGCCGTCGGCCGCCTCCGCCTCGGCCGTCCACCAGCCCGCACGCAGCGGATCACGCTCCATGGACTGCCGCCCGCCCGCCGTGCTCAGCACGACCGACCCGGCCTGAGGGGCCCACACCTCGAACTGCATCCACCACTCCTCGTCCGTGGTCCGTGGTCCGCGGGCTCGGGAACAGCCCCGTGGCCGGCGGACGTCGCACTGCGCGGCCCCGGGCACTGGAGCGAGCCCGTACCTGGCCATTAGGGTCTGGTCCTGATCATTGCCCTGCCGGGTTCCGCTCATACGTAGCGAAGCCGGGCAGTCATACAAGGTCCCTCTTACGGCTGCTGGAGTCCGAGATGACCGTGCCGACGTTCCCGCCCGGCTTCCTGTGGGGCGCCTCAGCCTCCGCTTTCCAGACCGAGGGGGCGTACGACGCCGACGGCAAAGGGCCGTCCGGCTGGGACGCCTTCGCCGCTCAACCGGGCCGTATCAAGGACGGCACCGACACCACCCGGGGCACCGGCTTCCACGAGCGCTACAAGGAGGACGTCGCCCTGCTCGCCGGACTCGGCGCGGACGCCTTCCGCTTCTCCATCAGCTGGCCCCGGGTCGTGCCCGGCGGCAGCGGTTCGCTCAACCCGGCCGGGCTGGACTTCTACGACCGGCTCGTCGACGAACTCTGCGCCCACGGCATCACCCCGGCCCCGACGCTCTACCACTGGGACACCCCGCTGCCGCTGGACGAGGCCGGCGGCTGGCTCAACCGGGACACCGCCTACCGCTTCGCGGAGTACGCGGGCATCGTCGCCGAACGCCTAGCCGACCGGGTCCCCATGTGGATCACCATCAACGAACCCGCCGAGGTCACGCTCCTCGGCTACGCGCTCGGCGAGCACGCGCCCGGACGCACCCTCCTCTTCGACGCGCTGCCCGCCGCCCACCACCAGCTCCTCGCCCACGGACTGGCCGTACGGGCGCTGCGGGCCGCCGGAGCCGACAACATCGGCATCGCCCTCTCCCACACCCCCGTCTGGACGGCGGGGGACTCCGAGGAGGACCGCCTCGGCGCCGCGCTCTACGACACCCTGACCAACTGGCTGTTCGCCGACCCGGTCCTCACCGGCCGCTATCCCGACGAGAACGTCGCCGCGCTGATGCCGGGTCCGGTCGGGGACGACCTCAAGGTGATCTCCACCCCGCTGGACTGGTACGGGGTCAACTACTACAGCCCCACCCTTGTCGGCGCGCCCGGCCCCGGCACACCCGGGACCTTCTCCGGCTACACCATGCCTCCGGAACTCCCCTTCGGCCTGAGGGAGATCGAGGGCTACGACACCACCGACCTGGGCTGGCCCGTCGTCCCTGAAGGGCTCGCCGAGACACTGGCCGGACTGCGGCGCCGCTTCGGCGACCGGCTGCCGCCCGTCTACATCACGGAGAACGGCTGCGCGGTCGACGAGCCCGTCGCCGACAGCCGCCGCATCGCCTTCCTGGAAGGGCACCTGGGGGCACTGCGGACGGCCATCGACGCGGGCGTCGACGTGCGGGGCTACTTCACCTGGTCACTGACCGACAACGTGGAGTGGACCGAGGGCGCCAGCAAGCGCTTCGGCCTGGTCCACATCGACTACGAGACGCTCCGGCGCACCCCCAAGGAGTCGTACGCCTGGTACCGCGACGTGATCCGGGCCCAGCGCACGGGCGGCACCGGCTGACCCCGCTATCGCACCAGATGGACCCGCTCCTGCACGATGCGGTGACCGGCCCGGGCGAACGCCGCGGCCATCGGGGTGTTGCCCCGGTCGGTCGCGCCGGCGACGGACGTCGCACCCTCGGCGGCCAGGAAGCGGGTGCATTCGACGAGCAGGTCGTAGCCGTACCCGTGGCCGCGCGCCTCGGGGACGACGCCGATGAAGCCGATGCACGGGCCGCCGGGGTTGCGGGCCGGCACGTGGATTCCGGCGAGCGCGCCGTCCGGGGTGTACGCGAGCTGCCACCAGGAGCGCGGGGAGGGACACCAGTGGAAGAAGTCCAGCTCCTCCTGGGCGGCCTGCTCCAGACCGCCGGGGCCCTCGATGGCGCGCCGCGCATGGGCGTCCAGCGTGACGGAGTGGACCCGGCGCAGGACGTCCAGGATCACGGCGTCGTCCGGCTCCTGGCGGAACTCCAGCCGGCCGGGCCGCTCGGGAAGGCCGTCGCCGGGGGTCCACTCGTACCGGTAGCGCTCGACCAGCACGCGCATGCCGGCCGCCTCGGCCGCGGCGATCCGGGCCGAGGCCGCCGCCCGTACCTCCGGCACCTCGCGCCAGCCCGCAGGCACGATCAGCTCGTACTCGGCGGACCACGGGGCGCTCCGCAGCAGTTCGGTCCCCGCCTCCGCCTCGCCCGGGGCGAAGTCGAAGTAGTTGACCAGCACGGGCTCGGTGTCCTCGGGCCCGCCCCACCAGGCGGCCCGGGCGACGACGACGCCGTCGCGCAGGGCGACCCGGGTCCACTCGGGGCGGTACTCACCGCCGTCGCGCACGGTGGCGAAGCGGTGGCCGAACGCGGCGCGGCCGACGAGACGGGCATCTTGCAGGGAATCGAAAAGGTGGGCGTCGCTCTGGGTGAGCGCGCGAATGACCAGATCGGTCATGGACGTGTCCTCCGGGACAGCGGGCGCGCTCCCGGTCAGACCGGGTCCGGCACCGCCCTGCGGACGGGACGGGAGCGCGCGGACGAAGTGGTGCCTGGGGTGGTGGTACGGCAACGCACGTCTCTCGCCTCCCTCCGCGTCCGGGGCCTGTGGTCCACTCGACTGTACGGGCCCCGGAACGGGCCGTCCATCGCTTTTCCGGCGGCCGACCGGTCCCCCGCCCTGGCGAAGAGGCGTCCGGCGTTCCCCCTGCCCGGACGCCCGGCGACTGCGGTCCACGTCCCCGGCGGCGGCCGGACATGAGGTCGTCGGCGCGCTCGTGGTCCGGGACGCAGAGGGGATGGAGGACGAGGCCGAGCCCGGCGGCGGCCGGCGAGCGGACGGGCCGTCAGTTCCGGTGGTACGACGGGCACGGACCGCCCGGGTGCGGCTGGTCCCGGCGCCGGCCAGGAGCGGGGCCGCACCAGCCAACTCGCCTCCGGCGAACGGAGTTCGCCGGCCGCCTCCCAGTTCAGGAAGGCCGAAATCCGGGTCTGTCTGGACACCCCCGGCCCGGCGGACCGACAATCGGCACTGTGACGTCCTCCTTCGAGTCCTCCACGTATCCCGCGCGGCTGTCCGACGCCCAGCGCGACCGTGTCCTCGGTGTGCTCAGGGACGGCGCGGCCCAGGGCAAGCTCTCCCACGACACCTTCATGCGGCGGATGGAACTCGCCCTGGTGGCCCGGCGCGCCGAGGAACTGGAGGCGCTCACGGCCGACCTGGACACCGGCGGGCGCTGGTCGCGGGGGCTGCTGCGCGCGGTGGGCGGCGTCTCCGCCTTCCCGGCACGCCTGCGCAGGGCCTGGCAGTCGGAGCGGCTGCCCAAGCTCCTCCTGCCCGTGCCGGGCCCGCACCCGCTGCACATCGGACGCGATCCGGGCAACGGGCTGCGGCTCAGCCACGAGACGGTGTCCCGGCGGCACGCGGAACTGACGGCCCACGGCAGCCGGTGGATCCTGCGCGACCTCGGCTCGACGAACGGCACCTGTGTCAACGGCCGACGGGTCATCGGCTCCGTCCCGGTGCGCGACGGCGACCAGGTGAGCTTCGGACGGATGGCCTTCCGGCTCTCCGCGCCCGTGCCCGGCCCGCCCGTCTGAGGCATCCCCCTCGCGGCCCCACCCCCTCCCGCCCCCCGCTCCTTCGCCCGGAGGTCCTCGCGGCGTACGTCCTGGTGACTACCCCACGTGCTCCACGTGGCACTCGAGTACCACGCGTAACCCGTTCACAGACGGATTCGTGGAACCTCCGCCGCCTCGTACCGTCTTGATCAGAGACGGGACGACGGCAAGACGCCCGCCCGGGGGCCACGGTCCCCGGGCGGGCGCGACAGCGGGCAGGTGGCACGGGTGACACAGGTGGCTCAGCGGGAACAGGCGAAGGACAAGGCGTTCGCCCCCGAATACCAGGGGGCCCTCGGCTCCCTTTCGGTGAACTCATCCCTCACCGAGGTGCTGGCGAAGGGCATCGAGGAACTACGGGCCGCACAGGCCGCGGGGCAGCAGCGGGAGATGGCGCGCTGCGGCCTCGCCGTCGCGGAGGCCTACCGGCGGCTGGGACGGGTCACGGACGCCGACGCGGCCTGGAAGGCGAGTTACCGCGCCGCACGCTCGGCGCGGGACACCGGGGCGATGGCCTGGGCCCTGTGGAGCGGCGGCACACTCGCCCGCCAGCGGGGCGCCCTGGCACTGGCCTACCGGCTGCTCGGGCTCGCGGCCGAACTGGGCGAACGCGGCGGCGACGTCGTGGTGCGCGGCTACTCGCTCGCCGGGCTCGCCGAGACGGGGCGCATCCAGGGCGACTACCAGGCCGTCGGTGAACTGCACGAACAACTGCTCGCCGAGGCACGCCGGCGGGGAGAGGCCCGGCACACGGTGTGGGCGCTGGAAGGCATAGCGCAGATGCACCGGAACACCGGTGACTACGATCGTGCACTCGCCCTCTTCGAGGAGGCGGCCGAGACCGCCGGCCGGGCCGACGACCGGCGCGGACGGGCCTGGGCGCTGCGCGGGATAGCCGACGTCCTGTCCGTACGCGACGGGGACGTGGAGCGGGCGCTTGAGCTGCTCGCCGAGGCCGAAGTGGCCTGCCGCGAGATGAAGTTGTCCAGCGCGCTGGCCTACAACCTGAAGATGCGCGGCAACGTGCACTACCGGGCCGGGCTGTACCCGCAGGCCCGGGACGACTACGGGCGGGCGCTGGCCGGGTTCCGGGAGATGAACGAGCCCCGGGGGACCGCGCTGTCCCGGCTGGGGCTCGCCAAGTCACTGGCCCGGCTCGGGCGGGATCCGGTGGAGACCGCCGCGGAACTGGCCGGCCTTCGCCGGACGCTGGACCGGATCGGACTGCGGCACGCCCGGGACATGGTCGACAAGGCGGCGGCCGAGCTGGGGGTGGGACCCCTGCCCGTCGGGGACGACCGCACCGAGGAGGCGGCGGCGCGATGACCTACCCCGCCACCGCCCCGGCCGAGACCGCCCCCCGGGTACTCGCCCGCTGCCGCGACCTCGTGCGGCCCGCCCTGTCCGCCGCGATCGGACGGCTCCACCCCTGGCCCCGCGAGATGGCCGCCTTCGCCCTCGGCCGGAGCACGGACGGCGGGGCACCGGCGGGCGCCGCACCGGCGGACGGAGCCTCCGAGGGCAAGGGCGTACGCCAGACCCTCGCCGTGCTGGGCGCGGAGGCCGCCGGGGCACCCGGACGGAGCGCCGTCGCCGGGGCGGTCGCCGTCGAACTGACCCACGCCTTCACCCTCGTGCACGACGACATCATGGACGGCGACGGAACCCGGCGGCAGCGGGAGACCGTGTGGAAGGCGTACGGCACCGGAGCCGCCGTACTGGCCGGGGACGCACTCTTCGCCCTCGCGGTCCAGACCCTCGCCGAGGCCCCCGGGCCGCACACTGCCGCGGCCGTGCGCCGCCTGTCTCAGACGCTGGGCGGCCTGGTGCACGGCCAGGCGGAGGACCTGCTGTTCGCGGCCCGCCCCTGGACGGGGCCCGAGGCCGTCGGCCCCGACGAGTACCGGACCATGGCCGAGCTCAAGACCGGCACCCTGCTGGGCTGCGCCGCGGCGCTCGGCGGCCTGCTGGGCGGGGCGCCGGCCGCGACCGTCACCGCGCTCGACCGGACCGGGCGCCACCTCGGGGTGGCCTTCCAGGCCGTCGACGACCTGCTCGGCATCTGGGGCGACCCCGCGGTGACCGGTAAGCCCGTCCACAGCGACCTGCGGCAGCGGAAGAAGACCTACCCGGTGCTGGCGGCCCTTGCCGGTGAGGGCCCCGCCGCCCGGGAACTCGCGGCCCTCCTGAACTCCCCGCTTCCCCTCGACGACACCGGCGCGGTCCGCGCGGCAGCGCTCACCGAGGCGGCGGGCGGGCGCACCGCCACCCTGGAGGAGGCCCGCCGCCACCTCGACGCCGCCCGCGCCTGCCTGCGCAGCGTCCCCCTCGCCCCGGGGCCGGTGGGCGAGATCGAGGTACTGCTCGGGTTCCTGCTCCACCGCACGGGATGAGGCGGCGGCGGGGGACGCGTCTCCTCAGACGGCGCCCTTCCGCCCCGCCTTCGTGAGCAGGGCCACGGGCCGTTCCCCGAACAGGTCGGCGAGCGCGACCGTGGCGCCCGCGAACTCCCGGCCCGGAGAGAGCTCGTCGCGCCACGGGCCCTCGTCCGGCAGGACCAGCGTCGTGTCGCGCCAGCCACCCTCCTCGGCGAGACGCAGCGAGAGCCGGGTCACCGCGGTGACCGCTTCGCCGGACCGGCAGAACGCCAGGCAGTGGGAGGCCGCCGGGCCCCGTGCGGCGAGCGGGGCGTACGTACCCGACTCGCCGAAGAGGTCACGGCGCTCCCGCCGGAGGCGCAGCGCGGCGGCCGTGATCTCCGCCTTCTCGTCCCGCCCCCCCGCCGGCCGGGCGAAGGGTCGCCGGTTGTCCGGGTCGACCAGGGCGATGTACTCCCGCTCCGTGCCCTGGTACAGGTCGGGCACGCCCGGCATCGTCAGGTGCACCAGCGCGGCGCCCAGCACGTTGGCCCGGACGAACGGGGCGAGCGTGTCCGTGAACCGGGTCAGCGCGTCCCGTGCCTCGCCCTCGCCGCTGCCCGGGCCCGCCGCCACGAAGTCGCTCACCGCACGCTCGTACGCGGGATCGGGCTCCGTCCAGCTGGTGAACAGTCCCGCCTCCCGGACGGACTTCAGCAGCGCGGGCGCCAGCCGGCCCGCCATCTCCCCGGCGGGCAGACATGCGCAGGCGTACGCGACCTGCCAGGCCTGCCATGCCAGCTGCGGGTCCGGGGCGGCCGCAGCCGTCGACCGGGTCAGCCGCGCCACCAGCGAGGCCCACCGCTCGGGGCACTCGGACAGGACCGCGATCCGGGCCCGTACGTCACCGCTGCGCTTGGTGTCGTGCGTGGTCAGCACCGTACCGGTGGCCGGCCAGTCCCGGGCCAGCCGTGCGCAGAAGGAGTGGAACTGCTCCGGGCTCACCGCCGGCCTGCCGGGGTCGCCGCCCACCTCGGTCGCCGAGATCAGCGGCACGTAGCGGTAGAAGGCCATGTCCTCCACCGACTTGGCGTGCAGCGCGGACGCCGTCTGGGCGAACCGGGCACAGAACGCCGTGTGGTCCGGCCCGTCCCCGAGCCGTCCCAGCGCCAGCCCCCGCACCACGTCGACCGCCTCCGCCTCCTGGGGGACGGAGAACACCGCTTTGGCGTCCCGCACCGCGTCGGGCGGCAGCGTCGCCTCCGCGATCTCCGTGAGGGGTCCGCCCGCCGTGACGTACGGGCGGTAGACGGGGACGCGCACGAGCAGCTCGCGCACCGCCGTGTGCAGCGCCCACGGGGCGTGGTCGCGCAGGGCGGGGTCCGCGGCGCAGACCCGTGCGGCGAGGCGGGTGAGCCACTCCGTCTCGGCGGCGAGGTCGTGGGTGACCACGCGGTAGGCGGCCCGCCGGACGGTGGCCGTCCAGTAGCCGCCGCGGTCCCCGGCCGGGCCCGCGAAGTCCCGGTAGCGGCCGAGCAGGTCGGCGCTGCCCATCGGGTCCGTGAAGACGCCGTCGACGCGGTGCAGCGCGTCGTACCCGGTGGTCCCGGCGACGGCCCAGCCCGCGGGGAGCGTCTCGGAGCCGGTCAGGATCTTCTCGACCACCGTCCACCGTCCCTCGGTGGCCTCGGCGAGCCGCTCCAGGTACGCGGCGGGTTCCGCCAGGCCGTCCGGGTGGTCGATGCGCAGTCCGTCGGCGACTCCGTCCCGGAGCAGCCGCAGGATCGTGCCGTGGGTGGCGGCGAAGACCTCGGGGAGCTCCACCCGGACGCCGATGAGGTCGGAGATGGTGAAGAACCTGCGGTAGTTCAGCTCGGTGCGGGCCAGGCGCCACCAGCCGAGCCGGTAGTGCTGGGCGGCCAGCAGCTCCCGCATCGGGAGGCCGGCCGTCCCCGCGCGCAACGGGAACTCCTGCTCGCCGTAGCGAAGGACGGGCGTGCCGTCGTCCCGTTTCGCCACCTCGAATCCGCCGATCTCCTCGCCGATCCGCCCGGCGAGGACCGGCAGCAGGACCTTCCCGCCGCCCGCCTCCCAGTCGATGTCGAACCAGGAGGCGTAGGGGGACGCGCGCCCCTCGCGCAGCACCTCCCACAGCGGCCGGTTGTGGCGGGGCGCGGCCGCCATGTGGTTGGGCACGATGTCGAGGATCAGTCCGAGGCCGTGCGCGCGGGCCGTGGCGGCCAGCCGCCGCAGCCCTTCCTCGCCGCCGAGCTCGGCCCGCACCCGGCCGTGGTCGACGACGTCGTAGCCGTGACCGGAGCCGGGCACGGCCTCCAGGACCGGGGACAGGTGCAGATGGGAGACGCCGAGCGTGGCGATGTACGGCACGGCGTCTGCGGCGGCTGCGAACGGGAAGTCCGGTTGGAGCTGCAGCCGGTACGTGGCGGTGGGCGTCATGGACACGTACGTACCCCGCCTGACGGCTTCTGTGTCACATGACGCCCCACCAGGGCACCACCGGTGGTCTCCGGGCCTTCCGGGTGCCCCGTCTGGCCTACGCCGGGCGCTTGAGCACCGTCAGACTCCGCCCCAGGAGTGTCACCCGTTCGCCCGCGGAGACCTTGGGGCCCGCACCCGGGGGGACACCGTCCGGGATCGCCGTGTCCACGACGACCTGCCACCGCTTCCCGTGGTGCACCGGCACGGTGAACTCCAGGGAGTCGGCCCCCGCGTTGAACATCAGCAGGAACGAGTCGTCGGCGATCCGCTCGCCGCGCGGCCCCGGCTCCGAGATCGCGTGACCGTTCAGGAAGACCGTCATCGCCTTGGCGTGGGCGGCCTGCCAGTCCCGCTGGGTCATCTCCTCGCCCCGCGGGGTGAACCACGCGATGTCCGACAGCTCGTCGTGCGTGCCCTCCACGGGCCGGCCGTGGAAGAAGCGGCGGCGCCGGAAGACCGGGTGGTCCCGGCGCAGCCAGACCATGGACCGGGTGAACTCGAGCAGGCTCGTGTCCGTGCCGGGGGCGCCGGCGGCCTCCGGACCCTCGCCCTTCGGCGCGCGGGCGGCGGCCGGGTCGGGCCAGTGCACCCAGGAGAGCTCGTTGTCCTGGCAGTAGGCGTTGTTGTTGCCGCGCTGCGTACGGGCGAACTCGTCGCCGTGGCTCAGCATGGGCACGCCCTGGGAGAGCATCAGCGTGGCGATGAAGTTGCGCATCTGACGGCTGCGCAGCTCCAGGATCTCCTTGTCCTCGGTCTCCCCCTCCGCGCCGCAGTTCCACGAGCGGTTGTGGCTCTCGCCGTCCCGGTTGCCCTCGCCGTTGGCGTCGTTGTGCTTGTCGTTGTACGAGACGAGGTCGTGCAGGGTGAAGCCGTCGTGGCAGGTGGTGAAGTTGATGGAGGCCAGCGGGCGCCTGCCGTCGTCCTGGTAGAGGTCGGAGGAGCCGGTGAGCCGGCCCGCGAACTCCGCGAGTGTCCGGGGCTCGCCCCGCCACAGGTCCCGCACGGTGTCCCGGTACTTGCCGTTCCACTCGGTCCACAGCGGCGGGAAGTTCCCCACCTGGTATCCGCCCTCGCCCACGTCCCACGGCTCCGCGATCAGCTTCACCTGGCTGACCACCGGGTCCTGTTGCACCAGGTCGAAGAAGGACGAGAGCCGGTCCACCTCGTGGAACTGGCGTGCCAGCGTGGCCGCCAAGTCGAAGCGGAAGCCGTCCACGTGCATCTCGGTCACCCAGTACCGCAGGGAGTCCATGATCAGCTGGAGCACGTGCGGGGACCGCATGAGCAGGGAGTTCCCGGTGCCCGTCGTGTCCATGTAGTACTGCGGATCGTCGGCCAGCCGGTAGTAGGAGGCGTTGTCCAGGCCCCGGAACGAGAGGGTCGGCCCCAGGTGGTTACCCTCCGCCGTGTGGTTGTAGACGACGTCGAGGATCACCTCGATGCCGGCCCGGTGCAGCGCCCGGACGGCCTGCTTGAACTCGAGGACCTGTTCCCCGCGGTCGCCCCAGGAGGCGTACGCGTTGTGCGGGGCGAAGAAGCCGATGGTGTTGTAGCCCCAGTAGTTGGCGAGGCCCGCGTCGGCCAGCCGGTGGTCCTGGACGAACTGGTGCACCGGCATCAGCTCGATCGCCGTGACACCCAGCTCCGTCAGGTGGGCGATGATCTCCGGATGCGCGAGCCCGGCGTACGTACCGCGCAGTTCCTCGGGCAGCCCCGGGTGAAGCATCGTCAGGCCCTTGACGTGGGCCTCGTAGATCACGGTGCGGTGGTAGTCCGTACGGGGCGGGCGGTCGTCGCCCCAGTCGAAGTACGGATTGACCACGACCGAGCTCATCATGTGCGGCGCCGAGTCGAGGTCGTTACGCGCGTCGGGCCGGCCGAACGGATAGCCGTACACCGCCTCGCCCCACTCGATCTGCCCGGAGATCGCACGCGCGTACGGGTCGAGGAGCAGCTTCGCCGAATTGCAGCGCTGCCCGCGCTGCGGCTCGTACGGGCCGTGCGCCCGGAAGCCGTAACGCTGTCCCGGCATCACTCCGGGCAGGTAGGCGTGCCGGACGAAGGCGTCGGTCTCGCGAAGCTCCACCGCCGTTTCTGAACCGTCGTCGTGCAGCAGGCACAACTCGATCCGGTCTGCGGCCTCCGAGAAGACCGCGAAGTTGGTGCCGGCGCCGTCGTACGTGGCACCGAGGGGATACGCCTGTCCCGGCCAGACCTGCATAGATAGGACTCTTCCATTTCTGATCCGGGTGTTGGAGGGTTCTTGCCCCGATACTCCCCGAAAGATGTGCGCGCACCTAGGACGTCCGCCGGTGCGGCCGGGTCCCGTCGGCCGTGATTGCGCCGGGCCGGTCAACTTCGGACACTTTCGTGTCGCCCGGAGGATGCGCGTCGAGCGGCGGCACGCCCACCCGTCCGCTGTGCGGCCTCCCCGGAGTGCCCAAACGCTATGAATCAGCTCACTCCCCCTGATCTCGCCCCAGGGAACCGGCATGGATCACAGGGGAGTTGAGTGAGGAGCCTGTGCATCCTGCTGCAGGGGATCCCGGTCCCGGAGTACCCTTCCTTGATCGTTGGTGGGGGAGTGGAAGGCGGTACGCGGGTGAGCTCGGGAGGGTTCGAGCTGCCCCCAGGTGACGCAGGTCACGAGGGGGAGTCGACCGATGCCCCGCCGGGGGCGGTCTCCCTCGCGCAGCCCATGGAGATCGGCGCGGAACTGGACTGGGGAGCGGATGCCTGGAACGAGGTGCGCACCCGGGCCCAGCGCGCAGGCCGGGCCTACATTTGGCTGAATCTCGTCGAGCAGCGGCTGCGCGCCGTGGTCTCCGCCGTGGTCCGGCCGATCTACGAGCCCGTGCACGGCGAGGACTGGGTGGTGGCCGCCGCGGGTCCCGCCGGGCAGGAGTGGGTGCAGCGGGCCGTCGCGGTGCGGGAGGTCTCGCGCCGCAAGGGTTATCTGCTCGACCCGGCCGACGACAACGTCCTCAGCTTCCTCACGCTTCCGCAACTGCGGGAGCTGATGGTCCAGCACTGGGCCTGCTTCGAGCCGTACTTCGACGACCGCCGCGAGGTGGAGCTCGCGCTCGACGAGCTGGAGGTGGCGCGCAACGTCGTCTCCCGCAACCGCGCGCTGAACGAAGCGGTCCTGGCCCAGGCCGAGAGGGCCTCCGCACGGCTCCTGGAGATCCTGGGCAGCGGGGCCGCCGTGCCGTCCGCCGACCGGCTGCCGGTGGACGCCGTGGAGGAGCTGGTGGGCGACCGGTACGCCGACGTGGTCTCCGTCCACTCCGACCGGGTGCGCCTCCAGCGCCAGCTGCCCGCCGAGGACCTGTTCGGCGGCGCGCGACGGCTGGACGCGATCGGCATAGGGCTCAATCTGCTCACGCAGAACTTCTCGGGCCGGCGGCTGGTCCGCCTCGCCGAGTCCGGCTGCCGGGTGCGGCTGCTGTTCATCAACCCGGCGAGCAGCGCGGTCAAGCGCCGGGAGCGGGAACTCGGCCTCAAGAAGGGCGAGCTGAGCCGCTCCGTGGAGATGAACATCCTCCACATGCGCAGGGTCCGTTCCAGACTCCGCGACCCGGGCGCCTTCCAGATCCAGGTCTTCGACGAGACGCCGCGCTTCACGGCCTACCTCGTGGACGGTGACGGCCCGGACGCGGTGGGGGTCGTGCAGCCCTATCTGCGGCGCGCACGCGGCATGGAGGCACCCGTTCTGGTACTGCGCGGCGGCGGACGGGCCGTGGTCCGGGCGGGCCAGGACAGCGAGCACGGCCTCTTCGAGACCTACCGCGAGGAGTTCGAGTCGGTGTGGACGGACTCCCGGCCCGTCTCCTGACGCCCCCTCCTGCGTTGTCAGTGGCGCGTGCGAAGGTGGTCACCACATGGGGGAGAGCACCAAGGAGGAGGTACGGGATGAGCTGGCACCGGGAGCGTCTGGTCGGCTTCGACCTGGAGACGACGGGCACGGACCCGCTGGAGGCCCGGATCGTCACCGCCGCGGTCGTGGCGGTGGAGAGCCGGGCGGAGGAGCCGGTCCGGTGCGGCACCTGGCTGGCGGATCCGGGCATCCTGATTCCCGCGCAGGCCTCGGCGATCCACGGCATCAGCAGCGAGCGGGCCGCGGCGGAGGGCCGCCCGGTCCGCGAGGTCGCGGACGAGATCGCCGACACGCTGGTGGAGTACTGGTGCGAGGGGGTGCCGGTCGTCGCGTACAACGCGGCCTTCGATCTGACCCTGCTCTCCGCGGAGTTGCGACGCCACGGACTGCCGTCCCTGAGCGAGCGGCTGGGCCGGCCGGGCATCGGCCCCGTCATCGACCCGTACACGATCGACCGGGCCGTCGACCGCTATCGCAGGGGCAAGCGCACCCTCGAGGCGGTCTGCGTCGAGTACGGCGTGGTGCACGGCGGTGCGCATGACGCGGCCGCCGACGCGCTGGCCGCGGTGCGCGTGGCGTACGCGATAGCCGAGCGGCACGGTGCGGTCGCCGCCCTCACCACCGCCGAGCTGCACGAGCGTCAGATCGGTTGGTACGCGGAGTGGGCGGCCGACTTCCAGTCCTTCCTGCGGCGCAAGGGCACGGCCGACGCGGTGATCGACGGCCGCTGGCCGCTGCGCGAGCCGGCCCCGGCGCAGCTCCCCTGACGGCCGATCCTCAGAACGGATACCACCGGACCTCGGGGTTGTCCTCGCGCAGGGACGCCACCCTGCGACGGAATTCGGCCAGGGCCTTCGGATTGGCCGGGGCGTGCTGGGAGACCCAGGCGCAGCTGGCGGTCTCGCGGGCTCCGCGCAGCACGGCGCAGCCCTCCCACTCACGCACGTCCCAGCCGTAGGCCGCGGTGAAGGCGTCGTACGCCTCGGCGGGCAGGCCGTAGCGGTCGCGGGAGAGGGCGAGCACCACGAGATCGTGCTCGCGCAGATCGGCCGAGAAGGTCTCCAGGTCCAGCAGGACCGGTCCGTCCGGACCGATGTGGACGTTGCGGGGGAGCGCGTCCCCGTGGATCGGGCCGGGTGTGAGATGCGGCGCCAGGGCGGCGGCGGCCGTGGCGAAACCGTCGCGCCGGCCGCGCAGGTAGTCGGCGTCGGCCGGATCGATCGCGTCACCCGCCAGCCGCAGCCAGCGTTCCACCCCGCCGAGCAGTTCGCGGCGCGGCAGGGCGAGGCCCTCGGGCACGGGCAGCGCGTGGACGAGGGAGAGCAGCGGGGCCAGGTCGCGCGGTTCGGGAGGGCGCACCGCCTCGGGGAGCCGGTGCCAGAGGGTCACCGGGTGGCCCTCGACCAGCCGGGCCGCCGGTTCGGCGGCCCGCACGGCCGGCACGCCCGAGGCGGCGAGCCACCGGGCGACGGCGACCTCGCGCTCCGCCCGCTCCGCCAGCTCCGGGTGCGCGGTGGCGTTCCTGCCGACCTTGACCACCAGGTCACCGACGGAGAACACCGCGTTCTCGCCCAGCGCGAGCAGCTCGGAGCCGCCGGGCAGCCCGGCGGCGGTCAGTACCTCGCGTGCGCGCATCTCGTCCATGGCCTGATTTTCGCATCCGTGCAGGCCACCTTGACGAACGGACCATGCGTCAGCACGATGACGGGGGCCTCACGGACGGGCCGGACATGGGTGAAACCGATCCAATGGGGCAAAGGGGTCGATTCATGGCATTAACCGGCGTCGTGGCTCCTCAGGGCCGTAAGAGGCCACCCGGCGGGCCACCGCGGCGCCGCAGAGGCGACGGCGCCACCTGGTTCCTGGTGCTGCCCGCGCTGATCCCGATCCTGGTCCTGAGCGTCGGCCCGCTGCTGTACGGGATCGCGCTGGCCTTCACCGACGCGCAGTCGGGCCGGACCCGCGCGACCCGGTGGACCGGCGCCCTCAACTTCCAGGACCTGCTGCACGACACCCTGTTCTGGGACTCGTTCAGGATCGGCCTGCTGTGGGCGGTCGGCGTCACGGTCCCGCAGTTCGTGCTCGCGCTGGGGCTCGCCCTCCTCCTGAACGCGGACCTGCGCATGCGCCGGATGGCCAGAGCGCTGGCCATCATCCCCTGGGCCATGCCCGAGGTGGTCGTCGGCATCATGTGGCGCCTGGTGTACAACCCCGACGCCGGCATCCTCAACGAGACCCTTCGCGACCTCGGTCTCGGTGACGGCCGGGACTGGCTGACCGGGCCGGTGACCGCCCTGCCCGCGGTGATCCTCGTGGGCGTCTGGGCCGGCATGCCCCAGACCACCGTGGTCCTGCTGGCCGGCCTGCAGAACACCCCGCACGAACTCCACGAAGCAGCCGCCCTGGACGGTGCCGGGGCCTGGCGCCGCTTCCGTACCGTCACCTGGCCCGCGATCAGGCCCGTGGCGCTGGCCGTGAGCGCGCTGAACCTCATATGGAACTTCAACTCCTTCGCCCTGGTCTACGTCCTGACCGCCGGAGGGCCGGGGGGCCGCACCCGGCTGCCCATGCTGTTCGCCTACGAAGAGGCCTTCCGATACGGCCAGTTCGGCTATGCTGCGGCGATGGGATGTGTGATGGTCGCGGTGATCTCCGTGATCCTCGCCGTGTTCCTCGCCGGCCGGCTCCGGGGATGGGAGGACACGTGAGTCCGCGTACCGGCGGAGCGGCACGGGCCGGGAAGTACGCCGCGCTCCTGTGCTACCTGGCCTTCCTGGCCTTCCCGTTCCTGTGGCTGGTCTCCACCGCCTTCAAACCCGCCCGCGAGCTGGGCGCCCTGCACCCCACCTGGATCGCGCGGGAGCCGACCCTGGACAACTTCCGCCAGGCCTTCGACGAGCAGCCGTTGCTGCGCGCGGCCGCCAACTCGCTGACCGCCGCCCTCTGCGCGGCACTGATCGCCGTCGTCATCGCCACCCCCATGGCGTACGTCATGGCGCGTCACCGCGGCAGACTGGCCACGGCCGCCACCGGATGGATCGTGATCAGCCAGGCGTTCCCCTTCGTCCTGGTCATCATTCCGCTCTTCCTGGTCCTCAAGAACCTGCACCTGATCAACTCCCTGGGGGGTCTGGTCATGGTGTACGTGGTGTGGTCGCTGCCCTTCGCCCTGTGGATGCTCACCGGGTACGTCCGGGCCCTGCCGCCCGAACCGGAGGAGGCCGCGGCGGTCGACGGGGCCGGCAGGGTGCGGATCCTCGTCTCGGTCACCGCCCCGCTGCTGGCCCCCGGGATCGTCGCCACCGGGCTCTTCGCCTTCATCACCGCATGGAACGAGTTCTTCTTCGCCCTCGTCCTGCTCAAGACCCCGGAGAAGCAGACCTTGCCGGTCGTACTGACGCACTTCCTCGGCGCGGAGGGTGCGGCCGACCTCGGGCCGCTCGCCGCCGCCGCCTTCCTCGCCACCCTCCCCTCCCTCCTCCTCTTCGCGGTCATCCAGAAGCGCATCACGGGCGGACTGACGGCCGGGGCGGTGAAGCACTGATGCGCCGCCGTCCCTTCACGGCCGCCGCGGCGGTGACCGCCGCGCTGGCCCTGCTGCTGACCGGCTGTTCGGACGGGGGAGAGCGGGGCAGGGACGCCGACGGCACGATCCGGCTGAGCTTCCGGTCGCCGGCCTGGCAGAAGGAGTCCGTCGACGCCAACAGAGAGCTGGTCGAGGAGTGGAACGCCACGCACCCGGACATCCAGGTCGACTACGTCCAGGGCAGCTGGGACGACGTCCACGACCAGCTCCTCACCTCCTTCGAGGGCGGTGAGGCGCCCGACATCATCCACGACGCCTCCGACGACCTCGCGGACTTCGCTTACGGGGGCTACCTCGCCGACCTGCGGCCCCTCCTGTCGGACCGGCTGAGCCAGGACATCCCCCAGCGTTCCTGGCAGACCACGACCTTCGGTGACGGTGTCTACGGAGTTCCCTTTCTCCAGGAACCCAGGGTCCTGATCGCCAACACGAAGATCCTCGAGGCGTCCGGTGTCCGGATACCCACCCCCCGACGGCCGTGGAGCTGGCCGGAGTTCCGGAGGGTCACCGCCGAACTGACCGGGAAGGGGAGGTACGGGGTCGCCTGGCCGCTCAGGGAACCGGTCTCCGTCACGCTCAACCTGGGCCTCTCCGCGGGCGGGCGGCTCTTCCACCGCGAAGCGGACGGCAAGGTGACCATCCGCTTCGAGGACGGCGACCAGGTCATGCCCGAAACGGTCCGGGACCAGGTCAACGCTGATCACAGCGCGGCGCGCACGGCGCTTGGCATGGGAGGGTCGGACACCCTGCCCGGCTTCTTCGGCGGCAGGTACGCCATGGTCGCGCTGGGCTTCTCCTACCGTCAGCAGGTCGTCGAGCAGGCCCCGGAGGGCTTCGAGTGGAGCGTCCTGCCGGTTCCCGCCGGTAGCGGCGGACTCGCCCAGGGGGTCAGCCCGCAGACCCTCTCGGTGGCCGAGGACAGCCCCCACAAGAAGGAAGCCGTGCAGTTCATCGACTTCCTGCTGCGCCCGCCGAACATGGTGCGTCTGGCCAGGGGCGACTGGATGCTGCCGACCG
The DNA here is from genome assembly GCF_044334475.1 of Streptomyces sp. NPDC020780. Lineage (NCBI taxonomy): Bacteria > Bacillati > Actinomycetota > Actinomycetes > Kitasatosporales > Streptomycetaceae > Streptomyces > Streptomyces sp. NPDC020780. The sequence continues at coordinate 93,935 of NZ_JBIRTB010000012.1, read as the reverse complement.
GCACCGAGGCGCTGGCGGACCCGTCCCTGCACACCGCCGAGAACGGCTGGGCGACCGGCACGGCCCTCGCGGGCGCCCTGCGTCCCGCCCCCGCCCAGGCGGTGCGCGGATACCCGGAGTGGAAGGACAAGGTCGCCACCCCCGCGCTGCAGGAGTACTACAGCGGGGCGATCGGCACGAAGGAGCTGGAGGAGCGGCTGGCGGTCTCCGGGAACCGGGTGCTCGCCCGGTACCAGCGCTGAGGGGTGAGCGCCGAGAAGCAGACTGTACGATACGTTCCGTCTCGCATAGCGTGAGTGCCATGACCACCACCCCGCGTGCCCATATCGCCATGTTCTCCATCGCTGCCCACGGGCATGTGAACCCGAGTCTCGAAGTGATCCGGGAACTCGTCGCCCGGGGACACCGCGTCAGCTACGCCATCCCGGCCCCGTTCGCCGAGACGGTCGCCGCCACGGGAGCGGAGCCGGTGATCTACACGTCCGTCCTGCCCACCGAGGACAGTCCGCAGGACTGGGGCACCGAACTCATCGACCACCTCGAGCCGTTCCTGACGGACGGGATCCAGGCGCTCCCCCAGCTCGCCGCCGCGTTCCGGGGCGACGAGCCGGACCTCGTCCTGCACGACATCACCTCCTACCCGGCTCGCCTCCTCGCCCACCGCTGGGGCGTCCCCGCCGTGTCGCTCTGGCCCAACCTCGTGCCGTGGGAGGGGTACGAGGAGGAGGTCGGCGCGCCGATGACCGCCGAGCTGAGGCGGACCGAGCGGGGCGCGGCGTACTACGCGCGCTTCGCCGCGTGGCTCGCGGAGAACGGTCTCGGCGGGATGGAGCCGGACGCCTTCGTCTCCCGCCCCCGCCGCGCCGTCGTCCTCATCCCCGAGGTGCTCCAGCCGCACGCCGACCGGGTCGACCGCACCGTCCACACCTTCGTCGGCGCCTGCCAGGGGGACCGCGCCGAGCAGGGGGAGTGGAAGCGTCCCGCCGGGGCGGAGAAGGTGCTGCTGGTCTCGCTCGGCTCGGCCTTCACCGACGAGCCGGGCTTCTACCGCGAGTGCGTCCGGGCCTTCGGTGATCTGGCGGGCTGGCACGTCGTGCTCCAGATCGGTGCCCATGTGGATCCGGCCGAACTCGGAGACGTGCCGAGCACCATCGAGACGCACGCCTGGGTGCCCCAGCTGTCCGTACTGAAGCAGGCGGACGCCTTCGTCACCCACGCCGGCGCGGGCGGCGCTCAGGAGGGCCTCGCCACCGGTACGCCGATGGTCGCGGTCCCGCAGGCCGTCGACCAGTTCGGCAACGCGGAGATGCTGCAAGCGCTCGGTGTGGCCAGGCATCTGCCCAAGGAGGAGGCCGACGCGGCGTCCCTGCGGGCCGCCGTCCTGGCCCTGGTGGACGACCCCGAGGTCGCGGCCCGGCTGGCCGCGGTGCGGGAGCGAATGGCGCGGGAGGGTGGTACGCAGCGGGCGGCCGACCTCATCGAGGCCGAACTGCCGGCCTGAACCGCGGCCCGCGTCCCTGGCGGGCAGGCTCCCGGTAGGGACGGCGTGCGCGGGCGGGATCGTGGCGCGGGTGCCCTCGCCGGGGTGGCGGGCCGAGCGGGCTGGGGGTCCGCGTCCCTGCCCTGGATCGAGGGGGCGTCATACGTGCTCGGAGCGGCGGGACTTCGCGGGTCGCTCGGTGCCGCGGCAGGGAGCGAACCGGTCGGCCTGTGCCGCACCGACGTTCCCCCGCCGGAAGAGGAGCGGGCGATTCCGAGGAGAGGACGGCCAGGGAACCGTCAGCGGGACAAGGTGACCCGTCGGCGTCCGATATGTGGATTGCGGGATCTTTCCTCCTTCACCCCGGTTCGGCCGTGAGTGGGCCGGTTTCCTGTGACGAAGATCTGGTAACTCCGTGACGGCTGCATGAAGTTCTTGATCTGGGCGCGTCAATCGCGCAGGGTTTCGAGGCAACCCCCGGAGATTTTCCGGCCGAGGGTCAATCCCCCCACAAAGAATGACGAGGAGACCCCTCTTCATGGCAATTCACAAGCGCGCACGCCGGGTCAGGCTGACAGCAGCGATAACCGCGGTCGCCGCCGCGGCAGGTGTCGGCATCCTGGGCACCCCGTTCGCCGGAGCCGCACCGGCTCCCGCGATGGGCACCGTCTACGGAGCCGACGCGGCCACCGCCGTGTCCGGCAGCTACATCGTGATGCTGGACAAGAAGGCGGACAAGTCGAAGCTCGCGAAGGAGTACGGCGGCAAGCTCTCCCGCAGCTACAACTCCGCCATCAACGGCTTCTCGGCCGGCGGACTGACCCGGACCGAGGCCAGGAGGCTGGCGGCCGACCCCGCCGTCGCCAAGGTCGTCCAGAACAAGAAGTTCCACACCACCGCCACCCAGGACAACCCGCCGTCCTGGGGCTTGGACCGGATCGACCAGACCGGAACCGCGGGCGACAAGTCGTACACCTACCCGGACGCCGCGGGTGACGGCGTCACGGCGTACGTCATCGACACCGGCGTACGGGTGACCCACAGCGACTTCGAGGGCCGGGCCACCTCGGGCTTCGACGCCGTGGACAACGACGACGACGCCGACGACGGCAACGGGCACGGCACCCACGTGGCCGGCACCATCGCCGGCGCGGCCCACGGCGTGGCGAAGAAGGCGAAGATCGTCGCCGTCCGCGTCCTGGACGACGCCGGTTCCGGTACCACCGAGCAGGTCGTCGCCGGCATCGACTGGGTCACCGCCAACCACAAGGGCCCGTCCGTCGCCAACATGAGCCTCGGCGGAGGCGCGGACCCCGCGCTGGACGCCGCGGTCCAGAAGGCGATCTCCTCCGGCGTCACCTTCGCGGTCGCCGCCGGCAACGAGTCGAGCGATGCGGGCGGGGGTTCGCCCTCCCGGGTTCCCGAGGCCATCACGGTCGCCTCCTCGACGGTGGACGACGCGCAGTCGTCGTTCTCCAACTTCGGTTCGGTCGTGGACATCTACGCCCCGGGTTCGGACATCACGTCGGACTGGAACGACAGCGACGACGGCACGAACACCATCTCCGGTACGTCCATGGCGACTCCCCACGTCGTCGGTGCCGCAGCCGTCTACCTCGGCGGGCACCCGGACGCCACCCCGGAGCAGGTCGCCACGGCGCTCACGGGCGGGGCCACCCCGGACGCGATCACCAACGCGACCGAGGGCACCGCCAACAAGCTCCTCAAGATCGTCGAATAGGGAGCAGTCGCTGGGGTCTGTCCCGCACCTCACGGCGGATCGGCGCGGCGCTGGATGCGGTGCGTCGTACGGCGGAGGGACGTTCGCACACGGATCACGTGGACGTTCCGGCGGCGCGCGAGGTGGCGTAGCCGTCGCCGCGCGTCAGCCGGGACGGGCGGGGCGGCCCTCGGGCCGGCCGCCGCGCCCTCCCCCACGGGGCGCGGCGGCCGTGACCGGCCTGCAGATCGTCCTGGCTTCTGTCGCCACTCACGCCCGTATCAGGAGTGACGCGAGTGACCGCTGCTTCGTAGGAATCGGTGGTCTTGTCGCCCCGGACGTGAACGGGCCTGACCCGAGGCCGCCCGGACCTGATGCGCACCCGGATCGCTTCCGTCACCGTTGTGAACCGGGTGAGCCGCTGGTGTTCCCGCTCGTCCCGACGAAGCTGAGCGGGCGGCCGGATCCGTCGCGGGCTGGTGCCGTGACCGGCCATGTCTGCCCCATGAGGAGCGTCGTCCCGTGCGCCGGCCAACGCGGATGGGGGTCCCCCCTGGCCCTTCAGGCCTTGGGGGAGTGCGTGCTGGGCGGCGCGACGGGGCAAAGCTTGCCGAGAGGGGCACTAGTGCACGGTGGCCGACCAGCGGACCAGGCAGTCCACCTCGATCAGGCCAGGGCCCGGAAGTTCGACGGTGCCGCGGAAAGGCCCGTCGCACCCCTCCAGGTGCGTCGCTTCCCCACCGCTGAGTGGCCGGTGTGAGAAGCCTGCGTACCCCTTGCCCACCTCCAGCTCCAACCTGGTGCGCTCACCGGTATACAGCAGGACATCCGGATGACGGCCCTCCACGCTCTTCACCAACTTGGGCAGCGAGTCCGCGGCGCGAAAGCCGATGTTCCAGCGCGGAAACAGCGAACCACGGGACATCTTCTTCACCTTGAGGTGCGTGTACTCCCTGGGCACGATCGCCCGTACACGGTGACCACCGAGGTTGTGCTTCACGAGCATGCGGCCCTGTTCGAGCCGACCGGGAGTGTTGATCAGTCCGTAGACGTAGAAACCGGCGAGAGTCCCGCCTTCGATCTCGACCACTGTGGTCTCACTCTTCGGAGCGTGACTGACGGGAACCGTGCCGTTCCCCCGCCCCCGATGGCGTAGTTGTATGTCCTCCATGGCCGCAGTCTGCCAGGGCCGGTCTCCTTGGCGCGTCCCCCGCTCGGACCCACAGCAGCCGTCGCCTTGGCCTCACTACCGATGTGAGGAAGACGCGGAGACCCCTGAGGGCTGTCCCGTCATCCCTGGCATGCGCACGGTGGCAGCAACGGCACCTCGCCGCGTTGTCGGAACGCCCGAACGCATGCCGTACGCGGACGCGCCTGCGCCGTGCCATGCACCGCATCCGACGCCGCGCGCTGACCCGCCAGGGCTTACGGGAAGCCCCTAGGGTGGGGTCATGAGCACGATGTACGCGGCGCTGCTGCGCGGGATCAATGTCAGCGGTCACCGGAGAGTCCCCATGGCGGAACTCCGCACGCTGCTCGCGGAACTGGGGCACGGCGACGTGGCCACCCACCTGCAGAGCGGGAACGCGGTGTTCACCAGCGCGTCGCACGACGAGGACGCGCTGTGCGCCGAGTTGGAGCGGGCGATCGAGGCGCGGTTCGGGTTCCCGGTCGACTGCCTGGTCCGCTCGGGTGCCTACCTGGCGGCCGTCGCCGAGGCCTGTCCGTTCCCGGCCGCCGAACTCGAGGGCCGGCAGCTGCACGCCACCTTCTTCGACAAGCCTGTCGACGCCGCCCGCTTCGCCGCCCTCGACGCGGCCGCTTTCCGCCCCGAGGAGTTCCGCGTCGGCGAACGGGTGCTCTATCTGTACGCCCCGGAAGGACTGGGCCGCTCGAAGCTGGCCGAAGCCCTGGGGCGTCCCGCCCTCACGCGCGGGCTGGTCGCCACCAGCCGCAACTGGAACACCGTCGCGAGACTCGTGGAGATGACGCATGGCTGAGCGATCGCCCGCCGTGGCCGCAGCCGTCGAGGGTGAGCTCCGCCTCCTCGATCCGGTGGTGCGGGCATCGGCGGAGGCGCTGTCGGCCATGCTCCACCCCGACTTCCGGGAGATCGGTACGAGCGGCAGGCTCTGGGAGCGGGACTCGATCATCGCCGCGCTCACCACGCCCGACCCCGGCGCACCGCGCCCCGGCCCGTTGACCGCTTCCCGGATGCGGGGCGAGCAGCTTGCTGCGGATCTGGTGCACCTCACCTTCGACACGGAGTCCAGGGGATCGCGCTCACACCGCAGTTCGCTCTGGCGGCTGACGGGGAACGACTGGCTGCTCTACTTCCACCAGGCCACGCCGTTCGTCGACGATCCGTTCGCCGAGGTCTGACGGCGCCGGACAGCCGGAGAGCCGGCCCCGGCGGGCTGTGAGCCCGCACCGCGGGCCTGCGGTCCGATCGACCGCCCGCCCCGCGCGCTTCCGACCCGTGCGCACCCGCCCGCACGCACCCGCACGATACGCATCCCCCTCGGCGTGGACCGACCTGTGCCGATGCCGACGGGTCCGCTCAGCACAGGCGGGCTGTGGCCGCAAGGGCGCGGCCCCGGCCGATCCGGTCTCCGGCAGCGGCCGGTTCCTGCCGGAAGGAATGATTCCGGCCAGGGGCGGAGGGTCGGATGTTTCAGTCGAAAGCCGACCGAACGGACGGTTCACCGTCGCCTTGCGCCCGGGGGCCGGGGAGCCGGTGTCCACCTCGACAGGTGCCGGGCGGGCGTGTGTGGACGCGACGTCCGGTGGGCGCGGTCCAGGTCCGGCCCATCCTTCGCGATTTGCTGCAACGCATGACCGCCGTGGGTCCGGTGGGCGGAGGCCGACATCCGGGGGTCGCCCAGCCGCCCGCCGGAGTTCACCTTCCGTCCTCTTCCGCCGGTCCGGAAGGCGACCTTGTCAGCAGGCCAAGCGGAGTCAAGGATTCACGTCGTGCGGTTGGCAGGTCCACGACCAGTACCACTGGCCGGGGACAGCCGCACCCGCGGCCCGCCCACCCAGCGGGTCGTCACACCCCCCTTCATGGAGGAACTTGTGACCTTCAAGCGCTTCGCCCCCCTCGGCTCCCTCTCCAGACGTGCACGGCTCATCGCCGCGACCTCCGGTCTGGTCACCGCCGTCGCGCTTGCGGCACCGACCGCGGTCGCCCAGGCCACACCCGACACCACCGTGACGAAGGCCGAGCTGGCGAGTGCCAGCTCCGCCGTACGCGGTGCCGACATCGCGGGTACCGCCTGGTACACCGACGCGAAGACCGGCAAGGTCGTCGTGACCGTCGACAGCACGGTCTCCGCCGCCGAGGTCGCCACGATCAAGAAGTCGGTCACCGACTCCGGCGCCAAGGTCGACGTCAACCGCACCCCGGGCACCTTCAACAAGCTCATCGCGGGCGGCCAGGCCATCTACGCGGGCGGCGGCCGCTGCTCCCTGGGCTTCAACGTCCGCAGCGGGACCACGTACTACGCGCTGACCGCCGGCCACTGCACGGAGATCGGCAGCACCTGGTACACCAACTCCGGGCAGACCAGCACCCTCGGCACCCGGGCGGGCAGCAGCTTCCCCGGTAACGACTACGGGCTCATCCGCCACTCCAACTCCGCCAACGCGGACGGCCGGGTCTCCCTCTACAACGGCAGCTACCAGGACATCACCTCGGCCGGCAACCCCTCGGTCGGCCAGGCGGTGAAGCGCAGCGGTTCCACGACCGGCGTGCACAGCGGTACGGTCACCGGTCTCAACGCCACGGTGAACTACGGCGGCGGCGACATCGTCTACGGCCTGATCCAGACCAACGTCTGCGCCGAGCCCGGTGACAGCGGCGGCTCCCTCTTCGCGGGCAGCACGGCGCTGGGCCTGACCTCGGGCGGCAGCGGCAACTGCTCCAGCGGCGGCACCACGTTCTTCCAGCCCGTCACCGAGGCACTGAGCGCCTACGGCGTCAGCGTCTTCTAGGCACACGCGTCACGGGCCCCGGGCCCGACGGCGGGCCGCGCTCCCCGAGCGCGGCCCGCTTCCGCGTGTACGCCCCCGGTTCACGGGGACACGACGGTGTGGTTCGGCCCCCTCCCGCGGTCCGTGCCGCGCGGGCAGGAGGGGCACGGCACGGATGGCCGGTCACCGGACTTCTCCGAGCGCACCCGCACCGGCACCTCGGCCGCGGCTGACGGGCCGTCCCGGCGGACCGGCCGGCTCACGCGCTCAGCGTGGTGGGCCTCTCCGCCGCGGCGCACGCCTCGTCGTACCGGTCCGCCACCAGCCTGGCCAGCCCGGACGACGGCCCCAGCACCCCGGCCAGGACGTCGGCCCCGGCCTCTGCCGCGCCCGCAGCGATCCGGTCGGGGAGACGGCCCGGCGCGATGACGTACGGGGCGACCGCCACCCGGTGCACGCCCTCGGCACGCAGGGCCCGTGCCACGTCGGCGGTGCGCGGGAGGCCGCCGGGAGCCACCGCGGAGGCGAACGCAGGCCGCACGGCGCACCAACCGGTGTGCCGCAGCTCCCGCGCGATGTCAGCGATCACTGCGATCGCCTCCGGGTCCGTGGAGCCCGCCGCGGCCAGGACGAGGCCGGTCGAGCTCTTGTCGGCGGGGGAGAGGCCCGCCTCGTACAACCGCCGCTCCAGCGCCGCGTTCAGGATCGGGGAGGGGCCGAGTACGCCGGCCTGCCGGATCCGCAGCCTCGGCAGCCGGGCCCGCGCCTCCCGCAGCACCGAGGGGATGTCCGACGTGGCGTGGAAGGCCCGGGTGAGCAGCAGCGGCAGCGCGACGACCTCGTCCGCCCCCTCGGCGGCCAGGCGTTCCAGCACCCCCGGCACCGACGGGGCGCTGAACTCGAGGAAGCCCGTCTCCACGCGCAGCCCGGGCCGCAGCGACCGTACCCGCGCGGTGAGCGCGTGCACGGTCGCCGCGTGCCGTGGGTCGCGGCTGCCGTGGGCGACGACGAGGAGGACGGGACGGGTCATGGCGTCTCAGCTCCTGACGAGGAGACCGCGGCTGCGCAGGACCCGCCGCTCCAGCGGACTGAAGATCAGCAGATCGATGGCGATACCGACGAACAGGATGAGCAGGATCGCCAGGAAGATCCCCGGCATGTCGAAGTTGTTCCGGCCGTTCTCCAGCAACTGTCCCAGCCCCAGGCCCAGGTCGGGCGAGGAGGCGATGATCTCGGCGGCCATGAGCGAGCGCCAGGAGAACGCCCAGCCCTGCTTGAGGCCCGCGAGGTAACCGGGCAGCGACGCCGGCAGGACGATGTGGATCGTCCCGCGCAGCCCCGTCGCCCCGATGGTGCGGCCCGCACGCAGGAACAGCGGCGGCACCTGGTCGACGCCCGAGACCAGCCCGTTGGCGACGGACGGCACCGCGCCGAGCAGGATCACCGCGTACATGGTCCGGTCGTCGAGCCCCAGCCAGATGATGGCCGGCGCCACCCACGCCACGGACGGCAGGGACTGCAGCCCGGACAGGATCGGGCCGATCGCCGCCCGGATCACCTTCACCCGCGCCACCAGCAGACCCAGCGGGGTGCCGAGGGCGACGGCCATCAGGAAGCCGAGCAGGCCGCGCGACACACTGGTCCAGACGACTTCGAGCAGTGTGCCCTGCAGCCACATGTCCGTGAGACTGCGCCAGACCTCGGCCGGCGGCGGCAGCTTGTAGTCGTCGGTGACCTCCGCCCAGACCAGCAGCTGCCAGACGAGGACGACCAGGACGACGGCGGCGACCGGCGGCAGGACCTTCCGGGTCAGGATCTCGCGCAGGGGTATCCGGCGCACCTGGACGGCGTCGAGCGCGTCCAGACCCGCTTCGAGGCCCGCCAGGTCGTCGGCCTTCGTGTCAGTGCTGGCCATGGCGGCGGATCTCCCCACGCAGTTGTTCGGTGATCTCGACGGACAGTTCCGCCACGGCGGTGTCCTCGATGCGGCGCGGCTGCTCGATGCCGACCGTCCACTCCTGGGCGATCCGGCCGGGCCGCGAGGACAGCAGGACGACCCGCTGCGCGAGCCGTACCGCCTCGCGCACGTTGTGGGTGACGAAGAGCACCGACGCGTTCGTCTCGTGCCAGATACGGGTGAGTTCGTCGTGCAGGACATCGCGCGTGATGGCGTCGAGTGCCGCGAACGGCTCGTCCATCAGCAGGAGGCGGCTGTCCTGGGCGAGCGCGCGGGCCATCGCCACGCGCTGGCGCATCCCGCCCGAGAGTTCGTGCACCCGCTTCCCGTGCGCCCCGCCGAGGCGTACGAGTTCGAGTAGCCGCTCCGCCTCCGTGCGGCGGTCCGCCTTGGGCATACCGCGCATGCGCAGGGCCAGTTCGATGTTCTTCCCCGCGGTCAGCCACGGGAAGAGGGCGTGCTCCTGGAACATCAGGGCCGGCCGCCCGCCGGGGGTCTCGATGGACCCCGCGGTGGGGCGGTCGAGCCCGGCCACCAGGTTGAGGAGCGTGGACTTGCCGCATCCGGACGCTCCCAGGAGGGTGACGAACTCGCCGGGAGCGACATCGAGCGTGATGTCGTCCAGGACGAGCTGCTGTCCCGTGGGTCCGGCGAAGGACTTGGAGACGTGCGTGATGCGGGCGGCGTGCTCGACCGCTGCACGGTCCTCGGCCTCGGTGAGGGTGGTGGTCGCCATGGTCGTCACCTCCTGGGGAATCGTCAGGAATCCTGGGTGCGGGTCGGGTGGGCTACTTGACGCCGAGACCGGCGTCGCCGACCGCGGGCCGCCCCGCGGCCTTGAGGATCTTGTTCAGCGGCTTCAGGTCGTAGATGCCCGCGAGGTCGGGCTTCTCCAGCAGGCCCGCCTCGACCGCGTGGTCCGCCTGTGCCTGGAGCGTGGCGGCCAGCGGGTCGTCCGTGACGCGGATGGACTTCCACGCCGGGTCGAGGACGTCGGCGGACAGGGCCTTGCCGTTCAGCTTCTCCAGCGCGGTGTTGGCCGAGGCCTTCGCCTCGTCCGGGTGGGCGTTGATCCACTTGTTGGTGTTCACGGTGCCGCGCAGCACCGCCTCCACGACGTCCGGGTGTGCGGAGAGGAACTTCTGCGACACGATGATGTTCGTGATGACGAACTTGTCGTCCGGCCACAACGTCGACTCGTCGAGCAGGACCTTGCCGCCCTCGGCGACCAGCTTGGAAGCGGTCGGCTCCGGGACCCAGGCGCCGTCCAGCGAACCCGCCTTGAAGGCGTCCGGGGTCACCTTGTTGTCCGAACGGACCACGGAGACGTCGCCCTTGCCGCTCTGGGCGTCGACCTTCCAGCCCTTCTCGGAGATCCAGTTGAGGAACGCCACGTCCTGGGTGTTCCCGAGCTGCGGGGTGGCGATCCTCTTCCCCTTGAGATCCTCCGGAGTCCTGATCTTCTTCGGGTTCACGACGAGCTTCACGCCGCCCGAAGCCGAACCGCCGATGATGCGCAGGCTCTGGCCCTTGGACTTCGCGTACCCGTTGATCGAGGGGGAGGGGCCGATGAAGCCGATGTCGATCGCACCCGCGTTGAGCGCCTCGATCTCGGAGGGCCCGGCGTTGAACGTCGAGGGCTTGACCGTGGTGCCGCCCAGTTCCTCGGCGATGATGCCCTTCTGGATGCCGACCAGGGCGGTGGCGTGCGTGAGGTTCGGGAAGTACCCGATCTTCACGGTGTCCGAGGACAGCTTCTTCCCGTCGGCGGAGACGCTCTCGGTGTCGTCGTCCTTCGCCTGGGAGCCGTAACCGCACGCGGTGAGCGCGACGGCGAGCAGCGGCAGGGCCGCGACAGCGGCGAGGCTGCGGCGAAGGCTGGTACGGGGGGCATGCACGGGAGGCTTTCCTCTCGTCGGCCCGGTGCTCACGTCCCCCTGGGACGGGGGGTCGCGGCCGGGTGGGCGGCGGGTCTTCGTCTGGACGGGCGGTGCGGGCGGGCGCGCAGGCAGTGCGCGTACGTCAACACGCACATCGCCCGACCCCGCCCAGGCCTCCCCCGAGGGCGCCGCTGCCGACCCGGCCGCCCTCCTTCGCGAAGGTCGAGAAGACGTCCGTACGCATCAGAAGTCCCACTCCGCGTCCTCGGCCGCGCCCGCGTTCCCGGCGCCGTCGGCGGCGGCGGTGAACGAGGCGCCCGCCATGCCGGCCGTCAGCGTCGTGCCGTCCGCGGGGTCGATCAGGAGGAAGGAGCCGGTGCGCCGGGAGGCCGCGTAGTCGTCGAGCGCGAGCGGCTCGGCGGTACGCACCACGACCCGGCCGATGTCGTTGGCGACGAGCCGGCCGGGTGCCGGGTGCTGGGAGAGGTCGTCCAGAGTGAGCCGGGAGGGGATGTCCTTGACGATCGCCTTGACCGTGCGGGTGGTGTGCTTGAGGAGTACCCGCTGACCCACGGTGAGCGGCTGGTCGGCCACGTGGCAGACGGTCGCCTCGACGTCCTGGGTGGTCCGCGGGGCGTCGTCGCCCGGTGCGATCAGGTCGCCGCGGGAGATGTCCAGGTCGTCGGTGAGCCGCAGGGTCACCGACTGCGGCGCCCAGGCGACGCGCACGCTCTCGCCCAGGGCGTCGATCCCGGCGATCGTCGACGTGCGGCCCGAGGGCAGGACGGTGACGGGCTCGCCGACGCGCAGCACCCCGGAGGCGATCTGCCCGGCGTACCCGCGGTAGTCGGGGTGCTCGGCGGTCTGCGGGCGGATGACGTACTGGACGGGGAAGCGGGCGGGGCACTGGGTCAGGTCGTGGCCGGCCGGCACGGTCTCCAGGTGCTCCAGCACCGTCGGGCCGCCGTACCAGTCCATGTTCGCCGACGGGTCCACCACGTTGTCGCCGGCCAGCGCCGAGATCGGGATGGCGGTGATCTCCGGGACGCCCAGGGAGGCGGCGTACGCGGTGAACTCCTCGGCGATCGCGGCGAACACCGGCTCCGCGTACTCCACGAGGTCCATCTTGTTGACGGCGAGGACGACGTGGGGGACGCGCAGGAGCGCGGCGACGGCGGCGTGGCGGCGGGTCTGTTCGACGACGCCGTTGCGGGCGTCGACGAGGACGACGGCCAGCTCCGCCGTGGAGGCGCCGGTGACCATGTTCCGGGTGTACTGCACGTGCCCCGGGGTGTCGGCCAGGATGAACCGGCGCCGCGGGGTGGCGAAGTAGCGGTACGCCACGTCGATGGTGATGCCCTGCTCGCGCTCGGCGCGCAGTCCGTCGGTCAGCAGCGCGAGGTCGGGCGTCGCCTGGCCCCGGTTGCGGGAGGCGTGGGCGACGGCTTCGAGTTGGTCGGTGAGGACCGACTTGGAGTCGTGCAGGAGGCGCCCGACGAGGGTGGACTTGCCGTCGTCGACGGACCCGGCGGTGGCGAAGCGCAGCAGGGTGGTGGCCGAGAGCTGCTCGGTGGTGGTGGTCATGGCGGGCCTCTCGTGCGGTTCAGGCCGGGTCGGGGAGCGGGGTCCGGTGGCGGGGGCGCCTCCTTTGCCGGTCAGGCGGTGGGGGAGCCGTCCGGGGAGGGCGAGGGGGCCGGCGGGGGCGGCCGGCGCGGTGGGACGGGGTGCGGGTCCGTGCCGCGCCCGGCCCGGTCCGCGCGAGCATCCCTCAGAAGTACCCCTCGCGCTTGCGGTCCTCCATCGCGGCCTCGGACATCTTGTCGTCGGCGCGGGTCGCGCCCCGCTCGGTGAGCCGGGAGGCGGCGATCTCGGTGATCACGGCGTCCAGGGTGGTGGCGTCGGAGTCGACCGCGCCGGTGCAGGACATGTCGCCGACGGTGCGGTAGCGCACCAGGCGCGTCTCGACCGTCTCGTGCTCCTTGGGGCCGCCCCAGTCACCGGCGGTGAGCCACATGCCGGAGCGGTTGAAGACCTCGCGCTCGTGGGCGAAGTAGATCTCCGGGAGTTCGATGCCCTCGCGCTCGATGTACTGCCAGACGTCGAGTTCGGTCCAGTTGGAGATCGGGAAGACGCGCACGTGCTCGCCGGGTGCGTGGCGGCCGTTGTAGAGCTGCCACAGCTCGGGGCGCTGGCGGCGGGGGTCCCACTGGGAGAACTCGTCGCGCAGCGAGAAGACGCGCTCCTTGGCGCGGGCCTTCTCCTCGTCGCGGCGTCCGCCGCCGAAGACGGCGTCGAAGCGGTGCTGCTGGATGGCCTCGGTGAGGGGGACGGTCTGCAGCGGGTTGCGGGTGCCGTCGGGACGCTCGCGCAGGGTGCCGGCGTCGATGTAGTCCTGGACGGAGGCCACGTGCAGGCGCAGTCCGTGCTTCTCGACGGTGCGGTCGCGGTAGGCGAGGACCTCGGGGAAATTGTGCCCGGTGTCCACGTGCAGCAGCGTGAAGGGCACGGGCGCCGGGGCGAACGCCTTCAGCGCGAGGTGCAGCATCAGGATCGAGTCCTTGCCGCCGGAGAAGAGGATCACCGGCCGCTCGAACTCACCCGCCACCTCACGGAAGATGTGCACCGCCTCGGACTCCAGGGAATCCAGGTGGCTGAGCGCGTACGGGTGGTCGGTGCCTTCCGGCACGGTGGCGACGGTGGTCACGCCAGGCCCCTCTCGGTGAGCAGCGCGTGAAGCGCCGCCGCGGACTCCTGCACGGTCTGGCGGTGTGACTCGATCCGCAGATCCGGCGCCTCGGGGGCCTCGTAGGGGTCGTCGACCCCGGTGAGACCGCTGAGCTCGCCCGCCGCCTGCTTGGCGTACAGCCCCTTCACGTCGCGCTCGGAACACACCTCGACCGGCGTCGCGACGTGCACCTCCAGATACGCGGTGTCCTCGGCCCGGTGCCGCTCGCGCACCGCGGCACGGCTGTCGGCGTACGGGGCGATGACCGGGACGAGCGCCTTGACCCCGTTGGCCGCCAGCAGTCCGGCGACAAAACCGATCCGCTGGACGTTGGTGTGCCGGTCCTCGCGGGAGAAGCCGAGACCCGCGGAGAGGAACTCCCGGATCTCGTCACCGTCCAGGACCTCGACCCGGTGCCCGTCACCGCGCAGCCGGCCCGCGAGTTCGTAGGCGATGGTGGTCTTGCCGGCGCTCGGCAGACCGGTGAGCCAGACGGTGGCCCCCGTCTCCGTCACGCTCATCGATATCTCCTGATCAGTCGTCATCAGCCGTGCAGCCCGCATTCGGTCTTGCCGCGCCCGGCCCAGCGGCCGGCCCGGGCGTCCTCGCCCTCCAGCACCCGCCGGGTGCAGGGCGCGCAGCCGACGGAGGCGTAACCGTCCATCAGCAGGGGGTTGGTCAGGACGCCGTGCTCGGCGACGTAGGCGTCCACGTCGTCCTGGCTCCAGCGGGCGATCGGCGAGACCTTGACCTTGCGGCGCTTGGCATCCCAGCCGACGACGGGGGTGTTCGCCCGGGTGGGGGACTCGTCGCGGCGCAGCCCGGTCGCCCAGGCGGCGTACGCGGTCAGGCCCTCCTCCAGCGGCTTCACCTTGCGCAGGGCGCAGCACAGGTCGGGGTCGCGGTCGTGCAGCTTCGGCCCGTACGCGGCGTCCTGCTCGGCCACCGACTGACGTGGGGTCAGGGTGATGACCTGGACGTCCATCACGGCCTCCACCGCGTCCCGCGTCCCGATGGTCTCGGGGAAGTGGTAGCCGGTGTCGAGGAAGACCACGTCGACGCCGGGCAGGGCGCGAGAGGCGAGGTGCGCGACGACCGCGTCCTCCATGGAGGAGGTGACGCAGAACTTCTTGCCGAAGGTGCCGGTGGCCCAGGTGAGGATCTCGAGGGCGGAGGCGTTCTCCAGATCGCGGCCTGCCTGTCCGGCGAGCTCCTCCAGGGCCTCGGCGGTGTACTCCGCGGCGGTCGGCGTGTCCGTCATGTCCCGTCCCCTTCTGCCTGGTCGCGCCGGAGTCCGTGGGCCAGCAGGCCCAGGAACCGAAGCTGGAAAGCACGGTTGCAGGAAGCGCATTCCCAGGCGCCGTGCCCGGCCTCGTGGGGGCGCAGGTCCTCGTCGCCGCAGTACGGGCAGTAGAACGGCGCGGCTCGTCCGCTCATGACAACGACTCCGCACCGGCCCGGGCGGCCCACGTGGCGAAGCGCTCGCCGTCCTCGCGCTCCTCCTGGAACCTGCCGAGCACCCGCTCCACGTAGTCGGGCAGTTCGGCCGAGGTGACCTTCAGCCCGCGGACCTTGCGGCCGAAGCCGGCCTCCAGCCCGAGCGCGCCGCCGAGGTGTACCTGGTAGCCCTCGACCTGCTCGCCGTTCTCGTCCAGCATCAGCTGGCCCTTGAGGCCGATGTCCGCCGTCTGGATGCGGGCGCAGGCGTTGGGGCAGCCGTTGATGTTGATGGTCAGCGGCTCCTCGAAGTCCGGCAGGCGGCGCTCCAGTTCGTCGATGAGAGCGGCTCCGCGCGCCTTCGTCTCGACGATCGCGAGCTTGCAGAACTCGATGCCGGTGCAGGCCATCGTGCCGCGCCGGAACGGTGAGGGCTTCACCTGGAAGTCCAGGGCCTCCAGGCCGGCGGACAGCGACTCCACCCGGTCCTGCTCGACGTCGAGGATGATCATCTTCTGTTCGACGGTGGTCCGCACCCGGCCCGAGCCGTGCGACTCCGCCAGTTCCGCGATCTTGGCGAGGGTGGATCCGTCCACCCGCCCGACGCGCGGGGCGAACCCCACGTAGAAGCGGCCGTCCTGCTGCCGGTGGACCCCGATGTGGTCGCGCCAGCGCGACGAGGGTTCGGCGGGGGCCGGGCCGTCGAGCAGCGGACGCTTCAGGTACTCGTCCTCCAGCACCTGCCGGAACCTGGCGACGCCCCAGTCGGCGACCAGGAACTTCAGCCGGGCGCGGTTGCGCAGCCGGCGGTAGCCGTAGTCCCGGAAGATGCCCACGACCCCGGCCCAGACGTCGGCGACCTCGTCCAACGGCACCCAGGCACCGAGGCGTTCGGCCAGGCGCGGGTTGGTGGAGAGTCCGCCGCCGACCCACAGGTCGAAGCCCGGTCCGTGCTCGGGGTGCTCGACGCCGACGAAGGCGATGTCGTTGATCTCGTGCACCACGTCCTGCACGGGCGAGCCGGAGATCGCGGTCTTGAACTTGCGCGGCAGGTTGGAGAACTCCGGGCTGCCGATGTAGCGGGCGTGGATCTCCTCGAGCGCCGGGGTCCCGTCGATGATCTCGTCCGCGGCGATGCCCGCCACCGGCGATCCAATCATCGTGCGCGGGCAGTCGCCGCAGGCCTCCGTGGTGGAGAGGCCGACCGCCTCCAGCTTCTCCCAGATCGCGGGGACGTCCTCGATGCGGATCCAGTGCATCTGGACGTTCTGCCGGTCGGTGATGTCGGCCGTGCCACGGGCGTACTGTTGGGAGATCTCGCCGATCACGCGGAGCTGAGCGGTCGTCAGCCTCCCGCCGTCGATCCGCACCCGCATCATGAAGTACGAGTCCTCGAGCTCCTCCGGCTCCAGGACCGCGGTCTTGCCGCCGTCGATGCCGGCCCGGCGCTGCGTGTAGAGGCCCCACCACCGCATGCGCCCGCGCAGGTCGTTGGGGTCGATCGAGTCGAAACCGCGCTTGGAGTAGATCGTCTCGATGCGTGTCCGCACGTTGAGACTGTCGTCGTCCTTCTTGAACTGCTCGTTCCCGTTGAGGGGGGTGAAGTGACCCATGGCCCACTGACCTTCGCCACGGTGCCGTCCGGCCTTGCGTCGGGGCGTGGCGGTAGCAGGCTGTTCCGGGGTGGCGGCCATGACAAGTACGTCCTTCGGGACTGCAGGAGGGCGGCTCTGAACTGCACACTCGCGTCAGGCGCGGCGGTGCGCAGGAAAGATGGTGGAGCAGGGGAGCGCGGCGGTGCCGGCGACTCTCAGCGGGCCGGACAGATGGCGCTGGACATGCGGCCGAGGTCGACGTGCCGCCGACTCACCAAGGCAATTCCAGTTCCGGACATGACGGAAGCGTGGCACGCGCCTCTCCGGGCAGTCCACCACGATCCATCATGTGGACTTGATGGTCCCGAAATGTGAGACGCTGTGGCCTCCGTCACGCCCGGACGGCCGACAAAGCGGGCTCAATCGGTGTGCGGACCGGGGTACGCGCCCGGCCAGGGGCCGGGACTGTCCACGAGGGGTTCCCGCTCGGTCCTGGTGTCGAAGAGCCGGAATCCGCGGCGCAGGTAGTTGTCCATGGCGTGCGGACCGTCGTCGGAGCAGGTGTGCACCCACACCCGCTCGGTCGGTGTCACGCCCGGATGGCGATCGGCCAGGTCCCAGGCGCGCGCCACTCCGTACGAGAGGAGGTGGCCGCCGATCCGGCGCCCCCGGAAGGCGGGGATCAGCCCGAAGTAGCCGATCTCGACCACCCCGCCCTCCTGGGCGTCGAGTTCGATGTACCCGGCCGGGGTGCCGTCCTCGTACGCCACCCACGTCTCGGCGCCCGGCCGCTCCAGGATCTCCTGCCACTCGGCGTAGGTCAGGCCCAGGCGGTCGGTCCAGCGGATGTCTCCGCCGACCGCCGTGTACAGGAAGCGGCTGAACTCCGGGAGCGGTGTCCGCGACCGTACGATCCGCACGTCACCGGGGGCGGCGGCCGGGCGCAGGTCGGTGGGCGCGGTCTGCTCCAGGGACCAGATCGTCACCTCGGAGGTCTCCGCCCGCGGGGGCGCGGCCTCGGGGGCGGGATCGGTGGGACGCGTGAGGTTGCTCATGACCGCCAGCGAACCATGCCGCCGTCCCGCGCCCAAACCGGACCCCGCCGGGCCCGTTCCGCCCGCGGCGCGCACCCCGGTCGGCATGGTGCGGGTCCGGCGGCCGCCTGTGGAGCGTTTTGCGGTCGGCATGGTGCGGGTGGCCCGCCCGTGGCGCGTATGCCGGTCGGAGCGGGACCGGAGCCGGCTGGAGCGGTGGGCCCCTGGCTCACCCCCGGCCGGGACGGGCCGGACCCGGTCGGAGAGGCCCGCCCGCGGTGCGCGCCCCGACCACCACCGGAGCCGTCGAGCGCGGCAGGAGATCGGCCGGCACGGCGGGGAGGACCACCTCCACCTCGACCCCCTCGCCGAAGCGGTACGGGCGGTGCGCGAGCACCTCCGCGAGATGGCGCCGCATCCGCGAGATCTCCGCCCGCACCGTCACGGTCCGGGTCGGATCACCGAAGACGTCCTGGGCCAGCTCGGCGGCGGTGCGCCCCTCCCGGTGCAGGGCCAGCGCGTACAGCAGCTCCGCATGGCGGGGCGAGAGCTGCCGCGTCCACGTCCCCACCGGGCCGGCCACATGGACGGCGAGCCCCCGCTCCCGGCTCAGGTCCAGCACGACCCGGCGCGGCGGCGCCTCCGAGGGGTCGTCGGCGACCCGCACCAGCCAGCCGCCGGGCAGCGGCTCCACCTCGCACATGCCGAGTGAGGCCAGCCAGACCCGGCCGGGCCGCAGGGACTTGGGCAGCGGCAGTCGGCTGATGGGCGGCATCCCGCTGACGGCGGCCGGCCAGCCGTGCGTGTCCACCGCCAGGGCGCGCCCGCCCAGCCGACACAGGATCGGGGCGGCCACCGACCGCAGCTGCTCGACGGCCATCAGATGCCTGTTGCGCAGCTCGCTCTCGGCGAGCGCCGCGACCGAGCCGACCAGCGCCATCGTCGCGGGGTGGAAGGTGGACGCGGGTCCCGTGACGTCGACGATGCCCATCAGCCGGCCGTCGCGGGGATCGCGCACCGGCGCCGCCGCACAGGTCCAGTTGTGCAGCGCGCGCACGAAGTGCTCCGCGGAGTGGACCTGGACGGGGGTGCGGGTCGCGAGGGCGGTCCCGATGGCGTTGGTGCCGGTCACCGCCTCCTCCCAGGCGGCCCCCTCCTCCAGGCAGATGTCCTTGGCCAGGCGCATCACCCCGGCGTGCCCCTGCCGCCACAGCACCCGCCCCTCGTCGTCGGTGACGACCATGATCTGCCGGGCCGCGTCGACGATCGTCGCCAGCCCGTCCCGCAGCAGCGGCATGACCTCGCCCAGCGCGGAACTGCGGCGCCGTTGCTCGATCTCGTCGGTCTCCAGCAGCCGGCTCTCCAGGGACTGCTCGGGGCGGACACCGCTGCGCAGCACCCGGTCCCAGGACGCGTCGATCTCCGCGCGCGGGGCCTGCGCCGTGCGCTCGCCCGCCAGGCGGGCGTCGCGGACGCCGTGGAGCCGGCGTGCGTTCGCGGCCGAGTACGGGGCGAGGGCCGCCCCCGGCGCCGCGACAGAGCCTCTTTCCATGTCGGGTCCCCCCATCGAGCGTGGGCCCGGCCCGGAAGGGAAGCACCGGCCCGGGGGCCATCCTGCCGTGTCGGCACCGCCGCCGCCGCGCACTCCACACAATGGTTGCAACCCCGTGCAACTCTGGTGACGCGCCCCGGGAGCGTACGAGAGTGTCGTAACACCGTGCGGCGGGGCCTCGACCCCACCGGGCGGTGGCGCACAAGCGTGGAGGGTGGTGCCGTGTCGGCGCAGCACCACCCTCCGTCGTTTGTACGGGCCGGTCCTGCCGGTCCTACCGGTCCTGCGCCCGTGCCCGCTCCACGACCGAGGCCAGGTCCAGGCTGTGCGGCAGCGTCCCGAAGGCGGAGCCCCAGTCCCCGCCCAGCCGGGACGCGCAGAACGCGTCGGCGACCTCCGGCGGCGCCCAGCGCAGCAGCAGCGATCCCTGCAGCACCAGGGCCATCCGCTCCACGAGCCGCCGGGCCCGCGCCTCGACGGCCTCCAGGTCCGCGAGCTCCGTCAGCAGGTCCGTGACCGCCGCGTCGAACCGGTGGTCCGCGCCGCGGGCCTTCCCGACCTCCCGCAGGTACGCGTCCAGCGCCTGCGGCTCGCGCCGCAGCGCCCGCAGCACATCGAGCGCCTGTACGTTGCCCGAGCCCTCCCAGATCGAGTTGAGGGGCGCCTCGCGCAGCAGCCGGGGCATCCCGGACTCCTCGACGTAGCCGTTGCCGCCCAGGCACTCCAGCGCCTCGCCCACCACCGCGCCGCACCGCTTCGTCACCCAGTACTTCGCGGCCGGCACGGCGATCCGCAGGAAGGCCCGCTCCTCCTCGGTGTCCGCGTCGTACGCGGCGGCCAGCCGCAGCGCGAGCGTGGTCGCCGCCTCCGACTCCAGGGCCAGGTCGGCCAGTACGTTGCGCATCAGCGGCTTCTCGATCAGCAGCCCGCCGAACGCGCTGCGGTAGGCGCTGTGGTGGATCGCCTGGGCCACCGCCTGCCGCATCAGCGCGGCCGAACCCACCACGCAGTCCAGCCGGGTCGCCGCCACCATCTCGATGATGGTGCGCACCCCGCGCCCTTCCTCGCCGACCCGGCGGGCCCAGGTGCCGTCGAACTCCACCTCGCCGGAGGCGTTCGACCGGTTGCCCAGTTTGTCCTTGAGGCGCTGGATCGCGAACACGTTGCGGGAGCCGTCCGGCAGGACACGGGGTACGAGGAAACAGGTCAGCCCGCCCGGAGCCTGCGCCAGCACCAGGAACCCGTCCGACATGGGCGCCGAACAGAACCACTTGTGCCCGGTGAGCAGGTACTCCCCGTCGCCGGCCAGCGGTTCGGCCCGCGTGGTGTTGGACCGCACGTCCGTGCCGCCCTGCTTCTCCGTCATGCCCATCCCGAAGAGCGCCCCGGCCTTCTGCGACGCCGGCCGGAGCCCCTCCTCGTACACGTGGGAGGTCAACAGCGGCTCCCACTCGGCGGCCAGCGCCGGGTCGGTCCGCAGCGCGGGGACCGCGGCGTGCGTCATGGACAGCGGGCAGCCGTGGCCCGCTTCGGCCTGTGTCCACACCAGGAAGCCGGCCGCCCGCCGGACGTGCCCGGCCGGCCGTCCCCAGGCGTCGGTCAGGCCGGCCGAGACCGCGTGCCCGAGCAGCCGGTGCCAGGCGGGGTGGAACTCGACTTCGTCGAGGCGGTGCCCGTAGCGGTCGTGGGTACGCAGCTTCGGCGGGTTCTCGTTCGCCTGCGCACCCCACGTCTGGGCCTGGGCGGAGCCGGCGGACCGTCCGAGCGTCTCGAGTTCGCCGCGCGCCTCGTCGACGAGGTCCGGCCCGGTGTGCCGTTCGACGGCCTCCGTCAGCACCCGGTCGCTCGCGAAGACGTCATAGCCGACCAGCGGCGGAACCTGGTTGGTCACTGTGTGGGTGGTTGCTGCCATGCCGATACGGTAAGGACGTGCAGGCAGCAAATGAAACACCCGAGCGGCCACCGGGTCGCCTCCACCGGGCTCGAGTCCTCTACCGCAACGTGTCCAAGCGGCAGATGGCGTGGCAATTGCTCAAGGACACGGTCAATTCGTGCATCGAGTACCGCATCCTGGGACTCGCCGCCGAAGCGGCGTTCTTCACCCTGCTGTCCCTGCCTCCGCTGCTGCTCGGCCTGATCGGGCTGCTCGGCTACGTCGACGACTGGACGTCCACCACGACCGTCGCCTCCATCGAGCGGAACATCCTGGACGCGGTGCAGACCGTGCTGTCCGAGCGCGGCGTGAACGACATCGCCAAACCGCTCATGGACGACGTCACCACCGGCGCCCGGCCCGACGTCATCTCGATCGGGTTCGCGATCGCGCTGTGGTCGGGCTCCCGCGCGGTGAACGTCTTCATCGACACCATCACCGTGATGTACGGGCTCGACGGGCACCGCGGCATCGTCAAGACCCGGCTGCTGGCCTTCCTGCTGTACGTCGTCGCGCTGCTGCTGGGAGCGGTGGTGCTACCGCTGCTGGTGGTCGGCCCCGACCGGGTCGTGGAGTTCGTCCCCTGGGGCACCGAGGTCCTCGCCGTCCTGTACTGGCCCCTGGTCATCGTGCTGACCATCGCGTTCCTGACGACCCTCTACCACGTGTCCGTCCCCGTCCGTTCGCCGTGGATGGAGGACGTTCCCGGCGCGCTGGTGGCGCTGGCGATGTGGGTGGTGGGCAGCTTCCTGCTCCGGATCTACCTGACGAGCACGGTCGAGGGGCCCACCATCTACGGCTCGCTGGCCGCCCCGATCGCCGTCCTGCTCTGGATAGGCATCTCCGCCTTCGCCGTGCTGGTGGGCGCCGCGGTGAACGCCGCGATCGACCGCGTGTGGCCGTCGCTGGCCACGGCCGCCGCCCGCGCGGCCACCGAGCGGGCCAGGGCGGCGCAGGCCGCCGAACTCGTGGCCCGCGCCCAGGCGGCGAACTGGGACGCCTGGGCGGACGATGAGGACGACGACGTGTACATGCCCTCCGAGTTCCCGGAACGCTGGTCCCGGTTCCTGCCCCCGGACGACGTGAGGTCCCGGCTGCACGCGATCCGCGAGAAGGACCCCAGGGACACCGGCGACACCAAGGGTGCCAAGAACAGCGGCGACCCCAAGGACCCCAAGGACACCGGCGACCCCGAGGACACCGGGGACCAGTGACCCGTAGCGTGGAGCCCATGGGAGGCGCGCACTACGGGGAACGGGCATCGGCCTTCGCCGGTGCCACCGTCTGGACGTTGAGCGGGACCCCCGACCCGGCGCGGCAGGTGCTCCCCGACGGCTGCATGGACCTGATCGCGGCAGGCGGCCGACTGCTGGTGGCAGGCCCCGACACCCACGCGTTCACCCCCTCCGGCACGGGTGGTGGACCCTGCGCCGGGATCCGCTTCGCACCCGGCACCGCGCCCGCGCTCCTCGGCGTACCGGCCCACGAACTGCGCGACCGGCGGGTCGCCCTCGACGCACTCTGGCCGGGTCCGGAGGTCCGCAGGCTCACGGAGCGCATCGAGGGGGCCGCCGACCCGGCGTCGGCCCTGGAGAACCTCGCCCTGCGCAGAGCCGCCGGCGCTCAGCCGCCCGACCCGCTCATGGCGCGCGTCGCCGCCCTGCTGCGGCAGGGCGGCTCCGTCACCGCCACCGCACACGCCGTGGGCCTCGGCACCCGCCAGCTGCGCCGCCGCTCCCTCACCGCGTTCGGCTACGGACCGAAGACCTTGGCCAGGGTCCTGCGGTTGCAGCGCGCCCTGGCCCTCGTACGGGCGGGGACGCCGTACGCCGAGGCAGCCTGCGCCGCGGGCTGCACCGACCAGGCCCACCTGGCCCGGGAGATGCGGGACCTGGCCGGCACGACGCTCGGCGGCTACCTGGCGGAACGGGCCTGACCCCGTCCTACGACGTGGGGGCGAAGAGCGAGACCGCGCAGCCGTCCGGGTCCAGGACGATCGCGTAGCGCTGGCCCCACACGGCGTCCCAGGGCTTCAGGTGGCCGCGGTAGCCGGCCCCGGTCAGGTCCGCGTAGACGGCGTCCACCTCCGCCGGGCTGTCGCAGAGAAACGCGAGCCCGAGCCGCTCACCGCCCTTCGGCCCGGTCCAGTCCGGGTCGAAGGAGCGGACCACGTCCTCCGTGTCCCACAGCAGGCGCTGACCGCCGGGGAGGGCCACTTCGACATGGGGTGCGGTCTCGGCGCCGGCGGGGATGTCGAGCCCGAGCCGGCGGTAGAAGGCGAGCGAGGCGGCCAGGTCCGCCGTGGTGACGGAGAAAGCGTCGAGTCGTGGAGTCATGCACCGAACGTAGACGGGCGCCCGCGCCCGGGTCTTGTACGAAACGGTCACGGGCCATGACCCGGCCGGATCAGTGCCCAGGGCCCACTCGCCGCCCGGGAGCCTGTCGCGTGGCCGGGATGCGCGGGACAGCCCAGCCTCGCCCGGAGCCCGTTGCGTCGCCCTGTGTCCGCCACGCGGCCCGGCGCGCACCGGCCACCCGGCGCCCGCCGCGTGGCCGGTGCGCGCCGGGTTCCGGCCGGTTACCGGTCGACGCAGGCCTCGGGTGCGGTACCCGGGGCCGTCAGCGCGAGGCCGAGCTGCGCCCGTTCGGTGAGCCAGCGGGTCGGACGGTGGCGCGGGTCGCCGGTCGTGGCGTGCAGGGCCCGCTGCAGCTCCAGCATCCGGGCGGCGCCGACCCGGTCGCCCCAGGCCAGTGGCCCGGCGGGGTAGCCGAGGCCGGTCGTCACAGCCAGGTCGATGTCCGCCGGCGTGGCGAGCGAGCGTTCCGCGATCGAGGCGGCGACCGACACCACCGAGGCCAGCAGCCGCTGCGCCACCGAGCCCGCCGTGTCCCGCACCACGGACACGGCGTACGGCTTCTCGCCGTCCGCCGCCCGGGCCAGTACGGCGCGGGCGTCCCGCGCGGCGGCCGGGTCGGCCGCCGGCGTCACCGCGAGGACCCGGCGGCGGCCCGTCGCGGGCAATGGGTCCACCCCGAAGGTGCGTTCGGCGGGGAGCCCTTGGGCGGCCACGGCGGCGGCCGCGGTGGTGCCCCACACCGGGACCAGGACGAGAGCGGTGGGGGAGGGGAGTCTGCCGCCCTCGACGGCGGCCCCGGAGGCGGCCAGTGCCTCCCGCAGCGCGTCGTCGCCGCCCGCCACGAACACCGGCCGGTCCGCGTCGCCGGTCACCGGCGCCTCCGCGGGGACGCCGTGCGCCTCGGAGCCGTACGCGAACCATCCCCGCCCGGTCTTGCGGCCGTGCAGGCCCGCCGTCACCCGGTTCGGGGTGAGGTAGGAGGGGCGGAGCCGGTCCTCGTGGCGGAAGCCCTGCCAGATCGAGTCGATCACCGCCGCCGTCACGTCGAGGCCCGTGAGGTCCATCAGCTCGAACGGCCCCATCCGCAGCCCCAGTACGTCCCGGGCGATGCGGTCGATGTCCGCCGGGTCCGCGACCGACTCCTCCAGCAGGGCCAGCGCCTCGGTCACCAGCCCGCGCCCTGCGTGGTTGACCAGGAAGCCCGGGGTGTCGGCGACCGTGACCGCGCGGTGGCCACAGCTCTCGACCAGCGCGGTGAGGGCCGGCGGGATCTCCGGACGGGTGGCGGCGCCCGGCACGACCTCGACGATCCGCATCAGCGGCACGGGGTTGAAGAAGTGCAGCCCTGCCAGCCGCGTCGGATCGCCCAGCGTGGCGGCGATCCGGGTCACCGACAGGGAGGAGGTGTTGGTCGCGAAGACCGTGGAGGCCGGCAGGACCTGCTCCAGCTTCCCGAACACCTCGGCCTTGGTGTCCAGGTCCTCCCGTACGGCCTCGACGACGAGTTCGACGTCCGGGCCCGGTGCCCAGGGGTCGTCCAGCGGGATCAGCCGCTCCAGCGCCGCGGCGCGGTCCCCGGCGGTCATCCGGCCCTTGGCCACCGCGCGCTCCAGCATGGACCGTACGAAGTCCACGGCCTCGGCCACCGCCTCCGTGCGGACGTCGCACAGCTCGACGGTGTGTCCGGCGCTCGCCGCCCACTGGGCGATGCCGCGGCCCATGGCTCCGGCGCCGACGATCCTGATACGCATGGCGGTTGGGTTCCTCTCGCAGGTGTGCGGTACGTGTCAGCGAAGATAGACGCGATCGGGTTCGACGTCCTCACGCAGGAGCCGCAGCTCCGCGGCGGTCGGCGGGGGCACGGTCCCGACCGCCTCGCCCGCTGAGTGCTGATCTGCCGGATCAGCGCACTCGGTCGTAGACCATGGCGATCTCGCCCAGATCGCCGGTCTCCTGATGGGCGAGCTTCCACTTCGAGCTCGGCAGGCCATCGTCGAACAGCCGCTGCCCGCCCCCGACGATCTCGGGGAGGATCATGAGATACAGCCGGTCCACCAGGTCTGCCGAGAGAAGCGCCTTGATGACGCTGGCGCTGCTGTTGACGAGAATGTCGCCCTCGCCGGTGGCCTTGAGGTCAGCGACGACATCCGCAGCGGGGGCGTTCACCACCCGGCTGTGTTCCCACGACGCCTCGGTCAGGGTGGTCGAGAAGACCACCTTTTCTGTGTCGACCAGCCACTTCGCATATCCACGATCACGCGGATCGGCGTTCTCGTCCGCGGCGACCGACGGCCAGTACCCCAGGAATCCCTCAGCGTTCACCCTGCCCAGCAGTGCCGTCGTCGCGCCCTCCCAGATGCGGGCGAGGTGGTTTCGCGCGACCTCAGTGGTCACGTACGGGGCGAACGCACTGAAATCGTTGGCCCCGCCGGGACCGTTGTAACGCCCATCGAGGCTGAGAGCCAGGTTTGCGGTCACCCTGCGGTCGGTCGAGTGGGTCATTTCGCGCTCCTTGTATCGGTGCGGTCGGTGTCGTGCGGGTCTGCGGCGAGGGCCGCCACGAGTTTGTCGAGGCTCTGGCCGAAGCCGATTTCGATGCCTGCGATGAAGTCGGCGGAGTGGACCGTGCTGTCGGTGATCCGCCAGTGGGCGTCGAGGTCCGTGCCGGTATCGGTGGGCTTCAGGGCAAGGTCGACGTGAGCGGTGAACGCGATTCCCCCATCGGGAAGCACGGGAGAAAGCCGGTAGCTGAGACGCTCACCGGGGCGCACGTCCTCGACGACTCCCTCCGCGCGACCGGCGACCAGGTCAGAGCCGTCGGCGTCCTCGACGTCGCGGTATTCATGGACGATCCGTCCACCCGGTCGCGCCTCGAAGGCGAGCTCGGAGACGCGAAGGTCGTCCGGCGTCCACCAGCGGGCGAGCAGGGGTGCCTCGGTGAGGTGGCGCCAGACCAGCTCGGGGCTCCCCGTCAGCGACCGGTGGAACCTGAACGAGCGGCCGTTGGCCCACCCTGGCTCCTCCGCGGCAAACCGCTCGGCGCGGAGGCTGAGCCCGTAGCGGTCGTAGGTCGAGCGCGAGCCACCGACCTGGTCCGCAGTGTCGGCCAGTCGGTTCAGCTCAGCTGCAAGGTCCCGCAGGGAGGCGGGCTGAAGCGCGTAGATACGGCGCTGGCCGGTGCGCTGCGAGGTGACGATGCCTGCACGTTCAAGGGTCTGCAGGTGCTTGGTCGTCTGCGGTTGGCGCGCCTCAGCGAGATGGGCAAGAACGCCGACCGGGCGGGGCCGCTCGGCCAGCAGTCTCACGAGCCGCCAGCGGGTCGGGTCTGCCAGTGCGGTGAGGAGTGCATCCATGGACACAATCATTCTCTGTAAAGAATATTCTTGTCAAGGAATACTTCTGGGTCCTGGGCGCGCCAGGATCAGCAAGGCCGGCCGGCTGCGGGATCAGTCGCAGGCCCACCCGGCAGCCCCCTCCCTGGGGTGACCGACGGCGCAGGGGCGCGGCGTTTCATAGGGGGGGTCGCGATGCACGCCCTAGGACACCGGGGCCCCGTAGGGAAGCCCACGGGCGGCCGATTGAGACGCCGCGCGTCTTGGCGGGCGGGAAACTCGCTACTGGACCGACTCGGTGGTCGGATGCGAGGGTCACCCCACAGACCGAACCCGCCGAAAGGTGCCCCGCCGTGCCCGACCAGCTTGATGTCGTCATCTGCGAACCGCTGCGCACTCCCATCGGACGCTTCGGCGGGGCCTTCGCCCGGCAGACGCCGGCAGCACTCGCCGCACGCGTCATCGCCGAGGTCGTCGCCCGTACGGGCATCGACCCCGACCGGGTCGACGAGGTGATCCTCGGACACGCCTACCCGTCCTCCGACGCCCCGGCCATCGGCCGTGTCGCGGCCCTGGACGCCGGGCTGCCCGAGTCCGTCACCGGTATCCAGACCGACCGGCGCTGCGGTTCAGGGCTGCAGGCCGTCCTGGACGCGGCCATGCAGATCCGGGCCGGCTTCAGCGAGGTCGTGATCGCCGGCGGCGTCGACGTCATGAGCGCCGCTCCCTACTACACGCACGACGGGCGCTGGGGCATCAAGGGTCCCGGACTCCAGCTCCACGACTCGCTGGCCCGCGGCCGGGTCACCGCGGGCGGCGTCAACCACCCCGTGCCCGGCGGCATGATCGAGACCGCCGAGAACCTGCGGCGCGCCTACTCCATCAGCCGCGCCGACCAGGACGCCCTGGCGCTGCGCTCGCAGGCCCGCGCCGCCCGCGCCTCGCGGGAGGGGCGCTACGACGCCGAGACGGTCCCCGTCACGGTGCGCAGCGGCCGCGACGAAACGGTCGTGACCGCCGACGAGCACCCCCGTCCGGACACCACCGCGGAGCAGCTCGCCGCCCTGCGGCCCCTCATGGCCAAGGTCGACCCGGAGGCCACCGTCACCGCCGGCAACGCCAGCGGCCAGAACGACGCGGCCGCCGCCTGCCTGGTCACCGGCGCGGCCACGGCCGAACGGCTCGGCCTCACCCCGCTCGTCCGCCTCGTCTCTTTCGCCCGGGCCGGCGTCCCCGCCGCGACCATGGGCCTCGGCCCCGTCCCGGCCACCCACGCCGCCCTCGGCCGCGCCGGACTCTCCCTCGCCGACCTCGACCTGATCGAGATCAACGAGGCCTTCGCCGCCCAGGTCCTGGCCTGCACCCGCGAGCTGGGACTCGGCGAGCAGGACCACGAGGAGCGCATCAACGTCAACGGCTCCGGAGTGTCGCTCGGCCATCCGGTCGGCGCCACCGGAGCCCGGATCCTCGCCACCCTGGCCCGCGAGATGCACCGGACCCAGGCGCGTTACGGCCTGGAGACCATGTGCATCGGCGGCGGCCAGGGCCTCGCCGCGGTCTTCGAGCGCGTCGCCGCCTGAGCCCCGCCCCGCGCCCCGTCCCTCACCACCCCCGCACCGCACCCAC
Source organism: Streptomyces sp. NPDC020780 (assembly GCF_044334475.1). Lineage (NCBI taxonomy): Bacteria > Bacillati > Actinomycetota > Actinomycetes > Kitasatosporales > Streptomycetaceae > Streptomyces > Streptomyces sp. NPDC020780. The sequence goes on along the minus strand of NZ_JBIRTB010000012.1, from coordinate 65,335 downwards.
GCCACCGTCACCGGGGTGAGCGAGGTTGCGCAGGGCGGCGTGCGGATGAGGGGTCCCTGATCCTGCCGACGCGCGGGCGCCCGTACGTCCAGCGGAAGGCCAAGGGCTGTCCAGAGGTTTCCGGCGGGCGCGCGAGGACCGTCACGGCGGCCGGCCGCCTCGTCGCGACGTCCGCGTGCGTCCGGGCACGCGGACGGTCCCCCGCCCCGCGCGGCACCGGATCCGGCGCCGCGAGCCGGCCCACCGGGTGAAGCGGGCAGCCCTCAACCTGCGCGGTCCGCCCCGACCGGCGCCGGCGCACGCTCAGGCGCGGCCAGATGGTCCTTCCGCGCGCCGGGGTCCGTCAGCCGGTTCAGCCGCGCGGGTACGTCGAATCCGACCAGCAGCGCCACGATCACCGTGCCCGCGAACGTCAGGACCGCGAGCGCCTGTCCGAGATCCATCCCGGAGGCGAGGTGCGCCCCGAGCACCGGGGCCACGGCACCGCCGAGCGCTCCCACGTTGTACGTGAACCCGAGTGCGGCCCCGCGGCCGGCCGTCGGGAAGTGGCCGCCGATGTACCGCGGCAGCAGCCCGGAGATCCCGAAACCGGTGGCCTGCAGCAGGAACAGCAGACAGCCCAGGACCAGCAGGTTGTCCTTGACCGCGAACACCGGGTAGACGAAGGCCAGCGAGGCCAGCAGGGTCAGCGCGTACGCCTTCTTCGCCCCGATCCGGTCGCCCAGGAAGCCCGCCGCCCAGCAGCCGGCCATCGTGCCGAAGCCCGCGAAGTAGAGGACGTCGGTCACCTGGCCGGTGGTGTACCCCAGCTCCGTCTTCAGATAGGTGGGGAGCAGCGCCTGGATGGGCCAGGAGTACAGGAACGCGAAGAACAGCGTCACGATCATCGACACGTACAGCAGCCACCCCCGCCGTCCGCCCAGCTGCACGGCGAACGCGGCGAGGGAGAGGCCCGCCACCACCGACAGCACCGGCACGAGGCCCTCGCCGCCCGGGGTGAAGACCAGGAAGAGCGAGAGCGTGGCGGCCACCGCCAGGACGGTGTTGAGCGCGGCGAGCCGCGGGGTGCGGAACAGCGGCCTGAAGGGGCTGGGCCTGGCGTCCCGTTCCGCGACGTCCGCGGTCCACTCCTCGGCCTCCGGCAGGGCCCTGCGCATCCACAGGGCGACCGCGACGGGTATCAGGCCCAGATAGAACATCCACCGCCAGCCGAGCGAGGGCACCACCCAGGTGTAGACCTGGGCGGCGAGGACGGAGCCGACGGAGAACCCCGAGATCAGGAACCCGCTCGCCCGGCTGCGGAGCCGGGCAGGCCAGCTCTCCATGACGTACGTGGCACTGGCGCTGTACTCACCGGCCATGCCCATGCCGATGGCCAGCCGGGCGGCGAAGAGGCTGTGGTAGTTCCAGGCGAACCCGCAGGCGAAGGTGCCCAGAGAGTAGAGCAGGATGCTCAGCACCATCGAGATCCTGCGGCCGTACCGGTCGCCGACGGCTCCCAGGACGGCGCCGCCCAGCCATCGGGTGATGAAGGCACCGGAGACCAGACTGGCGGCCTGCACCGTGCTCAGGCCGAAGTCGTCGCTGATCTCGGTGAGGACGAGCGTGATGAGGACGAAGTCGAAACCGTCGAGGACGTAGCCGATCCAGGCGGCGAGGAAGGATTTCCACCGGGTAGCGCTCACCTCGCGGTACCAGGGGAGCGTGGGGGGAGTCTCGTGCACGGTGCGCTCCATGGTGCGGGACGGCTCGTCGTCGAGGCCGTCCCTCGTGGTGAGGGCTGCTCAGGGCCGGGTGAGGCCGGCGACGAAGCGTGCGGTCAGGGCGGTGGGGGCGGTGATGGCCGTACCGACCACGACGCTGTGGGCGCCTCGGGCGAGAGCCTCGGCAGCCTCCTCGGGGGTATTGATACGTCCTTCGGCGACGACCGGTACAGAGACCGCGGCCGAGAGAGATGTCACAAGGTCCAGGTCGGGGCCGGTCTGCTCCGGCGTTCCCGGCACGTAGCCGGACAGGGTCGTCGAGACGAGGTCCGCGCCCTGCGCGGCGGCGGCGATCCCCTCGGCGAGGGTGGAGACGTCGGCCATGACGAGGGCGCCCGCGGCGTGCACGGCGGTGACCAGCTCGGCGAAGGTGGAGCCGTCGGGGCGAGGCCGGTCGGTGGCGTCGGCGGCGACGACGGCCGCCCCGGCCTCGACGACCGCCAGGGCGTGCCGGACGGTCGGGGTGATGTAGACGCCGGTGTCGCCGTCCTTCCACAGGCCGATGACCGGCACGTCCACGGCCTTCACGACGGCGGCGACGACCTCCGGCTCGTTGGCCCGGATCGCGGAGCCGCCGCCGGCGACGGCCGAGAGGGCCAGCCGCACGAGGGTGGAGGTCTCCCGCATCGGGTCACCGGGGGGTGCCTGGCAGGAGACGATCAACCGGCCCCGCAGGGTGTCGGCCAGATCCTGTGCGGTCATCGTGGTGCTCCCGGGTGGTGGAGGGGAAGGGTGGTGGTCAGTGCGGCGGCGCCCAGCACGGCGGCGTCGTGGCCGAAGAGAGGGGGTACGGGGGTGAGCCCGCGCAGCGGCGGCATCAGCTCGGCGGTGAAGGCGGCGGCCAGCGCGTCGCCGTACAGCGCGCCGATGCGGGGGACCCCGCCGCCGACGACGACCCGGTCGGGGCCGAGCGCGTTGGCGAGGCCGCCCAGGACCCGTCCGGCGGCCTTCGCTCCGGTGGTGATGGCGTGCACGGCTGCCCGGTCGCCCCGGGCGGCGCGGCCCGCGACCGTTTCGAGCCGGCCCGCCGGGGCGCCGGTGAGCCGCTCGTAGTGCGCGGTGATGCCCGGACCGGAGGCGATGACCTCCAGATGGCCGCCACCACCGCAGGTGCAGGCAAGCCCCGCCGCCTCCACGCTGGGCAGATGGCCGAGGTGACCGGCGATCCCGGACGCACCGTGCAGCATCCGCCCGTCGACGGCGAGGGCGCCGCCCACGCCCGTACCGACGGCGGCGAACAGCAGCGAACCCTGGTCCTCCGCCAGCGCGGCGAGCTCCGGCCCGGCGGTGGCGCGTACGTCGTTGTCGCAGGCCACCGGCAGGCCCGTACGGTTCGCGAGGCCCGCGCCGAGTGCGGTGCCCGCCCAGCCGCTGATCGAGTCGGTGGCACTGGTGACCATGCCGCTGCGGGGATCGACGACCCCGGCGGCCGCGATCCCGAGCGCCGTGGCCAGCCCGTCGGGGTCCACCTCGGCGGCCGCCGCGGCGAGCGCGTCGAGCACGGCCGCCGCACCGTCCCTGGCCGGGGTGGGGCTGGTGTGCCGGGTCAGCACCGTGCCGTCGGGGGCGAACAGCGCCGCCGCGATCTTCGTACCGCCGAGATCGAGGCCGATCACCACGGCCCCGGTCGCCGCCGCGCTCGCCGGACCGCTCCTCATCGCACCGGCTGCAGACCGGCGCCGCGCAGCCGCTCCGCGACGAGGGCGGCGGAGGCGGCGGAGAGCGGGATCTGCGGGAACGCGGTGGCACCGTTGCCGATGACACCGAGCAGTCGCAGTGCCTCCTTGAACGAGCCGAGCGCCGACGAGCTGCGGCCCATGTCCTGCTCCGGGCCGGCGTCGACCATGGCGAACAGCTCGACGAGCCGTTCCTGCTCCCGGGCGGCCCGGGTCCAGTCACCGGCGCGCGCGGCGTCGTACAGCCGCACGTAGCCGGCCGGGTCCACGTTGCCGAGGCCCGGCACGACGCCGTCGGCGCCGGCCAGCAGCGCCGCGTCGACGGTGAGTTCGGAGCCGGTCAGCACGCTGAAGTGCGGGGCCGGGCCGTGCGCCCGGCCTTCGCGCCCGCCGAGCTCCACGATCAGCCTGCGCAGCCCGCCCTCGTCCCCGCTGCTGTCCTTGAGACCGGCCAGGGTGCCGTCCTCGGCGAGCTCGCGCACCAGAGCGGGGGAGAGCTTGGAGTGCACGGCCACCGGGATGTCGTAGGCGAACAGCGGCAGGCCGGCCGCGGCGCGCAGGCGGCGGAAGTGCCCGGCGGTCTCCTTCGGATGCGTACGGGTGTAGAAGGGCGCGGTCGCGACGAGGGCGTCGGCGCCGAGCCCGGCCGCGGTCCGGGCGTGCTCGGTGACCCGTGCGGTCGTCGAGTCGATGACCCCGGCGAGGACCGGGACCCGCCCGGCGGCCGCGGTGACCACGGTCTTCAGGGCGGTGGCGCGCTGGGTGTCCGTCAGATAGGCGACCTCGCCGGTCGAGCCGAGGGCGAAGAGCCCGTGCACTCCGCTGTCGACGAGGTGGCCGACGAGCCTGGTCAGGGAGGCTGTGTCGACCTCCCCACGATCGTCGAGCGGGGTGCAGACCGGCGGTACGACGCCGTGCAGCGGTGCGGTCAGGGGCATGGGGAGGGGCTCCAGCTCGTTCGGAACGCCGGTCCGTCGCCGGAAGGCGCGACGGAGCCGAGACATGAGACGTAAGATGTCTTATGTCTTGACGCACCTTAGGCAGATGGCCCGGCGGCCGGTCAAGAGGTACCGGCGGCCGGCCCTCGAACCTCAGCCTGGATCGGTGCCGGTGCCGGTGCCGGTGCCGGCTCCGTGGTCCGGGCCGCTCCCCAATCCGCTCCCGAGGCCGCTCCCAGGTCCGCTCCCGGGTCCGCATAGAGGTAGCTGCTGGCGCCCGCCAGGGTCGCGCGGCACCACGCGTCCACCGCACCTTGGTCCATCAGCGTCCAGTCCGGGGTCCGCTCCACCTGGGCGCGGCCCAGTCTGCGGCCCAGTTCCACGAGCCGTGCCCCCTCCGGGGTGCGCTCACCGGCGTAGAGCCGCAGCGCGTCGGCGGTCGAGGCGGCCGTCCGCAACGCCCGCTCCAGACACAGGGCGTCCTGCAGCGCCTTGACCGCTCCGCTCGCCGTGTGCGGACGGGTGACCCCCGCGGCGTCGCCGGCGAGCAGGAACGGCGGGTCCGCGGCGAGAGGCGCGTGCAGGTCGGCCACGGGGTGGCAGGTCATCGCGGTGTGCTCACCGCAGGCGACGATCTCCGACCATTCCTCCGGGAAGTGCTCATCGGCCAACTCCCGTACATATCCTGCCTCGTCCGGCGACCCGCCGGGGCCGGGCGGGGTCGCGTAGACCGCGTAGGCGAGCAGCCGGTCGTCCGGCCCCGCGCCGTCGCCACGCGGGATCAGGTAGAAGATGCCGTGCCCACCGGGGAAACCGATCGTGACCCACGCGCCGCGCAGCAGCTCCGAGGGGCGCCGATGGCCGGCGAGCGCGCTCGCCGGCAGAGTGCCACGCCACACCGCGTACCCGGCAGGAGAGGGCCGCAGGCCGGGTGCCAGCAGGCGGCGGGTGAGCGAGCGGTGTCCGTCGGCGCCCGCGACGAGGTCGTACGTCTGCTCACCCTCGGCGGTACGGACGGCGGCGCGCCCGGCACCGGCCGGTCCGACGGCGGTGACGGGGCGCCCCCGGTGGTAGCGCGCCCCCGTGGCGGCGGTGCGCAACGCCTGCCACAACAGGCCCCAGTGGCACGGAGTGACCGGACTGGGCTGGCGGGCGAGCTCGCGTGCCGACCGCCCACCGGGCGCCCGGGTCAGCCAGACGCGGGTCCCCACGGGAGCGGTCGGCATGGCGGCGCCCAGGTACCCCGAGGCGACCAGCTGCCCGTGCAGGGCGGGCGGGATGACGATCCCCAGCCCCCGGCCCTGGAGCGCGCCCGTGCTGCGCTCGTACACGGTGACGTCCGCCCCCGCCCTGAGGCCCGCGACCGCCATCGCACACCCGGCGATGCTGCCGCCGACCACGCCCATACGTAAGCCCGTTGCCGCCATGCCGCTGCCGCCTGTCCGCAGTCCCGGGAGGTGCCGTCCCCTCCATCGTCGCAGCCGGCCGGGTGCGAGCGGGGGAACAACACCTCTCCCGTGCCGGGGGGTTACCGGGTCACGGTCACCGTCCGGCTGCCGGACGCCTGCTTGCCGTCGGCCCTGTAGGTGACGGTGAGCTCGTGGTCACCGGAGGCGCCGGCCGGGATCGTGACAGGGACCTTGATGTTCGCGCCCTCACCCGGCCGGGTCGCGGGGAAGGCGACCTGCCTGGTCGTCCAGCCGGACGGCACCGTCAGGTCGAGCGTGCCCGCGCCGCGGGTCACGTCCATCCGGTTGACGACCCGGACGGTGACCTCCGTGGTCGTACCCGCCTCCATGGGGGACGGCGGGGTGATGGTGATGTCCGCGCAGGTGCCGCCGAGCCACTGCAGGCCGAACGAGGAGTAGGTGATGTGCTTGTAGCCGTCACGCTCGTAGAGCAGGCCGAGCCGGCCGTTCGGCAGTCGTGTCAGCGTCGAGTACGCGGCACTGCCGGGGTCGACGACCTTGCGGATCGGCCAGGTCTTGCCGTTGTCGCAGGACATCTTCACGGTGAGGTTGCTCCGCGAGGAGGCGCTCTCCGTGTTGCTGAACAGCAGCCAGGAGGCCCTGGGGTCGGACGCCGGGGCGTCCGGGGCGTAGCGGATGACCGAGCCGTTGTTCGCCGGGTCGGGCAACTCGGTGTCCTGGGCGAGCGGCGTGTAGTTGACGCCGCCGTCGCTGGAGTAGGCGATCGTGCGGTAGGGCGCGGAGCGGTTGTTGAGCATGATCCGGCCGTCACTGAGCTCGACCGTCTTGTTCTCGTCCCCGCCCGGTCCCACCGGGTTGCCCGTCCTCCAGGTCGCGCCGTGGTCGTCGCTGTAGGCGCTGACCGCGTAGTTGGCCCCGTCGCGGCGGATCGCGTACTGCTGGATCAGCCGCCCCTTGTACGCGCCGGCGCGCACCTGGATGCCCTCGCCGGACGCCGCGAACATGCCGCCCCAGGCCGGGTTCTTGATCTGTTCGGTGATGCGGCGGTGCGTCCAGGTCAGCCCGTCGTCGTCGGAGTAGCTGTAGTCGGCCTGGAGGACGTCGGGGTCGGTCTCGTCGGCACCGGTGGCCGAGCCGAAGAAGCCCTGGTTCACGGAGCCGGCGTAGAAGACGAAGATGCGGCCCGTGGTGCGGTCGACGAGCAGGCTCGGGTCGCCGAATCCCTTGGGCGCGGCCTCCTTGCGGACGACCTGCTGGGTCTGCCAGGTGGTGCCGCCGTCGGTGCTGCGGCGCAGGACGATCCCGAGGTTGCCGGGCAGGTCGCCGAGCGTGGGACGGGAGTCGTAGGCGGCGAGCAGGGTGCCCTTGACGGACGTGGTCAGCGCCGGGATGCGGTAGTAGGGGGACCCGGCACCCTGGGTCGCTATGTCCTGGGAGGTCAGTTCCCCGGCCGCGGCCGGGGCGGCGGGTGCGCCGTGGGCGGTGACGGCCGTGGTGGCCACCATGACGGCGGCCGACAGCATGGCGACGGTGACTCTGCGCTGCATGAACGGTCTCTCTTCTCGTGAGGGGGAGAGCTGCGGAGATGGAGCGGAGCGCGGCGCCGGCGGCCGGCGCGTCAGGGGGGTGAACGTCCGCGCGCGGAGTTCCCTCCGGTCAGGAGAGGCCGGTCGGCCCGGTCGGGAGACCGGTGAACAGCGAGCGCACCCAGGCCAGTTGTTCCGCCCGGTGGTGTTCGGTGCCGCCCTCGTGCCCGTTGAACTCGTAGACGCGTACGTCCTTGGGGCCCGCGTAGCGGTTGTAGGCCGTGAAGCAGGTGGAGGGCGGGCAGATCTCGTCCGCCATCGCGATGGAGAACAGGGCGGGCGCGGTCGCCCGGGTGGCGTGCTGCGCCGCGTCGAAGTACGCCAGGGTGCGGAAGACCGACTCGGCGCGGTCGCGGTAGAGCCGGAGGTAGGCGGCGATCTCGGTGTACGGCGGAGTTCCGGCGATCCGCGCGCCCCGGGGGATGTTGCACAGGAACGGCACGTCCGGCATCACTCCGGCCAGCCCCTCCACCAGCCCGGACACGGCCAGCGCGATGCCGCCGCCCTGGCTCACCCCGGTCACCACGACGCGGGAGGGGTCGATTTCGGGGTGCTCCCGCATCGCCTCCACGCAGCGGACGGCGTCGGTGAACACCCGCCGGTAGTAGTACGTTTCGGGGCTCTCGATGCCCCGGGTCAGGAAGCCCGGCACGGTTCCGGCCTCCCCGGGGCCGGTGTCGGCGGTGACGCCGCCCGCCGCCGACCACCCCTGGCCGCGGGTGTCCATGACCAGGTGCGCGTATCCGGCGCAGGCCCACATCAGCTGCTCGTGCGCGAGCCCCCGGCCGCGCCCGTACCCCAGGTACTCGACGACGCAGCCGAGCGGCTCGGTGGCGGCGGCGGGCATGTGCAGCCAGCCGCGTACCGGCCGGCCGCCGTATCCCGGAACGCTCACGTCGTACGTACGCACCTGGGTCAGCCCGCAGTCGACCCGCTCGTACCGGGGCTTGTCCAGGGCGCCGTCGTGGCGGGCCTCGCCCAGGGTGCCGGACCAGAAGTCGTCGAATCCTTCGGGCAGCGGCAGTTCGGGCCGGTAGGCGCGGCAGTCCTCGAGCGGGAGATCGGCCGACGGCATGGCTGTGCCCTCCGGGGTGCAGGGAAGAGGCAGGACAGAAGACGTCAGATGTCCTGGTGCCACCGGACCCTAGGGAGCTTCACGGCCGGACGTCAAGGGTGAGGCGGGTCGGGGCCCCGCCTCGGGGCGGGAGGCGGCGGCCCCGCCGAGGTCAGGCCGGGTCCGCCCTGCGCGCCCTCGCTTCGGAGATGCGCCGTCTGACCGGCGCGTAGTGCTCGCCCAAGGCCGTGAGGAACGCGGAGACATCGCCGGCCCGGGCCGCGTCGACGACGTTCTGGTGAGCGGCGACCGTCGCCCTCTCGTCGGCGTGTGTGAATCCGTCGAGGTGCGGCGCGACGATCGTGTAGACGTCCCAGAAGGCCATCGAGAGCTGGCCGATCAGGTCATTGCCCAACGGGGCCACCAGGAGGGCGTGGAACGCCCGGTCCGCCGCGACGAAGCCGTGCCCGTCGCCCGAACCGGTGGTGCGCATGGTCTCCACCAGGTCGTCCAGGGCGTCGAGCTGCTCGGTGCTGAGCAGGGAGATGATCCGGTCGGCCATGCCCCGCTCGAAGAGCTCGCGCACGTCGACGAGGTCCGCCATGACCTGGAAGTCGTCGTCCGGGGAGAGCAGGCCGCGGAAGGTGAGGCTCTCCACCAGCGCGGACAGGCTCAGTCGGCCGACGTACGTTCCGTGGCCGTGGCGTACCTCGACGATGTCGAGGGCGGCGAGGATCTTGACGGCCTCCCGGACGCTGGAGCGGCTGGCGCCGAGCGCCTCGCACAGGGCCGGCTCCGTCGGGAGCGGATCCCCGGGACGCAGCCGCTCGTCGAGGATGTAGCGCTTGATGCCCTCGACGACTTCCTGTCGCAACAGGGTGCGACCGGGTCGCGTGCCGGACATATCTGAACTCCCCACCTCTTGACCCCTCTCGATTGTCGGGCTACGTTCCCACGCTATCAAGGCATCAGACATCTGACGTCTGATGCTCGCTGGTTCTTCGGGATCCGACCACCGCCGAAACCAGCTGTTCTCCACCCCCTGCCAGCCCAACGTCCCTTGGAGGACCCGTGCCCGAGCTGAGGCCAGCCGGCGTCGAGCGCCGTACGTTCCTGCGTTACACAGGCTTCATCGGTGCGGCCGCTGCCATCACGGCAAGTCTCTCCGCGTGCGGCGGCCCCACCTCGACCGCCGACGGCGAGACGGGCGGGAGTGACGGCAACGGCACCATCGAGGCCGGCCTGTCCTACCCCCTGTCGACCGGATTCGACCCGATGATCACGTCGGGAGCCACGCCGTACGCCGCCAACATGCACATCTTCGAAGGCCTGGTCGATCTCGATCCGGTCACGCTCGTGGCCCGCCCCGCCCTCGCCACCGAGATGCCGAAGAAGATCAACGCCACCACCTACCGCGCCACCCTCCGCGACGGCGCGACCTTCCACGACGGCTCACCGGTCACCGCCGAGGACGTGGTGTTCAGCTTCGAGCGCATCCTCGACGAGAAGAACGCGTCGCTGATGGCGCAGTTCGTGCCCTTCATCGACACGGTCACCGCCGTCGACGCGAAGACGGTTGAGTTCAAGCTGAAGTACGCCTTCGCGCTCTTCCCCTCCCGCATCGCGGTCGCCCGCATCGTGCCGAAGAAGATCGTCGAGGCGGACGTCAAGAAGTTCGACGCCCGGCCCGTCGGCTCCGGGCCGTACAGGTTCGTGTCGGCGACCCGCGAGGACAAGATCGTCTTCGAGAAGTACGACAAGTACAACGGCTCGCACCCGGCCAAGGCCGAGAAGATGATCTGGCGCCTGATATCGGATCAGTCGGCCCGTGTCAGTGCCATGCAGTCCGGCCGCGTCCAGGCCATCGAGGATGTCCCGTACATCGACGTGAACGGGCTCTCCGCCTCGGCGAAGACCGAGGCCGTGCAGTCCTTCGGCCTGCTCTTCCTGATGTTCAACACCGCCGACAAGCGGTTCGCCGACAAGCGGGTCCGCCAGGCACTTCACTACGCGCTGGACACCGAGAAGATCATCAAGACCGCCATGGTCGGGAACGCGACGGCCGCCACCGGCTACGTCCCCACCACCCACCCCGACTTCCACAAGGCCGCCACGGTCTACACCCACGACGTGGCCAAGGCCAGGAAGCTGCTCGCCGACGCGGGGGTGCGGAACCTCAAGTTCACCGTCCTGACCACCGACACCGGCTGGGTCAAGGACATCGCTCCGCTCCTCAAGGAGAGCTGGGCCGCCGCCGGTATCGAGGCCACCCTGGACATCGCCCAGTCGCCGGCCCAGTGGGCCAAGGTCGACGCGGGCGGCTTTGAAGTCATGGTGGCCCCCGGCGACCCCTCGGTCTTCGGCAACGACGTGGACCTCCTGATGCGCTGGTTCTACTACGGCTTCTGGCCGGAGAAGCGCTACGGCTGGTCCACGACCGCCGCGTACAAGAAGGTCAAGCAGCTCCTCGACAAGGCCGCCCAGGCCGCCGACGAGGCGGTCCGCAAGCAGCTGTGGGCCCAGGTCACCGACGTCGTCGCCGACGAGGCCGCCCTCTACCCGATCCTCCACCGCAAGCTGCCCACCGCCTGGAACGAGAAGGCCCTGCCCGGCTTCGCGCCGCTGCCCACCACCGGCCTGTCCTTCCTGGACGTCGGCCGCGCCTGACGCCCCCCGGTCCGGGCCGCCCACCCCCGGCGGCCCGGACCAGCCCTCCGCCCACTCCCAAGGAACCCGACGATGGTTGCTTTCCTCCGGCTCGCGCTGCGCCGCGTCGCGATGATGCCGGTGATGATCCTCGGCATCGCGCTGCTCGTCTTCGTGGTGCTGCAGTTCTCGCCGGCCGACCCGGCCTACAACGCGCTCGGAGAGAGCGCCGGTCCCGAGGCCCGCGCGGCCTTCGCCGAGGCCAACGGGCTCAACGACCCCCTGCCCGTACGCTACGTCCACTTCCTCGGACAGCTGCTCCACTTCGACCTCGGCATGACCGTCCCGCCCAGTCAGCCGGTGATCGACCGGATCACGGCGGCGTTCCCCCTCACCCTCCAGCTGACCTTCCTCGGTCTGCTCCTCGCCGTCGTCCTCGCCGTCGTCGGTGGCGTCCTGGGCGCCATGTACCGCGACCGCTGGCCCGACCAGCTCTTCCGGGTCCTGTCCATGGCCGGGGTCGCCGTCCCGTCCTTCTGGCTCGGCGTCCTGCTCATCCAGCAGTTCGCGCTGAACACCCGCCTCTTCCCGACCGGCGGATACACCAACCCCGCCGACTCGTTCAGCGGCTGGCTCACCACCATGGCCCTGCCCGCCCTCTCGCTCGCCGTGCCCGTCGCCGCGTCGCTCGCCCGCCTCGTCCGCACCTCGATGGTGGCCGAACTCGACCGTGACTACGTCCGCACCGCGCAGGGCAACGGCCTGCCGGTCCTCCTGGTCGTCCGCTCGGTCCTGCGCAACGCGCTCGTCACCCCGCTCACCGTGCTCGGCGTCAAGGTCGGCTACCTGCTCAGCGGGGCCGTCGTCATCGAAGCGATCTTCGACCTGCCCGGCATGGGCAAACTCATCCTCGAAGGTGTCACCGGCGGCGACGTGGCCCTGGTCCAGGGCACCGTACTGACCATCGCCATCGCCTTCCTGGTGGTCAACGTCATCGTCGACCTGCTCTACCTGCTGGTCAACCCGCGCATCAGGACGGTGTGACATGTTCGCCACGGGCCGTCTGGCCACCACGCTCTCCCGACCGGGCATCGCCTTCCGCGCCCTCCCGGCCACCTCCCGCGTCGCCCTCGGCGTCCTGGTCGTCGTCATCCTCGGCGCCGTGTTCGCCCCCTTGCTCACCCAGGACCCGCTGACCACCGGCACCCCCGTGCAGGGCCCGAGCGGCGACCACTGGTTCGGCACCGACCGGGCGGGACGCGACGTCTTCGCCCGTGTGGTGCACGGCTCGCGCTACTCGCTGATCATCGGCCTCGGCGCGACCGCCTGCGCGCTGGCCGCCGGAGCCGTCCTCGGCTCGCTCGCCGCCACCTCACGCAAGCTCGGCGACGAGTCCCTCATGCGCACCCTCGACGTCGTCATGTCCTTCCCGCCGATCGCGCTCGCGGCCGTCCTCGTCGCCGTGTTCGGCACCAGCATCCCGGTGATCATCTTCACCGTCGCCTTCGTCTACACCCCCTCCCTCGCCCGCGTCGTACGCGCCAACGTGCTCGCGCAGTACGGCGAGGACTACGTGGCGGCCGAGAAGGTCATCGGTGCCCGGCGCGCCTACATCGTGCTCCGCCACGTCGCCGTCAACTGCATGGCCCCGGTCATGGTGTTCGCGACCGTCATGGTGGCCGAGGCCATCATCTTCGAGGCCAGCCTCTCCTTCATCGGAGCGGGGGTGCAGGACCCCGACCCCAGCTGGGGCAGCGTCCTCGCCTACGGCCGGCAGATCCTCCTGGCCGGCGGCTGGTGGGCGACCTTCTTCCCCGGCCTCGCCCTCCTCATCACCGTCCTCGCGCTCAACGTCCTCTCCGAAGGCCTCACCGACGCCTCCGCCGCGCCGAAGAGCCGTGGTGCCGTCGAGGGATCCACCGGAACCGCCGCGCCGGACCCGGTCGAGGCCGCCTCCACCGTCGACATCGACGCAGCCCTCGCCGAGCTCGCCGGGCACATCAACGCCACCGAGCCCGCCCTCACCCCGGTGCCTGAGGACGCCGGCGAACTCCTCGTCGTACGCGATCTGGCGATCCGCTTCCCCGACCGCTACGGCGACGTTCCCGTCGTCGACCGGCTGAACTTCACCGTCCACGAGGGCGAGACCCTCGGTCTGGTCGGCGAGTCCGGCTGCGGCAAGTCCATCACCAGCCTCGCCGTCATGGGCCTCCTGGCCCGCAACGCGGAGGTCAGCGGCGAGATCCTCTACCGCGGCCGGGACCTGCTGAAGCTCCCGCCCAGGGAACGCCGCGCCCTGATGGGCCCCGAGATCGCGATGGTCTACCAGGACGCGCTCTCCTCCCTCAACCCCTCGGTGCTCGTCGGCACCCAGCTCAGGCAGCTGACCTCCCGCGGCGCCACCAAGACCCCCGCCGAACTCCTCGACCTCGTCGGGCTCTCGCCCGAGCGCACCCTGCGCAGCTACCCGCACGAACTCTCCGGTGGCCAGCGTCAGCGCGTCCTCATCGCGATGGCCCTGTCCCGCAGCCCCCGCCTCCTCATCGCGGACGAACCGACCACCGCCCTCGACGTCACCGTCCAGGCCCAGGTCGTCGAACTCCTCATCCGCCTCCGCGACGAGCTCGGCTTCGCCATGGTGCTGGTCTCGCACGACCTCGCCCTGGTCGGCGACCTCTCCCACCGGGTCGCCGTCATGTACGCGGGCCGGCTCGCCGAGGTGGGCGACACCCGCGCCGTCCTCACCGACCCCGCCCACCACTACAGCCGCGGCCTCCTCGGCTCCGTCGTCTCCCTGGAAGCCGGCGCCGACCGGCTCCACCAGATCCGAGGAGTCGTCCCCGCCCCCCAGGGCTTCGGCGCGGGATGCCGCTTCGCCGGCCGCTGCGGTGCCGCGACCGACCTCTGCCGCACCACGACCCCCGTACTCACCGGGCGCGGTACCACGAAGGACCACGGCTTCGCCTGCCACCACCCGGCCGGTGCCGCCCCCGCGAAGAAGCTGGAAGGGAGCGCCCTGTGATCGAGCTCGACGGCGTCCACGTACGCCACAAGGCACGCAGTGGAGGCCTCTTCCGCCGGGACGCCGTCCACGCGCTGACCGACGCCACGCTGAAGGTGAAGCGCGGCGAGATCGTGGGCCTGGTCGGCGAATCCGGCTGCGGCAAGTCCACCCTCGCCCGGGTCCTGACCGGACTGCAGAAGCCCACCGAGGGCCAGGTCCTCTTCCACGGACGCGACCTCTGGACGATGCCGGCCGCGGAGCGGCGCGACGACTTCGGCTCGGCCGTCGGCGTCGTCTTCCAGGACCCCTCCACGGCTCTCAACCCGCGCCTCACGGTCCGGCAGATCCTGCTCGACCCGCTGGACGTGCACCGGCGCGGCACCCGCGCGGCACGCGAAGCCCGCGTCGAGGAGCTGCTCGACCTGGTCGGACTGCCCGGCCACACCCTCGCGGCCCTTCCCGGGCAGCTCTCCGGCGGCCAGCGTCAGCGTGTCGCCATCGCCCGGGCCCTGGCCCTCGAACCGGAACTGATCGTCGCCGACGAACCGACCTCCGCGCTCGACGTCTCCGTACGCGCCCAGGTGCTCAACCTCCTCGTCGACCTGCGCGAACGCCTGGGCCTGGGCATGGTGTTCATCTCGCACGACATCCAGACCGTGCGCTACCTCGCCGACCGGATCGCCGTCCTCTACCTCGGTCGCATCGTCGAGGAGGGCAGGGCGCCCGACGTGGCGGGGTCTCCCCGCCACCCGTACACCGAGGCGCTGCTCTCCGCGACGCCCAGCCTGCTGGAGGCGACGGAACGCATCGTCCTCACCGGTCCCGTGCCCTCCGCCACCAACCCGCCACCCGGCTGCCCTTTCAGCACCCGCTGCTGGAAGGCCGACGCCGAGTGCTCCACGGTCTTCCCCGCGGAGTCCTCCGGATCCGGTGAGCACCGCTGGCACTGCGTCCACCCCCAGACCTCCGCGTACCCCGCCGGGGACCGGACCCCCGTACCGCCCGCAAGGAGCACCGCATGACCGCCGCCCCCAGCACCTACTCCGGAGTGATCCCCCCCGTCGTCACCCCGCTCACCGAGGACGGCGAGCTCGACCGGGTCTCCCTGGAGCGGGTCGTCGGCCACCTCCTCGACGGCGGTGTCAGCGGCCTCTTCGCCCTCGGCAGCTCCGGGGAGACCGCCTACCTGACACCCGGTCAGCAGGACGAGGTCATCAAGGTGATCACTGCGGCGTCGGCGGGCCAGGTGCCGGTACTCGTCGGCGCCATCGAGACCACCACCAACCGGGTCGTCGAGCGGGCCCGTGCCGCGGCCGCCCTGGGGGCCGACGCGGTCGTGGCCACCGCGCCCTTCTACACGCGCACCCACGCCACCGAGATCGACCGCCACTTCCGGGACATCGCCGCGGCCGTCGACCTGCCGCTCCTCGCGTACGACGTACCGGTCTGCGTGCACAGCAAGCTGGACCCGGAACTCCTGCTGCCGCTCGCGGCGGAAGGAGTCCTCGCGGGTGTGAAGGACTCCAGTGGGGACGACGGGTCCTTCCGCCGGCTGGCCATCGGGGCGCGCGACCTGCCGGGGTTCTCCGTCCTGACCGGACACGAACTGGTGGTCGACGCGATGATGCTGGGCGGCGCCGACGGTTCCGTACCCGGCCTGGGCAACGTGGACCCGCACGGTTACGTACGGCTGCACGAGGCCGCCGTGCGGGGTGACTGGGCCGACGCCAAGGCCGAACAGGATCGGCTCGTCGCGCTGTTCGACATCGTCGCGGCCGCCGTGCCCGGTACCGCCTCGGCGACGGCGGCAGGACTGGGTGCCTTCAAGACCGCGCTGATGCTGCGCGGCGTCATCGCGACCAACGTGGTGAGCCCGCCGATGCGCCGGCTGGACGCCGCGGAGACGACCGTGATCGCCGCCCACCTGGACCGGGCGGGCCTGTCCCGCGTCTGAGTCCGCTTTTCCGCGCACGAGGAAGGGCCGCCCGCTGCGGGCGGCCCTTCCTCGTGCGGGCTGTGCCGTGGGTCATGCCGAAGCCGGCCTGCCCGGTGACGCCCGGCCCGCACACGCGCCGCGCCGTCGGGGCCGCGCCGGTCGATCCGGCATCGACGCGACCCCGACGCGCGATCGCCCGCACCGGACGCCGGGCCCGCGATCCCGGCACGCGACGCTACGTTCGAACTAGTTGCCTGAACCGCGGGTGCGGCGCATCAGGACCGCTCCACCGAGGAGCAGTGCGGCGCTCGCGCCGGCGGCCATGCCCATGCCGCCCGCACCGGTCTGGGCGAGCTGGGTGTCGGGGGTGTTCGGGCCGGGGTGACCGGCCGGCGGCTGGACGGCGGGCGGCACGTCCACCGGCGGCTTGGAGGTCGGCGGCTCGTCCACCGGCGGCTTCGACGTCGGCGGCTCGTCCACGGGCGGCTTGGAGGTGGGCGGCTCGTCCACCGGGGGCTCGACCGGCGGGCGCTCGTGCCCGCTCTCGTTGACGCAGTCGTTGCCGAACACGGGGTTCAGCAGGCCCACGACATCGACGCTGTTGCCGCAGGCGTTCACCGGAACCTCGACAGGCACCTGGGCCAGGTTGCCCGACAGCACCCCCGGTGAGCCGATGGCCGCGCCCTCCGCGCTCGCACCGGCCCCCGTGTCGTCGTGGTCCTTGCCGGAGTCCACGTTCGCGCAGGTGTTGCCGAAGGCAGGGTTCAGCAGAGCGATCACGTCGACGGTGTTGCCGCAGAGGTTGACCGGGACGTGCACCGGCACCTGGACGGCGTTGCCCGAGCCGACACCGGGTGAACCCGCGGCGACCCCGTCGGCCGAGGCATCGGCGTGTGCATAACCCCCGGCGGCGGTCAGGATGCCCGACGCCGCCGCCATGACGATCATGCTTTTGTTCAGAACCTGTCGCATTACATGCCCTTCTCCGGAAAATTCGCGCGGGCGGTGACACCCGATAGGTAGTCATTCCAGCTACGCGGACGACTGCCTAACGACCTCGACGTCGCGGAGGAAACTCGGAGAACCGTGGAAATCCTGTAACCACTCGAAAGGGTTGCGCACGGGTGTTCGTTTTATGGAGGGATTCCCGGCATTCGGGTGAACGGGCGGAACCATTCGCCGGGCGGCGAGTTGATCAGGACGCTCCGCCGCGGGGCAATCGGTACGAGAAGGGTTAATCGTGATCAAGAAGGTTCTGGCTACGGGTGCCGTCGCCGCCTCCATCCTCGGTCTCACGGCAACGAGTGCCATGGCCATCGGCGACGACATGGGCACCACGGTGGTCAACGGCAACGGTGCCGAGTCGGAGTTCGGCAACTCCGAGACCGAGGGCGACATGAGCCCGCAGCTCAGCCTCGTCCAGGGCTCGCTGAACAAGCCCTGTGTCGGTCTGCCGCTCAAGGCCAACGTCGGTTCGCTCATCGGACTGGTGCCGATCACGGTCCAGGACATCAACGTCCTGTCGAACCCGCAGAACCAGCAGTGCACCGACAACTCCACCCAGGCCAAGGGCGACGAGCCGCTGTCGCACATCCTGTCCGACATCCCGGTGCTCTCGGGCAACGGTGCGGGCAACGGCTGATCCAGCCGCAACGACCGGCCCGGGCCGCCGACATTCCTCCATCGTGCGGCCCGGGTCTGCGTCATTCGGGCGGTTTCCCGGGAAACGGCTTCCATAGAGTTTCGCCGCCGCCCGCCGATCGTTACGCATGACAGCTCCGGAGCCACGGGTGCGTGCACCACAGCATCCGTGCGGCACGAAAGACGTGACCGCTCAAGGCTCCGCTGCAGAAAGGGACGAAAGTGAAGTACACCAAGGTTGCCGCCGTCGCCGCCGGAACCCTCATGGCGCTGGGTGCCGCCGCTCCGGCCATGGCCGACGCCGGCGCAGGGGCCGCTGCCGTCGGTTCCCCCGGCGTCCTGTCCGGCAACGTCGTGCAGGTTCCGATCCACATCCCGGTCAACGTCTGCGGCAACACCGTGAACGTCATCGGTCTGCTGAACCCGGCCTTCGGCAACGTCTGCGTCAACAGCTGATCCACTGACGCCGAGCTGATCGCTCATCACCGGAAGGCCCCGGACCGCACCCGCGGTCCGGGGCCTTCCCGTCGTGTGCGGCTCCGCGCACGCGGCGCGGGGCATCCTCGGCCGGCCTGCGGGGAGGCCCGCGGCACGGGCTGCCCCCGCGATTCCCGGCGGACGCGCGACGGCGGTCACGGCGCCTCGCCATGCCGCCCGGACCCCACGCATCCAGTCCGCGGACGCCCTTCCGCCGCGCGACGCGCCGCATCCGACGTCGGCGCCGCTCCGCCGGGAGACGCGGGACAGTCCTCGAAGCGCCGAGAATCCCGCAGCGAGGCCGGCGGAAGTCCGGAGGCGGAGAGCCCGGGAAACCTGCGGAAGAACTCCGCGAAAAAAGCCGCCCTTGTGCAGTTGCCGGTTCGCGCACGGCTCGTTAGGCCTGGTGGAAGCGGTGGAAGCCACAGGCGAAGAAAGCCTGTGCGGCGCGGGAACGCGACCGAAACCCACGCCGCTGCAGAAGGGAATTCGAAAGTGAAGTACGCGAAGACCGCCGCGTTCGTTGCCGGTTCCGTGGTCGCTCTCGGAACGGCTGCGCCCGCCTTCGCTGCTCCTGCCACGTCCCCCACGCTCAGCCTCACCACCGGTGTGAACCACCTCATGGCCAGCACTCCGCAGATCATCGACCCCGTGGTCGAGACGGTCGGCAGTGCGACCAAGAAGGTTCACGAGGACGGCACGGTGAGCAAACTGGCGGGCGAGGCGACCGGTGCGGCGGCCGAGGCCGCCCCTCTGATCGGCGGCCTGCCCGTCGGCGGCTGATCCGCCGCACCGCAGAAGTCTTCTCCATTCAGCGCATTTTCTCCGGTGCCCGGTCCGGCGCATTCCATGGCCGGCCGGAGACATACGCACCGTTCGAGTGAATTGGCACGACCGGGCCCGCCGGAACGAGTTGTTCAGAATGCTCCGGACAGGCGGGCAACAGAAAATCCAGAAGGGCGATTTCATGATCAAGAAGATTCTGGCGTCGGCTGCGGTCGCAGCCTCCGTCGCGGGTATCTCGGCTGCCGCGGCCCCCGCCGCCATGGCGACCGGAAACGACCAAGGCACCACCGCGGTCAACGGAAACGGCGCCGTGCAGTACTACGGCAACAGCAGCACCACGGGTGACATGAGCCCCCAGATCGGCCTGATCCAGGGATCGTTCAACAAGCCCTGCATCGCCCTGCCCGCGAAGGCCAACATCGGTTCGCTCCTCGGCCTCGTGCCGATCTCGGTCCAGGACATCAACGTCCTGTCCTCCCCGCAGAACCAGCAGTGCACGGAGAACTCCACCCAGGCGAAGGGCGACGAGGCGCTGTCGCACATCCTCAACGACATCCCGATCCTGTCGGCGAACGGCGCGGGCAACCGCTGACCTTCGCGCGGAGTGACGGGGCCGGTCCGTCCGCGCGGTGACGCTCTCCTGGGGGAGCGGCAGCCGGGGCGGACCGGCCCCGTCACTGTGTCCGGGGCCGGTCGGGTAGCCCGATCGTGCGGATATTGGCCCGGTTGACGCATCGTCGGCCGGTTCCTCCGCACCGGTCGGGTAGGGCCCCTTCATGGACCAGTACGACAGTCAGTCCCGCCGGAACCCCGAAGCGATGCCAGGCCGCTCCACCCCGATCTATGACCGGCTGCTCGCCGAATGGCACGGAGCGGGCCGGGAGGTCGGGCGGGAGGTGCCCCCGGCACCGGACACGGAGCGGCCCGGTGTCTTCGTGCCCGCGGCCCGCACGGCGGACGGCGCGGACGGCGGGCGCTGAGCCAGGCGACCGGCGGCGGTGCGTCGACCTCGCGCCGCGTCGAACTCGTTCGAGTGGTGTAGCGGAACTCCGTCGTCCGCTTTCGGTTATCAGTACGTCCCACAACGGGATCACGAGGAAAGGTGAAGCGTGATGAAGAAGATCCTGGCGGGTGCGGCCGCGGCCGTCTCCCTGATCGGTGTCTCCGCCGCTGCGGCCCCTGCGGCCATGGCCATCGGCAACGACCACGGGACGACCGTGGTGAACGGCAACGGCGCCGAGTCCGAGTTCGGCAACTCCGAGACCGAGGGCGACCAGAGCCCGCAGCTCAGCCTCGTCCAGGGCTCGCTGAACAAGCTCTGCCTCGGCATCCCGGCGAAGGCCAACATCGGTTCGCTCGTCGGTGTCGTGCCGGTCACGGTCCAGGACGTCAACGTCCTGTCGAACCCGCAGAACCAGCAGTGCGCCGACAACTCCACCCAGGCCAAGGGTGACGAGCCGCTGTCGCACATCCTGTCCGACATCCCGGTGCTCTCCGGCAACGGCGTCGCCAACCACTGACGGCACGGCCCGGTGTGTACGGCTCTGGGCCGTGTGCACCGCCTCGTGAGGCAGCACGTCACGACGGTGCCCACCACTCCACGGGGGGTGGTGGGCACCGTCGTGTGCGGAGAGCGCCAGGGACGTCGGAATGTGCGCGTGGTGCGGAGGTCAGCCCAGGCTGCGGACCGGCAGAAGGCAGTGGGCCGACGTCCCGATGACCCCCGGGTCACCCACGAAGGACCGCAGCACTTCCTCGCTCACCGGCCGGCCGGGAACGGCTTCGGGCCACGGGCGCGTGGCGAACATCCCGTGCACCGTGCCCCCGGCCCGGGCGGCCGCCAGCCACTGGGGCGGCACGGTGTACTGCGCCGTGAAGTGAGGGAGCGTCAGGACCGCTTGGCCGGCCTGGACCAGAAGCTTCACGGGCAGGTTCGGTAGCTCCGCGGCGTCCAGGGTCTCGCCCCCCACCTGAAGTCCGATGCGCTCGAGAGCTGTCCGCATGGCCCGCTCGCCGGCCTCCGGCCCGTCCTGCCCGTCGCCGAGCGAGTAGGTGAGGAGGAAGGCGACGTCCCGCTGTCCGTCGGGGTGTCCGCCGCTCCAGCCCAGCAGGATCTGCGTGCCCAACTGCGCTTGTGTGAAGGTGCCGGTGGAGGTCTGGGATGAGGTCATGTCCGGCACCATATCGGCCCCGGACCGGCGGTTGTGCATGCGTATCACCTGATCGAGGGATATCGGGGACGAAGTCCGGCGTACGGCCCGGAGCGCGGGTGGTGCACGGTAATTCCGTTGACACCACCGGGTGAACGGGGGCTAGGGTGTGGCCGGTTCGAGGAATCAGGAGGTGAGGACATTGATGACTGTCGTTGCGATGGGCGCTGCCCACAACCAGAAGAGCATCGTTCTCACCCCCGTGGCCGCCGGCTGACCTCACTGTTTCTTCCCGTGCCTGAACGCGCGGTGCCGGGGCCACCCTTGTGAAGGGTTTCCCTTGTCTTTCCCTCTTCTTCCGGTTTCCTCCTCGCACCCGCTGGCTCCGTACGGCTGGGACGACGACTGGGCCGCCGCCTTCGCCCCGTACGCCGAGCAGGGACTCCTGCCCGGCCGCGTGGTGCGGGTGGACCGCGGCCAGTGCGACGTGGTCACTACGGACGGCACCCTCAGGGCCGACACCGCGTTCGTGGTGCCCCGCGATCCGATGCGGATCGTCTGCACCGGTGACTGGGTGGCCGTCGACCCCGGCGGCGACCCGCGGTTCGTCCGTACGCTCCTCCCGCGCCGCACCGCCTTCGTCCGCTCGACGTCCTCGCAGCGCTCCGAAGCGCAGGTGCTCGCCACCAACATCGACCACATCGTCATCTGCGTCTCACTCGCTGTCGAGCTGGACCTGGGGCGGCTGGAACGCTTCCTCGCCCTGGCCATGTCGAGCACCGAGGGTGCCGCACTGCTCGGCGACGGGACGGGGGCCGGGACGTACGAGGCGCAGCCGCTCGTGCTGCTCACCAAGGCCGATCTCGTCCCGGACACCACCACCCTGGCCCACCTGGTGGAGGACGTCGAGCGCCTCGCCCCCGGAGTGCAGGTGCTGCCCGTCAGCTCGGCCACGGGGGAGGGCGTCGACGTGTTCGGCGCCATCGTCGGCGGCGGTACGAGCGTGCTGCTCGGAATCTCCGGGGCCGGCAAGTCGACCCTCGCCAACACCCTGCTCGGCGCCGACGTCATGGACGTACGGGCCACGCGGGACGCGGACGGCAAGGGCCGGCACACCACCACGACCCGCAACCTCCTCGTGCTGCCGGGGGGCGGCGTGCTGATCGACACCCCCGGGCTGCGCGGAGTCGGCCTCTTCGACGCGGAGAGAGGCGTCGAGCAGGTCTTCTCCGAGATCGAGGAACTGGCCGGGCGGTGCCGTTTCCACGACTGCGGCCACGGGAGCGAACCGGGCTGCGCCGTGCTCGGCGCGATCGAGGACGGCACGCTCTCCGAGCGGCGCCTGGACAGCTACCGCAAGCTGCTCAGGGAGAACCACCGCATCGCGGCCAAGACCGACGTCCGGCTCCGGCAGGAGACCCTGCGGGAGTGGAAGCGCCGGAGCGCGGTGGGACGCGAGGCCATGGCGCTCAAGCGGGGCCGAACCCGGTAGCGCGTCCCCGGCTCGACGTCCGAAATCCGCGAGTGCGCACCTCGGCGGGGACGCACACTGGACGGTGTGACGGATGACGAGACCAGGTACGAGGCGGTGAGCAGCCGCGACGCGCGCTTCGACGGAGAGTTCTTCTTCGCCGTCGCCACCACCGGCATCTACTGCCGGCCGAGCTGCCCCGCCGTCACTCCCAAGCGAAAGAATGTGCGCTTCTTCCCGACCGCCGCCGCCGCGCAGGGCCACGGTTTCCGGGCGTGCAGACGCTGCCGCCCGGACGCCGTGCCCGGCTCCGCCGAGTGGAACGTCCGTGCCGATGTCGTCGGACGCGCGATGCGGATGATCGGCGACGGTGTGGTGGACCGCGAGGGCGTCCCGGGGCTCGCGGGCCGGCTCGGGTACAGCGCCCGGCAGGTGCAGCGCCAGCTCACCGCCGAACTCGGCGCGGGCCCGGTCGCCCTCGCCCGCGCCCAACGCGCCCACACCGCCCGGGTCCTGCTGCAGACCACCGGCCTCCCGGTCACGGAGATCGCCTTCGCCTCCGGATTCGCCAGCGTGCGCCAGTTCAACGCGACGATCCGGCAGATCTACGCCCGCACCCCCAGTGCCCTGCGCGCCGAGGCGGGCACGGGCCTGGGCGCGGGGGTGCGTGAGGGGCGCCGCGCCGGCATCCCGCTGCGGCTCGCCCACCGCGGCCCGTACGCCACCCGTGAGGTCTTCGACCTGCTGGGGTCCGAAGCGGTGACCCGCATGGAGGAGATCAGCGGCGCCCCCGGGGCGCGCACCTACCGGCGCACCCTGCGGCTGCCGTACGGCTCCGGCATCGTGGCCGTCGACGAGGTGTCCGCGGGGCCGTGGCTGGAGGCCCGTATCGAGCTCACGGACCTGCGCGACCTGACGACCGCCGTGCAGCGGCTGCGCCGCCTGCTGGACCTGGACGCCGATCCGTACGCCGTGGACGAGGCGCTGGGCGCCGACCCGGGCCTGGAGCCGCTGGTCGCCGCGCGCCCCGGCCTGCGGTCGCCCGGCGCCGCGGACCCGGAGGAGTCCGCCGTACGGGCGCTGGTCGGTGCCCGGGCCGCGGCGGAACTGGTCGAGCGGTACGGCAAGGTCCTGGACGTGCCGTGCGGCGGTCTCACGCACGTGTTCCCGGAGCCGGGCGTGCTGGCCGGCGCGGCCGACGACCCCGTGCTGCGGACCCTGGCGGGAGCCCTGGCCGACGGATCGGTGCGACTGGACGCCGGGGCCGACCGGGACGATGCCGAGCGGGCGCTGCTGCGGCTGCCCGGGATCGAACCGGCGACGGCCGCGCTGATCCGCATGCGGGCGCTGGGAGACCCCGATGTCGATCCGTACGGGACGCCGGGGGCCGGTGCGTGGCGGCCGTGGCGTTCGTACGCCGTACGCCACCTGGCGCTCGCCTCCGCCGGGCGCCCGGTGGACCGATCGGGGGTGGCGGGGGATCAGGCCCAGATCAGCGTGCCCAGCCAGGCCCCGACGGCCAGCAGAGAGCACAGGAGCTCCACGAGGACCGAGTAACCGGTGGCCCGCATCACCGACGTGAGCGAGGCCCAGCCCGCTCCTCGACTGCCCAGCCGCAGCCGCTCGGCGCCGTAGACCGCGCCCGCGTACCCGAGGACGGCGCCGGCCACGGGGACGACGAAGAACCCGATGATCGCGGCGATCCCGCCGAGCATCAGCGTCCTGCGCGGGGCCCCGGCCTCCCGGGGGCGGCGTGAGGGCAGCAGGGCCTGCAGCGCCTGGTTCAGCAGGAGCAGGCCCGTGGCGCCGATCAGCACGCCCCAGGCGAGCGTCGACGTGTCGGTCAGGGCCCACCACACCACCGCCGCCCAGACGATCGCCTGCCCCGGCACGCCCGGCACCAGCACACCGACCAGTCCGAGCAGCATCACCGCACCGACGGCAACGAGCTGCCACCCACTCATCCGACCAGCGTGCCCGAGTCGGCCCGGTCCCGCCCGTCGGCGCGGGGCCCCGGAGGGCGGAACCCCCGGGCACCGGTGTGGAGCCCCTGGGGTCAGCGCGGAGCGCGGGCCACCCAGCCGCGCTCGTACGCGTGCCAGCCCAGCTGGAGCCGGGTGGAGACCCCGGTGAGCTCCATGAGCCCCTTGACCCGCCGCTGGACGGTCCGCAGTCCGAGATCCAGCTGCTTGGCCACACTCGCGTCCGTCAGACCGGCCAGCAGCAGCGAGAGAATCCCCAGATCGGTCGCATCCGGGACCGGCCCGGCACTCTCGTCGATGCCGCCGCCACCCAGCCGCAACGGCATCGCGTCGCGCCACACCGCCTCGAAGAGGCCCGTCAGCGACTCCAGCAGGCCGCTGCCGTGCACCACCAGGGCGGCGGGCTCCGCGCCGCGCCCCGTCAGCGGGACCATGGCCAGGGCCGCGTCGGCGACGACCAGTTTGGTCGGTACCCGGTCGACGACCCGGCACTGTTCGTCCCGGCTCAGCGCGGCCGAGAGTTCGACGATCCCGGAAGGGAGCGAGAGCACGTCGCGCTCGACCACCACCCGGTAGGTGACCCCGCGCAGGGACGCCCGTTCCTCCGACTCGTTCTCCATGCCGGAGACCGCGATCGGCTTGCCCGTGACGAGCGCGCAGACTTCCGAGGTGGCCCCCAACTGCAGCTGGTGGAACCGGTGGGCGACGGCGGCGGCGCCGGTCACCACCTCCACCAGGTCGTGCACCGCGGGTTCGGCCGCCTCCGCCCGGTACTCCTCCGCGAGCAGTGCCGAGGCCAGTTCGGCCTGCTCCAGTTCGTGCCGCTGCTGGGTCAGCAGCGCACCCAGTGCGACGCCGGGCGGCGCGGCCACCCAGCGGCCCGCTCGGGAGGAGGACTGGGCCACGAGCCCCTGCTGTTCCAGCCGGCGCAGCGCCCGCTCCGTGTCGGCCTCCGGCAGCGAGAGCCGGCGCGCCAGATCGGGGAGTTCGGCGGCGCCCGCCGCGACGAGTGCCCGGTAGGCCGCTTCCTGTCTCTCGTCGAGACCTATCGCCGCCAGCATCCTCGGACCCTCCCCGCGGTGGTGATCGCACATCCCTGCGCCCGTCCGGCAGGCCGTGACCTGGCGGAAACCAGCCACGGCGCAAACCCGCCGGACACATCATCCCCCGGAGCGCCGGCCACTCTGTCAAGGTGGCGTCACCGCAGGCTCGGTGAAGCGTACCCACACCTTCCGCCGGCCACCCGGACCGGTCCGCCGGGCGTCCTTCCCGTGGGGGGTGGGGCCGCCCGGCGGGCCTCTTCCCCGGTGCGTCATTTCCGGGACTCTTTTCCGGATGCCCCGTTTTGGGGCGGGCCCCGCGGTCGACACTAAGGGCATGAGTCAGCAGGGGGACAAGCCCGCCGCCCACGAGGACGACTGGTGGCGCAGGCTGTACGACGAGACCGCGCCCGACACGGGTCCGGGCAGCGCGGCGGACAGTATCGACGACCGTTTCGACTCGGCGTCGGACGCCGTGGGACGGGCGGCGGACGGCGGGGGCTCGCCGGCCGGAGCCGCGGCCGGGACGCCGGACGCCGCGGAGGCGGCCGACGACGCTGTGGGCCGCGCGTCGGATGCGGGGAGCCCGACGGCTGAGCACCCGTCCGCGGTGACACCGGTTCCCGACCCCCGCGCGCCGGAGACGGAGCGCCGACCGGCCCGCGGTGCGCCGGCCGCCCCTTCCGCGACCGAGCCGCCTCCCGCGCCCCCCGGGCCGTCTCCCGCGTCACCCGCGCCCGCTCCGGAGCCGACCGTCGGGCTGCCCGTCCTCCCGCCGCAGCCCGCGCACCCGCCGCAGCCGCCGCGGGCTGCCCCCGTGGCGCCCGTACCGCCGGTGTCGGCCGCGCCGCAGCCGTTCTCCGGGCGCACCCCGGAGCCGTCGGGAGGCGCCCCGGTTCCGCCGGTGTCCCCTGTTCCGGAGCCGTCGGGAGGCGCCCCGGTTCCGCCCGTGTCGCCCGTTCCGGAGCCGTCGGGAGCCGCCCCCGTGCCGCGGTCGTCCTCGCCGGTGCAGCCCGTACCGGCGCCGCCCCCGGTGGCGACCGATACCCCGGAGCCGCCGCCCGGCCCGCCCGCCGCTCCCGAGGGTTCCGCGTCCGCTGCCCGCCCCATGCCCGTGAGCGCCCCGTGGGAGCCCCCGCCCGCTTCCCCGCAGCGGCACACCTTCGCGGTACCGCTGAAGCCGGCGCGGCCCCCGGTCGGCGAGCCCGCACCGGTCGGGCCACCCTCCCGGACCGACGGCGCCCCGGAGCCGTCGCGCCCGGTCGTCGGCCACCTCGGGGACCGGCCGCCTGCCTACGACCCCGAGCCGGCCGCCCTGCCCGCTTCCGGAGCCGAGGACCTCGACGGCCTCGTCCCCGACACGGTGCTCGACGGCGCTCGGTACGGGACGTACACCCTGCGGGCCGCGTCCGTGCGGGGCGACTCGGCGCGCTTCCGCGGCGAACCGCGCCGCGACGCGCTGCTCACGGCGCGGTTCGGCGCCGGGGACAGCGCCCTGCTGCTGGTCGCCGTGGCCGGGGGCGCCCGTGCCGCCGCACACGCGCACCTCGCCGCCGCCGACGCCTGCCGCTGGATCGGCGGAGCCGTCGCCCGCAGCCACGCCAGGCTCGGTGACGACATAAGGGCGGGGCGCAGAGGAGACCTCAGGTCCGGTCTGCACCGCCTCACCGACCGCACCTACGGCAGACTCCGCGCCCGCGCCGCCGAGCTTGGCCTGGAACCCCATGCGTACACCGCCGGCTTGCGCTGCCTGCTCCTCTCCGCCGACCCGGAGTGCCGCACCCGCGTCTTCTTCGGCGCCGGCGCAGGCGGGCTGTTCCGGCTGCGTGACGGTGTCTGGCAGGACCTCGACCCCGTGGCACCCGGTGACCCCGGTCCCGCCGCGCGGACGGCGGAGAGCCCCGGCGGGGACCGGCTGACCGTGGACCTGCGGATCACCACACCCCCGTCGCCGTACGCCGACAGCCCGCCACCTCAGCCCGCCGAGCCCTTCCGCTTCCGTGCCTCCGTCGCCCGCCCGGGGGACACCCTGCTGCTGTGCGGCAGCGGAATGGCCGACCCGATGCGCGGTGAACCAGCCCTCGCCGATGAGCTCGCCCGGCGCTGGGGGACCGGTGGACCGCCGGGCCTGGCCGCCTATCTGGCCGACACCCAGCTCAGGGCCGAGGGATACGCCGACGACCGCACGAGCGCCGCAGTCTGGGAGGCGTGACCGCGCACACCGTGGCTTGATGGACTCCGGAGTCCGTCCGGCCGTCCGGCGTTTCGGAGCCCGGAGCCGGGACAGCCGCACGTACACGGAGCACAGGCAGGAAGGGTGCGCACCCATGGCCAAGCAGAACGTGTCGGAACAGTTCGTCGACATCCTCGTGCGGGCGGGGGTCGAGCGACTGTACGGCGTCGTCGGGGACAGCCTCAACCCCGTGGTGGACGCCGTCCGGCGCCATGCCGGCATCGAATGGGTCCAGGTCCGGCACGAGGAGACGGCCGCGTTCGCCGCCGGCGCCGAGGCCCAGGTCACCGGCCGCCTCGCCGCCTGCGCCGGGTCATGCGGCCCCGGGAACCTCCACCTCATCAACGGTCTCTACGACGCCCACCGCTCCATGGCGCCGGTGCTCGCGCTCGCCTCGCACATCCCGTCGAGCGAGATCGGCCTCGGCTACTTCCAGGAGACCCACCCCGAACTGCTCTTCCAGGAGTGCAGCCACTACAACGAGATGATCTCCAACCCCCGGCAGATGCCGCGTCTGCTCCAGACGGCCATCCAGCACGCCGTCGGCCAGGGCGGGGTCAGCGTCGTCTCCATGCCCGGTGACATCGCCGGGCAGCCGGCCCCGGAGAAGGCCCCCGAACACGCCCTGGTCACCTCACGGCCCTCCGTGCGCCCCGGTGACGAGGAGATCGACAAACTCCGCCGGATGGTCGACCAGGCCGAACGGGTGACGCTGTTCTGCGGCAGCGGCACGGCCGGCGCGCACGCCGAGGTCATGGAGTTCGCCGAGCGGGTGAAGGCTCCGGTCGGCCACGCCCTGCGCGGCAAGGAATGGATCCAGTACGACAATCCGTTCGACGTCGGGATGAGCGGGCTCCTCGGCTACGGCGCCGCCTACGAGGCCACCCACGAGTGCGATCTGCTGATCCTGCTGGGGACCGACTTCCCGTACAACGCCTTTCTCCCCACCGACGTGAAGATCGTGCAGGTCGATGTCCGCCCCGAGCGCCTGGGCCGCAGGTCCAAGCTCGACCTGGCCGTCTGGGGGGATGTGCGCGAGACGCTCCGGTGCCTGACGCCGGCGGTGAAGGTCAAGAACGACCGCCGGTTCCTCGACCGGATGCTGAAGAAGCACGCGGACGCGCTGGAGGGCGTCGTCAAGGCGTACACCCGCAAGGTCGACAAGCACATTCCGATCCACCCGGAGTACGTCGCCTCGGTGCTCGACGAACTCGCCGACGACGACGCGGTGTTCACCGTCGACACGGGCATGTGCAACGTGTGGGCGGCCCGCTACCTCACGCCCAACGGCAGGCGCCGGGTGATCGGCTCGTTCAGCCACGGTTCGATGGCCAACGCCCTGCCGCAGGCGATCGGCGCCCAGTTCACGGACCGCAACCGGCAGGTCGTGTCGATGTCCGGCGACGGCGGATTCACCATGCTGATGGGCGACTTCCTCACCCTCGTGCAGTACGACCTGCCGGTGAAGGTCGTCCTCTTCAACAACTCCTCGCTCGGCATGGTGGAACTCGAGATGCTCGTCGGAGGACTGCCGTCCTTCGGCACGACCAACAAGAACCCGGACTTCGCGGCGGTCGCCCGCGCCGCCGGCGCGTACGGGGTGCGGGTGGAGAAACCGAAGCAGTTGGAGGGCGCGCTCAAGGACGCCTTCACGCACAAGGGCCCGGCCCTCGTCGACGTGGTCACCGATCCGAACGCCCTCTCCATCCCACCGAAGATCAGCGCCGACATGGTCACCGGCTTCGCACTCTCCGCCAGCAAGATCGTGCTGGACGGCGGTGTGGGGCGGATGCTCCAGATGGCACGCTCCAACATCCGTAACATGCCGCGTCCTTGAGGCACTTCACAGCTCGCTCTCCCCACGGTTCCTGCCGGTGCGGGTCCTGCGTACATCAGGGGCGCGCTCGACTCCCGCACGGGGTGGTGAGCGGGGGCGTGTTCACCTCTCGGCGCCCTGGGAAGCGTGGCCGCCCGTCTGCGGGGCATGCATCGAGGGATGGTGTTCGGGACATGACGGAATCTGGGGGACGATTCAGCGTGCTGACGGGGGACATGACGAGACGCCAGAAAAGCCGGCCGACGCGGCTGCACCGCAGAGTCGGGCATGCCGATCTGTCGGCGGTGGGCGAGGTGCGGGGGGCTCTGCGGGAGTTCCTGCGTCACGGCCCGGGCCGGCAGGTCACCGAGGTGGCGGAACTCCTGCTGAGTGAGGTCCTGACCAACGCGCTGATCCACACGCGCAACGGCGCGGTGGTCACGGTGACCTCGGTGCCCGCGCGCCTGCGTGTGGAGGTGCGTGACTTCCTGGCGGGGCAGGAGCCCGCGCCGTACGTACCGAACGCCGACGACGGTACGCACGGCAGAGGGCTGCTCCTCGTGCAGAGTCTGGCCGACTCCTGGGGGGTCACGGCGCAGGCACTCGGCAAGGTGGTCTGGTTCGAACTGAGCGGCGGGAGGGCCTGATACTCAGCCGAACTGCCGCTCCAGGTTCTGGAGTTTCTGCTCCAGCGAGTCGAGCCGGGGCAGGGCCTGCGTGTCGTCGTCACCGGCAGCGGGATCGACGGCGTCGCCGCCCGCTGTCCGCGCCGACGGCCTCGTGGAGCCGGAGCCGTCCGCCGTGTGCAGGGACGGGCGGGAGCTGAGGGGCAGTCGGCCCGGTTCCGGCACGGGGGCGGCGACGGCAGGGACGGCGCCGACCGCTGGGGCGGAGACGGCCTGGGTGTCCATCCGGTGACCGAACCGGGCCCCGCGTCCCCACCGGTTCTGCCGGTTCAGGGCCTTGATGCGGGCCCGGTCCAGCTTCGCCCGTTCCCTCCTGCGATGCCGGTCCTCCTCCTTCTCCTGACGGTCCTCGCGCACGTTGTCCACCGCTTCGTCCAGGGTGCGTACGCCCTCCAGGAGCATCAGCGACCAGGCGCCGAAGGTCTCCCTGGGGGCGCGCAGCCACCGTACGATCCGGATCTGCGGCAGGGGGCGGGGCACCAGGCCCTGCTCGCGCAGGGCCGCCCGCCGGGTCTGCTTCAGCGCGCGGTCGAACAGTACGGCCGCCGAGAGGGACATCCCGGCGAAGAAGTGGGGGGCGCCGGCGTGTTCCATGCCGCGCGGCGCGTGCACCCAGTTGAACCAGGCGGCGGCGCAGGCGAACGTCCACACGAGCAGCCGGGAGCCCAGCGCGGCGTCACCGTGGCTCGCTTCGCGCACCGCGAGTACCGAACAGAACATCGCGGCCCCGTCGAGACCGAACGGCACCAGGTACTCCCATCCTCCACCGAGGCTGAGGTTTTGCCGGCCGAAGCCGACCAGCCCGTGGAAGGAGAGGGCCGCCGCGACCGCGGCACAGCAGAACAGCAGGACGTACGAGGCAGTGGCGTAGAGCGCCTCCTTGCGCCTGCGGCGCTCCTCGCTGCGTTCCCAGCTGTCGTCAGCCGTGGCGCCGGCCTTCTCGGCGGCGCGCCTGGCCCGCGCGACCACCGTCACCGCCACCAGAGCCCCCACGAGCAGCACGGCGCCGGGAAGCAGCCAGTCGAGTGAGAGGTCGGTCAATCTCATGCGCGGTCCCTTGCGTCACGTGAGGCGTTTCGGGCGCCAGTGTGGCGGAAAGACCTGTCCTCCCACGGGTTTTCGGGGCAAGGGGCCACCGACGGGGTGCGCGGGTTCCCCTATGGAGGGAAAGTCCTCGAAATCCCTTGCGAGAGTACCGAGTTGCGTTCGAATCGCGACCCCCCGGCAGGGTGGTGCGAGCGGCCGTACGCTCAGGGCGCGGGCGTCAGTTTCCGGACGCGGTCGGCGTCACAGGTGCGCGGACAGGTGACGCAGGTGTCCTCGGGCCGCAGTGTGTAGAAGAGGCAGCAGCTCGCCCGGTCGCGGGTCGGCAGGGACGCGCCGTCGGGGCCCGTCAGTTCGCGGAAGCCGGCGGCGCCCACGTACGGGCCGGTGGTGCCCGGCAGCAGCAGTTCGAGCTCGCTCATCGCGCGGCGCTCCTCGCCGAGCAGGTGGGCGATGTACCAGAGCCCCTCGACGATCTCGTCGGTGGCCATGCCCCAGAGGGCGCGCCTGCCGCGCCGCATGCGCGGCCCGAAGCCCTCCAGCACCGGACCGAGGTGCTCCGCCACCGCGTCCAGCACCTCCGCACGCAGCGCCGCCTCGTCCGGCACGACCCGGGCGCCCGGGAGGGAAGCCGCAGGGTCGTCCGGCAGGCAGGCGAACTTCCTTACGCGGGCGGTCAGGTGGCCCCGTTCCCGGTGGAAGAAGACGTCCCGCACGGGGACCCGGGGGACCCGGCGGTCCAGGAACCACGGCACGGTCACCAGCAGGCAGGCCGGCCAGGCGTAGCGGTGCAGGCCGAAGCCGGCCACCACGTCGGGGCGGGCCCGGGTGCCGTAGTCCCGCAGCACCTGCGCGTCGTCCTCGGCCAGGAAGGCGTCCAACGCCCCGCCACCCTCCGCGAGCTCGGCCGCGCCGATCCAGCCACTGCCCGAGGGCGCGGCGTCGTCGTCGGCGAGCGCCTCGGCCCGCAGGCCGGGGAAGGCCTCGGTGAGGCGCGCGTACGCCGGGGCCACGGGGGACGGCGGGGCTGCGGTGAGCAGGGCGGGCACGGTCATGCGGGGACCACCGAATCACGATCTTCAACAGGTAAGCCTTACCTTACCCGAATGGGTCGGTGTGTGAACCTCGGCCCGCTCCGCCTATCGTGCACAGGGGCCCGGCGCACGTGAGCCGGGCCCGCCGGTACGAGGAGGTCCAGTGGAGCAGGGCAGAGCCCGTGAGGACGTACGGCCGCCGTACGCGTACGAGGCGACCCCGCCCGAGGTCCGCGTGCCCGAGCAGGTGCGCGGCGAGCACACCCACAGCGAGCCGCCCGCGCCCCGTGTGGTGCAGCGGCACTCGGTGCGCGGCCAGGTCCTGGACGCCCTGCGCGCCGCCCTCGTCGGCGGCGAGCTGGTTCCCGGGCAGGTCTACTCGGCCCCGGCACTCGGCGCCCGCTTCGGCGTCTCGGCCACACCGGTGCGCGAGGCGATGCAGCAGCTCGCCTCCGAGGGCGCCGTCGAGGTCGTGCCGAACCGCGGCTTCCGGGTCAGCAGTCGCGGTCCCCGCGAACTGGCCGAGCTCGCCGAGGTGCGCGCCCTGATCGAGGTCCCCGTGATGCTGCGGCTCGCCCGCACCGTCCCGGCCGGCAGCTGGTGCGCTCTGCGCCCGCTGGCCGACGCCACCGTCGCGGCCGCCGCCGTCGGCGACCGGGCGAGCTACGCGGAGTGCGACCGCGCCTTCCACCGTGCCGTGCTCGCGCTCGCGGGCAACGAACAACTCGTGGCCGTCGCCGACGACCTGCACCGCCGGTCCCAGTGGCCGCTGGTCAGCAACCCGGCCACGCGCCGGGCCGACCTGCTCGCCGACGCCTCGGAGCACACCGCGCTCCTGGACGCGCTCGTCGCCCGGGACCTCGCGGTGGTGCAGTCCCTCGTGCGCGAACACTTCACCGGCGCCGACCGCTGAGACCGCGGGATCACGGCGGCGACCGGCGAGGCCGCTGAAGCCGGTGAGGCCGCCGGACGTCAGACCCGTTCAGTTGGCCTCGGCGGTCTCCGGGCCGGGTGGCTCCAGCCGTGGCGCCAGCCATGTCGGTACCCCGCCGAGCAGGCGGAACAGCCGGCCGGCCTCGGCGCGCAGCCGGGCCGCCTCGGTGCCCGTCTCCGTGTCCGCGAGCGAGATGAGGGCCGGGGCCGTGCCGACGAGGTAGCCGAGCTCCTCCCTGATCCGCAGGGACTCCGCGAAGCCGTGCCGTGCCTCCGCGAGTTCGCCCTCGCGCAGCGCCAGCGAGGCGAGGTGCCGCCAGGTGGAGGAGAGCAGCAGTTCGTCGCCCTGGGCCAGCGCTCCGGCGTGGGCCCTGCGGTAGGCCGCGAGGGCGGACTGGGGCGCGTCGGCGATGTTCTGGGCGATCAGGCCCCGGCGCAGGTCCAGCACGGGGCGGCCGGGGGCCGTGGGGGAGAGCAGCGCCGCCGCCCGGCTCAGCGCCACACTGGCCTCGTCGGCCCGGTCGCGTACGCCGAGGAGGGTGGAGGCGTAGGCGAGGTAGCCACGCTCGCAGGCGGCCGTGCCGCGTTCGGTGTCGTCGTGGGCGAGTGCCTCGGCCGTGCGCAGCGCGTCCTCCGCGTCGGTCCAGCCGGTGCCGGTGTAGAGGCACCGCTCGATCAGCAGGGAGGTGCGCTGCAGTGCGGCGGCCGGGTCGGCCGACGCGTCGGGTTCGAGCAGCGCGGCCGCGTCGGTCCAGCAGGCGCGTGAACGCAGCCGCCATACGGCTGTCTGGAGCGGCGGATCGTCGTCTGCTGTCGTTCCGGTGCCGGACATGGCGGTATGCGCCACATTGCCCTCCCCGAGCGCGCCATCGAGCTGTTGGGTCCTGGCGCATCTCAGCACGGATCGGCACGCCGGGCCAAGGGGTCGGATCAATGTCAGGTGAAAGATTTCACAATCGCCAGGAGCCCCTCCGGGTGCCCGAAGGGCCCCGGAGCTCAGCTCATACGCAGGGCGAGGAAGAAGTCGAGCTTGTCCTCGAGGCGCGAAAGGTCACGCCCCGTCAACTGCTCGATTCGTCCGACGCGGTAGCGCAGCGTGTTGACGTGCAGGTGCAGCCGGGCGGCGCAGCGGGTCCACGAGCCGTCGCTGTCCAGGAAGGCCTCCAGCGTCTCGACCAGCTCGGCGCGGTGGCGCCGGTCGTAGTCGCGCAGCGGGTCGAGGAGGCGGGCGGTGAAGGCGCGGCGGACGTCGTCCGGCACGAAGGGCAGCAGCAGGACGTGCGAGGCGAGCTCGTGGTGACCGGCGGCGCAGACCCGGCCCGGGCGGGCCGCCGCGACCCGGCGGGCGTGCCGGGCCTCCTCCAGCGCCCCCCGCAGCCCTTCGGCGGAGTGCACGGCGGCGCTGACACCCAGGGTCAGGCGGCCGTCGTCCGCCAGCCCCGCGGAGAGCGGTTCACGGACCCCGGCGAGCAGCGCGTCGGCGTGGAGCGCGGCGTCCTCCCGCCGCGGGGCGTCCGCTGCGGCGGCGGGCCGGCCCGCCTCGCCCGCGCCACCGGCCGGCCCGGTGCCCGCGGTGTCCTCGGCGGACCCGGCGGCCGGGGCGGCGGAGACGGCAGGCAGCGGCACGAGCGCCACGGCCTCGTCGCCGGTGTGCGCCACGGCGATCCGGTCCGTGGAGTCGGGGCCGGCCACCACGGGGTCGACCAGGATCTCCTCCAGCAGGGCCTGAGCGGCCCGGCTGCCCGACGGGTCCCCGGCCGGGGCCTGCCCGGCCCACTCGACCCGGGCCACGACGACCTGCCAGTGCGGGGCCGTACCCAGACCGGGCAGCAGGACCGGGGCGGCCACCCGCAGCCTGGCGGCGATCTCGGCCGGGGCCGCGCCCGTCCGGACAAGCTCCAGGACCTCCTGGGCGAGCCGGCGGCGTACCGTCCTGGCGGCGTCGCGGCGGTCACGTTCGACCGCGATCAGCTGGGTGACGCCCTGGAGCAGGTCCAGCCGGGCGGCCCGCCAGTCGCCCGCGTCGGCCTCGACGGCCAGCAGCCAGTCCGAGAGGAGCGACTCACGCACGTCATGGGGCGGGACGGGGTCCACGCCCCGCCCGCTGTTCCGGATCGGGAACAGCGAATACGTCGTGCCGTCGACCTCCGCGCGGTACGGGCCCGGGCGGCCGGTGCGCGTGGCGGCGAGGTGCCGACCGGCGAGCGCCGCGCCGACGTGGGCGGCCAGCGGTTCTCCCGCCCCGGCGATCTGGCGCCCGGTGGGGGAGAGGACCCAGGCCCGCAGATCCAGGTCGGAGGTGAGCAGGTCGAGGACGACCTCGGGTCCGCCGCCCGCCGGCCCCGA
Organism: Streptomyces sp. NPDC020780; assembly: GCF_044334475.1. Classification (NCBI taxonomy): domain Bacteria; kingdom Bacillati; phylum Actinomycetota; class Actinomycetes; order Kitasatosporales; family Streptomycetaceae; genus Streptomyces; species Streptomyces sp. NPDC020780. The sequence continues at coordinate 29,663 of NZ_JBIRTB010000012.1, read as the reverse complement.
GGTCATCAGCCGGCGGTGCCGGTCGACGACGGCGGCCAGGTCCCCGGCCCGCTCGCCGGACACCTGGCGCACGACGTGCTCGGTGATCGTCGCGAACGCGACGGTCTCGTGCACGGCGAAGAGCGGCAGCCGGTGCTTCAGGCACGCCTCGACCAGGTCGTCGGGGACGGGCCCCAGCTCCGCCTCGCCCGCGGCGAGGCCCGCGACCCCGGCGCCCGTCAGGATCCGGACGAAGGGTTCGGAGTCCGAGGCGTCCCGGCGCCAGGCCATGCCCGTCAGGACCAGCTCGCCGCCGGAGAGATAGCGGCTGGGGTCGCGCAGGTCGGTCGTCATGACGCCCCGGACCGAACGGTCCAGCTCGTCCTCCCCACCGAGCAGCCGCAGGCCCAGCGCGTCGGTGTCCAGCAGTGCGCGGAGCCGCATCGTCGGTTGCCGCCGATCTTCTTGGTTGGGGCGGGGAACAGGTGGGGATACCCGGACACCGCCGTGCGGTTGCCGATACCCGCCATTCGTTCGAATCTACAAGACGAGGACGGGGGCCAGCCAATTCCTTCATGGTTTCGGTGACTGCACCGGGTGGACCCAGGCTTGTGTACTGGCTCACACACCGCGTGAACAGGACATGAACGGCAGGGTCAGGGCGGGACGCCCGCCAGCTCCGGCGAACGACCGATCGAGAAGAGAGCCATCCATGGACGTCCTTCGCCCCGCCGGCCGGAAGGAGGCGCTCGTTGCCGAGACCGGGCACCCGGCGGCGTTGCCCCTCGTGGGCCGCACCGACGTCAGGGGCGGGATCACCTTCGGCCACCGGGCGGCCCGCGTACCGCATGGGCCTGAACCGCGTCGCCGAACGGTTGGAGGGGTACGTGGGCCAGGCCCCCGTACGGCTCGGTGCCTCCGTCCCCCGTAGCACCGTCATGAAGCACCTCGGCACCGACCTGCCCGTCTCGCCCCCGCCTCCCGCACGGTCGCCTCGTCGCAGCTCCGCACCCGCGGCGGGACCGGCGGCGACCTGGGCACCGCCTCACCCGCGGGCGACGCCCGCGCGGCGCTGCCTGCCGCGGGCGCGAGGTGGAGGTGGCGTCCGCACGGGCGACGCGCTTCCCCGACCCGCCGCCTCTCCCGGCCGGCATGCTCCAACTCGCCGCCGACCACGCCCCGTACGTGCTGCGCGGTGCCGGCGAGGCTCCCACCCTGTCGTCCACCCCGGCCGTCCTCGCGGCGATCCGGAAGGCGACGGGACTCCAGCTCACCAGGACAGCTCACCAGGACCCCGGTGCGCCCCGGGCGCTTCACCGCTACCTGACGAGCTGCCCCACCCCTCCGGGCGGTGCGCAGCCGGCCGTGCACGTCGCACGTTCGCGCCGCGCACCGTCCGGGGCTCCTCGCACCACCGCTCAGCCGGCACCACGTAGTTCGTCTCGGGCCGTCCCCCGGGTCGTGCCGCCGCGCAGTCGTCCCACATCCCGCAGTCACGCAGCTCCACGCGGGTGCCCCTGTGAACCTCGGGAGTCAGGCAACATGACCCAGCAGTCAGTGGAATCCAGGACGAGCGCGCACGACGCGGGCCCCGACCCGCGCGTACCCGCCGGACGGTCCTGGCCCGACCGGTACTTCCACATCTCCGAAAGGGGATCGACCGTCGCGCGTGAGGTGCGCGGCGGTGTCACGACCTTCATGGCGATGGCGTACATCCTCCTGCTCAACCCGCTCATCCTGGGCGGCAAGGACGTCGACGGGCAGGTGCTCGGGCAGGCCGGACTGATCACCGCCACCGCCCTCGCGGCGGCGGCCACCACCCTGCTGATGGGCTTCGTCGGCAAGGTCCCCCTCGCGCTCGCCGCCGGTCTGAGCGTGTCCGGGGTGCTCGCCTCGCAGGTCGCCCCCGCCATGACCTGGCCCCAGGCCATGGGCATGTGCGTGGTGTACGGCGTCGTGATCTGCCTGCTGGTCGTCACCGGACTGCGCGAGCTGATCATGAACGCGATCCCACTCGCGCTGAAGCACGGCATCACCATCGGCATCGGCCTCTTCATCGCCCTCATCGGGCTGTTCAAGGCCGGCTTCGTCCACAAGGGAACGGCCACCCCGCTCTCCCTCGGCCCGGCCGGCGAGCTCGCGGGCTGGCCCGTACTCGTCTTCGCCGTGACCCTGCTGCTCATCTTCATGCTGCAGGCGCGCGACGTCCCCGGCGCGATCCTGATCGGTATCGTCGTCGGCACCGTGGCCGCGGTCGTGGTCAACGCCGTCGCGGACATCGACCCGAAGTCCTGGAGCAGCGGTCCGCCCGAGCTGAGCGGCGGCGCGGTCTCCTCACCGGACTTCTCCCTCTTCGGGAACGTCGATTTCGGCGGCTGGGGCGACGTCGGTGTCATGACGGTCGGCATGATCGTCTTCACGCTGGTGCTGGCCGGTTTCTTCGACGCCATGGCCACCATCATCGGCGTCGGTACCGAGGCGGAGCTCGCGGACGACAAGGGCCGGATGCCGGGCCTGTCCAAGGCACTGTTCATCGACGGAGCGGGCGGTGCGATCGGCGGTGTCGCCGGAGGCTCCGGCCAGACCGTGTTCGTCGAGTCGGCGACCGGGGTGGGGGAGGGCGCACGCACCGGGCTCGCCTCCGTCGTCACGGGTCTGTTCTTCGCCGCCTGCCTCTTCTTCACCCCGCTCACGGCGATCGTGCCGGCCGAGGTCGCCTCCGCGGCCCTGGTCGTGATCGGCGCCATGATGATGCAGAACGCCCGGCACGTCGACTGGAGCGACCGCTCCGTCGCCGTTCCGGTCTTCCTCACCGTGGTCCTGATGCCGTTCACGTACACCATCACCACCGGGGTGGCCGCGGGCGTCATCGCGTACTCCGCCATCAAGCTCGCGCAGGGCAGGGCCCGTGAGGTCGGCGTCTTCATGTGGCTCCTCACGCTGGTCTTCCTGGTCTACTTCGCCCTGAACCCCCTCGAGAGCTGGCTGGGCGTCACGTGACGTAGCCAGGGCTGCCCCGGTACGCGGTCGATCCCGCGTGCCCGGTGTCCGCCGCCCCCGCCGGCGCGGGCCGCCGCCGTGCTGGTGCCCCGGTGCCCGGTTCGTCCCGGGCGGGTAGCCGCCACGGCGGTTTCACGCCAGCGAGAAGCCGTCTGCGGCCCGGCGTTTACCGGTAGATCAGCTGCATGACATTTTCCCTCTCCTCCGTTTCCGGCCGGGCGAGACCCGCTCGCGCGGCACGCAGGGCTCTGCTCATAGCGACCTCGGTCGCCCTCGTGAGCGGCGTCATGCTCCCCGCGGCGGGCTCCGCCACCGCCGCTCAGCAGCCCCCGGCCGAGGACCGCCACGCGGCCCCGGTCAGTGAGTACGACATCACCCTGCTCACCGGGGACGTCGTCCACTACTCCGACGGCGCGGGCGACCAGGACACCGTCACCGTGGACCGGCCCGACGGCGCCACGGGCGGAGTCCACGTGCAGCAGGCCGGGGAGGACATCTACGTCCTGCCCGACGAGGCGAGCGCCCTCATCGCGGCGGGGAAGCTCGACCGCCGGCTGTTCGACGTCTCCACGCTGGTGCGGATGGGCTACGACGACAAGCGCTCCGGCGGCATCCCGCTGATCGCCACCTACCCGGCGGGCACGGCGCGTTCGCTGCCCGCCGCACCGCGCGGCAGCAGGACCGTCCGGCACCTGGAGTCGATCCGGGGCGCGGCCCTGAAGGCCGACAAGGACGACGCCCGCGCCTTCTGGAGCGACATCACCCGCGGGGCGAAGAGCCGGACGCTGGACAACGGCATCGCCGAGCTGTGGCTCGACGGCCGGGCCGAGGCCGCGCTCAAGGACTCGGTACCCCAGGTCAACGCCCCGCAGGCCTGGGCGGCCGGCTACGACGGCAAGGGCACCACGGTCGCGGTCCTGGACACGGGCATCGACGCCACGCACCCGGACGTCAAGGACCGCGTCAGGAAGACCAGGAGCTTCGTCCCCGGCGAGGAGGTCACCGACAGAAACGGTCACGGCACGCACGTCGCCTCCACCATCGCCGGGTCGGGCGCGGCGTCGGGCGGCGCGAACAAGGGCGTCGCCCCCGCCGCCGACCTGATCGTCGGCAAGGTGCTCGGCGACGACGGCTCCGGCGCCGACTCCGGCATCATCGAGGCCATGGAGTGGGCCAAGGCCGAAGGCGCCGACGTCGTCTCCATGAGCCTCGGATCCAGCATCCCGGACGACGGGACCGACCCGATGGCGCAGGCGGTCGACGCCCTCTCCGCCGACGGCGGCCCGCTCTTCGTGATCGCCGCCGGCAACGCCTACGGCGCGGGCACCATCGGATCGCCCGGTTCCGCGGCCGAGGCGCTCACCGTCGCCGCCGTCGACAAGCAGGACAACCGCGCGGAGTTCTCCTCCATGGGCCCGCTCGTCAGGTCGCAGGGCCTGAAGCCCGACCTCTCCGCCCCGGGCGTCGGCATCGAGGCCGCCGCTTCCCAGTCGGTCCCCGGCATCGAGGGCATGTACCAGGAGATGTCCGGTACCTCGATGGCCACCCCGCACGTCGCGGGCGCCGCCGCCATCCTGAAGCAGCGTCACCCCGACTGGTCCGGTCAACGCGTCAAGGACGCGCTGATGACCTCCTCGAAGCTGCTGCCCGCCTACACACCGTACGAGCAGGGCACCGGCCGGCTCGACGTGAAGGCGGCGGTCGACACGACGGTCGAGGCCACCGGCTCCGTCGAGGTGGCTTCCTACGCCTGGCCGCACAGCGCGTCCGACCCGGTCGCCGAGCGCACGATCACCTACCGCAACACCGGGGCGCGTGACGTCACCCTCTCCGTGGCCACCGACACGGACTCCGCGGCCTACACGTTGTCCGCGTCCACGCTGACCGTCCCGGCGGGCTCCACCGCCGGGGTGGTGCTGTCGCTGGATCCCTCCCGGGTCCCGACCGGCACCCGGTTCTCCGGGCAGGTCGTCGCCGAGGACGCGGCCGGCACCGTCGTCGCGCACACCGGCTTCGCCATGGACAAGGAGCGGGAGCTCCACGACCTCACGCTGCGCATCCGCGACCGGTCCGGCGAACCGATGACCGGCAACGTCGTCATCGCCGAGCTCGGCGACCCCGAACTGAACGTCGTCGCGGTCCCGGGGGACACCACCCTGCGACTGCCGCCGGGCAACTACACCGCGTGGACCACGGTCGAGGTCGACGGCGACCGCGCCGACTCCAGGGCCGTGGCCTTCCTCGCCGCCCCCGAGACCGTCCTCGACGAGCCCACCACCGTCACCCTCGACGCGTCCAAGGCCCGTAAGGTCAGCGTGCGCACGCCCCGGGAGACCGAGAACCGCCAGCTGCGCTACGACATGGCGCGCACCGCCCCGAACGGCACCGTCCAGCGTGACGCCTACCAGATCCCGGCCGTGTACGACCAGCTGTGGGCGAGCCCCACGAAGAAGGTCACCGAGGGCGGCTTCAGCTTCCTGACCCGGTGGCGGCAGGGCGAGGAATTGATCGACGTGACGGCCGGCGGCCGTGACGTACCGGTCATCGTGCAGGGCGGATCCCCCGTCGCCGAGGACAGCCGGCGCAAGCTGGCCGCCGTGTACGCGGGCGACGGCGCGGTCTCCGACTACGAGGGCCTGCGCGTCAAGGGCAAGGCCGTCGTCATCGAGCGCAGCGACGCGGTGGCCCCCGCCGACCGGCTGGCCAACGCCCTCGCCGCGGGCGCGTCGGCGCTCCTCGTCGTCCACGACGGGGTGGGCGCGCTGCTGGAGGCCTACGCCCCGTACGGCACCGAGACCACCATCCCGGTCGTCTCCGCGCAGCGTCTCGCGGGCCGGCAGCTCGTGGAGACCGCTCGGCGGGGCGGGCTGATCTCCGTGGACCAGCGCAGGTTCGCGCGCTACGTCTACGACCTCGTCGACCGCCACGACGGAGCGATCCCGGACCGCTCCCTGGCCTACGCGCCCACCGGGCGGCAGCTGGCCGAGGTCGAGAACACCTTCTACGGCCACCGGGACACCCTCGGCGGCGGCTACCGCTACGACATCCCGGACTACGGTCCCGGGATCGGCTTCGAGGAGTACGAGAAGTTCCCCGGTACCCGCACCGAGTGGGTCACCCCTCTGCCGGGCGGTTCGTTCTGGTACGAGAACCACTCGGTCCTGAACCCGGAGACCTCCGAGACGCTGGCCGAGATGCGCAGCGGGCGCCTGGACTACGCGGCGGGCCGCACCTATCGCGACGAGTGGTTCGCGCCGGTCACCCGCCCGCGGCTGGGCACCGGTTTCTGGGGGCCCTTCCGCACCGCGTACGACGACATCCAGTTCAACATCACCCCGTGGACGGACTCCGGCGCCGGACACTCCGGTTCCATGCCCGCGGACGAGTACGACACGACCTCGTACGCCTTCTACCAGGGCGACACGCTGGTCAAGAAGGGACCGGGCCGGGCCGGTTACGCGTGGGACCTGTCCGAGGAGACGCTGCCCTACCGGCTGGTCGTCGACTCCGTGCGGGACGCGGACACCTGGAAGACCTCCACCCGCACCCACAGCTCCTGGGAGTTCGAGTCCGGAGCCCTCGACGGGAACGGTCCCGACCAGGTGGACATCCCGCTGCTCCAGCTGGACTTCGACGTCGACACCGACCTCGCCGGTGACGTCCGGGCCGGAACGTGGACCGAGATCGCCCTGGCCTCCGGAACGCAGGAGTGGCTGGAGGGGGCGGTGAGCGCCGACACCGCCTCTCTGTCGGTCAGTTACGACGACGGGGAGACCTGGAGCGCGGTGCGGCTGCGCGCGGGACAGGACGGTTCCTGGACCGCCCGCTTCAGGACGCCCGCCGAGGGTGCCTCCTTCGTCTCCCTCAGGGCGCACGCCGAGGCCGGCGGCGGACTGGCCGTCGACCAGGAGATCATCAGGGCCTTCGGCCTGAAGTGACCCGCCCGGCGCACGGGCGGCCCCGCTCCTGGGGCGTGTCGCGAAGGGAGCGTCGTCCGGCGTGAGCGGAGGCACAGCGCAGGGGCGCCCCGGTACGGAAGTACCGGGGCGCCCCCACAACGCGGCGAGCCGGAGGGCCGGGCGCCGCCCGGCGGACGGGACATGCCGTACACGCCCCGATCCCTCGGGGCCGGCGTGCGGCCGCCCGGCGCGGGTCAGCGGCCGGTCTGCAATGCCGCCCAGGTGCCGGCTCCCACGCTGCCGTCCACCGTCAGGCCGCGCGCCTTCTGGTACGCGCGGACGGCCGTGTCCGTCGCGGAGCCGAACGTCCCGTCGACGGCGACCGTCGTTCCGAGCGCGGCGGTCAGCGCACGCTGCAGCCGCTTCACCGCGTCGCCCGTGCTGCCCTTGGCGAGGGCCGGGGTGGTGCCCGCCGAGAGCAGGGCGGTCCACGTCCTCGGGCCGACCGTGCCGTCGGCGGTCAGCCCGCGGGCCGTCTGGAAGGCCTGCACGGCGCTCTTCGTCGCCGGGCCGAAGACCCCGTCGACGGCTCCCGCCTCGTAACCCTGGGTGTCGAGCAGTTGCTGGACGGCCCTGACCTGCGTGCCCGTCGAGCCCGACTGCTGGGTCGCGTACGAGGCGAAGGTCAGCCCGTCGCTCTCGCTCCCGCCGCCGCCCGTGCCCGTACCGGTGACGAGCTGCATGTAGGTCGTCCAGTTCCAGTGGGCACCCGGGTCGGTGTGGTCGTTCCCGGGGGCCTCGCTGTGCCCGATGATGTGCAACCGGTCCTTCGGGATGCCGTACCGGTCGCACAGGTGGGCGGTCAGCGCCGCCGAGGAGCGGTACATGGTGTCGGTGAACCACGACGGGTCGTCGATGAAGCCCTCGTGCTCGATGCCGAGCGACGAGGCGTTGGCACTCCTGGCGTGGTAGGCGGTGTCCTTGTCGCGCACCATCTGGGTGACCTCACCGTCCGAGGACCGGACGACGTAGTGGGAGCTGACCTGGGACGTGGCGTTCTGGAACCAGCTGATCGTGCCGGCGTACGAGCCCTGCATGACGTGGATGACGACCTTGTCGACCGTCGCCGTCCGGCCGGTGGCGTAGTTGGCGGACGCGGCGGGCACCCAGAAGGCCGAGGGGTAGTCGGGACTCGGCGTGGTCACCTGGGCGGTGGCCAGGTCACCCTTCTCCGGTGCGACGGGGCGGGAAGGCACCGAGACCCGTTCGCCCCCGCGGACCGTCGTGCGCAGGCCCTCGGCGAGGAAGGTGTAGACGGTGTCCGCGTAGAGGGCGGCGACCGGCCCCCGCGCCCCGCTGTAGCGGGCGACGGCCGGATACCAGGCGTCGATGTCCCGGCGTTCGGCCCCGTCCAGGCCGACTGCGTCGGCGTGGCTGCGCAGGACCGCCGCGCCGCCCAGGATGTTGGCCTCCGTGTCCTGGCGCAGGTCGGCCGCGGACTCGCCGGTCAGCGCGGCGGCCTTCTCCAGGGAGTGGTTGGCCGGGTTGCTGACGAGGTGCATCACGCCGTACCCGTTGGCCTGGCTGGGGCGCCCGGCGTGTCCGTCCAGATGCGTCTCTCCGTAACCGACGGCGGCGAGCAGATCCCGCGGTACGCCGAACTTCTCGGCCGCGCGGTCGAAGGCCTGGTTCATGGGCCGGGGGACGGCGGGCGTGGCGGGGGCCGGCCGGCCGGCGGCGACCAGGGTGGCGACGGCGAGGGCCGTCAGGACTGCTGCGCGTCGTGCGGTGTGGCCGGCGGGGCGTCGGGGCATACCTGCTCCTGGTCCGTGGGGGGAGAGGAAGACCCCCGGGCCCGGTGGGGTGGGCCGGGGGCCGTCGGGGGCGGCCAGGCTATCCAGCCGCCCGGGCCCGGACAACGGCGCCTCGCGGGGAGTAACTTGCCTTCACTCCAATGGAGTTGTGGCCATCGGGGCGTCCTCTGACGGGCCGTCGCCGTCCGGGCTGTCCCGCGGTTCCCGGTGGACCGGGCCGCGGCGTCGGATGCGGTGCGTCGCACGGCGGAGGAGCGTCCGCATACCGGATGTACGGGGACGCTCCGACAACGCGGCGCGGTGCCGTAGCTGACCCCGCGCGCCCGCCGGGAGCGGCGGGACAGCCCTCGGGCGCGGAGGGCTGCGGGGCGCTCCTACGTCACCAGCGGTCCCGGTGGATGACGTCGGCCACCGGCCGGCGCCGGACCGGACCGAAGTTGCCCTGCGGCCACCCCACCGGGACGGCGGCGAAGGTGTGGGTGTCGGCGGGGATGCCCAGCACCTCCTTCCACTCCTGCTCCAGCATCAGGTGCCAGATGGTGATGTTGGCGGCGAGCCCCAGCGCCCGCGCCGCGAGCAGGAGGTTCTGGACACCCGGATAGACGCAGGAGCCCTCCGCGAGTGCCTGGAAGCGCGTCTGCGTACGCGTCATGTGCTCGACCCCCGCCGGGCCGAGGGCCTGGGCGTAGAGCTGCAGGCCCTCCTCGTCGAACCGGGGCTCGGGGAACTTGTAGCAGGGGATGATCAGCGCCGGGGTGTCCGCGAAGTGGTCCCGCTGGTATTCGATGGCCGCGACCATCCGCCCGTACGCCGCGTCGTCCATGCCCTTCGGCGCGTGCTTCCCGGTCGTCGCCAGATAGGCGTCCACGCACCGCTTCCACAGGGGCGCCAGGCGGGCCATCATCTCGCGGCCGGTGACGACCACGTACTCGTAACACTGCATGTTGCCGCCGCTGGGCCCCCAGACGGCGGCCTGTATGAGCTGTTCGAGCGTCTCGTCCGGCACGGGGTCCGGCTTGAGGCGGCGCATGGCGCGCATGGTGGACATGGTCGCGAAGAGGCCGGGCCCGTCGAGCGCGGGGCCTTGGGCCGCGGACGTGCCGGCCTGAACGGTTTCGAAGGTCATGATCGCGGAGTGTACGGCTCAAGCCCGGTCACCGGCAGTCCCGTTGGGCACCGGAGGCGGGTGCGGGCCGGAGCCGTCGGAGCCGCGCCGCCGTCCCGGCCCGTGCGGCCCCGCACCGGGCCCCGTCCCGCATCCGCCGGGTCGTCCGCCGCCGGGGCCCGCCGGAATCGCACACCTGCCCGTCCCCCCTCCTCACGGGGGAACGGGGCCCCGGGATCCGGCCGCGAAGGCGTATAAAGGGTCCCTCCCGAGCAGCCGGCGTCCCCCGATGGCCATCTCACCCACCACGCGGCCGGCGTCACCGCGTACCGAGAGCGGAGGAGCGTCCCCATGAGCACCTCGGAAGAGATCAGCGCCTTGCTCGTCACCAGGTTCGGGACCGATCCCGAGGCCATCCGGCCCGAGGTGCCGCTCCGTCAGCTGCGGTTGGACTCACTCGCCCTGGAGGAGCTGCGGCTGCTCATCGAGGACCGCATGGACATCGACCTGGAGGACGTCGCCCTGTCCTCGCGCGACACCGTCGGCCGGCTCGTCGCGGCCGTGAGCAGCAAGGCCGGCGCGTGAGCGGCCGGGGGCCGTTCGCGCGCGGCACCGCGCGGCCGGGCCTCGCACGCGGGACCACGCCGGGCATCGAGCCGTTCGACGCGGCGGTCACCGGGGTCGGCCTGGTCACGGCGGCGGGGGTGGGAGCCGGGGCGGCCTGGGACGGGGTGTGCGACGCGACCGCCGCCCCGAGCGTCCTGCACCGGGAGGAACTGGCCGGTCTCCCCTGTGACTTCATGTACACCATCACCGGCCTCGACACCGAGGCCGTCCTCGGCGTCGCCGCCCTGCGGCTGATGGACCGCTTCTCCCAGCTCGCCGTGATCGCCGCCCGCGAGGCCGTCGCCGACGCCGGACTCGACCCGTCGGTCTGGGACAGCGGCCGGGTCGCCGTCGTCATCGGCTCCGCCCACGGCGGACTGCCCTTCTACGACGCCCAGCACGCCGCGCTCACCGAGCGCGGCGCCCGCCGCGTCTCCCCGAAGCTCGCCCCGCTGACCGTGGTCAACGGGGCCGCCAGCAGCGTCGCGATGGACCTGGGCGTCCACGGGCCGAGCCAGGCCGTCTCCACGGCCTGCTCCTCGGGCACCGTCGCCATCGGCACCGCCCACCAGATGCTGCGCGCCGGCGCGTGCGACATCGTCGTCGCCGGCGGCGCCGAATCGGTGTGCTCCCGGCTGCTGATCGCCAGCGCCTGCCAGATGCGGGCGGTCTCCACCCGGCGCGACGACCCGCAGGCGGCCTGCCGCCCCTTCGACACGCACCGCGACGGCTTCGTCGTCGGCGAGGGCGCCGGGCTCCTCGTCATGGAGCGCCCGGAGCACGCCCGCGCCCGAGGGGCCACCGTCCGGGCCCGCGTCACGGGCTACGGGGCGTCCAGCGACGCCCACTCGGCCGTCGCCCCCGACCCGGACGGCCTCGGCATCGAACGGGCGCTGCGCACCGCCCTGGCCGACGCGGGCATCGACGGGGCGGAGGTCGGGCACGTGAACGCCCACGGCACCTCGACCGTCGCCAACGACCTCATCGAGGCGACCATGCTGCGGCGCGTCCTCGGCGAGCAGCCGCTCGTCACGTCCACCAAGGCGATGACCGGGCACACCCTCGGCGCCGCCGGCGGGATCGAGGCGGCGCTGACCGTGCTGGCGCTCCAGCACCAGGTGGTGCCGCCGACCGTCAACCTCGACGCGCCCGACCCCGGCATCCCCGTCGACGTGGTCACCAAGGAGGCCAGGCGGGCCACGTTCGACCACGCGGTCAAGACCTCGCTCGGATTCGGCGGCCACAACGCGGCACTCGTGCTCACCAGGGCCTGAGGGGAAGCGGGAGCACGATGTCCCAGGAGATCATCCGCACCCTGACCGTGCAGGGGCTGCGGTACGGCTACCGGGTCCTGCCCCGCGCGAAGGACACCGGCCTGCCCGGTACGGAACCCGTCCTCGTCCTCGGGGGAGCCCTGCAGGGCATGTTCGGCTGGCCGCAGATGGACGACCACCTGGGCCCGGTGGCCGACGTGGTGACCGCGGACCTGCCCGGCATGGGCACGGCGGACCCCCTGCCGCCCGGACCGAGCGCCACCGTCCTGCGCGCCGCGGTCACCGGGATCATCGACGACATCGGCGCCCCGCGGATCAACCTGTTCGGTTTCTCCTACGGCGCCGCCATCGCCTTCGGCTGCGCGCGGCACGACCCCGGACGGGTCGCCCGGCTCGTCCTCGGCGGCGTACCCGTCCACATCGGCGAGGAGCAGCGGGACTACTGGCACCGGGCGCGTCGACGGCTCGCCGAGGGCGACGCGGAGGGGTTCGCCGCGCTCGCCGCGGACGGCCTGATGTGCCTGGACCCGGAGCGGCCGGTGTACCGCGGGGAGCTGGCCAGGCGCTACGTACGGCGTTCGTTCCTGCACGCGCTCACCCACTCGGCGCACGCCGCCGACTCACTGGAGCGGGCCCTGGGGGACCGGCCGGAGTTCTCCGGGGGGCTGTCGGGCGTGCCGGCGCTGGTCTTCGCCGGGGAGCACGACACGGTGACGCCGCCGGAGCGGCAGCGGGAGTTCGCCCGGACGATCGAGGGCAGCCGGTTCCTCACCCTCGCGGACTCCGACCACTGGGTCGTACTGGAGAGACCGGAGGACGTCGCCGCACTCGTCACCCGCTTCTTCACCGACCGGCCCCTCGACCCGGCGCCGGCCCGCCTTCCGCACCAGGTCACGGCCGCGGACGGCGCGGCCGTGACCTGAGCGGGCCCGCTCGTCAGTGCTTCGGGCCGCCGCCGTTCACGTCGATCCGCACGATCTGCGGGTCGTGGTCGCTCGCCTGGTCGGCGAACTCGGCGTTGATGTGCACCACGTCGTAGTCGAAGCGGCGGACGGCGGGGCTGGTCAGGATGTGGTCCAGCGTCTGCGCGTTGCCGTCGTAGACGTAGCTGTACTGCTCGTCGGCGGGGAGCGTCGTGATCAGCGGCCGCAGGACCCCGCCCGCGGTCAGGGCGTCCATCGTCGGGGAGAACGCGAAGTCGTTCAGGTCGCCGAGCGTGATCACCCGGGCCGAGCTGTCCGCCTCCAGCAGCGACGTCACGAAGGTGTTGACCTCCGAGGCCTGCTGAACCCGCTTCGTCTCCGAACTGCGCACGGGCTCCTGGTAGCGGCCGTGCAGGGGCTGGTCGCCGCCCTTGGACGCGAAGTGGTTGCCGATGACGAAGACCGGCTTGCCGCGGAAGCGGAACTCGCCCACCAGCGGCTTACGGCTGTCGTTCCAGGCCGGGCTCGTCGGGTTGATGCGGCCCGGCGAGACGGAGAGCGTGGCGCCCTTCCTCGTCTTCACGACCTCGACGGCGGTGGTCGCGTCCCCGCCCTCCCGGTCCACGAAGTCGACCCGTACGGGGTTGTAGAGGAAGACGTTACGGATGTTGCCGCCGGGCTCGCCGCCGTCCTGGCCGTCCGCCGGGGCGACGTAGCGCCAGGCGTACCGGGGGCCGCCCGCGGCGACGATCGCGTCCGTGAAGCGCCGCAGCGTCGCCTCGGAGCCCACGGTGCCGTCCTTCACCGCACCGTTGTCGTCCTGGATCTCCTCCAGCGACACGATGTCGGGGGAGGCGAGGGCGACCGCGACACCCGTGGCCAGCGTGTCGAACTTGGACTGCTCGTCCAGCGCGTCCAGGTTCTCGACGTTGTACGTGGCGACGGCGAGCTCCTTGTGCTTCTGCTTGCGCGTCACCTCGCGCTCGAGGCCGTTGTCCTGGAGCGTGCCCAGCTCGGTGGCCTGGACGTTGTACCCGCCGTACGAGGCGTAGTCGACGACACCCGTGGTCGTGCCGGTCAGCACGTCGCCGACGTCGGCCACCGGGACCGGCTGGGCGGCGTTCAGCGACATCACCTTGAGACGGCCGGTGTTCGGGTCGTCGTACGACCTGTACAGGGTCCCGCCGCGCCGGGTCGGGTTCTCCTCGGGCTTGACCGTCACCCAGACCTCGTCGTACGCGGTCGTCGCACCGGTCACGCGGGTGTCGGCCATCGTGACCCGGGCACCCTCCAGCGATTCGTACAGATCCAGCGCGTACGCCGCCGGGTCGAGGGTCAGGCCGTCGACCGACCCGCCGCCGGCCGACGGTACGTAACCGTCCGGGACCGAGGCGGCGTCCAGGACGACGGGCGCGGGCAGGGCGTTGCCCGAGGACAGGACCGTGGTCAGCGGCGCGGTGATCTGGGTGAGCGACTGGGTCGCGGTGCCCGGGTAGTACTCGGCCACCTTGCCGCTGACCAGCACCGAGTCCCCGACCGCGACGGTGGGGGCGGCGGAGCCGGTGTAGACGAACAGGCCCTCGCTCGTACGGGCGTCGGCGTCCGGCGCGGTGTCCTGGATCCAGAAGCCGCGCGAACCGGAGGAGCGTACGCCGGTGACGACGCCGGGCACCCCGGTCACCGGCCGGCCGGCGAACGGGGAGACGCGGGTCGTGCCCTGGATGTCGTGCACCCGCACGGTACCGGGCTCGGTCGGGCCGCCGGGCTCGCCCGGGCCGCTTCCGCCCGCGCTCTCGCCGGCCGCGTTGACCGGCGTCGGGGTGCCCGCGGTCAGGTCGGCCGCGTTGTCGTCGGTGTCCGCGAGGGAGGCGCCGCGCGCCACGGAGGCGGTGGCCGAAGCGCCCGTCACCGGACCGCTGCCCTCGCGCACGGCCGCGGAGCCGTAGCCGACGAGGTCGACGATCCGCGTGTCGGCCGCACAGTCCGCGACGGTCTTGCAGGTCAGCGGGGTGGTGCCGGAGACGAGCGCGACGGTGCCGCTCGACGCGGACATCGCGACCGTGCCGGTGGCGTCCGCGGCCGGGAGCGCCACCGTGCCGCCGGTGCCCGCCGCCTGGGCGACGAGGTAGCGGCCACCGGGCGCGAGGGAGCCGGTCAGCGCGGACACCTGCCACAGCGAGCCGGCGGACGGACTGCCCGGCAGGTACTGGACGCTGAGACCGGACAGGCCGAACGTGCCCGAACCCGCGTTGGCCAGCTCGATGAAGTCACGGGTGAGCGTCGCGCCGGAGTTGCCTCCGCCCCCGTACACCTCGGAGATGACGGCGGTGGACGACGGCGCCGCGAACGCGGCGGGCAGCGCGGTCACCGAAAGGGTCACGGCGACGGCGCCGGCCAGCAGGGCGGAGCCGGGTCTGGCTATCTGCACGGGAACTGCCCCTTACATGGTAGTGAGAGGGCAAAAGCTATGCGCGTAGACCAGAGGTGACAAGGGATCGAAAGGTTAATTCCTGGAAACGGAAGGGCCGGTGCCCTGCCTTGTACCTCATCGGGCAGGCGGGGTACAGGAGTTGAGCCCCCGCCGCCTCGGACCATTCCCGCGCCCCGGACCACCCCCGCCCCCGCGGGAACGGCCGCCTGCCGTCAGCGCCCACCCGGCGGGCGGCGCCTGCCCGGGTGCGGTGCCGCGGACCGCGCCCCTGCAGGTGGGCTCGACGCCGTCCGCCCCTCAAGTCCTGGTCGTCCGCAGGCAGCCGACCACCGCCGCTGCTCGCCTGCCGCCGGTACCGCCGCTCACCCGCCGTCGCCCCCTGCGGCCTCCGCCCCTGCGGGTGGGCTCGACGCCGTCCGCCCCTCAAGTCCTGGTCGGCCGCAGGCAGCCGACCACCGCCGCATGCCTGCGGCCCGCACCCGCCCGGCGGTCGGCGCCCGGGTGCGGTGCCGCGGACCCCGCCCCGGCGGGCGGGCTCGACGCCGTCCGCACGGGCGGCCCCGGCCCTTCGCCACCACGCGCCGCCACTCACCCTCCGCCGCTCACCGGGCGGGCGCCGCGCCGTCTTCGGGGCTGACCTGCTCCGGACGGTTCCGCGCCCGCCGGGCCGGGGACACCGCCAGGGAGAAGGAATGGCCGGCGGGGTCGTTGTAGACGCGGACGTCGCTCGGCCCGTTGTTGCTCTCCCGCGTGTCCACCGGCCGGGCGCCGAGGCCTATCGCCTCGCGCTCGGCCTCGTCCATGTCTCCCGGGTCCACCAGGATGCGCAGGTGCGCCTGCTGGGAGTCCTCGGGGCGCGGCCAGCTCGGCGGCGCGTAACCGTGGTCGCGGCGGACGGCCAGGTGCACCCCGTCGTGGCCGACGATCTCGACGAAGTCGGGGTCGTCCGCCCGGCGCGTCTCGGCGCCGAGGAGGCTCGCATAGAACAGCGCGAGCTCGGCGGGTTCGGCGCAGTCCAGAACCAGAACACTCGTTTTTCCGACAGTCATGTTCCACCGGTACCCCCGTCCGGGAGTGGCACGCCGGTACGGGGCGGCGACCTCCGTCCGGACCGGGCCCGCGCGGGCCGCCCGTCCCGCTCACGGGGAACGTACGGGCGAGCGCCCCGGCACGAACGAGATCCTGAGGGTGGTAGGGCACCGCGCGGCTGCGCTGCGGTCCGGGACGCCGTCCGGCGCCCGTGTCTGAGGGGCCGCCCCGCGATCCCCGGCGAGTGCGCCACCACGGCTACGGCACCTCACCGCGTCACGGGGACGGGCGCACACCACCCGCCTCCGGGCGTCCCTCCCCCGTGCGCTGCACCGCCTCCGCCTTCGCGCGCTGATCCACCGGGAAAGGCGGGACTGCCCGTAGGGTGCGGTCATGGCAGAGAGCACGGGGCAGGGGAACGCGGCCGCTTCCGAGGCCGGACCCGCCGACCCCCGTCGCTGGCGGGCTCTCGCCGTCTGCCTCGTGGCGGGCTTCATGACGTTGCTCGACGTGTCCATCGTCAACGTGGCGCTGCCGTCCATCAAGACGGGACTGCGGACCCCGGAGTCCGACCTGCAGTGGGTGCTGTCCGGGTACGCGCTCGCCTTCGGGCTCGTCCTCATCCCCGGGGGCCGGCTCGGCGACGCCCGCGGACGCCGTGCGGTGTTCATGGCGGGGCTCGCCCTGTTCACCCTGTCCTCCGCCGCCTGCGGGGCCGCCCAGTCCAGCACCTGGCTCGTGGTCGCCCGGCTCGTCCAGGGCGCGGCGGGCGGACTGCTCGCCCCTCAGATCTCCGCGCTGATCCAGCAGATGTTCTCCGGCCGCGAACGGGGCCGCGCCTTCGGCATGTTCGGCACCGTCGTCGGCATCTCCACCGCCGTCGGACCTCTGCTGGGCGGGCTGCTCATCCAGGTGGCCGGAGCCCAGGAGGGCTGGCGCTGGGTGTTCTACGTCAACCTGCCCATCGGGCTCGTCTGCCTCCTGCTGGCCCGGCGGCTGCTCCCGGACACCCCGTCCGCGACCCGGGTCCGGCCGCGCGACCTCGACCCGCTCGGCGTGCTGCTCCTCGGCGCCGGGGTGCTCGCCCTGCTGCTGCCGTTCGTCCAGGCCCAGCAGTGGCCGGGCAACGGAAAATGGCTGCTCCTGGTGGTGGCTCTGGCGCTGCTCACCGTGTTCACCGTCTGGGAGGCGTACAGCGCCGGACGCCATGTCCAGCCGGTGCTGAACCTCGCGCTCTTCCGGCTCCGGTCCTTCTGGCTGGGGTGCCTGATGATCCTTCTGTACTTCGCGGGCTTCACCTCGATCTTCTTCATCACCACGCTCTACTTCCAGTCCGGACTGCATTACAGCGCCCTCGAGGCGGGTCTGGCGATCACCCCGTTCGCGGTGGGCGCCGGTGCCTCCGCCGGCCTCGGCGGCCGGCTGGTCCACCGCTTCGGACGCCCGCTGATCGTCGTCGGACTCGCCATGGTGGCCACCGGGCTCGGCCTCACCGCACTGGCCGCCCACCTGGTACCCGGACGGGGCGCCGGACTCGCCATGGCCGCGCCGCTGCTGCTGGCCGGCCTCGGCAGCGGTCTCGTCATCGCCCCCAACCAGACCCTCACCCTCTCCGAGGTCCCCGTGCCGAACGCGGGCAGCGCCGGAGGCACCCTGCAGACCAGCCAGCGTGTCGGATCGGCCATCGGGATCGCCGCCGTGGGCTCGGTCTTCTTCGCCCGGCTGGGCGAGGACGGCTGGGCGGACGCCTACGACCGAGGGCTGATCGTCTCGGTGGCCTTCGTCCTTGCCGGGCTGATCGTCGCCGTGGCCGATGTCGTGGCCGGCCGGCGGGGAAGAGGAGACGGGGAGAGGGAACCGACACCCCGAGCGACGAGGAGAACACCATGACCGGCACAGCGGACCACCCGGCCGACCCGGAGCCCGGCGGGAACACGTCGTACGGCCACAAGCCCTTCAAGCGGTCCCGCAGCCACTTCGCCGACCGCGTCACCGCCGACGGACGCGACGGCTGGCCCGTCGAGGCGGGACGCTACCGGCTGGTCGTCAGCCGGGCCTGCCCCTGGGCGAGCCGGTCGCTGGTCTCCCGGCGGCTGCTCGGCCTGGAGAGTGCCCTGTCCCTGGCCGTCACCGACCCCCTCCAGGACGACCGCAGCTGGCGCTTCACCCTGTACGAGGGCGGTCGCGACCCGGTGCTGGGCATCCGCTACCTGAGCGAGGCCTACGACGCCCGGGAGCGGGACTACCCCGGCGGTGTCAGCGTGCCGGCGATCGTCGACGTACCGAGCGGCCGGCTCGTCACCAACGACTACCAGCAGATCACCCTCGACCTGGCCACCGAGTGGACGGACCTGCACCGCCCCGGCGCTCCCGACCTCTACCCCGAGCGGCTGCGCGGCGAGATCGACGAGGTGATGGAGGGCATCTACCGGGACGTCAACAACGGCGTCTACCGGGCCGGATTCGCCAGCGGGCAAGGCGAGTACGAAGCCGCCTACGTCGACGTGTTCCGCCGCCTCGACCTGGTCTCCGAGCGGCTCGCCGGGCAGCGCTACCTGGTCGGGGACACCATCACCGAGGCGGACATCCGGCTGTTCACCACCCTGGTGCGGTTCGACGCCGTGTACCACGGCCACTTCAAGTGCAACCGGACGAAGCTCAGCGAGGACCCGGTCCTCTGGGCGTACGCCCGCGACCTCTACCAGACACCCGGCTTCGGTGACACCGTCGACTTCGACCACATCAAGCAGCACTACTACCAGGTGCACACCGGCATCAACCCCACCGGCATCGTGCCGCTGGGACCCGACCTGTCCGGCTGGCTGACCCCGCACCACAGGGAGCAGTTGGGCGGTCGGCCGTTCGGCGACGGCACCCCGCCCGGTCCGGTGCCGCCCGGTGAGGAGGTACCCGCCGCGGGCCGCCCCTGACCGGGCGGCCGGGGGCGGCGCCCCGCGGGTCACGTGACCCTCGGCGGCGGCCCCGCGCCCCCGGAGGCCAGCGGCGAACGGGCCAGCACCACGCAGCCCACGGCGATCAGGGCGATCCCGGCCAGCTGGGGCAGCAACCACCAGCCGGTCCGCAGCTCCTCGCTGTACAGCGTCACCCCGTACAGCACGCTGATCAGCGCGTCCCCGAGCGTCAGCATCGGCTGCACGGCCACCAGCGTGCCCGCCTGCAGCGCGTTCTGGAGCAGGAACAGCGCGCCGACACCGGCCACGGCCGTGGCGTACAGCTGCCAGGCCGTCAGCAGGGCCACCGGACCACCCCCCGCCTCCAGCCGCGCCATGGCGTCCTTCATCAGCGCCGCCGTCAGCGCGTACGCGCAGGCCGCCGCCAGACCGAGCAGGGCGGCCCGGGTGTTGGCGCGCAGCGCGAGCGCGGCGGCGATCAGGGCGGTCTCGAAGAGACCGGTGAGGACCAGGGCCGGGACCCACGCGGCCCCCCGCACACTCCCGCTCCCCCCGACAGGCGCGGCGGAGGCCATGGCGAGCGCCAGGCCGAGCGTCATCGCCCCCACCCCGAGCCACGCGGTCCGGGGCAACCCGGCCCGCATGACGAAACCGGCGAGCAGCAGCGTCGCGGGCAGCTCGATCACGAAGATCGGCTGGACCACGGCGATCGGGCCGGTGGCCAGCGCCACGGCCTGGCAGACCGCCGCAAGGATCACCAGGGCGATCCCGCCGAGCCACACCTTCTGGCGCAGCAGGTAGCCGAACAGTGACAGGCGCATCGTCTCGCCGTGCGGCACCTTCAGGGCGGCGCGCCGCTGGAGTACCGACGCGGCCCCGTTGCTGAGGGCGGTCAGGACGGCGAACAGGACACTGATCACGTCACCATCATGGCGGCCGGCCGGGCCTCACCTGCGATACCGCGTCCCTGGGGGTGTCGGACACGCCTGGCTGCGGCGCGTACCCTGCGGCCCATGGCCGTGAAGCATCCTCCCGTACTCTCCACCCGGGCCCTCAACAGGGCAACGCTGGCACGCCAGTTGCTGCTGAGCCGTACCGCCGCACCGGTGGCGGGCACCGTCCGGCACCTGCTCGGGCTGCAGGCGCAGAACACCAGGCCGCCGTACTTCCAGCTCTTCGCCCGGCTCGAGGGCTTCGACCCGGGGGACCTCTCCGCGCTCATGGAGTCCCGCGAGGTGGTCAGGATCGTCACCCTGCGCTCGACCCTCCACACCCACACCGCCGAGGACGCCCTCGCCCTGCGCCCGCTGGTACAGCCGGCCCGCCAACGGGAGCTCGCCGTGTTCCGGCACGGGCTCACGGGAGTGGACCTCGACCGGCTCGCCGCCCTCAGCAGGGAACTCGTGGAGGAACGGCCCCGGACCATGAAGGAGTTGAGGCAGGAGCTGCTGGTCCACTGGCCGGAGGCCGACCCCCGGGCCCTCGCGGTCGCCGCCCGCTGCCTGCTGCCGCTCGTCCAGGTGACCCCGCGCGGGTTGTGGGGCCGCAGCGGACAGGTCGCCCTGACGACGGCCGAGCACTGGCTGGGCCGCCCGCCGGGGCCCGCGGCCTCGCCCGAGGAGACCGTGCTGCGCTATCTCGGCGCGTTCGGGCCCGCGTCGGTGAAGGACATGCAGACGTGGGCCGGCCTCACCCGGATGCGCGAGGTGTTCGAACGGCTGCGACCGCGGCTGGTCACCTTCCGCGACGGGAGCGGCACGGAGCTCTTCGACCTGCCCGACGCCCCGCGTCCCGACCCGGACACCCCGGCCCCACCGCGCTTCCTGCCCGAGTTCGACAACCTTCTGCTCGGCCACGCCGACCGCACCCGGGTGATCCCGCCCGCCCTCAAGGGCCGCAACGGGGTCGGCAACCAGTCCTACGGCACCGTGCTCGTCGACGGCTTCCTGGCCGCGCTCTGGCGCCTCGACGAGACCGCGGACAAGGCGACCGTCACCGTCCAGGACCTGGGCGCACTCGGCCCCGCCCGGCGTGCGGAGATCGCGGAGGAGGCCGAGCACATGATGACGGTGATGTCGCCCGCACCCGCCTGCGACGTCCGGTTCGCCGCCTTCGTCGACTTCCCCGACCGCCAGGCCTGATCCCTCACGGCAGCAGCCCCGCCCGGCGCGCGGCCACCACCGCCTCCAGGCGGGTGTGGGCGCTCAGCTTGCGCATCGCGGAGCGCAGGTAGCCCTTCACGGTCTCCGGGCGCAGCCCGAGCCGCTCGGCCGCCGACGCGTTCGTCGCCCCGGAGGCGACGCAGGCGATCACGTCCAGCTCGCGGGGCGCCAGCCGTACGGCAGGGGCCGCGGCAGAGCCGGCCGGCCCCGCTCCCGTGTCCGCGGCCGAGGCGAGGCGTCCGCACACGGCGAGCAGTTCCCCCCGCAGGGCCGGGTCGCTGATCCGCGGGGCCAGCGCGCGCAGCTCGCGGTGGGCCTCACGGACGTCCTCCCAGGTGCCGGAGCCGGCACCCGGGCCGCCCAGGTGCTCCCGGGTGGCCGCCAGCAGCTCCCGCACCTCGTCCCGGACGGCCAGTGCCTGCTCCACGTCACGGGCGGCCGCGGTGGCCGCGTCGAACGTACGGTCCCCGAGGGTGAGCGGTGCGCGCAGCGCCCCGTACAGCACTCCGCGCACCGTGCGGCGCACGACGACGGGCACCGCGACGACCGAGCGCAGGCCCTCCGCGGCCACCGCCACGTCGTACTCGTGGCTGATGTGGCGGGAGGAGGGATAGTCGGTCACCGCACACGGGCGCGACAGGGCGATCGCCTTGCCGCCCAGTCCGCTGCCCGCCGAGATGACGAGTCCGCGCAGCGCGGTGGTCTGCGCGCCGTTCAGCTCGGCGATCCGGGCGTGGCGGGCGTCGGAGAGCAGTCCGCCGAACACCATGGGCAGCCCGCTGGTGCGGCGCAGCCGCAGCAGCGCCGCCTGCAGTTCGATCGCCTCGCCCGGTTCCGGCACGCCGATGACTCTCCGCCCTGAAGGTCCTCCCCCCCGTTCGGGGGTGGTGAGATCTGGGTCACTGTTCACATGATGTTAAAGGACGGGTTCGTCATGAGGAGGGCACATGCCGGCAACGAGCGCGACGCAGAGGTTCCGGGTGGCCCGGGACTTCCTGCTGGAACACCGCGAGGACTACGAGAAGGCCTACGAGGGCTTCCGCTGGCCCCGCTCGGACCACTTCAACTGGGCGCTCGACTGGTTCGACGTCATCGCCGAGGGCAACGACCGAACCGCCCTGCACATCGTGGAGGAGGACGGCGGACGCACCGAGGTCTCCTTCGCCGCGATGGCGGCCAGGTCCAACCGGGCCGCGAACTGGATGCGGGCCCGGGGCGTCAGGGCCGGCGACCGGATCCTGGTCATGCTCGGAAACCAGGCCGAACTGTGGGAGACGGCCCTCGCCGCGATGAAGCTGCGCGCCGTCGTCATCCCGGCCACGCCGCTGCTGGGCCCGGCCGACCTGCGCGACAGGGTGGAGCGCGGCAAGGTGCGCCACGTCCTGGCCCGGACGCAGGACGCGGCCAAGTTCGACGAGGTGCCCGGCGACTACACCCGTATGGCGGTGGGCGGAGACCTGGAGGGCTGGCTGTCCTACAGCGAGGCCGAGGCGGCACCGGACAGGTTCACGGCGGACCGGGAGACCGACGCCGACGAACCCCTGATGCTCTACTTCACCTCCGGGACGACGGCGAGCCCCAAGCTGGTCGAGCACACCCACGTCTCGTACCCGGTCGGGCATCTGGCCACCATGTACTGGATCGGGCTCAAGCCCGGTGACGTCCACCTGAACATCTCCTCGCCCGGCTGGGCGAAGCACGCCTGGTCGAACCTCTTCGCCCCGTGGAGCGCCGAGGCCACCGTCTTCATCTTCAACTACGACCGCTTCGACGCGGCCCGGCTGATGGCGGAGATGGACCGCTCGCGCGTGACCAGCTTCTGTGCCCCGCCCACCGTCTGGCGCATGCTGATCCAGGCCGACCTCTCGCAGTTGAGGACCCCGCCGCGCGAGGTCGTCGCGGCGGGCGAACCGCTCAACCCCGAGGTCATCGAGACGGTACGGCGCGCCTGGGGCGTCACCATCAGGGACGGCTTCGGCCAGACGGAGACCGCCGTCCAGGTGGCCAACACCCCGGGGCAGCCGCTGAAGGCCGGTTCCATGGGCCGCCCCAGCCCCGGCTTCACGGTGGAACTCCTCGACCCGGTGACCGGCGAACCGGGCGCCGCCGAGGGGGAGATCTCGCTCGACCTCGCCACCGCGCCGGTGGGGCTGATGACGGGCTATCACGGGGATCCGGAGCGCACGGCCGAGGCGATGGCCGGCGGCTACTACCGCACCGGGGACATCGGATCCCGTGACGAGGACGGTTACATCACGTACGTGGGCCGCGCGGACGACGTGTTCAAGGCCTCCGACTACAAGATCTCGCCGTTCGAGCTGGAGAGCGCCCTGCTGGAGCACGAGGCGGTGGCCGAGGCGGCGGTCGTGCCGGCCCCCGACCCGGTGCGGCTCGCCGTCCCGAAGGCGTACGTCGTGCTCGCGGAGGGCTGGGAGCCCGGTCCGGAGACGGCGAAGGTGCTGTTCGCGCACTCCCGCGCCGTCCTCGCCCCGTACAAGCGCCTGCGCAGGCTGGAGTTCGCCGAGCTGCCCAAGACGGTGTCCGGCAAGATCCGCCGGATCGAACTGCGCGAGCGCACCGCCCAGGGAACCGGCACCGAGTTCGACGAGGGGGACCTGCGATGATCGGGCCGTCCTACGCGCACGGCACCGGCACGACCGCCCTGCTCGGCGACACCATCGGCCGCAACCTGGCCCGCGCGGTGGAGGCCTTCCCGGAGCGGGAGGCGCTGGTCGACGTGGTGTCCGGGCGCCGCTGGACGTACGCGGAGTTCGGCGCGGACGTGGAGGAGCTGGCCCGCGGGCTGATGGCGTCGGGGGTGGCCAAGGGCGACCGGGTCGGCATCTGGGCGGTCAACTGCCCGGAGTGGGTACTCGTGCAGTACGCGACGGCCCGCATCGGCGCCGTCATGGTCACCATCAATCCGGCCTACCGGGCGCACGAGTTGGAGTACGTACTCCACCAGGCCGGGATCTCCCTCCTGGTGGCCTCGCTCGCCCACCGCACCAGCGACTACCGCGCGCTCGTCGGCCAGGTGCGCGCCGACTGCCCCGAGTTGCGCGCCGTCCACTACATCGGCGACCCGTCGTGGGACGAGCTGACTACGGCGTCACAGTCCGTCACCCTGGAGCAGTTGTACGCCCGTGAGGCGGAGTTGTCCTGCGACGACCCGATCAACATCCAGTACACCTCGGGCACCACCGGCTTCCCGAAGGGAGCCACGCTCTCCCACCACAACATCCTCAACAACGGCTACTTCGTGGGGGAGTTGATTGCCTACACCGAGCACGACAGGGTCTGCCTGCCGGTGCCCTTCTACCACTGCTTCGGCATGGTCATGGGGAATCTCGGGATCACCTCGCACGGCGCCTGCATCGTGATCCCGGCCCCGGCCTTCGAGCCCGCCGCCGTGCTGGCCGCCGTCCAGCAGGAGCGCTGCACCTCGCTCTACGGCGTACCGACGATGTTCATCGCGGAGCTGAACCTCCCCGGCTTCTCCTCGTACGACCTCTCCTCGCTGCGGACCGGGATCATGGCCGGGTCGCCGTGCCCCGTCGAGGTGATGAAGAGGGTCGTCGCCGAGATGCACATGGCGGAGGTGTCCATCTGCTACGGCATGACGGAGACCTCGCCCGTGTCCACCCAGACCCGCCGGGACGACGACCTCGATCGCCGCACCGGCACGGTGGGCCGGGTGATGCCGCACATCGAGGTGAAGGTGATCGACCCGGTGACGGGGGTGACGGTGCCGCGTGGCGAGGCCGGTGAGCTGTGCACCCGCGGTTACAGCGTGATGCTCGGGTACTGGGACCAGCCCGGGCGGACCGCCGAGGTTGTCGACGCGGGCCGGTGGATGCACACCGGGGACCTCGCGGTGATGCGGGACGACGGCTACGTCCGGATCGTCGGCCGGATCAAGGACATGATCATCCGCGGCGGAGAGAACGTGTACCCGCGGGAGATCGAGGAGTTCCTCCACGGTCACCCGAAGATCGCCGACGTCCAGGTGGTCGGGGTGCCCGACGACACGTACGGCGAGGAGATCCTGGCCTGCGTCATTCCGCGCGACCCCGCGGACCCGCCGACGCTGGAGGACGTGACGGCGTACTGCCGTGAGCAGTTGGCGCACTACAAGATCCCGCGCCGACTGCGCGTGCTGGAGGCCTTCCCGATGACCGTGAGCGGCAAGGTCCGGAAGGTCGAACTGCGCGAGGGCTACGGCGTCTGAGGGGTCCGGCCCGGAGCGCCGGGCCGGACCGGGCGGCGGATCAGGCTGCTTCGATGATGTCGGAGCTGATGCCCTGGGTCGCCGCCGCCCACTCGATGAGCAGCACCTCGTACGCCGCGGACTCCACGGACGACCAGTCCTGGCCGGCCCGGGCGTCCACGAGTGCACGGATCGCCTCGTTCGCCTCGACGGCGGCCGGATGTGTCGGCTGCATCGGGAGGACGGGCGTGGAGGGGATGGGGAGCCGATGAGTTAAGACCATGTCTTCACTCTACGTCCCCATACTGACAACAGCCCGAACATATGCGGCTGGCGGGGCACAGGTGACCGAAATCATGGCCTCGTGCCTCCGGCACTTTCGCGGCGCATGCAGACGCGCGGTCGGCGGTCCAGGCCGAGCCGGGCCTCCCGCGCCCTGATCGCCCGCAGCCCTGCGCCGATCTCGTCCTCGGCCAGTGTCCGGAAACCGAGACGGGTGTAGTACGGCGCGTTCCAGGGGACTTCGGCGAACGTGGTCAGGGTGAGAGCCCTCAGCCCCTGCTCCCCGGCCCGGTCGGCGAGGTGGTCGATGAGGCCCCGCCCCACGCCCTGGCGGGATGCCGCCGGGAGGACCGAGACCTGCTCGATGTGGGCGGCCGAGTCGACCCGGCCGGCGATCAGGTAGCCGACGGGGCGGTCCGTCTCCTCGTCCGCGGCCACCCAGCAGTGTCCGTCGAGGAGATAGTGCCGCAGCAGCCCGAGAGACGGCGGCTCGTCGTCCGCGACCTCGTGCATGCCGAGGGCGCGGAACGGCTCGCCCGCGGCGCGCTCGATGTCCTGGAGCAGGGGGAGTTCGGACCGGCGGGCGGAACGGAGGCGCACGGGGGCAGTATGGCCGACCGTCACGGGCCCGTGCTGACCAGTGCGTCGGCGGGGCCGTTGACCGGCTGCGGGGTCCCCGTGAGGTCCATGACGAAGAGCGGGACGGCGAGACCGTCGGCGCGGGAGCGGGCGTCACGCGTGTAGCCGGCGAGGGAGAAGAGGACTGCGGTCACCGAGGTGTTGAGGCCGTGGAGCCAGAGGCACTCGACCTCGCGCGGGGTGGTCGCCCGCGTGGTCGAGTCGACCTGTGCGATGAGCCCGGCCGCCCGCAGGTCTATCCGGGAACTCGACCGCACCTCGGACTGGACGACCTCGCGGTAACCCAGCCACGTGAGGTAGAGGGCGGCTGCGCTCACCGCGTCGCGGGCCGTGCGGATCACCAGGGGCCGGAACGCCGGGCGGTCACGCGCGGCCGTGGGCGGCGGGGGCGCGGGGGAGGGGCCGGCCGGGGCGGGGGGCGTGGTGCCCCGCGCCGCCACCGGTCGTACGGGTATGCGCAGCACGGCCCCGCAGGGACAGCAGAGTTCGGGATGCGGCCACTGGTCGCGCCGCCCGCAGGAGTGGCAGCGCACACTCACCCAGTCGTCGTTCCAGGTGCGGTGCGTTATCGGTTCGACCGGGGCGCCGTGCATCAGGGGCGGGGCGGTGGGGGAGCCGCACGGGCAGGGGTAGACCGGCGTGATGTACGCGTGGTCCCGGCGGCAGACCGGGCAGCGCACCGGTACGGATTCCACGTGCTCCCCCTTCCCGGCGCCGGCCCGGCGGCGACCGCGGCGCGTGCCCCCATCGTCCACCAGGAACGGGTCTGCGGGCAGCTACTTGGCGCACTTCCTCCGTCCCGCCTCCCCATGCCGTCTTCCGCCGTCTCCGGCCCCTGACCTTCTCGTCCCTTGACGGCCGTGCGGGCCCGCCCTAGATTGATTCCACATAGCAGAACAAGATTTCCGTCATGCGGAATTGGTCTCTCAGGTGGCGCGACAGAGCCCGAATCCACCACGTCCGAGCAGGAGCACTCCATGCCTCGTATGACCGCTGCCCGAGCGGCAGTCGAGATCCTCAAGCGTGAAGGCGTCAGCAACGCGTTCGGTGTGCCGGGTGCGGCGATCAACCCGTTCTACGCGGCGCTCAAGGCAGCCGGCGGGGTGCACCACACCCTCGCCCGCCACGTCGAGGGCGCCTCCCACATGGCCGAGGGCTACACGCGTGCCGCGGCGGGGAACATCGGTGTCTGCATCGGCACGTCGGGTCCGGCCGGCACCGACATGATCACCGGTCTGTACTCCGCCATCGCCGACTCCGTGCCGATCCTCTGCATCACCGGCCAGGCCCCGACGGCCGTGCTCCACAAGGAGGACTTCCAGGCCGTCGACATCGCGTCGATCGCCGCACCGGTGACCAAGGCAGCCACGACCGTCCTGGAGGCCGCCCAGGTCCCGGGCGTCTTCCAGCAGGCCTTCCACCTGATGCGTACCGGACGTCCCGGCCCCGTCCTCGTCGACCTGCCGATCGACGTGCAGCTCACCGAGATCGAGTTCGACCCCGACCTGTACGAGCCGCTGCCGGTACACAAACCCGCGGCGACCCGCAAGCAGATCGAGCGGGCCGTCGAGATGCTCAACGCCTCCGAGCGCCCGCTGCTCGTCGCGGGCGGCGGCGTCATCAACGCCGACGCCTCCGGTCTCCTGGTGGAGTTCGCCGGACTGACCGGCGTTCCGGTCGTCCCCACCCTGATGGGCTGGGGCATCCTGCCGGACGACCACGAGCTGAACGCGGGCATGGTCGGTCTGCAGACCTCCCACCGCTACGGCAACGCGACCTTCCTGGAGTCCGACTTCGTCCTCGGCATCGGCAACCGCTGGGCCAACCGCCACACCGGCAGGCTCGACGTCTACACCCGGGGCCGCACCTTCGTCCACGTCGACATCGAACCCACCCAGCTGGGCAGGATCTTCGCCCCGGACCTCGGCATCGCCTCCGACGCCCGGGCCGCGCTGGAGCTGTTCGTCGAGGTGGCGCGCGAGCTGAAGGCGGCGGGCGGGCTGAAGGACCGCTCGCAGTGGGCGGTCTCCACCCAGGAGCGCCGCGCGACGCTGCAGCGCCGTACGCACTTCGACGACGTGCCCCTGAAGCCGCAGCGGGTGTACGAGGAGATGAACCGGGCGTTCGGCCCCGAGACCCGTTACGTCACCACCATCGGCCTCTCGCAGATCGCGGGGGCGCAGATGCTGCACGTCTACCGACCGCGCCACTGGATCAACTGCGGACAGGCCGGGCCGCTCGGCTGGACGATCCCGGCGGCGCTGGGTGTCGCCACGGCCGACCCCGAGGGCTCCGTCGTCGCGCTCTCCGGCGACTACGACTTCCAGTTCATGCTGGAGGAACTGGCGGTCGGGGCGCAGCACCGCATCCCGTACGTCCACGTGCTGGTGAACAACTCCTACCTGGGGCTCATCCGGCAGGCACAGCGCGCCTTCGACATCGACTTCCAGGTCAACCTGGAGTTCGAGAACCTCAACTCACCGGAGCTGGGCGTCTACGGCGTGGACCACGTCAAGGTCGTCGAAGGCCTGGGCTGCAAGGCGATCCGGGTCACCGAGCCCGACCGGCTGCTGCCGGCCTTCGAGGAGGCGAAGAAACTGGCCGCCGAGTTCCGGGTGCCGGTGGTGGTCGAGGCCATCCTGGAGCGGGTCACCAACATCTCGATGAGCGGGTCCGACATCGCGTCGGTCAACGAGTTCGAGGACGTGGCGTCGGAGCCGGGCCACGCGCCGACGGCGATCCGCGCGCTGACGGTCTCCTGACCGACCCGCCCACGGGTGGGAGGGCCTCGGCGGCCCGCAGGCCGCCGAGGCCCTCCTGCTGTGCCGGACCCGCCGCTCGTCGCCTTACGTCGCTCGGGTCGACGACCGCCCCGTACCGTCCGCGGATGTCCACCACCAACACCGCTGCCGTCGTCGGCGCCGGTCCGCGCAGGTGCCGGGGGACGGGCGGATCGCTCTCCGCCTGCGGCCCCGAGCTCCCGACTGGCACCTCCGGGCTGCTGCGCGCGGTGTCCCGGGACAGCTTCCGCGGGATGTTCGACGGCGGCCGGTTCCGGCGTGTCCGGGCCGGGTTCGGGCCCGTCGGTTTCGGACCGCACCCTCGGTCGCGCTCGACGAGGCGCCGGCGGCGTTCGACGTGACCGTACGGTGACGCCTCGGCGATCGGGTGGAGGCGCCGTGTCCCGGCGGCGAAGACACCGTCCGGGACGCCGCCGGTCCGTCTGGGACCGGTGCCGTAGGGCGCCATGGCCCGCGCGACGAACGGCGCAGGGGTGGGCCCCCCCCCCCCCCCCCGGGGGGGCCCCCCCCCCCCGGGGGGGGGGGGGGCCGCGCCCCCCCGGCGGGGGCGCGCCGGGCCCGCCGGGGCCCCCGCCCACACGGGTGGGGCCGGCCCCCCGG